>DAAQ01000013.1 GCA_001701225.1 Bacteroidales bacterium H5 | reverse complement strand
GCCCTGCGGATGCAGGGCACCGTCTCAATAGCCTATGGGCTTGCCCATAGGTCAGCCGTCGTGACACGAACCTGCGGCCCCCGCATGGGGGTCGCGGCACTGTGGCCGAGGTGCCGTCTATTTCCTCCCTTACTGTTGGAAAAGGTGTCCTGACGGACGCCCAAGCGAGGAGTCCACGGCGCAATCATCGGCCCTGCGGGCCTCAGACAGAAGGTCTCACCCTTGCACTGTGCCTAAATACGCGTCATGTCGGGCGCGTGGGGGAGGCCGTAGGTGTGCCGACGCTCTGCTAATAGTGAAGCGTTTACGGCATCATGGCGTGTTTTTTTGCACCCGCAGAGCGTCAAAATTTGCAAATGCCGAAAAAAACGCCTAATTTTGCACCGTCTATCGCTCGAATGGTGGAATGGTAGACACGAAGGACTTAAAATCCTTTGGTCATTGCGACCGTGCGGGTTCGAGTCCCGCTTCGAGCACAGAAACGGCCTGTATCCCCGCAGATACAGACCGTTTCATGTTTTTCGCCCCTCAATCCCGCGTATTCGGGAGAAAATGAGTAACTTTGCACACCATGAAGGCATCCTGCATACGACATATCTTCCTCATCATATCCCTCTCTGTATCTGCGGCACTCAGCGCCGCGACATTCGCCACATCGTCGGTGCTTGCCACTGGCCGCTGGGCCAAGGTGAGGGTCGACTCGACAGGCATATACCGCATATCGCACCACGACCTCGCGGCATGGGGATTCGCCGACCCGGCGTCAGTCTCCATAGCGGGATACGGCAGCGTCGAGCGGGCCAACACCCTCGACTCGGCCCCCGATGACCTTCCGGCCATACCGGTATGGCACACCGGGGATGCCATCTATTTCTATGCCGAAGGCCCTGACCGAATCCTCTCGGCCGCGCGCGGAGACACCCCCGTTGAGCATCAGAACCTATACTCGCGCAGCTCATACTATTTCATAACCGACGGGAACGGTGTCCGATCGCCCGAGATATCGACCCTGCCATATACCGAGAGCGATGTCATCACCGACACGCATATCGTCACGGACCGGCGCCGCTATCATAGCCATAACCCATACGGCACAGGTGCCCTCACATATTCGCACGACCTTAGGGGGAACAGTCCCGTGCTCACCGAGGAGTGGAAGCTACCCGAAGATGCCGGATATGCCGAGTTCTCGTACAGCTACATAGGCTTCCCCTCGACGACCTCGTATGTCAAGCCCGAAATCTCGATAGAGGGCGCAACCTCCACAAGCACATCGGCCCGTGGTGTCAGGGGCACAAGCGCCTCAAATGTAATATATGTGGCATCCGATGTACACCGCTATCCATTGCGCGACATCTCGGTGGGGATAAAGGTCAGTGTCTCCGATGCTTCGGACAATTTCGACATGCTCTGTGTCAGCGACATGACCCTGCGCTATGAGGCCCCCGACAATATATCCTCGCTACCCGTACTGTGGGATTTCCGCTCGCTGTGGCCGGGCGACGCCGTTGCCTTCGGGAATCTTCCCGCCGATGCCACCGTCTGGGATGTCACCGAGCCTCGCCGCCCCATAGCGCTTGCGCTCCATGCCGGGGACGACGGCACCACGCTCGTGACGACGCCTGGTCCCGAGGGCACCGTCAGACGCATGGCCCTGTTCTCCGCTGGCCCTGATGTCCCCTCGCCCGTCTACGAGGGCCCGGTGGCGCCACAGAACCTCCACGCCATCGCTCAAGCCGATATGCTGATCTTAGCCTCCGATGTCGCTTACCAGTCGGCATTGCGCCTGGCTGCGGCTCATCGCGAATACCAGGGACTCGAGGTGGCTGTGGTGAGGCAGGCGGAGCTATTCAACGAATTCTCGTCGGGAGCATACCACCCCAACGCCCTGCGCCATCTGGTGATGATGCTGCGTCAGCGCGGTCTGCGCCATCTGCTCATCATGGGCTATGGCCAGGGGTTGCCCCTGAAGTCCGGAGAGAGCATACCTGCCGCAAACGCGGTGACATTCCATACCGAGTATGTCGACGAAGACCGCTATGACTCGAAGAACCACTGTTCGGACATATATTTCACCCTCACAGCCGACCGCGTGGGCAACCGCATCACCGACCCGACCGTCAGCATAGACCTAAACGTCGGGCGCGCCCCGGTGCGCAACACTGCCGAGGCCGAGGCGTTCACAGACAAATGCGTGGCCTATCTCACCGACCCGGCATGCGCCGGGCGCACCGCCGAGACCCTGATATTCGCCGGATATGGCGACGCCAACCAGCACCTTGTCTCGGCGCTCAGACAGGCCAACACATTCACCGCCACGATGGAGGGCGCCACCGTACACCACGGACATCAGGTGCTTTTCAAAAGCGAGAAGACAAAATCCGAGGCACATCGCCGCTACATAGTCACCACCCTCGCAGGCCAGCCCCGGTTCGTCAACTATACGGGCCACTCGATGTCCTCGCTGCTCGGTATGGAGTTCACACTCCCGGTCGAGGAGACGATATCCTACGGCTCGTCACCCATATTCTACATGGCCGGATGCAACACCTCGAAATTCGACACCGGCGAGCTGAGCCTCGGCGTGAAGATGGCCGGCGAGCGCAACGGCCCTATCGCCGTCATCGGAACCTCGCGCGAGGTATATATGGCCAACAATCATCTGCTGAACAACCGCTTTGTCGATGCACTCTGCGCCGCGACACCCGACATGACACTCGGCGACATATTCACCCGGGCGCTCAACGACAGCCATGCGTTCACCGCCACGACATCGGCCCGCGACCAGGTTATAAACAACTGCAGCTATAGTTTCTTCGGCGATCCGGCCCTCCCCTCATACGCCCCGTCGGGCACGGTCACGCTCAACAATGTCGGAGGCACGGCGACGGGGGCCGACCCCATTGACATACACTCGCTACGGCCCGTGACCATGAGCGGCACCGTCACTACCGCCGACAGGCAGACAGCAGACACATCGTTCGAAGGATATGTCAACCTGACCATCTTCGGCCCGGCCCGCAACAAGGTCACATCCTCGCCCGACGAGTCTGACCGCAAGGACAGGAACTACCTCATCTCTATCGGCGACGACGAGATCTACTCTGCCACCGCCCCTGTCAAGGGGGGACGGTGGTCGCTGCAGGTCATCCCGCCACTCACCGACTCGATAGGCGTGAACCGCATATCGCTCTATGCTGTCAGCACCGACCGTCGCACGGCATGCGGGGGTTCGTCCGCAGTAAGAATCACAGACATGGACGGCGAGCCGGAATATGGCGACACCGAGCCTCCTGTCATAACCCTGCGTCTCGACGGCATGGAGCCCGGAGAGGCCGATATGACGGGGGCATCGCCCGAGCTGGAGATAACCGTCACTGACAGCGGCACAGGGGTGCTCCTCAACCGCTCCGGCATAGGCGGAGTACCGCACGTCACCCTTGACGGCACCACCATCCCCGGCGCGGGATACTCGCTGCGCCCCTCTGCCGACGGCTCATACGTCTCGGCGCGCACACTCGGTCCCCTCACCGATGGGGCCCATACCGTCACCGTCACAGCCTCTGACATCGCCGGAAACACGGCCACCGCGGCGGTGCGGTTCATTGTCGATACAGCAGCCCCTGAGGCCACCCTCACGGCCGACACCGCGATAGCGCGCGACGGGATAGAGTTCAGCCTCGCCTTCCCCTCGGCCATCGCACCGCAATCAACACTGCTGATACGTGACACCGCGGGCAACACCGTCGCCACCCTGCGCGATGTCACATTCCCCTATACCTGGGATTTCACCCTCCCCGACGGCTCGTCAGCCCCTGACGGCACCTATGCAGCCTCGGTATTGTTCAACTCGGCCTCGCGCTACGGCTCGACCCCCGAAATAAGATTCACAATCGTAAAGAAATGACCAAGCAAGACCTCCGTATAGTTTTTCTCGGCACACCCGAGTTTGCCGTCGAGAGCCTCCGTGCCATCGTCGACGGCGGATATAATGTAGTGGGCGTGGTGACCATGCCCGACAAACCCGCCGGACGCGGACACAAGATGTTCCAGTCGCCCGTCAAGCTCTTCGCCCTCGAGCGCGGCCTAAAGGTGATGCAGCCTGTCAGGCTCAAAGACCCCGGGGTTGTCGACGAGCTGCGCTCCCTTCAGGCCGACCTCTTTGTGGTCATCGCGTTCAGGATGCTCCCGGAGGTCGTCTGGACGATGCCCCGCCTCGGCACCTTCAACCTGCACGCCTCGCTGCTTCCCCGCTATCGCGGCGCCGCCCCCATCAACCGCGCCGTGATGAACGGCGACACCGAGACAGGCGTCACCACCTTCATGCTCAAGCACGAGATTGACACCGGCGACATACTGGCACAGGAGCGCATCGACATCCTCCCCGAAGACAACGCCGGGACAGTCCACGACCGCCTGATGCACCTCGGCGCCGCACTGACCATGCAGACCATCTCGGACATCGTCGACGGCACCCTGAAGCCCGTGCCGCAAGACCGCCTCATAGCCGACACAGAGCCCACTCCCGCGCCCAAGATATTCAAGGAGGACTGTCGCATCGACTGGACAGCACCCGCAGCCGTCACCCACAACCAGGTGCGCGGACTCTCGCCATACCCCGGCGCATGGTGCGAGATGTATGACGGCGACACCCCCATGGGCCAGGTGAAGATATTCGAGACCGCTCTTTGCGACATGACGGAACTGCAGCCCGGGCAGGTTGCCATCGAGGGAGACCGCATGTTTGCCGGAACCGCCGACGGCACACTCGAGCTCCTCTCCATCCAGGCCCCCGGCAAGCGCCGCATGCCGGTCGCAGACTTCCTCCGCGGCACCCGCGCCCCTTCCCTCCGCCTCGGCTGAACTCAGACAACGCCCGGGTAAATTGTGTCAGACATTTACCTGCCAATACCCGCCCTTAGTTTTGCCAATCCGGATAAGCTTCCCTTTCTGCTTAAGGGAAGCTGTTATCCTGTTAACTTTTCTCTCAGAGAAACCAGTCAGCATGGCAATCTGCGGCTGGGTCATTTTGGGATTCTTCCTGATAATATTCAGGACGGTTTCTTCATTCCCGCCATCTCCCATCGGTTTTCCCGCCATCTCCATCGGTTTTCCCGCCATCTCTATTTGCCGAGTCATGAAGAATGTTTGCACACCCCAAAGGATAAGTGACAGTTGAAATCAACATATCACTTTCAAACTTAACACTCTTCCCGGTGAGGCTTTCCCATTTCAAAATCTTGTCAATGCCATATCCGGCGTTCTCAGACAACCTCGGATGACGGAAAAACCTTATGATATTTGGGTTTCTCGGCATTGACAGGATTCGTGTCCTGAACTCCTCGGCCGCAAGTATGAATCGGCCCGGATTCTGCATCACAATCCTGTCATCGAAAACCCTGACAGTCGGATGTGCTGCGGCAAAGAAATCAGAGTGGGCACAGAAATTGACTAATCCTTCACGCAGACAGAAAAGCCTTGAATTATCCTCCATGCCGAATATGTCCGGCCCTTCGACATAAGGAGCATCCACGAAATTACGCAAACGATGCATTATCAATTGAAAACTTTCCCATATGTTTTCCTGTTCAGGCATACGATATGTATAACGTTTCAACGCCGTCGCATACGAATCTCCCGGTATCTCCATATAGTCAATCCAAAAATTCGGGAAAGCCCGCAATATTGCATCCCTCTTGCCAAACATCAGCAGGCTACCATAAGAAAGTTTCCCCGAAGAGAGCATGATATTGAGTTTACGGCAAAATCCGGCATCATCAAGAGTAGGATACGAAAGAGGTCGGTTAAAGTCACGCAGATAACTGCGATATGATGCAATCGAATCCAGATTTATATCAGCATACCCTGACCAAGGCACCTCCTGTTCAGACTTGGCTCCAAAAGAACAATCTCTCACAATAGCATCGACCTCAAGGTCTGTGGCGACAACATCTCCGCTGCCGGTGCGGATATAGACCTCGCCAGTACTTCTGATCGAGACTGGGCGATGCGAGGCTAACGGTATCTCGAACACAAGCACCATTTTTCCATCTATATCGAACCTCTGCGTCCGACAAGAGATGAAAACATTGAATTTAGTACGCGAGCGCAATGTGCCGATTACATCCTGCTCAATCTGCTCGGGATTTGACAGTCCCTTGACAGTAAATATCGGGCCATCGGCAGTTTTCTTCTCCATTACCCCCAATACGATCCATCCACCGGCGGTATTAGAAAATGCACTGACCGTTTCCCACATAGATTTAGGGAGTCCTCCCGAAGCCTCCTTGACCTCGAAATCATTCCATTCTGTATCGCTGAGACGTACCAGCAATTCCTCTTTTGTCATCATTATAAGCAGATTCGTATGCAAACTTACTAATTTTTCAGCTATTAGCCTCAAGGTAGCAGCATATTTTACCAATTCTTGGGTCTGAAATACCTATGTGACCTTAACTCATGCATACCGATAGCCTCCCGGCAGGTCTGTTTTTCCTCTCGTGTGCTGATTTTTCAAGATTTATAGGCGCGGTTCCGAATTTTTTTGCTACCTTTGCACCCTGAAATAGAAAAAATTGACATTATAATGGACAAAACACCTGCTACATGTCGTCCCGACCTGCTTTTTGAAGTAAGCTGGGAAGTATGTAACAAGATTGGAGGCATATACACAGTGCTCTCCACCAAAGCCAAGACCCTCCAGAAAGTCAACAAGGACAAGACCGTCTTCATCGGCCCCGATGTATGGACGGAAGCCAACCCCTCACCGTGGTTCACGGAGTGCGGAGTGCAAGGCCTGACCCGATGGGTCAAGGAGGCAAAGCTGCCCGATGGTGTGAGCGTCCGCGTGGGACGGTGGGAGATTCCCGGACGTCCCATAGCCGTGCTCGTTAAGTTTGACGGCATGTATGCTGTCAAGGACGAGTTCTACGGCGAGATGTGGCGCCGCTTCGGTGTTGACTCACTCCATGCCTATGGCGACTATGACGAGGGATGCGCTTTTGCCCACGCTTCGGGCGTAGTCATCGAATCGATTCTCGCGTCGGGATACGGACTCCCCGCCGACGCCATCCGCAAGCCCGGCCAGAAAGGCCGGCCAAAGAAGGTCAAGTTTGACGTCGTCGCACACTTTGACGAGTGGACAACAGGAATGGGCCTTCTGTACGTGAAATGGAAACTGCCCAACGTGGCCACAGTGTTCACGACACACGCCACGAGCATAGACCGCAGCATCTGCGGCAACAACAAGCCCCTCTACGACCAGATGGAACGCTATGACGGCGACCAGATGGCCCGCGAGCTCAACATGGAGGCCAAGCACTCGCTCGAGAAGACCGCCGCACATCAGGCCGATGCCTTCACAACCGTCAGTGAGATCACAGCCCGCGAGTGCGAGCAGCTGCTGGGCCGCCGCCCCGATGTAGTGACCCCCAACGGGTTCGAGAAGAATTTCGTGCCCGGCCCCAAGGATTTTGACAACGTGCGTGCCGCCGCCCGCGCATCAATGCTTGGGGTGGCATCTGCTCTCACGGGCCACACATACGACGACAGCACATTCATCGTCATCACAAGCGGACGCTGCGAATACCGCAACAAGGGTATCGACGTGTTCCTCGACGTGGCTGCCACACTGCGCCACTCGGGCGAGGCATGCCGCAAGATTGTGGCCTTCGTCATGGTGCCCGCATGGGCCGGAGAGCCCCGCGCTGACCTGCGCGCTCGCCTCGACAGCGGTACCACATCAGACGGCACACCCCTCGGCGAGCCCGTCATCACACACGCGCTCCACAATCCCGACTCAGACGCCGTAATATGCCGCATACGTCAGCTCGGCTTCTGCAATGTCGACCCGCGCGTGGCCGTGATATATGTGCCCTGCTACCTCAACGGCACCGACGGCATCTTCAACCGCCCGTACTACGACCTGCTCATCGGCGCCGACGCCACGGTCTTCCCCTCATACTACGAGCCGTGGGGCTACACCCCGCTTGAGAGCGTGGCATTCGGCGTCCCCACAGTCACCACATCCCTCTCGGGCTTCGGCCAGTGGGTGCTCCACACATCCGAGAACTATTTCGACGAGTGCGGAGTCAACGTCATCGGACGTGGCGACTCGAACTATGGCGACGTAGTGGCCAACATAGCGTCATCGCTGCGCTATCTCACCTGCGAGGCCCCCAAGTCTCTGCAGCGCATAGCCAACGCAGCCCGACGCACCGCCGCACGCGCATCATGGGCCAATTTCATAACATATTATGACGAGGCATACTGCCTGGCCCTCTCTAAAGTCAAGAAATAACTCCCCAACTATATCATAGATTATATGAAACTTCCCGTAAGTAACTCCAACGCCCCCGTATGGCGCGACATCACCGTGAAGTCGCAGCTCCCCGAGGCGTTGAAACCGCTTGAAAAACTTTCCCGCAACCTCTGGTGGGTATGGAACAGCGACGCCAAGAACCTGTTCCGCGACCTCGACCACGACCTGTGGCGTGCCACCGGAGAGAACCCCGTGATGCTGCTCCAGCAGCTCTCGTCCGAGCGCCTCGAAGAGGTGATGGGCGACAAGGAGATGATGGACCGCATCGCACGCGTCTATGACATGTTCGAGGCTTACATGGCCGAGCCCATGCGCAAGGACATCCCCTCGGTGTCGTATTTCTCGATGGAGTACGGCCTCTGCAACTGTCTCAAGATCTACTCCGGCGGCCTCGGCGTGCTTGCCGGCGACTATATCAAGGAGGCTTCCGACTCGCGCGTCGACATGACCGCCATCGGCTTCCTCTACCGTTACGGCTATTTCACCCAGACCCTCAGCGTCGACGGCCAGCAGATAGCCAACTACGAGCCCCAGAACTTCAACCAGCTCCCCATCGAGCAGGTTGTCGACGAGAACGGCCACCCCGTCATCCTCGAGGTGCCCTATCCCGGCCGCATCATCTACTCGCACATCTGGCGTGTCAACGTGGGCCGCATGAAGCTCTACCTGCTCGACACCGACTTTGACATGAACTCCGAGTTCGACCGCCCCATCACCCACAAGCTCTATGGCGGCGACTGGGAGAACCGCATCAAGCAGGAGTACCTGCTCGGCATCGGCGGTGTGCTCGCCCTCAAGAAACTCGGCATCAACCACACCATCTATCATGCCAACGAGGGTCACGCTGCCCTGCTCAACCTGCAGCGTCTGGCCGACTTCGTACAGGAGAAGGGTCTCGACTTCAACACCGCCCTCGAGGTCGTGCGCTCGTCGTCGCTCTACACCGTACACACCCCCGTGCCCGCAGGCCACGACTATTTCGACGAGGGTCTCGCACACAAGTACCTCAACGAGTTCCCCGCACGTCTGGGCATCTCATGGCAGGACCTCATGAACATGGGCCGCGAGAACCCCGACAGCCAGGACCGCTTCTCGATGAGCGTCTTCGCGCTCAACACCTGCCAGGAGGCAAACGGCGTGAGCTGGCTCCACGGCGAGGTATCCAAGAAGATGTTCGCCGGACTCTGGAAGGGCTACTCGTGGGAAGAGAGCCACGTGGGCTACGTCACCAACGGCGTCCACATGCCTACATGGGCCGCATCAGAGTGGAAGGCATTCTACGCCGAAAAGCTCGGCCAGCAAATATTCTCGCACCAGAGCGACCCCAAGGCATGGGAAGGCATCTTCAAGGTGAAGGACGAGGAGATCTGGGCTATGCGCACACAGCTCAAGAACAAGTTCATCAACTTTGTCAAGCGTGACTTCAAGGCCAAATGGCTTGCCAACCAGGGCGATCCCTCGGCAGTCATCAAGATTCTCGAGAAGATCAACCCCAACGCGCTCATCATCGGCTTCGCACGCCGCTTCGCCACATACAAGCGCGCACACCTGCTCTTCACCGACCTCGACCGTCTGGCCCGCATCGTCAACAACGAGCAGTTCCCCGTGCAGTTCGTATTCTCGGGCAAGGCACACCCCGCCGACGGCGCAGGCCAGGGCCTCATCAAGCGCATCATGGAAATCTCGAGGATGCCCCAGTTCCAGGGCAAGATCATCTTCCTCGAGGACTACAACATGATTGTGGCCAAGCGTCTCGTCACCGGTGTCGACATCTGGCTCAACACCCCCACCCGTCCCCTCGAGGCATCGGGCACATCGGGCGAGAAGGCCGAGATGAACGGCGTCCTCAACTTCTCGGTGCTCGACGGCTGGTGGTACGAAGGCTACCGCCTCGACGAGAAGGCCGGATGGGCACTTACCGACAAGCGCACATACACCGACCAGGGCCAGCAGGACCAGCTCGACGCAGCCACAATATACTCGATGCTTGAGAACGAGATTATCCCCCTCTATTTCGCCAAGAACTCCAAGGGCTACTCTCCCGAGTGGATACAGTATATCAAGCGCTCAATCGGCCATATCGCCCCCGAGTACACCATGCAGCGCATGATCGAGGACTATATCGCCCGCTTCTACGAGCCCGAGGCAAAGCGCTCGGCACTCCTCACCGCCGACAACTACGCGCTCGCCCGCGAGATTGCCGCATGGAAGCAGAAGGTGGCCGCCGCATGGGACGGCATCAAGGTGCTTGACATCAACACCAAGGAGGACCTGCACCAGAACAACATCACCGGTCAGCCCTTCACCACCACCATCAAACTCGACACCAACGGCCTCGCCGACGAC
The DNA here is from genome assembly GCA_001701225.1 of Bacteroidales bacterium H5. Taxonomy (GTDB): domain Bacteria; phylum Bacteroidota; class Bacteroidia; order Bacteroidales; family Muribaculaceae; genus Duncaniella. The sequence continues at coordinate 34,711 of DAAQ01000013.1, read as the reverse complement.
CTCGGCGTCGAGCTCGTGGTCGACAAGGTTCAGGACAACGAGACCAAGCTCGCATACATCGTACCCTTCGAGGTTGTATCGCGCGACGGAAACATCGTGACCTACAGCGTCCAGAGCCGTCTCAAGGATCCTGGAGTATTCCGTTACAGCTACCGCGTATATCCCAAGAACGACCTCCTGCCCCACCGTCAGGACTTCGCCTTCGTACGCTGGATCTGATAAACCACGCACCAATACACAACGCCGCCGGTCTTCCCGGCGGCGTTTTTTATATCATCCCTCAGTCCCGTTCAGGGAGCAACGCTCCCGCCCAAGCACCCGCCCAAGCACCAGTTTTCCCTTTCAAAAGGGAAAAATCCACAAAATTTTCCCTTTCAAAAGTGCTTTTTCCTCAAATTTTTCCCTTTTGAAAGGGAAAAATCGCTATCTTTGCAAAAAACTTGCTATGATAGACATCTCTCTATACAATTATATGCGCGAGGAACTCCAGGCAACACCGACAGAGTTCAACCGCTATCTCATGAACGAGATACCGTGGGAAGACCGCATGATAGGCATTCTCGGGCCGAGGGGAGTGGGTAAATCCACACTCGTCAAGCAACACATACTCTCGCAAGGACAGGAGATGGACAAATATCTCTACGTCTCTGCCGACCATACATATCTGGCCGCCCATACCCTCACCGAACTTGCCGACAGATTCGTGATGGAAGGGGGGCGTCATCTCGTCATTGACGAGATACATAAATATGCCGGATGGTCACGCGAGCTCAAACAGATATACGACATTCACTCCGACCTGCAGGTCATATTCACCGGCTCTTCCATACTCGATATCAGCCGTGGGGCTGCCGACCTGAGCAGACGCGCCCTTATGTTCGAGATGCAGGGCCTGTCATTCAGGGAATATCTCGGATTGTTCAAGTCAATCCACCTCCCTGCCGCCTCACTTGCAGAGATTGTCGGCAATCAGGTCACACTACCCGAAGATATCCGGCCCATACCCCTTTTCCGAGAATATCTCGGAAAAGGCTATTACCCCTTCTCCTCACAGCCCCGTTTTGACGTGAGGATACAGCAGGTGGTATCTCAGACACTTGAGGTAGACATACCGCAATATGCCGACATGACCCCGGCTACATCACGCAAGCTCAAACGCCTTCTGGCCATTATCAGCAAACTCGCGCCATTCAAGCCCAATATGCTCAATCTCAGCGTCGAACTCAAGGTGAGCAAGAACGTCATACCCAACTATCTCTACTTTCTCGAGAAATCCGGCATGATAGGACAGATACGCGATGACACAGGCGGACTCCACGGACTTGGCAAACTCGAGAAAGTCTTTATCGACAACCCATCGCTTATGAGCGTCCTTGCCGGAGGGACACCAGACATCGGCAATCTGCGCGAGACATTTTTCTACAACCAGATGCGCGTCCGCAATGATGTGACCTCATCACGCATATCCGATTTCCAGATAGGGCCTTATACATTCGAGGTCGGAGGCCACGGAAAAGGGAAACGGCAGCTCGCCAAAGCCGATAAATGCATCGTCGTGCGCGACGACATCGAATACGGGCATGGAGAATTTGTCCCCATCTGGGCATTCGGCATGAACTATTAGACCGTCACCGACTCCGCTTCATACGAACCTTTTTCCACACACACAAAACCACACATATGTTTTGCAGTTGTTCAAGAGAAGACATGCCCTACTTTCAGGAGCTGTTATTCCGCGACTATCCCGAAGTACTAAGGGCGATTCGAGAAGACAGAAGCTACGGGAAACACCCAGTGACGAGAGCGTTGGGAGAGCTGATTATCTTGGCTGCCGATAACTTTACAACCACCCTCCAACCCATTGTCATGGCAGACCAAATCGTCTATGCAGTCTCGAGATACAGCAGTCCCCGTATCAGGATTGTCCGCGACTGCTCCGACTTGCCCCTTCCAAAGGACGAGCACGAAAACTGGAGCGTACTTCCCCCCGGACTGCGAAAGGCGGCAGCACTCGAAAAATCTATCCATAAGGAGATTCTTGGACAGATAGACGGAGAGCTCCTCTCACACAGCGAGAACTATTTCATCGCGCCGAGGCCGACAGACGCTATCAAATGGAGCCGCCGACTCAAGAAACTTGCCAAAACCCCGGCGGTGAGATGCCTCGGCGCCCCGGACAACGCCCGGGTCATCGCGTCACTCAACCGGCTCACAGTCACCTTAGAACGCATTCTCGACAAATTGAAAGAATTAGCCGGGATAGCTTTATATATCATCGTGATGGTCGTCATCACAATCCTCAGCTATATGCTCAGAGGGGATTGACAAGATGTAATAATAGATTTCTCCGCTGCGATTTTTGGGGATTTAGTAGGCGGTTAGCGGAAATTTGCTTAATTTTGCGGTGAAATTGGGGTGGTGTGTCCGCATCACCCCGCAGTCTAAACCTTCAACCTGCCAACACAAGCAAGAATGGAACTCACTGCATCACAGCTTGCTGCAATGATAGGCGGCGATGTCGAGGGAAATCCCGACGTCACCGTCGGCACTTTTGCCAAGATTGAGGAGGGGCACCCCGGCGCCCTGTCATTCCTGGCAAATCCGAAATATACCCACCACATCTACGACACACAGTCGTCCGTCGTACTCGTGCGTCGCGACTTTGTGCCCGAGCATCCCGTCACAGCCACCATGATACGCGTGGATGACCCCTACGCAACCATCGCGCACCTGCTCGACATGGTGACCAAGATGACCGCTGTCGAGAAGAAGGGCATCGAGCAACCCTCGTTCATAGCCCCCGGGGTCGAGATTCCTGATGACGCCTATGTGGGGGCGTTCGCATATATCGGCGAGGGTGCCGTCATCGGCGCCGGGGCCAAGATATATCCCCAGACATACGTCGGCGACCGCTGCAAGATAGGCGAGGGAACAATCCTCTATGCCGGTGTCAAGGTATATGCCGGATGCGAGATAGGTGCGAGGTGCATCATCCACTCGGGCGCAGTCATCGGAAGCGACGGATTCGGATTCGCCCCCGTCGACGGCCACTATGAGAAGATTCCCCAGACCGGCAACGTGGTCATAGCCGACGATGTCGAGATAGGCGCCAACACCACTATAGACCGTGCCATGATGGGTTCGACCCGCATCGGCAACGGTGTCAAGCTCGACAACCTCATCCAGATAGCCCACAACTGCACGGTCGGCGACAATACCGTCATGGCCGCCCAGGTCGGCGTTGCAGGCTCGGCCAAGATTGGTGCCGGATGCATGGTGGGTGGTCAGGTCGGCTTCGTGGGCCACATCAGCGTTGGAGACGGCACTCACATAGGCGCGCAGAGCGGCGTGAGCCGTTCTACCGAGCCTGGAGCCCGCATCATGGGCGCTCCCGCCGTCGAGATGGGCGAGTATGCCCGCTCGCTGGTCTACACCAAGCGTCTGCCCAAGCTATTCGAGCAGGTCAAGGCTCTCGAGAAAGAACTAAAGCAAAAATAAGCTACCCAATTATATATGAATCAGATTACTCTCAACGGCGAGTTCACGCTCACGGGCAAGGGGCTCCACACCGGCCTCCAGATCACAGCCCGTTTCCTGCCAGCTCCCGCCGGACACGGATATAAGTTCAAGCGTGTCGACCTCGAGGGTCAGCCTGTCATCGACGCGCTGGCCGAGAATGTCGTGGCCACCAACCGAGGCACCGTCATCGCCAAGGGCGACGCTCGCGTGTCGACAATCGAGCACGCCATGTCGGCACTCTATGCATCGGGCATAGACAACTGCCTCATCGAGGTTGACGCCCCCGAGATGCCTATACTCGACGGAAGCGCCCGTCCCTACGTAGAGCAGATTGCCGCCGTAGGTCTGGCCGAGCAGAAAGCCGACAAGGACTACTATTACATACGTCAGCGCATCGAGGTCTCAGATCCCGAGACAGGCTCGTCGATAATCGTACTCCCCGACGACGATTTCAGCGTCGATGTCAAGATTGACTTCAACTCCAAAGTCCTCAACAACCAGTTCGCCACCCTCGAGCATATCGAGGAGTATGCCGGACAGATTGCCCCCAGCCGCACATTTGTATTCGTGCGCGAGATTGAGCCCCTGGTGCAGAACAACCTCATCAAGGGGGGCGACCTCGACAACGCCATCGTCATCTACGACACCCCCATGGCACAGGCCGACCTCGACCGTCTGGCCGACCTGATGGGTGTAGAGCACAAGGAGGTATCTGAGTTCGGATATATCAACAACATCCCCCTGACCTCCGAGAACGAGCCCGCACGCCACAAGCTGCTCGACCTCATCGGTGACCTCGCCCTTATCGGCCGTCCCCTCAAGGGCCGCGTCATCGCCACACGTCCGGGACACTCCATCAACACCATGCTGTCTAAGAAGATACGCAAGGAAATCAAGCGTCAGGATGTCCAGGCACCCGTCTACAATCCCAACCGCGAGCCCCTCATGGACAACAACCGCATCCGCGAGCTGCTCCCCCACCGTTATCCCTTCCTCATGGTCGACAAGATTATCGAGAAGGGCAACAACTATATCGTCGGCGTCAAGAACATCACCAACGACGAGCCATTCTTCCAGGGACATTTCCCCCAGGAGCCCGTCATGCCCGGCGTCCTCCAGATCGAGGCAATGGCACAGACCGGCGGTCTGCTGGTACTCAGCACCGTCGAGAATCCCGAGCTCTACTCGACATATTTCATGAAGATTGACAACGTTAAGTTCCGCCAGAAGGTTGTCCCCGGCGACACCCTGCTCTTCCACGTGTCGTTCATGACCGAGTTGCGCCGCGGCTGCGCCGTGATGAAGGGATATGCCTTCGTGGGCGACAAGATTGTCACCGAGTGTGAGTTCATGGCACAGATAATCAAAAACAAGCAATGAGCGCGATGAAACAGCCTTTAGCATACGTCCACCCGGACGCCAAGATACATCCCAGCGTCGTCATCGACCCGTTCGTCACCATCGACCGTGACGTCGAGATAGGCGAGGGAACACGCATAGGCTCCAATGTCACCATCATGGAGGGAGCCCGCATAGGCAAGAATGTCACCATCTATCCCGGAGCCGTCATCTCGGGTCCGCCCCAGGACCTCAAGTTCAAGGGCGAGCAGACCGTGGCCATAATCGGCGACGGCACCGTCATACGCGAGTGTGTCACCATACACCGCGGCACGGCCTCGAAAGGCAAGACTGTCGTGGGCTCAAACTGCCTCATCATGGCATACTGCCATGTGGCCCACGACTGCGTCGTGGGTAACAACGTCATCATGAGCAACGCCGTCCAGATGGCCGGCGAGGTTGTGGTCGACGATTTCGCCGTCCTCGGCGGCGGTGCCCTCATCCACCAGTTCTGCCACATCGGCTCGCATGTCATGCTGCAGGGCGGTGCCCTCGTCAACAAGGACATCCCCCCGTTTGTCAAGGCCGCGCGCGAGCCTATCGCGTATGCCGGCGTCAACTCCATCGGCCTGCGTCGCCGCGGATACTCCAACGAGACCATACGCGACATCCAGGAAATATACCGCTACCTCTATCTCTCCGGCCTCAACAACTCCGACGCCATCAGCCGCATCGAGGCTGAGCTCCCGGCCTCGAAAGAGCGCGACGAGATAATACTCTTCGTCCGTAACTCGGGCCGCGGCATCATCCGCGGCTACGTCTAAGCCAATACGCGCGGCCATGAGACGGCTTGCCGCCATCATGCTGCTCACCCTCGCGGGCATCCCTGTCACGGCTCCGGCCGGGACGGGGGTGCCCGCTGCGTTTTTCGCAGGCAAGCATGGCGAGGGGCTGGCCGAGACCGTCAGGATGCGCTGCCGTCCCCTGCGGCTCGCGACAGCGGCAGAGATGAACTTCAGCATACATGACCCGTTCACAGGCTCCGACATCAGCGTCAGCGGTGCCTCGCTGCCCGCAGGATATGTCAGCGGACAGGCCGTGCCGTCGGCCTGGTGGAGCGAGGACCATAGCTATGGCGACACCATAGGGCGCGACCTCATCAACTATCTCCCGTTGAGTACCGACGTGACGCGCCATCGCCGTGACCTTCCACCGGCCCGTACCGTAGAGAATCCCACCTTCGCAAACGCATGGTGGAGTGCCGGCACGTCAGTCCTCTACGGCATCGAGACCGAGGTCTATGCCCCTCCCGCCGAGTGGCACGGCGCACTGGCCCGCATATATTTCTATATGGCCACAGTCTACCACTCGCGCGTCCTTACCCCCAGAGCTTACATGATGCTCACATCCAGGCCATATCCCGGCCTCACCGCATACGCCTCCGAGATGCTTCTCGAGTGGCACAGGAGCTTCCCTCCGGGCCCTGACGAGATTGAGGCCAACGACCGCGCCGAACGGCTGCAGGGCAACCGCAACCCCTTCACGGATCTCCCGGCGCTTGCCGAACATATCTGGGGCGACAAGGCCGACACACCATACGGGGGCGCCGACGGCGAGCCCGTGCCGCTCCACTCGACCTACAGGCTGTCGTCCGACCGCTGGATATACCTCACATCACCATACATCCCTGCCGATGCCGTGTGGAGCATTGACGGACATCCACAGGCCACCACACGCCTCTCCCTGACAGAGCTCGGCAAGGGTGCGCATCACATCACATACCGCTCCCCCTCGACCGGGACACAGGGACGTGTGATGATAACAATTACAGACTGACCATGAAGACTCTCCTCCCCACAATCCTTATCAGCCTCCTTCTCCTATGCTCGTGCAGCCACGACACACCTCAGCGCGACCGCGGGCCGTTGCCCGGACATGGCAACGGGGAGGGGACAGGACAACGCCCGGGCCTCGGCGATATCCCCGCTCCGTTTGACAGTGAGCTCAAGGATGCCGTCTGGCGATTCACAGGGCCCTCGGCATCGCTGCGCTACGACCGTGGCGGAGTGCTGTTCACGACCGATGCACGTGGCAGCATCAGCATCACAGACCTCGACGGAGCCACCGTGATTGCCGCGACGCTCGGCACACCGGGCACAGACTCCCTCTGCACCGCCTCGGTCAACATCAACGGACAACCACTCTCCATCATCAGCACGCGGCTGCGCGGCCGCACCCAACAGGCCGTCTGGTATGAGATTACGGACACCGACTCGGCACGTCACGTGCTTGTCACTCCCCCATGAAAAGACACACAAGGTTAACAGATTTAACCCAAAAACGTTAAAAAAAGAGTCCGCGAGGGATAGATTGGGTTAAAATTGAACAAAGTTCGGATGCAGGGTGTTAATCAGACATAACAAACATTCACCCGAGTTTACAAACATTTCCATGTTTCATCCAAACTTATGAGAGAAATGAAAAAGCAACTGTTATTGATGGCAGCATGCGGCGTGACGCTCATGGCAGCCAACGACATCAAGGCCCAGGACAACGCGATTGTTGTCGAGGAGACCGCCTTCACCGTAGACCAGGTGAAGTGCAAGGACATCTACACACCCGGCTCGTGGCGTGACAACTGGTACATCCAGCTCGGCGCCGGTATCCGTTCGCCGTTCATGGAGAACAACCAGACCGCCTACACCGACCACCGCCGCATCACCGCGATGTACAACCTCGGCGTCGGCCGCTGGATCTCACCCTATCTGGGATTCCGCTTCTCGGCCTACTATGGCTCGATGCACTGGAACGAGCACGTCACAGCCCACGCCAAGACCGCAAACCTCAACGTAGACTTCATGTGGGATATGTTCAACTCCATCGGCGGTTACAATCCCAACCGTGTCTTCTCCATCATCCCCTATGTCGGCCTTGGCTCGACATTCGTATGGGACTATAAGCCCGCACTCGGCAATATCGACGAGGGCAGCGGAAAGCTCAAGTCAAACCAGTGGCTCTTCCCCGTATCGGCAGGTCTGCAGCTCCGCTTCCGTACCGGCAAATATGTCGACATCTTCGCTGAAGGCCGCGGCACCCTCTATGGCGACAATTTCAACAATTTCGCCTTCGGCAAGCCCGTCGACATCGACATCTCCGCTGTAGCCGGTCTCATCATCCATTTCACAGGCTCTGATTTCGAGAGATACAATCCCTGCGACTACGTTTCGGCACTCAACCAGGCCAACGCACAGGTCAACGAGCTCCGTGGCGCCCTCGCCACCACCGCTGCAGCCCTCGCCGCAGCCGAGGCACAGCTTCCCTGCCCCGAGGTTGTCGCACAGGAAACTGTCGTAGAGAGTTCAGTGGTTCTCCCCACCGTACGCTTCAAGCTCAACTCGGCATACGTATCGTCTGAAGAGATGGTCAACGTCTATAACATCGCCGAATACATGAAGGCCAATCCTGATGCCCGCATCGTGGTACGCGGCTATGCCGACAAGGACACCGGCACATCGGCCTACAACATGAAGCTCTCCGAGCGTCGCGCACAGGCTGTCGCCGACATCCTCACCGGTGACTACGGCATCTCTGCCGACCGTCTCATCCTCGAGGCCGCAGGCTCTGACGTACAGCCCTACTCGACCAACGACTGGAACCGCATCGTCATCTTCGCAGTTCCCGAATGAACTGACCCTCTTCTCTTTCCTCAACAATAATTCGACGTCGGGGTCGTGCCACAGGCACGGCCCCGATTTCTGATTCTCATTAAGTAACATGAATGCCGCTACCCTCCCTGCAGGGCATGGGAAGGCAGCCCAAAGGAGCATCCCCAGGCCCAGAGGGCCGTCGTCATGAATAACCCCGGGTGACCATCGGGAACCCGGGGAGGTCTCCCGTCACTATTGATTGAGCCCCGCCAGGGGCGATGTCATATATTGCTACTTATGACATCACCCCTGCGGGGTTCAGCTTGTTTTTATCTGATAGCCCCCACGGTTCCCTGCGGTCACCGTGGGCTATCCATAACATCGGCCCTCGCGGGCCTCACAATCTTGTTACACGGCACCTAAAGGAATATTTGCAGAACTCAAAAAAATGGAGCATTTCTACATTTGTTTCAAATTTTGAATTCCCCTCCCCCAATTTCTAATTCCTCATTCCTAATTTCTCATTCACAAAAAGACCCGGCCTTGGGTCGCTGGTACCGCTATGGCCGGGTCATGGGTGTTGTGTACGGGGATGGACATTAAATCTTGCCATCCCAAGGTCTTTACGGCTAAAGACCTTCGTCGTTGCCGGGGCCTGGCGTGTCGTCCCCCCTTGCGGGGATTCAGCGTCCTGCGCCGGGATGTCGTGGAACCTCGTTCCACATAGCCCAGGGACTATATCCGGGAGGGCTACAGTTGAAAACCTACGGGAACCGAGGTTCTTTCGTGCTTTCACTTATACTAACGCCCCCGCCACGAAAAGGTTTTGACCGTGGCGGGGACGTCGCGTTAAATCTCGTTGAAAAGGTGTTAAGATTGCCTTAATCCGGCCATGACACCTTCAAACTTACGCACTATCTCCTTGTTGCACAGATTGTTTATACTCCCCTCGTGTGTATGCTTCACACTGCGCACGGGCCGGTATGTACCGTCCTGCACCTCAAGGCCCACCTTCTTGTAGGCCTCCCTGAATGGCATTCCGCCCAGCACGAGGCGGTTCACCTCCTCGACGGTAAAGAGATAGTCATACCTCTGGTCCTCGAGTATGTCCTTGCGTATGCGTATATGCTGCAGCATGAAATCGGCCATCTCAAGGCACTCCTTCATCTCCGTAGTGGCCGGGAAGATGATGTCCTTCAGCAACTGCAGGTCGCGGTTATATCCCAGCGGGAGGTTGCCCGTCAGCAGGGCAATCTCGTTTGGTATCGACTGGAGCCTGTTGCACTTGCCGCGCATTATCTCGAACACGTCAGGGTTCTTCTTGTGGGGCATTATCGACGAGCCGGTGGTCAGCTCGTCGGGGAAGGACACGAAGCCGAAATTCTGGCACATCCACATACACACGTCCATCGCGAGGTGTCCCAGGGTCGAGGCAATCGAGGCGATGGCCATCGAGGCGGCACGCTCGGTCTTGCCGCGCGACATCTGGGCCGCCACCACATTATAGTGCAGGTCGGCAAACCCAAGCAGACGTGTGGTCATGGTGCGGTCGAGAGGGAACGACGAACCGTAGCCCGCAGCCGACCCGAGCGGATTCTGGTTGGCTATGTTGTATGCCGCCACAAGCATCTGCATGTCATCGGCAAGCGACTCGGCGTATGCTCCGAACCACAGTCCGAACGACGACGGCATTGCCACCTGCAGGTGCGTGTAGCCCGGCATCAGGTCATCCTTGTGCTTCTCGCTCAACTCTATCAGTCGGTTGAACAGCTTCTCGACCGCGAGGGCGAGCGATTTCAGCTCCTCGCGCATGAAGAGCTTAAGGTCGACCAGCACCTGGTCGTTGCGCGAGCGGCCCGAATGTATCTTCTTGCCGATGTCGCCGAGCTTCTTGGTGAGCATGAACTCTACCTGCGAGTGCACATCCTCGACACCCTCCTCGATGGTGAATGTCCCGTCGTCGACAGTACCCATTATCTCAGCCAGACCCTCGAGCAGCCTGTCAAGCTCCTCGCCGGTCAGCAGTCCGATGCTCTCGAGCATCCTTATATGGGCCATCGAGCCCTCTATGTCATAGCGCGCCAGGCGCAGGTCCAGCTCACGGTCATTGCCCACGGTGAACTGTTCTATCATCTTGTCGGGCTCGAAGCCCTTGCTCCAGAGTTTCATTATTGCAGAGTGGTGAGTGAGGTTATTATTTCGGTATATATCTCAACGGCGCGCTCCATCTCGTCGAGGCGCACATATTCGTCGGCCGAGTGGCTGCGCGACGACTCGCCCGGGCCTATCTTCAGCGAGGGGAACCCGTGCATCAGCGACATATCGCTCGTCGTGGGCGACACAAAGGGCTCAAGCCCGAGTCTGCGGCACGCCTGTACCAGCGGATGCCCGTCGGCTATCACCGAGGCCCTGACACGGGTCGAGCGCGGGATCATCTCGGTGTGACAGACGACATCACGCAGCATCTCCACGGTCTCCTCGTTGCTATAGCGGTCTGTGGTGCGGATATCAACTACCCAACGGCATTCGTCGGGGATGACGTTATGCGCCCTTCCGGCCTCGATCTGTGTGACATTGAGTGTCACCTCGCCGAGTATCTCCGAGCCCCCGGGGGCATGCCAGCAGCGCAGACGGTCTATATCGTCGATGGCGCGGTAGAGGGCGTTGATACCCTCACCTCTTGCGGCATGGCCGCTCACACCGCGTGTCACGCAGTCGAGCACCACAAGCCCTCTCTCGGCCACCGCAGGCTGCATCCCCGTGGGCTCACCCACGATGGCACAGGCAATCTCTATGCCTCTCGCGGCCATTGCGGGGAGGAAGGCCCTCATGCCATGTTCGCCACCGACCTCCTCCTCGGCGGTGATGGCAAGCAGCAGGTTGAAGGGGAGTTCTCTCTCTCGCAGGTTCAGGAACACCTCTGTCAGTGTCACCGCCGAGGCTCCCGCGTCGTTGCTGCCGAGGCCATAGAGGTATCCGCCCTCGATGTCGGGGCTGTGCGGGTCGCGGGTATATGAGGCCGCCGGGCGAACAGTATCGTGGTGCGAGTTGAGCAGCAGCGTGGGCCGTGCGGGGTCAAACCCCTCCGAGAAGGCAAAGACATTGTTATGTACCCTCTCAGGCCCGGCTCCATGCGCGGCAAGATAGTCATATATTATGTCTGCCGTGCCGCTCTCGTCCCTCGACACCGACGGTGTGGCTATGAGCCGCTGCAGCAGCCCGACATATCGTGGCTGCGCGCTCATAGGTGTATGACGGTGCCTGTGGTGTTGTTGAGGTTGTCGGCATGCTTGATGGTCACGCTCGACACCCCGAGCTCCACGGCACGCAGTGCGTTCTCAATCTTCGGAATCATGCCCTTGCTCACCACACCGCTTTCCTTGAGCGAGGCGTAGAGCGCGGGGGTTATCTCGGGGATTAGTGAGTCGGGGCGGTCAATGTCTTCCATGACTCCCGGTTGCTCGAAACAATACACCAGGTCTGCCGCAGTGGTTCCGGCCATCCCTATGGCCAGCGCGGAGGCCACCGAGTCGGCGTTACAGTTGAGCAGCGTACCCTCTCCGTCGTGGGTTATTGCACAGAACACAGGTACCTTCCCTGCGTCGAGCAGCGAGTCTATGAAGCGTGCGTTGACCCCCTCGGGAGCGATGTCCCCCACGAATCCGTAGTCTATCGGCTCTTTGGGGCGCATGGTGGCGTGGATTGCGTCGCCGTCGGCTCCGCAGAGCCCCACGGCATCGCACCCTGCCGCCTGCAGCAGCGACACGACACGCTTGTTGACCAGCCCGGCATAGACCATGGTCACGACATCGAGGGTCTCGCGCGAGGTGACGCGCCTACCCTCTATCATGGTGGTGGGTATCTCAAGGCGCGCGCTCAGGCGGGTGGCTTCCTTTCCACCGCCATGCACGAGTATCTTGCGCCCCGGCATCGCGGCAAACTCACCGACAAACCTGCCGAGGGCGTCGGGATTGTCCACGACATTCCCGCCTATCTTGACAACGGTGACAGGTGCGCTCATAGCGACTCAAGCATACGTTTGAGCACTACCTGGGCCGAAATCTCGCGGTTTGCAGCCTCGGGTATCACAATCGAGCGCTCGGACTCTATCACGTCGTCGGTCACGATCATGTTGCGGCGCACCGGCAGGCAGTGCATGAAGAATGCATTGTCGGTCAGCCCCATCTTCTCGGTGTCGACAGTCCATGCGCGGTCGGTCGAGAGCACCTTGCCATAGTTGGGGTCGGCAAATGCCGACCAGTTCTTGGCATATACGAAATCGGCACCCTCGAGAGCCTTGCGCTGGTCATACTCGACCTTGGCACGCCCCACAAACTCGGGAGCAAGCTCATACCCTTCGGGATGTGTGATGACGAAATCATAGTCCGTGGCGTTCATCCACTCGGCAAACGAGTTGGGGACGGCCTGCGGCAGAGCCTTGGGATGCGGTGCCCATGTCATGACCACCTTGGGCCTGGGCTTGGTCTTGTATTCCTCGATGGTGATGAGGTCTGCAAAGCTCTGCAGGGGATGACGTGTCGCGGCCTCCATAGAGAAGACGGGACGTCCCGAGTAGCGTATGAACTGGTTTATGACCCTCTCCTCATAGTCCTCGGCCTTATCCTTGAGTCCGGCAAACGAGCGCACACCTATGATGTCGCAATAGCTGCCCATCACGGGGATAGCCTCCAGCAGGTGCTCGGCTTTGTCGCTGTCCATGATGACGCCGCGCTCGGTCTCGAGCTTCCATGCACCCTGGTTGACATCGAGGACTATGACATTCATCCCAAGGTTCAACGCGGCCTTCTGTGTGGAGAGGCGTGTGCGGAGACTCGAGTTGAAGAATATCATCATCAGTGTCCTGTTACGGCCGAGGTCAGTGTAGGCAAAACGGTCTTTCTTTATATCGAGAGCCTCCCTGACGGCTGCGTCGAGGGGGCCTATGTCATTGACGTTGGTGAAATGTCTCATCTTCATCCGATGTATTTCTTGAATGTTTCGAGGAATGTGTCTGCCTGCTCTATCGTGAGTCCGAGGGCCGGGAGCAGACGCACTGTGTGGGCTCCGGCTCCGCCGGTGAATATCTTCCCCTCGAAAAGCAGCTTCTTGCGCAGGGCCGAGGCATCCCCCTTTATCTCTATGCCTATCATCAGGCCGCGTCCGCGCACATCGGTAATCTCGTCCGAGTCTTTGGCCATCTCTGCGAGACGCTCAAGCAGATAATGTCCTGTCTCGGCGGCATTCTCCACAAGATGCTCCTCGGCCATGACGTCAAGCACGGCTATGGCGGCGGCACATGCCAGATGGTTGCCGCCGAATGTGGTGCCCAGCATACCCTTGACGGCCTCGATGTCAGGCGAAATCAGCACCGCACCCATCGGAAATCCGTTGGCTATACCTTTGGCACAGGTGATGATGTCGGGTCTCACACCCGCATGCTGGTGGGCGAAGAACTGACCCGTGCGGCCATAGCCGCTCTGTATCTCGTCGAGTATCAGCAGGGTGCCGGTGTTGTCGCAGACGGTGCGCAGCTTGCGCAGGAAATCGTCATCGACCATCCTGATACCGGCCACACCCTGGATTCCCTCGACTATCACGGCGGCAAACTCGCCTGTCGAGAGCTTGGCCCTCACGGCGTCGATGTCGCCGAGGGGGGCGAACTCCACATTCTGCGTGGCGTTGAAGGGAGCCTGTATCTTCGGATTGTCCGTAGCGGCGACAGCGCCTGAGGTACGGCCGTGGAATGCGCGGTCAAACGCCAGAATCTTGCTTCGCCCGGTGGCGAACGACGCCAGCTTCATGGCATTCTCGTTGGCCTCGGCCCCCGAGTTGCACAGGAAGAGCTGGTATGAGTCATAGCCGCTGAGGCGTCCCAGACGGTCGGCAAGCTGCTGCTGCAGCGAGTTCTTGACCGAGTTCGAGTAGAAGCCCAGACGGCCCACCTGTCCGGCCACAGCCTCGACATAGCGTGGATGCGCATGCCCGATCGAGATGACGGCATGGCCGCCGTACAGGTCGAGATAGCGGGTGCCGTCGGCGGTGAAGACATACGAGCCCTTCCCGCTCACAGGCTCGATGTCATAGAGAGAGTAAACGTCGAATAAAGTCATTTATCGTAGGTATTGTATTTTTAGATTAGAATGCCGAGGGCTTGAGGCCGAGACCGGTCTTCTCGGGCAGACCGAACATGAGGTTCATGTTCTCGACGGCCTGTCCCGATGCGCCCTTGAGCAGATTGTCGATGGCCGAGACGATGAGCAGTTTCCCCTCGTGCTCCTCGAGCCCGATGACACACTTGTTGGTATTGACCACCTGCTTGAGGTCTACGGGACGGTCGGAGATGTGGGTGAAGGGTGCATCCTTATAATACTCCGCATACATCGCGCGGGCCTCGTCGGCGGTCATCCCCGCATCGGCAACGGCGGTCACGAAGATGCCGCGGGCAAAGTCGCCGCGCAGGGGTATGAAGGTGATGTCAGGCTCCTTGCCGTTGAGTGCGCCCAGGTTGCGACGTATCTCGATGAGGTGCTGGTGGGTGAATGCCTTGTAGACGCTCAGGTTGTCGTTGCGCCATGAGAAATGTGTGGTGGCACCCGGCTTGACACCCGCCCCGGTCGACCCGGTGATGCCGGTGACATACACGCTGCCAAGCTTACGGGCGGCAGCGAGGGGGAGCAGTGCAAGCTGTATGGCAGTGGCGAAGCAGCCGGGATTGGCCAGCTTGCGCGCGCCGCGCACCTTGCCGCCCTGCCACTCGGGCAGACCGTAGACATATCCCTCCGACTCGTCGCGGTAGTCCTGGGCAAGGTCAATCACCTTCAGCCCCTCGGGCATCGGGTTCTCCTCCCAGAACTTGCGGCTGAATCCGTGTCCCTGACACAGGAACACCACATCTACCGCCCCGAGGTCGTATGTCTCGGCAAACCGCATATCGGTCTCGCCGATAAGCCCCTCGTGTACGTGGGCAAGGGGCGCCCCGGCGTTCGAGGTCGAGTGGACAAACACAATCTCGACCTCGGGATGGTTTATGAGGAGGCGCACGAGCTCACCTGCCGTGTAGCCCGCGCCGCCTATGATTCCGGCCTTTATCATCGGGTCACTCCTCCTTGCCGTTGCGCAGCTGCACGTTGTGATATATCTTCATGGGGTTGGCCATGATGCGGGTGAAGCCCTTCACGTCGTCTGCGCTCCATGCCTTGTTGACCTCGCCATACTCGCCGAAATCGGTCTTCATCAGGTCGAAGGGGGTATCCACGCCCACAAGCGTGTACGACAGCGGACGCAGTATGATCTCCACGGTGCCCGAGACATTGCGCTGCGAGGTCTCAAGATATGCCTCCATCTCGCGCATCACGGGGTCGAGATACTGGCTCTCGTGCAGGAACATCCCGTACCATGTGCCTATCTGGTCCTTCCAGTACTGCTGCCACTTGGTCAGGGTGTGCTTCTCGAGCATCTTGTGGGCGGCGATGATGAGGATGGGGCCTGCGGCCTCGAATCCGACACGCCCCTTGATGCCGATGATGGTGTCGCCGATGTGCATGTCACGGCCGATGCCATAGCGTGCGCCCAGACGCTCAACCTCGCGGATGGCGTCGACGGGATTCTCATACACCTTGCCGTTCACGGCCTTGGGCTCACCCTTCTCGAAGGTGATTGTGATATGCTCCTCGCCGTGTTCGGTCACCTGGCTCGGATAGGCCGAATCGGGAAGCGTCTGCTCCGAGCGCAGCGTCTCCTTGCCACCTATCGAGGTACCCCACAGGCCCTTGTTGATAGAGTATTCCATCTTCTTGAAATCGGCCTCGATGCCGTGCTTCTTCAGATAGTCAATCTCATACTCGCGGGTCAGTGTCATATCGCGTGTGGGGGTGATTATCTCGATCTCGGGTGCCAGAATCTGGAAAGTGAGGTCGAAACGCACCTGGTCGTTGCCGGCGCCTGTCGAGCCGTGGGCCACTGCGTCGGCACCAATCTTCTTGGCATACTCGATTATGGCGATTGCCTGGAAGATACGCTCGGACGATACCGAGATGGGATATGTGCCGTTGCGCAGCACATTTCCGGCAATCATATATTTGATGGAACGGTTGTAGTAGTCGTCGGTCACGTCGAGGGTGGCATGCGAGGCCGCGCCCAGCTTGAGAGCCCGCTCGCGTATGCGCTCAAGCTCCTCGGGGCTGAATCCGCCCGTATTGGCGATGGCGGTATGCACCTCATAACCGAGGTCCTCCGAGAGATATTTAGCGGCAAACGATGTATCGAGGCCGCCGCTGAAGGCCAGTACTACTTTTTTCTTATCCATTTTATTTCAATGAGAGATTAGCTAAATAATGAGAAATTAGAAATGAGGAATTGAAGGAATGAGGAATTAGTAATTAGGAATTAGTAATGAAAAGGCCCAGACTCCATGCCTTTAACCTTTAACCCTTAACCTTTAACCTCATAACCCTATTTCAGATGCAGCAGAGACTTGAGCTTGTGTCCCAGCCACATGGTATAGGGGCGGCTCTTCGAGGGACGCTCGAGGCGTGCCTTCGGGTCGTAGAGCATACCGGTGCAGAGGCACATGCGGCGGTTGTTGCGCTGCAGTATGTCATAGTTGACACACCCCTTGCATCCGGCCCAGAATTCCTCGTCGTCGGTAAGCTCGGAGAATGTCACAGGCTTGTAGCCCATCTGGGTGTTCAGCTTCATCACCGGCAGCGACGTGGTGATGGAGAATATCTTGGCGAACGGGAACCGCAGTCTTGCCAGCTCGAACGTCTTGGCCTTGATACGTGCAGCCAGGCCCAATCGTCGGAACTCGGGGTCCACAATGAGGCCCGATGTGGCCACATAATCACCATGTTCCCAACTCTCTATGTAACTGAAGCCGATCAAACGGTCGTCACAGAGAGCCACCACGGCCTTACCGCCCGAAATCTTCTTGGCGATATACTCCGGCGAGCGGCGGGCTATGCCCGTGCCCCTCTGGAGGGCCGACTCATAGATGAGGTCCACTATCTGCTGTGCATACTTCACATGCTCCTCAGTGGCAAACATCACCTTAATCTGGTCGTTGTTCATCTTGACTTTAAGCTGTCCTTGTGTTGAATAAATTAATGTATATCGTGAATAATTTTGCAAAGTTACGAAAAATCGCCATACAAATCCGAACAATTTTCGCAAAAATCGCATTCATCTCCTCAAAAATTGAAGAAAAGCCGCCCCGCCACCCACCGCTCCCCGTTCAGGGGGCAACACCCCGACCTCCGTCGCCAGCTTTTTGAGCAGCCCGGGCCTTTCAGGGCCCCTCGCCACCCACCGGTCCCCGTTCAGGGGGCAACGCCCCCGGCCCTTTTTGATTTTCGCCGCATTTGTAGAATATATTTGCCGATTTTTTGTAATTTTGCGGTTTGAAACTCCGTATAACCCACTATCAACCAAAAACTGTGGAAACAAAGTACATCTTCGTGACCGGCGGCGTGGTGTCGTCGCTCGGGAAAGGAATTATCTCATCATCCCTCGCTTGCCTGCTCAAGGCGCGGGGATACAGGGTGACAATCCAGAAATTCGACCCCTACATCAACATCGACCCCGGCACACTGAATCCCTACGAACATGGCGAGTGCTATGTGACGGTTGACGGACATGAGGCCGACCTCGACCTGGGCCACTACGAGCGTTTCACCAACATACAGACCACCCGTGCCAACAACGTCACCACGGGCCGCATCTATCAGAGCGTCATCGACAAGGAGCGCCGCGGCGACTATCTGGGCAAGACGGTGCAGATAATACCCCACATCACCGACGAGATCAAGCGCAATGTGATGGCGCTGGGCAAGACCGGCAACTTTGATTTCATCATCACCGAGATCGGAGGTACCGTGGGCGACATCGAGAGCCTCCCCTTCCTCGAGGCCGTGCGCCAGTTGCGCTGGGAGCTCGACAAGGATTGCCTCTGCATCCATCTTACCTATGTCCCCTATATCCGTGCGGCCAAGGAGCTCAAGACCAAGCCCACCCAGCACTCGGTCAAGGAGCTGCAGCGCCTTGGCATACAGCCCGATGTGCTTGTGCTGCGCACCGAGCATGAGATTCCGGCCACTACGCTCAAGAAGATAGCCCAGTTCTGCAACGTGTCGCCCGACGGCGTGGTGCAGAGCGTCGACGCCCCCAGCATCTACAAGGTGCCCCTGATGATGCACGCCCAGGGCCTCGACCAGATTGTGCTGCACAAGGTCGGCATCGCCCCCATCGGAGATCCCGACCTCGGCTCGTGGCGCAAGTTCCTCGACCTTATGGACTCGGCCACCGAGAAGGTCACCATCGGTCTTGTGGGTAAGTATGTCGAGCTCCAGGATGCATACAAGTCGATAAACGAGGCCCTCTTCCAGGCCGCGACATACTGCGGACGCAAGCTGGACCTGAGGTATATCCATTCCGAGAAGGTCACCCCCGACAACGTGGACTCGCAGCTCGAGGGTATGGACGGTGTGGTAATAGCACCGGGCTTCGGACAGAGGGGTATCGAAGGTAAGTTCGTGGCCCTCGAATGGTGCAGGACACACGACGTCCCCACCTTCGGCATCTGTCTGGGCATGCAGTGCATGGTCATCGAGTTTGCCCGCAACGTGCTCGGGCTCACCGAGGCCAACTCGACCGAGATGGCTCCCAACACCCCCGACAACGTCATCGACCTGATGGAAGACCAGAAGAGCATCCACAACATGGGTGGCACCATGCGCCTCGGCGCCTACGACTGCCGTCTCACCGAGGGCTCGAGGGCCGCGAAGGCATACGGCAAGACCGAGGTGAGCGAGAGGCACAGGCACCGCTTCGAGTTCAACAACGAGTACAGGGCCCGCTTCGAGGAGGCCGGCATGAAATGTGTGGGCGAGAATCCGGCCACACACCTCGTCGAGGTTGTCGAGCTCCCCGACCACCGCTGGTTCATCGGCACGCAGTACCATCCCGAATACTCGTCGACGGTGCTATCCCCCTCACCCCTCTTCCTCGATTTCATGAAAGCGTCAATCGAATATCAAGCAAGCAAGAAACAATAAACTTTTTAAATGGACAAGAACACTATCACGGGCCTGCTGCTGATGGGCCTCGTGTTCCTCGGCTTCACATGGCTCAACCAGCCCTCTGCCGAGGAAATGGAACGCCAGCGTCTCGAAGCCGAGCGCCTGGAGGCTGAGGCAAAGGCCAAATCGGCACAGCCCGCCAACCTCACACTCGACTCTATAACCCCCGCAGAGGTATCGACCATCGCGGCCACCGTGCGCGAGCTCGGCACAGCCGACTCGGCCGGACGCGCCATACTCAGGGTCGGTGCCGTCAACCTGGCCGTCAACCCGCAGGGTGCCGTCAGCGGCACCATCGAGGCCGACGGCAAGATGGTGCCCGCAGATTCGCTCCTGGCCAACAACATATCGGGACTCAAGCGCTCGACGGCAGCTGCCGCCCTCTCGGCCCTGCGCGACGCCATGGCCACCGCAGTGCGCTATCGCGGATTCGCACGCCACCTCTCGGGCGACTCCATGACAGTGACTCTGGCCAACAAATACCTGACACTCGAGCTCTCGAACAAGGGAGGCGTCATCTCGCGCGCCCGTCTCAACGACTATCAGAGCTACGACTCGACAGCCGTGACCCTGCTGGCTCCCGAGACTGACATGTACAGCTTCACGCTGACATCGGCCAACCAGCGCTTCGAGACCAGCGAGTTCTATTTCAACCCCATCGTCGAGAACGACTCGACCGTGACCATGCAGCTCGACCTCGGCGACGGTGCCGTATGGGGCATCAGGTACACCCTCCCCGCCGACTCGTATCTTGTCAACATCGACGTGGTGCAGAGCGGCATGGAGGCCGTGATACCCTCGTCGGTAGCCACGATGGACCTGACATGGCACCAGAAGATGCGCCGCCTGGAGGCCGGACGTGTGTTTGAGGAGAGGAACTCGGCCCTCTACTACATGTATCCCGACGGCGACGTCGACAACCTCAGCGAGAGCGGCGACAAGCACGAGGAGATAAACCAGCGCCTCAAGTGGGTCAGCTGCAAGAACCAGTTCTTCTCGGCCGTCCTGATGGCGCAGTCCAACTTTGCCGCCGCAGACCTCAGCAGCACCGAGCTCAAGGACAACCGCGACTATATCAAGGAGATGAACATCGACCTGACGCTCGACTACTCGGCCTCGCTGGCCAATCCGGCATCGTTCGTGATGTTCCTCGGCCCCAACTCCTACCCCCTGATGAAGGATGTCGAGAAGAACATCTTCCCCGAAGAGAACATGCACCTCACCAAGCTCATACCCCTCGGCTGGCCCATATTCAGGTGGATAAGCACCCTCATTATCATCCCCGTGTTCTCGTTCCTCGGCAGCTTCATCAGCAACTACGGCATCATCATCCTGCTGCTGACCATATTCATCAAGGTGCTGCTCTTCCCCTTCACATACAAGAGCCTCATATCGCAGGCCAAGATGCGCCTGCTCGCACCCGAGATCAAGGCCATCAACGACAAGTATCCCGGCCAGGAGAACGCCATGAAACGCCAGCAGGAGACAATGGCTCTCTATACCCGCGCCGGAGCCAACCCCATGTCGGGCTGCCTGCCCATGCTGCTGCAGATGCCTGTGCTCATCGCGATGTTCTGGTTCTTCCCCTCGGCCATCGAGCTCAGGGGCGAGTCGTTCCTGTGGGCCAAGGACCTCGCAGCCCCCGACGCCATCGTGTCGTGGACCACTAACATCCCCTTCATCTCGTCTACATTCGGCAACCACATATCGCTGTGGTGTCTGCTGATGACCGCCACCAACATCATCTACACCTACCTGACACAGCAGAGCCAGGGCTCGGCAGCCATGCCGGGCATGAAATGGATGATGTACCTGATGCCGGTCATGTTCCTCTTCATCTTCAACAACTATGCCGCAGGCCTGAGCTACTACTATTTCCTGTCGCTGCTCATCACCATCATCCTCACCTACATCTTCCGTCACGTAGTGTCTGAGGACAAGATGCGCGCCAAGATGGCTGCCGAGGCCAAGAAGCCCAAGAAGAAGGGCTGGTTTGCCGCCAAGCTTGAGGAGGCACAGAAGATGCAGGAGGCCCAGCTGCGCGAACAGCGCCGCCGCGCCGGCGGAGGCAAGCGCAAGTGACCGCCGTCACAAAGATAGCAAACACCGAAAAAGACCGACTTGAAATCACTCCGTTTCCTCGTCATGGCTGTGGCCCTCGCCGCTGCCGCAACACCCCTCCGGGCCGAGACCATAAGGCTCGAAGGGGCCATAGATGCCGCGCGGCTGCATGAGATAGCCATGTCGGCCTCGGGGCTGGAGACCCTCGACCTCTCTGACGCGGTCATAGAGGCTTACGAGGGCCCGCGCCTGGCGGCCAACAGGACTGTGCATCCCGCCGCGACACTCCCGGCCTATGCCCTGAGCGGACTCAAGGCGCGCAAGGTCATCCTCCCCTCGACCCTCACGGCCATCGGCGACGGCGCCCTGATGGGGGCCGAGATCGAGGAGCTGACCATCCCCGCTTCTGTCACCGAGATTGGGCGCGGCGCATTCGCTGCATGCCGTCGGCTACGTTCGGCCACACTCCCGGCCACGGTCAGAAGCATCGGCAGCCACATATTCAGCGGATGCACGGCCCTGACCCGTGTCAGGATGATGTCGGGCGATGTCCCGGCCTCGACGTTTGCCGGATGTACGGTCCTCGCGGATGTCACCCTCGCCGAAGGGCTTGCAGCCATCGGCGACGACGCCTTTGCCGGATGCACCTCCATGCAGTCGGTCACCATACCCGCATCTGTCAGAAGCATCGGGTCGAGGGCTTTCTCACGCAGCGGCATCACTCGGGCCGACCTGACCGCGTGCAGCGCGCTCGCATCTGTCGGCGACGAGGCCTTCGCCCATTGCCCCTCGCTGACCTCAGTGTCCCTCCCGGCCTCGGCTTCGGAGATGGGACAAGGTGTGTTCTTCGGCTCGGGCGCCCTGCGTTCGGTGACACTCCCCGCCAAACTCACCACACTCCCGCCCCTCACGTTCAAGGGAGCCGCGGGGATATATGACGCCACCGCACTGCTGCACGAAGGCATCGATTCGATAGGCACCCTGGCGATGGCCGGGATGTCGGGGGCATCCTCCGTGACCCTCCCCTCGACCCTGCGGTACATAGCCGACGGAGCCTTCGAGGGCTGGAGCTCGATGAGCCTCACAGACGCCACCCCCCTGCGCCATCTCCCCGGGCTTGGCCAAGGAGTCTGGGACGGTGTCGAGCAATCCAAGGTATTCCTTGACACAGACCCATCGGTCACCGATCTGTTCATGGCCGCGCCGCAGTGGTGCGAGTTCTCGTTCGACAGGTCTGGCACCACACAGACCGCCGACGCCGTCTCACGCCCCTCCCTGAGGGTACGTTTTGACGGCGACATGCTCTGCATCGAGGCATCAGGCCCGATAGCCTCGGCCACCCTCCACGACCTCGGCGGCATCGCCGTGGCCACCGCCGACGCCGGGGGCGAGACATCCGTCACCCTCGACACCTCGCACACCCGTGCCCAATTCTTCATCCTATCCGTGACGCTCGCCGACAGAAGCCGCGCCACAATCAAACTCATCAGACAGTGACATAGCCGTGGGAAAGAACAAACTGAAAAAATTCGCCGAGATGGAGACGCTCGACTGCGTGTACCAGTATCCCTTCGCAACCCTGCGCGACGGAGGGGGCTGTCCCCTGCGAGGACGCTGGGGCGCCGAGGTATTCGGCAACGACCGCCCCATAACCCTCGAGCTCGGATGCGGCAAGGGTGAATATGCCGTGGGGATGGGACGCCTCTATCCCGACCGCAATTTCATCGGCATCGACATCAAGGGTGCCCGCATGTGGACAGGCGCGCGTCAGGTGGCCGACGAGGGTCTCGGCAACGTGGCCTTCCTGCGCACTTCCATACATCTCCTCCCCGAGTTCTTCGCCCCCGGCGAGGTCAGTGAGATATGGATAACATTCCCCGACCCGCAGATGAAGAAGGTCAACAAACGGCTCACCGGCACACATTTCATGGAGATATACCGCCGCGTGCTCGTCGACGGGGGTGCCGTGAGGCTCAAGACCGATTCCCCCTTCCTCTACGCCTACACCTCGGCCATGGTGGCCCACAACTCCCTGCCCCTACTCGCCGCCACCGACGACCTCTACAACTCGCCCTTGAGCGCCGAGGTACCGCCAATCACCACCTATTATGAACAGCAGTGGCTCGGGCGCGGCATACCCAGCAAATACATAGCCTGGCAGCTCCCCGCCTCCACCCCCATCACAGAGCCCGACATCGAGATAGAGCCCGACACATACCGCTCCTTCGGCCGCGGCACCCTCCAGGGCTTCTGAACAATCCACCCCCCGGGGGTGTTAAGACATTACTCATACAACACTCACGTTTATGCAGCTATATCCATCGCTCATCACAGACGCTCTCGCCACGGTGCGTTATCCGGGCAACGGCAAGAACCTCATCGAGGCCAATATGGTCGAGGACGACATACGCATCGACGGCGACTCGGTGAGCTTCACGCTCATCTTCGACAAACCCACCGACCCGTTCATGCGCTCGCTGGTCAAGGCTGCCGAGGCAGCCATCCACACCCACATATCACCCGACGTCAAGGTCACCGTCAAGACGGCCTCGCGCCAGCCGGCAGCCCCCAAGGCAGCCCCGATACTCCCCGGAGTCAAGAACATCGTCGGCATATCGTCGGGCAAGGGTGGCGTAGGCAAGTCGACCGTGGCCGCCAACCTGGCCGTGGCGCTGGCACGCGAGGGGTATAAGGTCGGCCTGCTCGACGCAGACATATTCGGCCCCTCTATGCCCAAGATGTTCGGCATCGAGGACGAGCAGCTCTATCTGCGCGAGGCCGACGGACGCAACCTCATCATCCCCGTCGAGCGATATGGGGTCAAGATACTCTCGATCGGCTTCCTTGTCGACAGGGACAAGGCCGTGATGTGGCGCGGCTCCATGGCCTCGAACGCCCTCAAGCAGCTCATCACCGACGCCGACTGGGGCGAACTCGATTATTTCCTCATCGACATGCCCCCCGGCACCAGCGACATACACCTCACGCTGGTGCAGACCCTGGCCATGACAGGAATCGTGGTCGTGACCACCCCCCAGGAGGTGGCACTGGCCGACGCCCGCAAGGGCATAGCCATGTTCATGGACGAGAAAATCAATGTACCCATACTCGGCCTGGTCGAGAACATGGCCTATTTCACACCCGCCGCCCATCCCGACGAGCGCTATTATATCTTCGGGCGCGAGGGAGGTGTGCGCCTCGCTGAGAAACTTGGCGTGAAGCTGCTTGCGCAGATACCCCTTGTGGCCGGAATCGCCGAGAGCGGTGACGCAGGCGAGCCTATAGCGCTGGCCGACTCTGTTACAGGCATGGCATTCACACATCTGGCCCACGAGGTTGCCGACGCCGTCGACAGCCGCAACGCCACCCTCCCCCCGACACACAAAGTCGTCATGAAAAATTAGGAATTAGGAATGAGGAATTAGGAATTAATTTCTAATTCCTCATTAAAGAGGTTTCTCATTAAAGAGGTTTCAATTTCTCTCTCAATATGAAAAAAATTCTACTCACCACATTGTGCCTTATCGCTGCCGGGGTGGCCGGGGCAGCTATTCCCGACGGCTATTACTCAAGGCTCGACGGCAAGTCGGGTGCCGAACTCAAGACAGCGGCATTCCAGATCATCAGCCCGCACACCAAAGTGTCGAGCTACTCCAACCTGCCGCGCTATTTCCAGACCACCGACGTATATCCCCAGTCGATGCAGTGGTGGGACATGTATTCCAACGTCACCCGCTATGCCCCCTCCTTCTCGGGCCTCAACCGCGAGCACTCGCTTCCCAAGAGCTGGTGGAAGGTGGGCAATGACGTCGAGTACACCCCCGCCTACACCGACCTGTTCCACCTCTATCCCTCGGACGGCCCCGCCAACCAGGCCAAGTCAAACTACCCCCTCGGCACCGTCAACATCGGCGAGCGTCTCAAGTTTGACAACGACGTGACCCTCGTGGGCTACCCCGTGGCCGGACAGGGAGGCGGCGCGCAATATGTGTTCGAGCCCAACGACGAGTACAAAGGTGACTTTGCCCGCACATATTTCTATATGGTCACCTGTTACCAGGACCTTCAGTGGAATACCTCATATCTGTGGATGCTGCAGCGCAATACCTACCCCACCCTCACGTCGTGGGCCGTAAACCTGCTGCTCAAGTGGCACCGCGAAGACCCCGTGAGCCAGAAGGAGACCGACCGCAACGAGGCCGTCTACGGCTATCAGGGCAACCGCAACCCCTTCATCGACTTCCCCGACCTCGCCGAGTATATATGGGGTGACAAGGTGGGTATGCCCTTCAAGGTCAGCGGAGGCACCACCCCCTCGGGCAAGCCCGTCCTCACCGCGCCCGTCCCCGACACCACACTCGATTTCGGACAGGTTGCCGTGGGACAGAGCATCAAGGCCCTCCTCTTCTTCAAGGGCGAGAATATCCCGTCGAGCCTATCGCTGTCGCTCGTGGGCACCGACAAGGCCATGTTCTCCATCCCCGAACGCTCCATCGGGGCGCAGCTCCTCAACTCACCCTCAGGCTACTACCTGCAGATAACCTACACCCCGACATCCACAGGTATCCACGAGGCACGCATCAGCATGTATGACGGCGGCCTCTCGGGCAGCATGACCGTCAACCTGCGCGGCGAGGCCCTCGAGCAGCCCACACTCTCGACCCTCTCGGCCTACGAGGCAGCCGACATCACCTCCGACTCCTACACCGCATCGTGGAGCACCGCCCCCGAGGCCATCGACTATTATGTCGTGACACGCACCCGCTATCTGGCCGGTGGCGATGTGCAGACCGAGGAGCTCGAGACCGAGGAGACATCCCTCACCATCACCGATTTCGACACCGCCACCCAGGAGACCTACTCGGTACAGAGCTCACGTCTGGGCTTCCGCTCGCAGCCGTCCAATGTGGTGTTTGTATATCATTCCGGGCTCGGCGAGCTTGTCACCGACTCGCCCCTCACCGTCACAAGCTATCCCGACTGCATCCACATCGCATGTCCCACAGACCACACCGACGCCCGCATATATGATGCCGGAGGCCGTCTCGTCGGCATGATACCCCTGATAGCCGCCCCGGGCATAGAGCTCAACCTCGAGCCGGGAGTCTACATGCTCGTCACCGCCGAGCACCCCACCCCCGTCAAGATGATAGCCCGATAATCCTCCCCCCTTCAGGGGGCAACGCCCCCGCCCCTTTTGAGCCGGGTGCGCCCCTTCAGGGGCCACCCCTCCCGGGCTCGCGGAGACATTTTGCTTCCATACCGGGGCAAAAACCGCCAAAAACGCGACTTTCAGGGGCAAAAATTAAAATAAATGACATAAAATTTGGAAAAGTGACGGAATGATAGTAATTTTGTCAGTCAAAAGTCCAAGACAGCTTCATTTTGGGCAGAATCATTACATATTGACAAACATATATCCATCACTATCTTCAAAATAACTACAACGACATGAAGAAGATCTTATTCATGGCCCTGACGCTGGCCGGATTCCTGTGTCTGGCCACAGCATGCTCGGACGACGACTCGAACCTCAGCAACCTCCCCGCATTCGATTCAGGCGATTTCGGAAACCGTGTCAAGCAGCCCGAGTGGGCCACCGCCGTGACCTGGCAGAACGACGCCGCTTGCAAGGCTACATACGAAGATTTCATTGCCAACGACTCGACCCTCGTATTCGCAGGCAACTATGAATATAAGGATGGCATGAACTACTCGACAGGCAAGGAGCAGCCCTACTGGTACTACTACACCGGTAGCGGTGCCAGCATATACCTCTCTGAGGGCAATATCTACCAGACCTCGTTCAACCAGGATCTTGACAACCTCTCGTGGACTCCCGAGGTACGCACCCTCTACAACAGGGTTTGGAACGAGTATTATATCCGTCGCTCGCGTCTCACATACACCTTCCTTGTCAAGGCCGAGGGTGGCTTCAGCGCCGACGGCACATTCACACTCGATGGCCAGCAGCATCAGGTAGTCAACGTCATTCCCAAGGTTGAGCCCGATCCCGAGAAGGAGATTAAATACTCCCCCGCCAAGATTGTCATCGCTTTCGGCGATAACGTATGGAACCAGTACACCATCGCCAAAAACCTCAACGGCATCGGCACAGGCTCGCGTGACCGCCTCGTCTATGTTCAGGACGTCCGCCAGACCGTGCTCGACAACCTCGACATCATTCAGGCATATAACCGTGGCAACAACCTCGTCACCATCGCCGGCGCCACCGAGGCCGACAACGTCCAGATTGACCTCAACGACATCCGCAAGGGTCTCGGTGCATAAGCCTTAACCCGCGCACGACATCCATACAGACTCCCCGCACCTCTGCACAGAGGTGCGGGGAGTCTGATTTTTTGCTGAACAATCGGCACTCCCGGGGCGTTGGAACAATATACAGAACCCCAAAACATCAACTATTATGGATAAGAGAGAAAAACCCAATCACGCCGAAGATACATACAGGGGCGTGGATGTGAACAAAGCCGACGACGGCAAAGAGACAAAGAAGCTGGTCAAGGAAGATATCCGCGACCTCAACAACAACCCCCGCAACAACGACATCGACGAGTGACACCACCACAGGGCGTCAAGATAACACAAGGGCCGGAGCCTCACCACAGAGACCCCGGCCCCGGTGTATATAGAGTGAGAGCGAAACCTCGTAAGGATGTGGCCATAGCAGTGAGAGGAGTCATCGCCTCTCCTCCGCATAAAATAGCGTCCGACAGGACGCAGATTTATCCGTAACCGGGTACGCCGAAGCTCGCGTAGGCGTGCCCGGACGTACCTAACCCATGTCCCGGCGTCCGACAGGACGCTGATTTACGCCACGACATATCTGCGCAATGAAGGGACGGATCTCTTAGCCTGGACACAGCGATATGGAGGAGATCCAATGGGCCTGGGAGAGGTCCTTTAAGTTCCGTACATCCATAGAATTAGTGGACCTCTCCGAGGCCCGGCATTATGTCGGGTTGTTTACCCCACACCGTCGCCGTGAGCGGGATAGACGCCCTTTCGGGCTATCCCGTCACACGGCTCGATGTGGGGCTTTCCACATATCGCCGCTTCGCGGCTGGGGCTTCCGCTTTTGGGGATTGAAGGATGGCGCTGGGGTAAAAAAATGTTGCCGGGGGTATTGTGGATAAGGATTTTAATGTTTATCTTTGCGGACGTATTTTTCATCTCACGCCGAATGTGGCCCCCTGCGGAGGCTTGACTTTGTCATGGGGCCGGTTGGGGTGAGGGGAATGTACAAAACATTTTTGGAAAAGGCGTTTATCAGACGCTTTGTTCTTGACCGCCAAGAATCTCGCAAATTCTCACAAAGGCAGAACATCGCAACGATAGACGCTCACGGATATGCCATATATCGGTGCGCACAGGCGTATGCCCGCGAGGGCCTTTGCCATGCGTCACCCTTTCTGTCATATCGGCGTGGGCTCTGCGTTGCTTGTCCTCCTTTGGTAGGCAATGCGAGAGCCTTTGGCGGTAGGACAAGCAAGATACAGACTCCACGTCTTTTTTTGTCAGTTACCAGCCATAAACACAGTGCGCCACAGGGAGTCGAGGACACGCAACACACACAGCTATGAAACAGCTATTGTTCTTTGTGACGGCCCTAATCCTGGCCG
Source organism: Bacteroidales bacterium H5 (assembly GCA_001701225.1). Taxonomy (GTDB): domain Bacteria; phylum Bacteroidota; class Bacteroidia; order Bacteroidales; family Muribaculaceae; genus Duncaniella. The sequence goes on along the minus strand of DAAQ01000013.1, from coordinate 5,428 downwards.
TCCTCCCTGCCAAGGCACAGTCGACGCAGGTGGCCACACTGAGCCACGAGGGAACCATCACCACATTCTACTCGGGCAACGCCCTCAAGGACGCCTACGCCGCAGCCGCAGAAGGCGACGTCATCACCCTATCGTCAGGAACATTCAATGCCGTCAACATCGAGAAAAATATCACCCTCCGTGGCGCAGGGATGATGCCCAACGAAAATCCCACCGTCATCACAGGTGATATTACCGTGAAATGCCCTCCGTCCGAGACCAACTATTTGACGTTGGAGGGATTTTATCATAACGGTTATCTAAAGTTTGACAACATCTATGGCATGTCTAATCCCAAGGATGTGAGAATAGTAAAATGTCAGTTCAAAACCTTCGATTTTGTTGCTATCGACAATCTGACAGCAGTCAATACCTTTTTCAGCAGATTTAATGGGAATGGCAACAGTTCAGGAAATTTCTTCAATTGCTACTTGGGCGATGCAAGTGGATATCATGGTATTAAATCAGCTACATTTACAAACTGCATATTATGGTGTGGTGCCAATGATATAGGTAGTTTCTATAACAGCACATTCAAAAACTGTATCATTGGCGAGACGGGGTCGGGACATTATTTCCCCTCAAGCACTTTTGCAACTTATTGCTACTATTATGGCGGCGCCAAAGAGCCATTCAAATACTCCCCCACCTCGACCAATGTCGTCAAGAACGACATGAGTGCTGCCGATATCTTCAGCGACACCGATCTTCAGATTCTCAAAGAAGAGCTCCAGTCTACCTGGCTCGGTGATGACGGCACACAGGTCGGTATCTATGGCGGTTTCCTCCCCTTTGACCCCACTCCGACCAACCCGCAGATAACCAAGTTTAACGTTGCCTCAAAGACCACAGCCGACGGCAAGCTCTCTGTTGACATCGAGGTAAAGGCAAACTAACCGCGTCATCATATCCCCAATGAAAAGAATAGCAAAGATACTCCTTGCCACGGTGATAATGGCGGGGAGTCATCAGGCGCGGGGCGATGACGGCATCACGGGCCGGTACTGGTTTGACCATTCCACCATCCTCACACCCTTCACCCCCGGACTGATGGAGATTCCGACCGACGGACTCTCAGACGGCCTGCACATGTTCAGCGCCTATGTCGAGAAAGGTGGCCTGACATCTTCGGTGTCGTCGCGATGGTTTGTCAAGAGCCCCGCACTCGGGACAACAGCCGTTCCGCAGGTACGCCTGTCGGTCGACGGCAAGCCCTGGGACGTGGTGACCGGCGCAGGCGCCAACGGTATCATAGCCCTCGACCTGAGCACCGCCGGGATAACCGAGGGGATGCATCTGCTCGACGCCACAGTTGTGACAAGGGGCTCTGTCTCCCCGACCGTGTCGCGGTGGTTCCTCAAGTCGTTCACCCTCAAGGGTGGCGAGAGCTATAAGACGGCACTTTTCCTTGACGGCAAATCGTGGCGGACATTCGACGCACAGGCCTCGGGCGACGGACTGATGTCGCTGCAGCTCGACATGAACGAGATTCCCTTTGGTGTCCATACCATCCAGGCACAGATAGTTTCGCCCGATGGCGTCGCCACTGATGTCAGGGAGGCGATGTTCATGCGCGTGCCCTCGACCGCCCAGCTCTCGACGCTGCGCGGATACTACATGCTTGACGGCAAGATGCTCGGCGAGCTCGAGGCCGGGACGGACGGCACCATATTCCACCTCGACATCGACGCCTCTCAGCTCCCTGCCGGGCTCCACTCCGTCTCTGTCTACCTTGCCGGGAGCATCGGACTCACCACCTCGGTCAAGACAGCATGGTTCGTCAGGATTCCCGAAGGGGGCGAGGGGGTCAAGAGCTATGAGTACTGGCTCAACGACAACACCGAAAGCCTGCATACTGTGACACTCCCCGAGGTCGAGAATCCTTTCAGCCTCATAAGCCTGATAGAGATGCCCGTAGAGCCATTCCGCACCACCTCATATACATTTGCCGTAGAGGAGGGGAAGCCCGTGGCATACGCCAAGAATGACTTTCAGGTGCGTTTCAGCGACCCCGACGGACGAATCACATTCGGTCACAGCCCATTCACCGACCAGCGTGTGCGCAAGGCTGTCGAGAACGTGCAGCCCGTCACAGAGAACGAGGCTACACTCAACCCCGTTGTGAGCGATGGTGAGATAGCATGGTACAGCATAGAGGGTGAGGCGGGCGACTCGATAGCCATACGTCTCGACCGCTCGGGCATGTACGAGCTTTATGCTCCCGACGCACAGATGCTTGCACAGGCTACAGGCGCCGATGCTATGAACAGCAGCGGTGTGAGCCTGACAAAGAACGGCAAGCACTATCTCGCAGTACACGATGTGGCGGATAAATATGGCAAGCCGACCCTCTATGTCACGCATATTCCGCGCTGCGCAGTGCTGTCGTGGACTCCCGAGAAGAGCTCGCAGCAAGGGTTACTTGTGATGGATATGCACGGCAACGGCTTCGACAATCTGAAATCCGTGGCCTTGGAGAAAGACGGAGTCAGGATTGAGCCTACCGAATGGGTCGCTCGTGACAGGTATAACCTGACGGTTCAGTTTGACCTTGACGGCAATAATGTTGCCATCGGCAAATACGACATTGTGGCCACCTATAAGGAGGACGGCAAGGAGACTGTCGTGACCAAGAACGAAGGCATCGAGTTTGTCGCCAAATCCAAGCCGGATGTCAGTGTCAATGTGGTTGCTCCGCGCATTGCCCAGACACCCTATGAGGTTCATGTCGATGTCGTCAACAACAGCGACCAGTCGGCATGGGGCATACCCGTCAATCTTGCGTTCGTGAACAAAGACAGTGATATTGCTGTAGAGTTCAAGAATTTCTCGCCGTCAAGCCCTGATACCATTGACGTGGATGAGCCTGCATATTTTGTCACGGACAATCTGCTTGATACCGGAGAACCGGGCACTGTCGTGTCGATGGTATTGCCCTACATAGGCCCTAACGAGACCATACGTCTTACAATGGGTCTGTATTCGGGTGCCCATGAAATCATACGCATGTATGCATGGAACGGCCAGCCGTGGAGCGATGAGTTTGAAGAGATGATGGAGGAAGGATATGATTTCGACCAGATTAACGACCCTGACCCCACCAATCTCCTCTCGGCAAAGGACATCGTATATCTCAGGACACTCGAGGCCGAAGAGGCTGAGATGCCTGAATCGGCAATGATGAAGAGCCGTGGCGGACACAGGACGGTCAAGACCGCATCGTTCTATGTCAAACCGATGTACGGAAAGACCAAATATTTCTTCAGCTCCTCTATCACCGGCTCGAGGGGGTCTCAGACCACTGTCACCACGGGCAAATCATTCGGTGTGAGCCTCGGAACCGGGCCTAATCCGTTCGAGCCCAACTGGGCCTGGCATAATTTCAAGGTCATGACCAATCACGTGGCAGTACCTGCCCACATACTATTTAAAGTGCTGGATATGTGCTACAATGGGCCACGCGTGCAAGAATATATAAAATCCGTACGCAAGAAATCCAAACCCAAACCAGATCCCCACGACATCGACTGCTATCAGTCGGGCGACCCCAACGACATGCACGGATATGTCTCCCCGTCGGGCGACAACTATATCGGTGCGGCGGTCAAGTCGGTAGAATATACCGTGGAGTTTGAGAACGACCCCGAGATTGCCAATGCCTCGGCATCGGTGATAACCGTCGAGAATAAGATTGACGGCAAGTCGCTCGACCTCGCGTCGTTCAAGCCGCTCAAGATGATAATCGGCAAGAAAGAGACCGAGCTTCCGGCAGAGCACCACTTTGTCAAGACGCTCGACATGCGTCCCGAAATCAATGCCATAGCCGAACTGACATTCGACTATGAGGCCGAGAGCGGCGAGGCCCGCTGGGCACTGCGCTCGCTCGACCCGATGACAATGGAGCCGACGCGCTATATGGACGACGGCATCCTCCCTGTCAACGATGACTCGGGGCGTGGCACAGGCTATCTCTCGTACTCCATCGACCTCAGGAAGGGTCTTGCCGACGGCACGGAGATTGCCAACAGCGCCGTCATAGTGTTCGATGACAACGAGCCTATCCCGACACCTGTCTGGACCAATATCACCGACTACACGCTGCCCGAGGCGGTGATTGCGGGCAAGGAGCTGAGCGAGGACGGACTGAGCTGCACGCTGACGTTCGAGGGCTCGGACTCTGGCTCGGGTATCTGGTATTACGACCTCTACGCCCGTGCCGCGGGTGCGGAACGCTGGGAGCTCGTGCGCTCGCAGATAGAGGATGACACCTTTGTCTATGAGTCGGCGACCTCGCTTGCCAATACCGACTTTGCGGTCATCGCCACCGACCGTGCGGGCAACCGTCAGAGCGACGCGGCCATCAACGGCCTGGCTGGTGATGCCGACGGCAACGGCGAGGTCGATGCGACCGACGTCGTGGTGACACGCAACTATTACATGGATCCGACAACTCAGATTATCCTCCGCAATGCGGATGTCACAGTAGACGGTGAGGTAGACGCACAGGATGCCACCGTGATACGCAACATCTACTTGGGTGAGGAAATCAAGAGAATCAACAACCGTAAACCCACAAGAAGAAAATGAGAAAACTGATGACAATGCTCCTCACGGCCCTCGCCATAATCCCTGCGATGGCCTACGATGTGGAGACTACCGACCATCTCAGGGTCTGGGCCGAGTTCCCCGACCCGGTGGTGGCCGACGGAAAGACCGTAAACTATGTCAAGGTCTATCAGCACGACAGCGACGACCTCGACTATACCGCCTTCAACCTCGAGCTGATACTCCCCGAGGGGTTCAGGGTGAACAAGGTGCGTCAGGGACGCGATATGGTCAATGACATATTTTTCACCGACCGTGCCACGACGACCCATGCCATATCGTGCAATCTGCTCAATGGAGTTGACCTGCGCATAATCGGCGACTCGAGCGAGAACGCCAACCTGTATAAGGATGACGTGGACGGCAATCCGCTGGACCATCTCTTCACCGTCGGCCTCATAGCCGAGCCCACGCTTGCCTCTGGTGAGTATCAGGTGGAGATGAAGGGTGTGAAGTTCGTGCACCGCACAGGCGATGCCCGCGTACCTGCGCTCGACGACCCCTCGTACTACACCGTCACCATCGACAATCCCGGCTCGACAGCCATCGAGGAGGTCGAGGCCGACTCGCTCGACCCCGAGGAGTGCTACGACCTTATGGGCCGCAAGGTCGATCCCCGCAAGGTTCACGACATGATTGTGGTGAGCAAAGGCAAGAAGGTCTATGTCAAGTAGACTTTAAGGTAGGTTAAAACAGCCCGAAAACGCCCTCCGTGCCTCCCCCGGGAGACCCGGAGGTTTTTTATATCGTCTATATCGTAGGGACGTGGCCTGCCACGTCCGGG
>DAAQ01000029.1 GCA_001701225.1 Bacteroidales bacterium H5 | reverse complement strand
AACCCCCACCAAAAAACTGTCAGGAAGAGAGCCTCCATCGCAGGCTGCGCGGACGACGCGCGGTCGCAGCGGACGGTGGCAGCGATGCCGGCAGGACGGTCGGCGGGATTTCAGGTAGTGTCCGTGCGAGAGGCCGGACAGCTTTCCAGCGCCTTTCTTTCACCTTACACGGTGGCCGGGTGCCCGTCGGGCACCCTGACCATACGAAGCAACTAAGGTGGTGATAGCGTGAGGGCTCCACCTCTTCCCATTCCGAACAGAGAAGTTAAACCTCACCACGTCGATGATACTGCGAAAGTGGGAAAGTAGATAACCGCCCCTTAAACACCGAGAGCCGGACCTCAGCAGAGGCCCGGCTCTTTTTTGTATATACGTGCCGGGGGCGCTGCCCCCTTGACCGGGACGGCCCGCGATCACCACTCTATTTTTTATTTCCGGGCGCGTTTGTCAGTCAGTGCGGATTTTCGTAACTTTGCATCATAACCTTCACTCGATACCCCAATGAAAAGACTTATCATCGCTTCAGCTATCCTTATGCTTGGTCTGGGCGCGGAGGCAGCCCCGAAGGCCGACGGTTTCAACCGTATCACCAACGACTCCTTCTGGTATGCTACCGACGGCACACCGATCTACAGCCAGGGCGGAGGAATCTTCCGCTTCAAGGACCCACAGACAGGCAAGGAGAAATACTACTGGTATGGCGTTCACTATAAGGAGGCCGAGAAGTATATGGCCAATCCGTCTATAACGTATGACAAGTGCAACTTTGAGAGCGTCGACCTGCACACGTCAGATGACCTTGTTCACTGGTCTCCCGCCGTCCCGGTGCTTACCAAGGAGGAGGTCAAGGAACACGGTGAGATGGGATGGCTCGGACGCATGGGCGTGGCCTATCTGCCGGAGGCAAAGCTCTACGCGCTTTTCATCCAGCATAACAATGCCGTGATGGTGGCTACGTCAGAGAGTCCCGAGGGGCCCTTCAGGTGGAACCACGAGATAGACATGACCGACCGCATCGGTACTCCGAACACCGGCGACCAGACTGTCTTCACCGACCCCGATACAGGCATCTCGTATCTCATCTATTCGTATGGACGCGGCCGCAACAAACAGTATGTGTCGCGCATCGGCATGAAGGACGGGCGTCCCGACCTGCTCGACCTCAAGGAAGTGTGCAAGGGTGAGAGCCGCGAGGGTAACTGCATGTTCAAGCACAACGGCAAATATTATATGGTCGCCTCGAATATCTATGGATGGGACGGCTCGCTGACATACTATGTCTCCGCCGACGACATCTATGGCCCATATACTCCGGTCAACGACATGCAGGTGATGCGCGGATGCGAGGACGACTATTCGCACGTGGCACAGACGGGATTCTTCTATACAATCCCCGGCTCTAAAAAGAGCACCGTGCTGTATTGCGGCGACCGCTGGGCCGATTTCGCAGGCAATGGCGTGGGCTATAACCAGTGGATGCCCCTCTCGTTTGCAGGAGATACCCCCGTGCTCAACTCGCTACACTCGTGGGAACTCAACGAACAGACAGGCGAGTGGCGTGTGGCGCCCGACAACAACTATGTGCTCAACGGCAGCTTTGAGGCCGACCGCCGTTCGGTGCCCCTCTCGGTCAAGCCCCGTCAGGACAAGATCACCGGGTGGGAGACAGAGATAATCAGGGGGAACAAGGTGGTGATAGACGGCCCTGACTCGCCCCGTCTCAACTTTGACAACACAATGGCCGACCGCCGCATCGTGACGGGCGAGAAGAGCCTCTATTTCGCCGACAAGGTGCCTTTCGAGCGCAAGGTGACCCAGCAGATAGCCTCAACAGAGGCTGTCAAGCTCCCCGACGGCCTCTACACCATGACTGCCATGGTCAAGCATACTCCGGGCTTCGGGCATATCACCATGTTTGCCGAGTCGGGAGGCAAGAGGTTCAGCACCGACATTAACAGCAACCACACCCAGTGGATGCCTCTGCGGCTCGAAGGCGTGAGGGTCAGGAACGGAAAGGCTACCGTCGGATTTCATGTCTCGGGCGATGCCGGGGCCGAATGCCAGATAGACGATGTGACCCTCGTGCGTCAACAATGAGCGTCCGGGATTGTTATATAGACAGTGAAAATCCCACAATACACAGAATATGATAGACCTGAATTCAATCCACTCGCCCGCAGATATCAAGGGGATGTCTATGGACGAGCTGACCGAGTTGTGTGCCGCACTGCGCGAGGCGCTTCTGACCAAGCTCGGCGCACACGGAGGCCATGTGGGCCCCAATCTCGGATTTCTCGAGGCCACGGTGGCCCTGCACTATGTCTTCGACGCGCCAAAAGACAAGATTGTCTATGACGTGTCGCACCAGACATACGTCCACAAGATGCTCACGGGGCGTATGCAGGCGTTCACAGACCCCGCGCACTACAATGATGTCACCGGCTTCACAAACCCGGCAGAGAGCGAATATGACCTGTTCACGATAGGCCACACCTCGACCGGGGTGAGCCTTGCGGGTGGCCTGGCCAAGGCACGCGACCTTGCCGGAGGGCACGAGAATGTCATTGCCGTGGTCGGCGACGGCTCGCTGAGTGGAGGCGAGGCGTTCGAGGGGCTTGATTTCGGCTCGACACTCGGCAGCAATTTCATCGTCGTGGTCAACGACAACCAGATGTCTATAGCCGAGAACCACGGCGGCCTCTATGCCGACCTGCGCCTGTTGCGCAACACCAACGGTGAGGGTGAGCCCAACTATTTCCGCTCGCTGGGCTATGCATACAGGTACGTGAAATATGGCAATGACATCCGCTCGCTTGTCGAGGCGTTCCGTAAGGTCAAGGACTATCCCTATCCCGTGGTCGTGCACCTCAATACCCAGAAGGGCATGGGCTACGCGCCCGCAGAGAGGGACAGGGAGGAGTTTCATTTCTCGGCCCCCTTCGACATCCCCACAGGTGATCCGCTCCGGATCAGCGAGGCCGAGACATGGGACGAGGTCTTCTATCAGACCATCCGCCCCATGATGGAGGCCGACCGCAACGTGGCCGTCATCACCGCCGGAACTCCCGGTGTGATAGGATTCGACGCCGCACGGCGTCGTGAGGCCGGACGCCAGTTCATCGACGTCGGCATCGCCGAACAGGAGGGTGTTGCCCTCGCCTCCGGCATGGCCAAGGCCGGGGCACGGCCCGTGTTCGGCGTGGTGAGCTCGTTCATACAGCGCGCCTACGACCAGCTCTCGCAGGATGTCGCCATCAACAATACTCCCGTCGTGCTCAACATCTGTTATGGCGGCGTAGGCTCGATGACAGACGCCACCCACCTCGGGTGGTTCGACATCCCCCTCATCAGCAATATCCCCGGGTGGCTTTATCTCGCCCCGACCTGCCGTGAGGAATATGTCGCCATGCTCCGCTGGGCCGTGCGCCAGACATCGGTTCCCGTGGCCATACGCCAGCCTGAACTCGGTGTGTGGGTGTCCGGCAAGGAGTTTCCCGAGGATTACTCCAATCCACGTTCCTCCATATGCCACCGTGGCAAGGATGTGGCCATCATCGCCGCAGGGTCGGCATTCCGTGCCGCATACGATGCGCTCCCCGCGCTCAGCGAGAAGGGCATCGACGCGACTCTGATTAACCCCGTATTCCTCAGCGGTCTCGACACCGGGCTGCTCGACAGCCTCAAGGAGAATCACCGTCTGGTCGTGACGATGGAAGACGGCGCCCTCGCCGGAGGATATGGCGAGAAAGTCGCCCGCTATTACGGCGACACCGACATGAAGGTCGTGTGCCGGGGTGCCGACAAGGAATTCCTCGACAACTACAATCGCAAGGAAGTCATGGACCGCTTCGGCCTCACCACCGCCAGCCTCGTCCGCGACATCCCCGCATTGCTCTGACATAATCTCTACCATCGACAAAAGAGCCGCCCGGGCATCGGACGGCTCTTTTGTTGTATCAGCGCGAGGCACCGAGGCTAATAAAAATATAAAATATGTTAAATTTAGGGGGGGGTAAATTTTGATAATTGAAATATTATTAGTAACTTGCGTGCGAAATCTTAAAGATAGGTCTCAGCTATAAAAAATTAACTAATAGAATATAATTCTCCGGGGTTATGGAACAATAATCCTACCCCCGACACAATATCGACATGACATTACGGTCGGGTGCATTGTCAATACCCGTATTGTCAGTGGAAAAATACAGATGATTCAATTTATAGAACAAACAAAATGAAACAGAAACCAATCATTCAGAAACTTGTGATGCTGTCAGTGATACTGCTGTCGGCGGTTGCCGTCTCGGCTAAGGAATTTACAATTGACGGCATCACATATAGAGTCATCTCTGAAACAGACAAAACCTGTGCCATTATATCGGCGGATAATACGGCAATAGCTGCCAACCTGTCGTTACCGAGTGTAGTTGAAATCTCAGGCAGAGTAAATACTTTAGTGTATGATGTGAAGAAAATTGAAAACAGGGCTTTTATGAAATGTGAGAATCTCGTTTCAATCTCTATTCCCGGTTCAATATCAAAAGTAGGATATGAGGCATTTTTTGGATGTCGCAATCTCAAAACAGTTACTTTTGAGCCTTCCTCTACACCGCTGGAGTTCTTTAGGGATGAAATGTCAGTCTCAAGAACATTTTGCGGATGCGATAAATTATGCAATTTAATTATCGGTCGCCCATTGAAAGCAGAGTCTGAGAATTTGTGGTCTCTTCATTGGGGATATTGTAAATATATATCGCCGGGTAATTATGAATACATTGAGGATTTCACAATCACCGAGATGACAATCCTTGACGGCACGGACATATCTACCGGCGATGATAAGAAATTCGAGCTTTTTTCTAAGAATGTCCATACGCTTAAAGTGGGTAAGAATCTTATCGGTGAAATCGGTTATAATGCCTATAAAGGATTGTATAACCTTGTAATGAAGGAATGCCAGCCTGATGCAGATGCCAAGTTTTCAGACAGGCAGTATCTTCTCACTAAGACCTATGTGCCCAAGGGTTCGATGTCGGCATATCGTGCATCCGAGGGCTGGAGCAGGTTCTACAGTATGAACGAATATGATAGCGATACATTCAATCCTGCGACTCCGCTTCCTAAAGTATACGATATCGCTTCGGACGGCCTGTATTTCAAGCTCCTTGATACGGATGATCTGAAATTCATGGTGACATATCGCGGGACGCGTGACGGCAAGCCGGTGCCCTCGTATTCCGGTGATGTGGAAATACCCTCCTCCATTTCAATCAACGATTTCGATATAGATGTGGTTGCGGTTGGCGCGGAGGCATTCGCAGAATGTGAAGGACTTACCTCGGTAACAATACCCGAAACTGTTTTCGGGATAGCGGAGGATGCCTTTCGCAACTGTAGCTCTCTCAACACTATCTCAATCCCTGCAAGTGTGAATTATTTAGGGATGAGAGCGTTCAGAAATTGTAAAAATCTTGAATCAGTAGAATTTGAGACTACGGATGATCCCATATATTTTAGTAATGATTATAATGTGTATGGTTACATTGTCGGCAACCAGTTTTCCGGGTGTGATAACCTGAGGAAAATAGTCCTCGGACGTAAAACAGACCCTCAGATTAATATGCATGTCCAGGCAATCGGGGGCTACAATGCGAGACAATTCGGATTAGAGACTGTGACCGACCTTGTCATTGCAGACGGTGCGGATGTGAAGTTGCTGAAAGAAGATTTTCTGAGGAATGAGATAAGGAATCTGACGTTCGGCAGGAACCTTAAAGGATGGACGGAGGTAAATTCTCATACTTATTATAATTTAGAAACTGTCACTGTGATGGATGAGGAACCGAAGCCTTGTCTGATGTTTTCGGATTATGATTATGAAAAAATCCATCTTTATGTCCCGAAGGGGACTCTGGCAGCATACAAGGCAGCCGATGGATGGAAGAATTTCCTGAATATCAGCGAATCGGGCGAGTCGGGTATCGAAGATACCGGTGTGACGGCGCAGAAGACGGTTGTCGGGCGCTATGACCTGTCGGGCCGGCAGGTGGCCGACACCTATCGTGGCGTGACCATCATCCGCTACTCCGACGGCTCGGTCGAGAAGACCCTGCGGAGGTGAATAACTGCCACAGAGTCGTGTCGCGCAATCATCCTGTCAGAGATGATGTGACTACCGCGGATTCATGTTGTCATCTGACGGGTTGAGCGATTGCGATTGGCAAAGTCTGTTGGTAAGGTCACGGTAGCCGTTTCTCGACACGGGACAGTAAATGCCGCTCGTGAGGGTGACTCTATCGGTCGACAAGGAGATGACATGGCGTATGTTGACGGCATAAGATTTGTGTATTCTGACAAAGACGCCGGGATCGAGCTGCGCCAGGATGGCCTTGAATGTGGCGCGCACCGTCAGCACCTCGCCTGCGGTGTGCAGGCGTACATAGTTCTCCATGGCCTCGGCCATTATCACCGAGTTCTGGTGTAAGCGATGCAGTGTCCTGTCTGCCCTGACCAGCAATGCGGGTGTGCGGTTGTCTGTGAGCGCAGCGGCTTTTGCTACAGCCCGTGCGAAGCGGCTGTATGACACAGGTTTGACAAGATAGTCGGCCACATCGAGGTCGAATCCTTTGATGGCATATTGCGGATAGGCTGTCACAATCACGATTGCTGCCGACAAAGGTGCGGTCTCGAGAAATTCCAATCCCGAGATGCCTGGCATCCGTATGTCCATGAACACGATGTCGGCATGTCCGGCTTCAAGAAACCTGGCAAGCTCAACCGTGTCGCGGCACAGGGCTATGCACTCCAGTCCGTCGGTGCGCGTGACATACTCCAGCAATCCCTCGCGTGCCAGTGGTTCGTCGTCTACTATCACGCAGGTAAGTATCTTCCCGTTCATAATTTCAGGATTAGTTCTGTCAAAAAACGGCTCTCTTCTCTCCACGACAAGAAAGTATGTTTGCCGGGATAGAGTAACTCGAGACGGCGTTTCAGGTTTCTCAATCCCGTGCCATACCTGCCTTCGGATGTCCCGGCACAGGTGTTGTCGGTATGCAGGGTCAGAGTGTCCGCGTTCTGTGATATGGATATTGATATTTCGAACGGAGCCGTGCAATGCTTGAACGTATTCTCGACCAAAGGCATAAGCAGGTGGGGGTATATCTTCATCGCAGGGTCGGGTGTGGCGATATCAAGAGCGACGTGCATCCTGTCGCCAAAACGTAGCAGAGAGAGACTCACATACTTTCTGACCGCCTCGATCTCGGTGCTGACTGTCACCTTACCCTCGCCAGAGTATATCTGATGTCTCAGAAGTGTGGCAAGGTCTTCGACAGCCTCGCGGGCTCGCGAGTTGCGGGCATCAATGAGGAAATAGACAGTATTGAGCATGTTGAACAGGAAATGCGGATGATATTGTGCCCTCAGGGCTTCCAGTTCGGCCTTCAGTCCCTCTGCCCGGGCTTCCTCGAGAGCCCGGGCAGTATCCGACGATTTCATCCACAAATACAGCCACAGCGATATCAGCACAGATACCACGAGGGGAATGGTGAAATGTCCCGGCTCGCGAAACAGCCTCAGTCCGTTGCTGCACATGGTCACCAGTCCGCAGAGTATCAAGGCCCCGACAGCAACAATGCCGTATTCTGCCATAGTCGACAGTTGCCTGCGGGCACAGATACGGCGCCATGCCACAATGAGATAGAACCCTGTGTATGCCCCGGCGCAAACGGCAAGGAACTCGACGAGTATGAACCATGCCGGATTGTCCAGATAGTCGTCATGGCGCGGTATATCATTGGCGATGCGGATGGTGAGGAAGATTATCGCTCCGTATATGAGCGGAAAGACGGGGTGGAATCGTTTCATCACTGCAAATTTACACGTTTTATCTCGTCTGGCAAGTCTTTAGCATATCCTTTGCCTATGGTCTTTCCTGAACGGAATCTTATTGACACGCTCACCCCGATACGCCGCATATCCTCGGCTTCGCGCTCGTCCGTCATGGCTGTGCGCCCTCCGGGAAGTATTATCGCCGAGCGGCGCTGGTTGGTGTCAAACGGATCGTTTATGAACAGTGTCACGTTGCCCAGTCCATGCGGCAGCGACTTGCGCACTCCGGCGTAGACCTTGCCCGAGGTATCGGTGAGAGCCTGCCCGTAGACCATCCGCCCGCAGTATGAGCCTGTCAGTTCAGCACTCCATCCCGCGGGAAGATGGAACAGACATCTTATGTCTGCCACAGGTGTGAGCCTTGATGCCGGAGGAATGTTTGCCCCTTGCGGAAATCCATATCGGTTCCAGATCGCCGACGCAGAGGCCGACACCGCGAGCCAGCGTGCCGGACGCAGATTGACCGCCGACACTCCCAGCGTCGCAGATGTGTGATGCGGCAGGTTCTCGGGCATCACATATACACGTCCGTTGTCTGTCTCTGTATAGCATCGGGTGATGGCGCCGTCGGTGAGAATCGCGCCCAGTGACACGCGCAGCCATCCTGCATGGCTCCACGACAGGTACAGGTTGTGCGATATTGCCGGACGCAGCCTTATGTTTCCGGCTACATAGGTGATGTCATCGAATATGTGGACAAAGGGATTCAGGTCGGCATATCGCGGCCTTGATGTGCGCCGTCCGTATGACAGCCCGACGGCACTACTGCCGACGGTCTGCATTATCACAGATGCCGAGGGAAACAGCTCGGTCTGAGCATGCCGTAGCCGGGGAGCATCTTCTCCGCTGAATCTCGACCTCACCCCTGTGCGCTCGGCCCGTAGTCCGGCGGTGGCTGTCACGGCACCATATCTCATGCGGGCTTCGGCATATAGGGCCTCGTTGTCCTCAAGATGGCCGAACCGTGACTTGCGGCTGTCCCCTCCGGCGTATGTGCCGTCATTCTTCATGTCGACCACCGATACTCTCGCCCCGGCCGACATCCACCAATGTCCCGAAATGGTATGATGCCAGTCTATGGTGCCTACATACCCCTTCGTAGTTCCGCCCGTATCGCCGTTGACAGGTGCTGTGGTATCCGACGTGATATGCTGGCGTTCGTCACCCCGGTTGTCGAAAAAATCTATGCCGATCTCTACCGCACTTTCAGGCGACGGTAGCTTCCATGAGGCAAACGCTGTCCCGTGTAGCGTGCGTGTGGCAAACCGTGCGGCATTCCATGTCTGTGAGGGGATATCGCCGGGGGGCGTCAGTGTAACCATGCGTGCCCGTTCCCGGCGGTTGTCGCTGTTGTATGTGAGTGTCGCTCCGGCTGTCAGCATCTCTGTCGGCATTAGCTGCAGCGATGCGCTCACATTGTTCATCGCATCGTGCCGTGTGCGTCTGTACTCCTGTATCAGCATATCCTCGGTGCCGTCGACAGGGCGCAGAGTGTAGAGACGGGAGGGCTGTCTCGCCCCGGCCCATGTATAGGCCAGCGATGCCATGGCGCGCGACGTGCTGTATGCCCCACGGATATTGCCATATCCCTCCACACCACGCAAGGTGCGTATCCGGGCAGACGAGTTGAGGGTGAGTCCGCGGTCGGTATGCTTGCGCAGCCGTACGTCTATCACACTCTGGCTCGACGAGGCATCATCCTTTGCCGATGGTGTTGTGCGTATCCGTATGTCTGCCACAGCGTTTGCCGGAAGGGATTTCAGATAGTTTGTCAGTTCGCTGCCTTTGAGGGCCCCCTTGCGTCCGTTGATGGTGACTGTGATTCCTCTGACACCATTGACCGAGAGGGAGCCGTTGCTGTCAGTCGAGACTCCGGGCAACGAGGATATGGCGTCGAATGCGCTCCCGCCACTCCCGGACAGTGTTGCCGAAGGGGTGTAGGTTGTCATTCCCGGGGTCACTATGGCCTCGGCCTTATGTGCCGTCACCACGACCTCGCCAAGTGTATCAGCCGTCTCGACGGTCTGTGCCGATGCAAGTGACGGCACCATGAGTAATGCGATTGTCAAGGATTTCATGTCACAAAATTACCGTATCTCCTGCGTAGAGGCCGGATAATTGTGACAAACACCTCGCTCCTGGTGACAAGCCTAAGACTCCTTCGGCCCTATTCGAGCAGGGCGTTGCGGAGGATGGTGGCGTTGTTGTGCACGGGGTCGTGCGAGGAGTATAGGAGCGTGACCTTGGGGCGGGTGGCAAGCTCTTTCTTGAGCTCGGCGAAGGCCGGATTGTTCATGAGCTCTGCACGGTATCGCCGGGCAAATTCTACCCATCGGTCTGTCGGATCGGCGTGAAACCATTCGCGCAGCTCGGTCGAGGGGGCAATATCCTTGTCCCAGAGGTCATAGTGGAAATTCTCGTGTGAGAGGCCGCGTGGCCACAGGCGGTCTACATAGACACGGTAGCCGTCGTCGGGTGTGGCGCCCTCGTAGGCGCGCCGGATGTCGTAGATAGTTTTCATATAATTACAACACCCTGAGCGCCGTAGGGTTCAGATGCCCTTGCGTAGCCATGCGCCGCTCAGCAGACGCCACAGGAAGATGGCGCCGCGGAAAGTCAGCTCTATGCACATGGCCAGCCATACGCCATCGAGTCCCATGGTCGGGGCGAGGATGGCGGCGAGCGGAAGCCTGACAAGCCAGATGCTGCCGAAATTCATGCAGGCGGGGAGTATTGTGTCGCCGACCCCGACCATGACGCCGTAGGCCACGATGGCGGCGGCGAACATCGGTTCGGCGAATGCCTCGATGCGCAGGGCCGATGCACCGAGGTCTACAATCTCGCGCACGGGGCTCATCAGCTCCATCACCGCCGGGGCGAAGATGTATAGCACCACTCCCATCAGCGACATGGTGACCATGCCGAGGGCGGTGGTGATATATCCGAACCGTCGGGCCAGATCCTTGCGCCCTGCGCCATAGCTCTGGCCCACGAGGGTCGTCGCCGCGTCGGCTATGCCGTAGCCGGGCATATAGCACAGGCTCTCGGCAGTCACGGCAAATGCGTTGGCGGCGATGGCAAAGTTGCCCAGGGGCGCCACGATGACGGTGACGGCAATCTGGGCGCCGCAGATGACGGCATGTTCCAGTGTCATCGGAGCCGAGATGCGCAATGCCTTGCGTAACACCCCGCGTGTGGGCCTGAATGAGCCCCGTGTGCCGCGCAGCCTCAGGTCGGGCTGTATGCGCAGCAGATAGAACATCATGGCTCCGGCGGTGATGGCTTCGGCCGACACCGTACCGAGGGCTGCTCCGAGCACCCCTAATCCCGCACCGGGGATATGGATGCCTATACCGAGCAGCGTAACGGTGCGCGAGGGGAAGATGAGCAGGAAATTGAACATCACGTCGAGCACGCACATCATCACGTTGAGCGCGCCCGGCACCTTCATGTTGCCCGCGCAGCGCAGCATGGCGCCCCCAAGGTAGTTGTAGGTGAGCAGCGGGAGAGCAAGCACGAAGACAAGGAAATAGAGCGACGCCTTGGGGCACACCGCCTCGTCGCCTCCGAGCCAGTGGGGCAGCGGGAAGGCCACGGCCGAGGCAACGGCAGTGACGCAGAGGCTGAAGAGCAGGCACGCCACGATGCTCTGGCGCAATATCGAGCGGGCCTTGTCGAAATCGCCCGCGCCGACGCTGTGGGCCACCTGGACGGAAAATCCCATCGTCACCATCGAGCATACGCCCCAGCATAGCCACAGACTGGTCGAGACGAGTCCGACCGAGGCCGAGTCGTCAGCCCCGAGACGTCCCACCATGGCCGCGTCGATATACTGCATCATTATGCTCGAGAGCTGTGCCATCATGGCCGGCCACGAGAGCATGGCGGTCAGCCTGAGCTGCTGGCCGAACGAGAGGGGCTTGCCCGAGCGTATGAGCGAGATGTCTGTCACGATACGGGGCTGAGGGTGTCGCAGATGCGGCGCAGCCCCTCGGCGAGCAGGTCGCGGGGACACGCCATGTTGATGCGTATATACGAGTTGTCTCCATACATCGCGCCCGAGTTGACCCATACGCCCGTGCGGTCGAGCAGCAGATGCTCGGCCTCGTCGCCCGTAAGTCCGAGTGCCGAGATGTCGACCCACGCCAGGTATGTGGCCTCAAGACGCGCCACCGGGCACATCGGCAGACGCTGAGCCAGCGTCTCGCGCAGCATCTGCCAGTTGTCGTGCAGATATGCGCGCAATGCGTCCAGCCACTCCTCACCTTCGGGTGAATAGGCCGCCTTGAGGGACTCGACCCCGAAGGGATTGACGTCGCAGACCTCGTTGATATTGATGGCGCGGTCTATGAGCGCGCGTGTCGCGGCGTCCGGGCAGACGATGTTGGCTATCTGCAGCCCAGCGGTGTTAAAAGCCTTTGAGGGGGAGAGGCAGATGACCGCCGAGGGGTCGACGGTGCCGTATGGCACATACTCAGTGCCCGGGGGAGTGAGCTCGCAGTGAATCTCGTCGCTCACCACTGTGACGCCGTGACGGCGGCATATCTCTGCCATCCGCTCCAGCTCGTGGCGCGTCCAGAGGCGCCCCGCGGGATTTGCCGGATTGCAGAGCAGCAGCATGCGGGCCTCGGAGCGCGCACACAGCTCCTCGAGACTGTCGAAATCCATACGGTAGGTGAACTCGCTGCCGCCGCACTCCTCGCGGACAAGTGGATTGTCGAGCCTCAGGCATCCGTTGTTACGTATCGACGAGAAGAAGCAGTTGTAGACCGGGGTCTGCACGATGACCCCCTCGCCCGGAGGCACGAGCGCCTTGATTATGGCCGAGATGGCCGGGACAACCCCCGAGGTATAGATTACTTTGGCCGGGTCAATGACATATCCGTGGCGTCGTCCGAACCACGACACCAGCGAGTCATAATATTCCTCGCCGACGAGCGTGTAGCCGAATACTCCGTGCTCCACGCGTCGCCGCAGTGCCTCGATGACGCAGGGAGCGGTCTTGAAATCCATGTCGGCTACCCACAGGGGGAGGGTTTCGGGACGGGTGTCCCACTTGTACGACCCGGTGCCGCGGCGCGATGGGGCGGTGTCGAAATCAAAATGTGACATCCGTCTGCTCTATTATACAGCTTGCGGGCTGGAGTACATGCTCGTCGAGTATCAGCTCGCCTATCGACGGTACCTTTATGGAGCCCGAGCGGGGATTCTTGACCGAGGTCACGGGCGACAGGATTGTAGCACGCAGGTCAGAGTCCTCGAAGGCCAGGTCAGCGTCGGAGTCAAACGTGCAGTCCTCGAGCACGAGTCCCTCGCAGTAGCACAGGGGCTGTGTGCCGCTGATGTGGCAGCGCACCAGGCGCAGGTTCTTCGAGTGCCATCCCAGATACTCGCCGGTGAGGCGCGAGTCGCATACGGTGACATCCTCGGTGTTCCAGAAGGCGTCCTTTGAATGGATGTCGGCGTTCTGTATCACCACATTCCTGCAATACTGGAACGAATAGTTGCCGTGCTGCTCCCAGTCCTTGATGCTGATGAAGTCAGAGTGCATGAACAGGTAGTCGGCATTGGCAACCTTGACCCGGTTGATGCGTATGTCGCGGCAGTGCCAGAAAGTCTCCTGTGCGTCGGGAATCTCGACATCCTCGAGTGTTATCCCCTCCATCTCGCGGAACATCTTGGGGGCCTCCACGCGGGTGCGCCTCATCACGCAGGCCTTCGAATACCATAGTGCGGCCCTGGCTCCCGATGTGAACAGCGAGTCGTTTATCTCGAAGCTCTTGACATGCCAGAAAGGGTATTTGCCCTCAAACCGGCAGCGGTCTGCCACGATGTCCGAGCAGCATTTCAGCGCAGATTCGCCGGCATGGATTGTGACGTTTTCAAGTCTCAGATGGTGTGATGCGAAGAGCGGCCTCTCGCCGCCAAATTCCTGGTTTTCTATGACGGTCATTGATGTTGATTGAATGGATTCCTGTATCGTCCGGCCAGCTGCATGGCAAAATGGCCGAAAAACCTCACATCGTCTATGAAATATCTCCTGAACATGCGGTGCGGTTCCTTGAGGAAACGGTAGAACCACTCCATACATATCTTCTGCACCCAGCGCGGTGCGCGCTTTATGTTTCCCGCCTCAAAGTCGATGGTCGCGCCGAGGGCCATCCACAGCTTCACGCCGGGCATCATGTCGCGGTGAGCCATTATCCATTTCTCCTGTTTGGGAGCCCCCACGCCCACCAGCACGACGTTGGCGCCCGAGGCATTGATTATGTCGGCTATCTCACGACATTCGCCGGGATTCTTCTCGAACCCGAACGAGGGTGAGTGAGCGCCCACCACAATCTCGCGCCCCACGCGGGCATTGATGCGGCGCATGGCCTCGTCGGCAACCCCGGGGCGCGCCCCCAGCAGGAAGATGCGGCAGTCGGGGTCGTCGGCATGGTGCATGTAATAGTGTCCGAAGAACGAGCTCCCGGGGATCGCCTCAGGTATGGGGTCACGGAGCGCACGCGAGCACATCTGCAATATGCGGCTGTCGCATACCACCCATTCGGCCTGACGGTAGACGTCATAGAACTCGCGGTCTGTCTGTAGCTTGACCAGATGGTCGAGGTTGGGCGTGACAAGCACCCCCTCGTGTAGGGTGTCAAGCAGCTCGGCGAGCGTGATGCGGCGCACGGGTATGTTGAGGATTTTGACGGTGTCGGTCATGGTATTGCAAAGTTACGAAAAGTTTTCGTGAAAACAAACCGTAACTCATCCCGGGAACCCTATAGCCCCGCCGATGCAGGGCGTGGTTGGGGAAAATAAAAGCCACCCCGGGGGTGAACCCGGGGTGGCGGTATGTAAGGTTATGTCCGTGGGGACGGATTACCAGTTTTCAGCATCGAAATGAACGACGTCATCTTCGATCTGAGGATAAAGACCTGTGGTATTGGGGTTGTTCCAGCCACGGAGTCCCTCGTTAGAGTTGCCCTCGGTCTGAACGAATACCAGGTTCATCCATGCGGGACGGCCCTCGGTGTTGAAACGGGCTGCCTTAATCCAGTTGGTACCGTCATAGCCGCGCTCAACCGAATAGTTGAGGCGCTTGATGTCCCAGAGGGTCTGACCCTCGCCCCACAGCTCGACACGCTTCTGGAATACAATCTCCTCGATGATATCCTCGGGAGCGGTCTTGTTGCAGGAGTACTGGCTGTAGCGGTAGGTCTTCATGAAATCGATAAGAGCCTGTTTGCCTGCTATGGCATTATCGTGAGCCTGTGCCTCAATCGAGATGAAATACATCTCCTCGAGACGCATCACGATGTTTGCGCCGGCAGATGCAATCGAGTAGTCACTGATCTCACCTTGGTTGGGACGGAACTTGAGGGCCACAAGCTGGTGGTTGTTGCTCCATGCAATCTTGCGGGCGTCATCGGCCAGCGAGGCAGCGTTGAATTTCAGCTTGAGCTGCATGGTCACGTCACCCTTCTTGGCCGACCATGACTGCTTGCGCCAGTCGTTGTTGTTGATACGGCTGTAGAATTTCCAGTCGGGATCGAACTCGGCACCTGCAGCTGAGTAGCCGTAGACAGCCTCAGGCGACAGGAACGACACGAAATTACAGATACCTGTGGTCACGGCACGGTTCTCGGCGGTGAGCTGGGTGCCCCACATCCATGAGCTGTTGCCGGTAGGTGTGTTGAAGCCGGTCTTCGGGTCGGTCCACTGAGCCTCGGTGAGGGGTGAGCCGCCATGTTCGGCTATGGCCAGATCGGCATACTTCTTGGCGTTGGCGTAGTCCTCGTCCCACATGTAGAGACGGGCATAGAGGCCATATACACATGCAAGGTCGGGATAGAGGATGGTATTGAGTTCCTCGGGGGCCTTGCCTATGTTTTCTTCAGCATACTGCAGGTCAGAGAGGATGAACTGGAACATCTTCTCGTGAGTTG
Source organism: Bacteroidales bacterium H5 (assembly GCA_001701225.1). Classification (GTDB taxonomy): domain Bacteria; phylum Bacteroidota; class Bacteroidia; order Bacteroidales; family Muribaculaceae; genus Duncaniella. The sequence goes on along the minus strand of DAAQ01000029.1, from coordinate 4,272 downwards.
CACGGGGATTGTTGGAAGCCTCTGCCTGAGTGGTCTTCTCGGTCACGATAGGATATGTGAGGCCGAGGACATCGTTTCCGTCTGAGTTGACCGAAGAGGTCTTGTCGCAGGGAAGGTACTCGAACCAGCGGGCCACATCGAGATATGCCATGGCGCGGAATGCGAGGGCCTTGGCACGGCAGCCCTGTCCATCCTCTGTCTCGATGCCTTCGGGGAAGGTACCGGCAGCCTTGTTGATAGCCAGAATGAGCTTGCCGTAATAGTTGAGGATGATCTGGGGCATCCAATAACCCGCATCATTGTAGCCCTGTGCCCAGAATGAGAACTGGTCATAGTTGGTACCGTTGGGGTTGATTGTCATGTCGCCGGTCATGCGGTCGCGGATGATCTGCATGCCCGGATAGCCTATGTCCGAGTGACGGTCCGAGTTGTCGGAGTTGCAAAAGATCATCGTCGAGGGGATGGCGGCGAGTGTCGCCATACCGGCCTGGGTTGAGCCGTTGAGCTGATTCTGGTCGAGTGTGCTGCCACCGGGGGTCACCTCCTCGACACACCCTGTGGTGGTGAGTGTCAGGGCCGATGCGCACAGCAGGGTCAGCGGGATGAATATTCTGGATTTCATTGTTGTTTCGGAACTTTTATCGGATTAGAAAGTCACGTTGATACCGCCTGAAAGTGTGCGGACGGGAGAATAGTATGCCGAGCTCGAGCTACCTGTGATGGCCTGCTCCTTGGCACCGCTTGATGAAAGGCCCTGTGCCATGCTCTGACGGGGGTCAAGACCCTTGCGCTTAGACCAGATGGCCACGTTGTCGGCCGAGAAATAGAAGCGTACGCGCTCTATCTGGATTTTCTTGGTTGCCTTGGCGGGGAGGGTATAGCCGACGTTGATGCTCTGAAGAGCCAGATAGCCGGCGTTGGTGAGGAAGCGCGACGAGCTACGCGAGATGAACTGGTCGCCATATACGAAGCGGGGGATGCTTGCGCCTGTGTTCTCGGGGGTCCATCCCTTGAGGACATCCTTGTGGATAGCGCCACCCTTGGACTCCGAATAGGGAGAGCCCATGAGACCGGCGTAGGTAGAGTCATATACCTTGCCTCCTACCTGATAGTTGAAATCGACAGAAGCGTCAAATCCATAAAGGTTGGCGTAGATGCCGAAGCCGCCATAGAGGGTGGGGAGTGCCGAACCCTGCAGGTGATAGTCGGTGCTTGTGCTGAGTGAGTTGTAATCGGTGGTGCGTACCATCTCTATCTCGCCCTCGGGTGTGGTCACCTGCTTCCAGTAGGTGGGGAGACCCGAAACGGGATCCACACCGGCGTAGGTGGGCATGTAGAATGTGTAGAGAGACTCGCCCTCGCCATAGAAGAATGTGCCCGAGCTGTAACCGTCGACACCGTCGCATTTCTGCTGCTTGCTGCGGTCTGCGAGACGGGTAATCTTGTTCTTGACGTATGTGAGGTTGGCTGTCATGCCCAGGGTGATGTCCTTGGTGCGGATGATGTCGCCGTGGAGGTCAATCTCGAAACCGCGGTTCACCATGTCACCTACGTTGTCATAGTAGCTGCGATAACCGAAGGTCGGGGGAAGAGGCATGCTGTAGAGCATGTCTGATGTCTTGCGGACGAATCCCTCGACTGTACCGCCGAGACGCTCGCCCCAGAAGCTGAAATCGACACCGGCGTTAAAGTTGCCGCCCTTCTCCCAAGTGATGTTGGGATTACCCATGCGGAGAGGCTCTGCAGCGGGTGTGCCGTCAGAGTTCACGATGCTGTAGGTGTTGATGTAGCGGCTGCTGCCGATACGGTCGTTGCCCTGCTCGCCGTAAGATGCCTTGATCTTGAGGATGTCGACCCAGGGTGCCTGGAAGAAATTTTCCTTCGAGATGATCCATGCCAGACCGGCCGACCAGAAGTTACCCCAGCGGTGGTCGGGATGGAAGCGAGAGGATGCGTCGCGGCGGAACGATGCAGATGCGAAATACTTGCCGTCATAGTCATAGTTGACACGGGCGAACCAGCCTTCGTTGTTGTAGTTAGCCTCTGCAGACGAATTGTTGCCCGAGTTGATTGCGCCGGCGAGCTCCTGGTTAGTGCCGAGAAGCATATTGTCGGCCTGACCGTAGACATAGGTAGTCTGCTGACGGTAGAACTCATGACCGAGAAGGGCAGCCACGTTGTGGTCACCGAACTGGCGGGTCCAGTTGAGGAGCTGCTGGAATGTGAAATCGATGGTGCGGTCATGCTCTACGGTAACCATACCGTTTGACGAGGCATACATGCCGTAGTAGGGATTGGTCACCTGGTTGGCACGCATTTCATCGAGAGTGAACGCATTGTTGGTGGTGAACTTGAAATCATTGAGGAAACGGATCTCGGCGAATGCGTTGCCATTGAATGCGTTGCCCTTAGACCTGTTCACGTCGAGGATATTTGCCTGGATAGGGTTGGCGCTCGCCCACTGCGGACGAGTGAGGCCTTCGCGCTCGCCCTCGGCGTTGGGACCGCCGAATGTCATGTCACCATAGTCCATAATGGTGATACCGTTGGCGTCGGTCATGATGTTGCCGTTACCGTCGCGGACATAGAGGGGATAGATAGGAGCCATGGTGCTCGATACGGCGAAGATATTGCCTGAGGATGCGCCCTGACCGTCGTCACCGAAGCTGTTGATGCGGTAGTGCGAGTAGCCTACGTTTGCGCCGAGCTTCAGCCAGGGCTTGGCCTGAATGTCGGCTGACAGGCGGCCGTTGAAACGCTCGAAACCTGAGTTGGTCGAGATACCCTCGTTGTTGAGGTAGTTGGCCGAGAAGAAGAACGAGCTCTTGTCTGTTGCCTGCGACACTGTGAGGCTATACTCCTGACGGAGAGCCTTGCGGTATGCTGAGTCATCCCAGTCGTCGGGGAGGAGAAGGAACTCCTGGCCGCCGAATGTGACGCGGTTGCCCAGAGTGGCGTTGGGGTTGAGCTGGTTGCCGTTGACGATTAGTTGCTCACCTTCGGGAACGTTATATACGTTATAGGCGAGATCTGCCATGAGGTTCTTGTTCACATAATCGTTGAGCGCATCGCCCTCGAGCTTGCCGCCCCATGCAGTAGACTGGCTGTTGCGGATGGCGGTGGCGTATGCCTCGTAGTACTGGCCGGGATTCTTGATGACGTCATAATCCTGAAGGGCGCGCGAGTTCTGTCCCCACTTGGCGTCGAATGTCACCTTGGCCTCGCCCTTACCCTTCTTGGTAGTGATGAGGATGACACCGTTGGCACCGCGGGCACCATAGAGGGCGTTTGATGCGGCGTCCTTGAGTACGGTCATCGACTCGATGTCTGATGTCGAGATGGTGTTGAGGTCGCCCGAGAAGGGTGTGCCGTCAAGCACTATGAGGGGGTCGTTGCCTGCGTTGATCGAAGAGATACCGCGGATGAAGATGGTAGGATTCGAACCGGGGGCACCTGTGACGTTGTTGAGCTGCACACCGGCGACACGGCCGTTGAGAGCGTCAACAGGGTTTGATACCTGCACGGACTCGATCTGCGAGGCGTCGAGCACTGAGGCTGAACCTGTGAACGATGAGCGCTTTGCGGTACCGTAGGCCACGGTGATGACCTCGTCAAGCATATTCGAACCCTCGAGCTGGATGCTCATGCGGCCGGGGGTGATGTCAACCTCACGGGTGTTCATGCCCACATAGGATACTGACAATTTCTTGACTGATGCGGGAAGGGTAATCGAGAAATTGCCGTCGAGGTCTGTGACGACGCCAATCTTCGAGCCCACTCCCATAACGGTCGCGCCCACCAGGGGCTCGCCGTTGTCAGCGCTCACCACTTCGCCGGTGACGGTGCGGTCCTGTGCCGCAGCGCTGATTGCAAAGGTGATGATGACTGCAAGAAGTAGAAACAGCTTTTTCATACCTAATAGTAAAAACGAATAAATAAAAGTATTTGAATATGATTGTTGACTGTTGGGATGAAATATGACTGCAAATTTAATACAATTCTAAGGATTAATTGGGATTTGTTTTGTAAAATAATGTTAAATTCAATGTTAACCGTTTCTTGGTGAAAGGTCAGAGGGGTATTTTGTTGACAAAATGACATCGGGCGGTTGGAAATCGGAATCAAAAAAGCGCGGTGGGTCGCCGGACTCCGATGCAGGCGCGGGGGGGTATGTGTGGTTTTGCCGTGTGGTGCCATCGGCCGCGAAGCGGCGATATGTGGAAAGCCCCACATCGAGCCGCGTGACGGGATAGCCCGTCAGGGCGTACATCC
>DAAQ01000026.1 GCA_001701225.1 Bacteroidales bacterium H5 | reverse complement strand
ACGGCCCCCGCACCGGTTGGTGCGGGGGCCGATTTCATATCCCGGTGTCGCAAACAATCCTTGACCGAAGGGTGTTCTAAACTTGATATAAGTTCATCAAAGCCCGCATTATGATGTCACAGACACCCCCCTCCGCCCCAAAGGTCAATTACCCTTTCCTTGTCTTCTTTCTCGTCACCGTCAGCGCCCTCGGGTCGTTCGTCAACGATATGTACACTCCGGCGCTACCCGCCATGTGCAGGTTTTTCGGATGTCAGGTCTCGGTGGCACAGCTCGGACTCACCATGGGGATGGTCGGACTCGGGCTGGGACAGATACTGCTCGGCCCCATATCTGACCGCTACGGACGCAAGCCGGTGCTCATAGGCTCGGTAATACTGTTCATCGTGGCCGCCATTGCAAGCATTTTCTCGCCAAACATACACGTCTTCAACATCAGCCGCCTCTTCCAGGGACTCGGAGCCTCGGGAGGCTATTTCCTCGCCCGTACCATTCCCGCCGACCTGTATAGCGGACGGGCGCTGGCCAGGCTCATGGCCATAACGGGAGCCATCAACGGAGTCGCACCCGCCTCGGCCCCGGTCATCGGAGGTGTCACCGCCGACGCCTGGGGATGGAAAGGTGTTTTCCTCGTGCTCGCCGCGTTCGCCCTCGTCATACTCGCCATCTCCCCGCTGGTCAAGGAGTCATTGCCCCCGTCGCGGCGCACCACGGGCCCGTGGTGGAAATCACTGCGCGGCTACGGCGCGCTGTTGCGCGACAGGCCGTTCATCATCCACATCTGTTATAAAGGATTTGCCCTTGGCATCCTGTTCGCCTATCTCTCGGCGGCCCCCTTTATCCTTCAGGATCATTATGGCCTCAGCCAGACCAGATATGGTCTTGTCATCGGCTTCAATTCCATCTTTGTGGCGGCAGGCGCCATGCTGGCCATGAGGTTCCACCCCCTCAAGCGTGCAGCCCGCACAGGAGCCATCATCCTTGCCGTAGGCACCGCAGCACAGGCGTATGCCCTGTGGACTATACATAGCCTGTGGATTTTCGAGATATGCATGTGGGTGATGCTCTTCGGGCTCGGACTGATCTTCACCACAACAAACACCCTCGCCATGAGCGAGGGGAGCAGCCGTGCGGGCGAGGCGTCGGCCCTGCTCGGTCTGGCGGGATATGTAGTCGGCGCCATAGTCGCACCACTTGTCGGCCTCGGCGACGTCATGCACTCGTGCGCCATAGCATTCGTCATCCTCACCCTCCTCACCCTGCTCTGCTCCCGTCATTCCAAGCGCCTTGCCCCCGACCTCGGCAAAGGGGGCAAATAATCCCCGGACATAAAACAGACTCCCCGTCCATATCCCTGAAGGATTTGGACGGGGAGTTGTCTTATGGCTTAAATATCGTCAGTCAGAGGCATCATTTCGCCTGCTGTGCCTGCTGTATGTTGGCGCGCTGTACGCGCTGGCCATCTATCCTCTTGGCCTTCATCGAGCCGTGGTGACCCTTGCGGTCTACGGGACGGCCGTTGTGACGGGGCTCGCGGTTGAGATAGCTGTTCTCGAGAAACTGGGTGTACTGCTCGGGGGTAAGTATGGACTTCACCTTGTTGAGAAACTCGCGGCGCGAGTTCTGCGCGGCCTCACGGCGCTCCTTGCGGGCCTGCTCGCGTGCCTCCTTATCAGCCTTCTTGCTATCCTTGTTGCCGCAGGGTGTAATCTCCTTCAGCTTGGCCTGCTGCTCGGCAGTGAGATTGAGGCCGTCGAAGGGACAGCCGGCCTGAGGGACGGCACACTGTCCGGCGGGAAGCTGGCAGTCGGCCTGGAGGCACTGCTCGGTCTTCTGCTTGCAGGTAGTGCCGACGGCTACAGGGTTCTGGGCTACGGCCTGACCTGCAAAGAGGCCCGAGACGAGGAGGGAAATTCCGATAATAGTCTTTTTCATCTTTATGTCTTAAGTGTTTGTTTTTTCTGTTTTCTTGGCGTTTGTTATTAAGACCTTCAAGATAGACAAAAGTTTAATACGAATCCCTACGATTTAACATACTTTCAGATATGCAGTTATCCCGGATGAACTGCGATATTCAGGATAGCTCAGAACCTGTCGTGGTGGATGCGGGCATCAATGTCGATTTCTTTCTGACGCGGCAAGAAGGCTCCTTCCGACGGATAACCGACGGTAAGCAGACACGCCATCTCATATCCCTGCGGAGCGTTGACAATTGTCTTGATGGCATCCGCCTCATCCCCTACCGGAATATGGAACACGCATCCGAGCCCTTCGGCGGTCGCGGCAAGGAGCATATTCTCTATCGCACACCAGACAGAGGCAAAATAATTGAGAGAGCTCTGTTCGGCAGGTTGAAGCAGAGGTGTCGTGAGCTGCCTGAAAAACGGAATCACCAGAAGCCCGCTCTGCATCAGCATCCTCTGCTGTTTCGGAAGAGCGTCAGAAAACATAGCCATCTTGTCGGCGTCTCCTGACTCGTCAACCTCTGCCACCAGACGGCTGAAATGCGCCATATTCTTTGCCAGAGGAGCTATCACCCGCGCTATGTTTTCCTGTCCGCGCACGACCACAAACTCAATCTGCCTGAGATGGTCGTTGGTAGGAGCCTTGAACGAAGCTGAGATTATCCTGTGCAGTTTCTCATCGCTCACATGCCGGGCCGAATAGTCGCGATAGGTACGTCGCCTATCTAAAGTCTCGTATAGTTCCATTTTTTCGTATGTTTGGATTTCGCAGCAAAATTACGCCCTTTATTTGTCTGATATTTGTCTTATAATCTCAAATATTTGTCTTAAATTTGCAGACCATGAAAGATGCTGTAATACCATATACATTGCCGGAAGTCCAGGACCACTCCTTTTTCTTCATCTCGCAACACGTCATGCCGCAGATTGAGGCCGGGATGCACCGCCACGATGCTTGGGAGCTGTATTATGTCACATGCGGCAACGGCACACGCATGACAGGCGACACCTTCATGCCGTTTGCCGAGGGTGATGTCGTGCTGATTCCTCCGGGGATGCCTCATTATTGGGAATACACCCCCGACTCGGCAGACTCAGAGGGAGAGATCACGTATCTGATGGTGGCGTTCAGCCCTGAGTTCATTGACAAGTGCATCAACACATTCCCTGAGATAAAACGGCGCATATACAGGGAAAATCTTCCTGACGATGCCATAAGATATGGTCCGGCAAGTGCGGCAGTCATAAGACGCGCCCTCACGGCGATGTCACGTCTTGACGACATGGGACAGCTCTGCGAGATGATACGGTTACTCCCTTTTGTATTCACGACATCAGACCATACACTCATAGGCAGACCCGTCAGGATAGAGCGCGACATACGTCGTATCCGTGAGGTCGCCACATACGTCATGGCAAACTATTCACACCGCATCACCCTCGACGAGATTGCATCGCACATGGGCATGAACCGTTCGGCATTCTGCTCATTTTTCAAACGCAACAAAGGCATGACTTTCTCACAGTTCCTCACCCTCTATCGTCTCGAGACCGCTTGCGGACTGCTGCGCGACTCAAGGAAACAGGTATCAGAGATATGTTTTGCAACAGGATTCAATGACCTGCCACATTTCAACCGCGTATTCAAGAAGCGATATGGCCTCTCACCCTCCAGATTCAGGGCATCGGCAAAACAGACGCTATAATCCGAAAGCGTCTGAATATGTGACCATCCCTACGGGCACAGGGAGATGGAACGGACAGACCATATAGAATCCGGACGGCACATCAAACGGAGAGGTTATACCGTATGTGGAAGCAGGGACATAACCGTACCTTGAATAATATCCCGGAGAACCCAGCACCACCGAGCAGCAATATCCAAGCTCCTGCGCCCGCTGATGTGCGGCCATTATCAGCTCTTTCCCTATGCCATGGCCCTGGAATGAGGGCAGTACAGCCAATGGTGCCAACGCTATGGCCTCGGTATTGCCGATACTTATTCTCGAAAACATGATATGACCCACAACCTCATCACCCCACTCTGCCACAAGAGAAAGCGCCGGAATGTAATCATCAGTCTGTCGCAGACGTTCCACAAGTGCATGCTCGTCACCGTCGCTATGTTCAGCCGAGGCAAAAGCCTCCATGACCACCTGACGGATTGCGTCAAAGTCTGCCTCGCGCTCCTCGCGCACAATCAGCATACCCTCATTCATAATCAATCCTCTCTATCTTGAAAATGACAGGACGCGTGCCGTCATTGCAGCAGGTTATCATGGTGTTTTCCTCCTTCATCCACCCCTTCATTATAGAGCCGCCCTGCAGCCCGGCGTAGATGTATCGCGATATGGCATCCCAAGCCTCCGAACAGAACGGTTTCTTCGGGCCTCCGGCAATCTCATCCGGGTTGCCGTCAGTTTTCACCAGCGTGTCAAGTCCGCAATGCCAGTAATCGTCACGTGCATCATCGCGGTAGAAAACAAATTCATCTCCCCTGTTATAGACCGGGCATCTCCCCGGACATGGATCGGCGCAATATTGTTGCTGATACTCGGGATATAGCTTGGTGTCAAGCACCGTGACCTTGACTTTATGTCTCATCTTTATGACTGTAAATCTTTTCTGAATCGTATTGCAAATGTACAAAAAATTGCAATATTTATCGTAATTTTGCATCTTGATACATACTGACCTCAAGCAAAGACATGAAATCCATATTTCCTCTCGCGGCGATAGCCGCACTTGGCATCTGCGCCGCATCGTGCTCGAACGACAACAAATGGCATATCGACGGCAACATATCGGGCCTCGCCGACACCGACGCGCTGGTGCTCGAAGGCTATAATCAAGGATACTGGTATCTGATGGATACCATCCGACCGAATGACGACGGCTCGTTCAGCTACGCCCGCGAGGCACAGGGCTATCCCGACATCTACCGCCTGCGCGTGGCCGACAAGACCATATACTTTCCCATCGACTCGATAGAGACAGTCACCATCACAGCCTCTATGCCCGACATAGCCGCCACACATACCCTGTCCGGCACACCTCAGGCCGAGACTCTTGCCAGGGTAGACTCGCTCCTTGCCGCATCGGCCTCTGCCTCGGGTGCCGCAGCCGTGGTCAACGACCAGGCCCTCAAGCGCCGTCTGGGCCAGATGCTCATAGCCGACCCCGCAGGCATCGTTACATACTATATCATCAGCAAGACCATCGACGGACGCCCGCTGTTCAATGCCGCCGACAAGACCGACCGCCGCTATATCGGCGCCGTGGCCAACGCATTCTCAGAATTCCGTCCCACAGACCCGCGCACCAACTATCTCAAGAACCTCTTCATATCGCACCGCCGTGCTGCAGCCGCTGCTTCAAATCAGGCTCAGGGCACCGCAGCGATACAGGCCAATGTGGTGGGAGCTTTCGACATCCGTCTCTATGACAACAAGGGTGTGGAGCACTCGCTGCTCGACCTGGCCGGAAAGGGCAAGGTGACACTCCTCAGCTTCACCGCCTACACCGCCGACTGGTCGCCCGCACTCAATGTCGAGCTCAACCGCATATATCAGAAATACAAGGACCGCGGTCTGGAGATATATCAAGTATCTCTCGACGACAATGAATATGCCTGGAAGGAGGCCGCCAAGAACCTGCCGTGGATAACCGTGCTCAACGACATCTCGAACGGAGGCCAGACACTCAGGGACTATAACGTCACCTCGCTACCGACAGCATTCATCATCGACCGCGACGGCGAGCTTGTATCACGCATCAACTCGCCCGAGCAGCTTGAGGCTTCCGTGGCCCGCTATTTCTAACCCCTGACAGACAAGTCTCCACGGGCTCATACCAAAGGTGAGAAACCTATTCCGCGTACTGCGCGCACTTCTCGTCATCGTCATCGTGGTGCCTCTGGCACTCCCGGTGATACTGTTCGTGACCCTGTCGTTCGACCCGGTCCGCTCGGCTGTCGCCGACCGTGCCGAGAAAGAGCTGACAGCGCTGCTCGGCACACCTGTGGAGATTGGGGGCGTGGAGTTCGGCCTGTTCAACCGCATTGTGCTCACCAATGTCTCGGTGAGCGATACCACGGGCTCACCGGCCCTCACAGTCGGACATCTCGGAGCCGGACTGAGCGTGACCGAGACCCTGTGGCACGGAAGGCCCGTAATATCGTATGCCGAGCTCATAGACGTGGGGATGCACCTGTGGCGCGATTCGATTGGCGCGCCGCTCAACATAGAGCCTATCCTGGCCAGATTCCAGAAAAAGGAGAAAAAAGGGCCCTCCTCGTTCGACCTGTCGGTCAACATGGTCGTGGTGCGCCGCTCAACCGTAACCTACGACATCCTCGACTGTCCCGCTCCGGCAGACGGTCGCTTTGACCCCTCGCACATCGCGGTCAGCGATCTTCGTGCCGACCTCGAGGCTCCGAGACTGTCCGACTCGATTTTTGAGATTGAGGTCAAGCGCATGGGCGCGTTCGAACGGTCGGGTCTCACGCTGTCGCTTCTCTCGGCATCCCTGCACATGGACCGCCGCAACGCACAGATAGACAACCTTGTCATTGAGATGCCGCACTCGCATCTGGCTTTCGACAACATCTCCATCCCTTCACCACTCACATCGCCGGTCAGTGCGATACAGACACGTATCTCGACACTGCCCGACACCCATGTATCCACCACAGACCTCTCCCCTCTCCTGCCTGTCAGGCTCGACACAGACGCAGTGATAGACCTCGAGCTCGAGGCCGAGGGATCGGCAAGTTTCATTGACATCGAGAGGCTCAACGTATCTGTACGCGACACCGAGACCTTCCTCTCGGCCCACGGTGACCTGTCAGGACTTGACAAGGGGCGCGATTCGCTCTCCTTCTATCTACCACGCCTCAGCCTCAACATCAATGTGCCCGGAGCGTTGCGTCTCATCTCCGGGCTGGGACCTGAATATGCCCCGCTGAGCTCCAAACTGGCATCACTCTCGTCGCTCGGACGTGTCAACCTGCTTGCATCGGTCGAGGGTGATATCTCGTCGCTCGATATGGACGGCTCGCTCGTCACCGGGTGCGGAGACATAGACATCGACGCTTCCGTGCGGCGGCGCACACCGGTGTCACCCATAGAGATCGAGGGCAACATTGACATCATATCATTCGATCCCTCCCAACTGCACAACAAACTCTCCCAGCTCACCGACGTGAGCCTGCACGCACGTGCCGACCTGAGAGTAGGACGCCGCAACAACCTCGACGGAGTGGCCGAGCTCATCATACCATCGGTGACATGGAAGGGTATCGCATACAACGACATCTCGGCTGAGGCCAGATTCACCCCCGGGCATGTCGATTTTCAGGCCGACTCGCGTTCTCCACATCTTGATTTCGCTGTCAGCGGAGGCCATGACCTCGGTGCGGAACTACCCGCCACCGAACTGTTCGCCGACCTGCGCAACATAGACCTGTCGACGTTCCTTAAGAGCGGACGGTTCAAGGATGGGTCGGTCAGCGCCACTGTCGACGCATCGGCCATAGGCATGAAGCCCGACGACATATCGGGCTGGGTGAGCATAGCCGGACTCACGCTGACCACACCCGAGGGGGGTACGGTAAACGCCGGGGACATCATACTTGAGATGACTCCCGGCGACTCGCTGCGCTCGGTCACCCTCGAGAGCCGTCCACTCGACATGAGGCTCGACGGACATTTCACTTTCGCATCGCTCGCCGCCGACATCAAGGGGATTGCCTCGCGGCTTTTCCCTGCGCTTGTCGTGCCCGGCACCTCAGACGACACTCCCGACGGCACCATAGCGCATCTTGGCATCGACATCAAGGCCGACACGCTGCTGACAAAACTCTTCAAGCTCCCTGTCGAGTTTATCGCGCCTGTCGAGCTGCGGGCGGCCACCGAGGGACAGGCGCTAAGCCTCAGCCTCGACGCTCCTTATCTGAAACAGAAAGATAAGCTCATAGAGGGCACACGTCTTACGCTCAACGCCGATGGCGATATGCCGCACAGCACACTGACTGCCACGACCACTGTCCCGACCAAGAACGGCCCGATGAAGATAGACCTGCTCACGACAGGAGAGCGCGACACGCTCGACACGAGAGTAAGCTGGAAAATTGACAGGGACAAGGATTTCCACGGGCTGATAGCTCTGACAGCCGGATTCGACCGCCCGGAGGAGACAGGCATACTCGAGACCTGCGTCCGCGTATTGCCTACAGAGCTTGTCTTCAACGACTCGGCATGGAGCATCTCACCCGCAACAATCGACATACGCCCCAAGCTCATCACCGTCGATGGCCTCGGGGCCTCGCGCCACGGCCAGTCGCTGGCCATCAACGGCACCGCATCGCCCGATTCGCTGAGCCGTGTCGTCATAGACCTCGACCATATCGACCTCGACTACATCTTCGAGACCCTGGCGATAGAGAATGTGATGTTCGGAGGCATCGCAACCGGCAAGCTGTATGGCGACGCGCTCCTCTCGTCCGACCCCGTGCTCTATACCCCGCGGCTCCATGTCGACGGACTCGCCTATAACAACTGCGTGATGGGCGACGGCGACATACGCTCGTGGTGGGACAACAACACCAAGACCGTCACCATCAAGGCCGATGTCATAGGCAAGGATGGCGCGGAATCAATAATCGACGGCTATATACGCCCGGCATCCGAAGAACTTGTGTTCGATTTCACAGCCGACCGGGCTCCCGTGGGCTTCATGCAGCCATTCATGTCGGCCTTCACCTCGTCAGTCTCAGGTAAGGTGTCGGGACACGCCAAGCTCTATGGCACATTCCATGACCTCGACCTCAAGGGCAGCATCTATGCCGACAACCTGAAAATGAAGCTCGACTTCACCAACACCGTCTACACTGTCTCAGACTCCGTGAAGCTCGACCCCGGGCGCATATCGTTCAGCGACGTCACTCTCACAGACCGCTACGGGCACACCGCAAAACTCTCGGGAGTGGTCACCCACCGCTATTTCCACGACCCCACATTCAGGTTCGACATCACCGACGCGCGCGACCTCCTGGTCTATGACATCGCCGAGGGTGAGACCGACGACCCGTGGTATGGTCGTATCTTCGGACGCGGCGGGGCTACCGTGCGCGGTGTCCCCGGACGCATCGACATAGGTGTCACCATGGCGACTGAGCCCAAATCGAACTTCACCTTCGTGCTGTCAGATTCGGAGGAATCGGTCGACTATGACTTCATCACATTCCACGACCGCGACAAAGCCCGCAAGGACTCGCTCGCAGCACTTGACCCCACCCCGCTCATAGTGCGCGAGCTACGTGCGCGCGCCAACCGTCCCTCCGAAGGCCCCCCCTCGCAATATGTCATGGATTTCAATGTCGACATCAGCCCGGAGGCCACCCTCAACCTGATAATGGACCCGGTGGGAGGTGACAAGATTGTAGCCCACGGCTCGGGACACCTCAACATGAAATATGACTCGCAGGGCGAGCTCGAGATGCGTGGCGACTATACCCTCAACGACGGGTTCTATACCTTCACCCTCCAAGACATCATCATAAAGGACTTCACGATACGCGACGGCAGCTCCATACGGTTCTCGGGCGACCCCTATGCCGCACAGCTCGACATCACTGCGGCCTATTCGACCACGGCCAACCTCACAGACCTCGACCAGTCATTCCAGTCTGACCCCGAGCTCAACCGCACCAATGTCAAGGTCAACGCGCTCATGAAGGTCAAGGGGGACATGCGCAGTCCCGAGATAGGCTACGATCTGGAATTCCCCTCGCTGACGTCAGACATCGACCGCAAGGTCAAGTCTATCGTCTCGACCGACGAGATGATGAGCCAGCAGATCATCTACCTGCTCGCCCTCAACCGCTTCTATACGCCCGAGTATATGTCTGCCACGCACGGCAACGAACTTGTCTCGGTGGCCTCGTCCACCCTGTCGTCGCGCCTCGGCTCGATGCTCGGCGCCCTGAGCGACGACTGGAGCATAGCCCCTGCCATCCGTAGCAGCAAGGGAGACTTCTCTGACGTCGAGGTCGACCTCGCCCTCTCCTCGCAGCTTCTCGACAACCGTCTGCTGCTCAACGGCAATTTCGGATACCGCGACAAGAGCCTGAACAACAACAGCTTTATCGGAGATTTCGACATCCGCTATCTGCTCAACCGTGCCGGCACCATCCAGCTCAAGGCATACAACCGGTACAACGACCAGAACTACTATCTCAAGAGCGCCCTCACCACACAGGGCATCGGCGTCGTGTTCAAGCGCGACTTCGACAGCGTATTCTCATTCCTCCGTCCCATCATCCGCAAGCTCGAAGGCAAGAAACCCGAACCCGCCGACACCATCCCGACAGACAGTGTGGCGCCGTGAACCGCCATCACAGTCGGGAAATCACCTTGTCAAGCTGTCCGACAAGATAATAGGGCAGATTGATAAGGCGGAAACATGGGAGTCCCTCACCACTCTTTATTTCATCGACTGAGAGTCTTCCGGGCCACACCCTGACAGCTATGTCGGGAGCGCCTTCGATGCTCATGAAGGACTGCAGAGAGCGCAGATGTGCATTGGCACCACTCTTTACCTCGACAGGAATGACCTTGCCGTCCATCTGAAATACGAAATCGACCTCTGCATTAGAACCTTTCTTGTCGCGCACCCAGAAACATTGCGAGTCCATGTAATTACGGTCGAGAGGCTGACGCAACTCCTGTCCCACAATCTGCTCGGCGGCATGGCCGCGCCAAACATCGGCGATAGTCGGGTTTGTGAGATATTCAACCTGTATGCCCGCCGAGAAATTCACAAGACCTGAATCAAGCCATATCAGCTTAGGAGAGCGGGTGAAGGACTCAGACACCGGAGCCTTGACGGAGGTGGTGGGATAGTCGAGAGACATCAGGAAAGCCTTCTCAAGAAGCTCGAATGCCTGATGTACGACAGTCGACGTATACGAGCTTCCACCAAATCTTGCAAAGGAGATAGTCTGTCCCGCATATCCCCAGCCATTGCGCAACAGATGGCGTAAGACAGCGACTTGCTGCTGGGTGGCGGCATATTTCTCAACATCCTCGTCATAGCTCTGTAATAGTCCGTCATATAGCGGAGAAAGAGCCACTATATCACGTACCTCGGCATATTCGCTTATCACCTCAGGCATGCCACCTATAAGGGCGTACGTCTTGAAATGGGAGTTAAGCTCGTCGTGCAGCGCAGGGTCTACCTCCGCATTCCTGACTATTCCGCTCAGACCGGGCAGATTCATCCCGTCGAGATATTCGTCGAAGAAACAAGGCCGCATAGACATATATTCCACACGTCCCACAGGGAAAGAGACACCTGTCTTGAACAGTTCCTGGAGCCTTGACCCGACAGCTATGACGAATAGTTCGGGCATATCCTCGTAGAAATATCTAAGCATACCTATCGCCTTAGGCTCTGACTGAATCTCGTCTATGAACAGTAATATCCTCTTTCCGTCAAACGAAGTCATACCCGGCAGACGGGTAAGACGCAATATCTCCATAACTTTATGTGGAGTGTCTGCCGCATCGAATAGCTTCCTGTCATCCTGACGCTCGAGATTTAACATGATGAATCCGTCAAACTCTCCGGCAAATTCCTTGACGAGAGTGGTCTTGCCAACCTGCCTCGCACCACGTATCACAAGAGGTTTACGGTTCTTTTTTCGCGCCCAAAAACGTAGATTTTCGATAAGATTCCGTCGTATCATATAAAACCGTTGAATTTCAATTACAAAGATAGTGAATTTTTCTAAAACATAGGCAAATTTTGGCAAAAATCCTTCTAAAACATAGGCAAAATCGGGCGGAAATTCTTCTAAAACATAGGCAAATGGCGAAGGTAGGGTATAGAAAAAGTCCCGGCGGGGGGCCGGGACTCTGTTTCTGCGTGTGGGGAGAGGGTCACTTGGGTGCGCCCTGATATACGCTCTCGAGAGTATAGGAGGCATCTGTGGTGTGGTAGCCCTTGGTCATCACGGCCACAATGTCGGCACCGTTGTTGATATAGGCTCCTGTGGAGTGGTTGATGATGCCTCCGGCCTCGGCACCCTCGCCTGTGGCGCCGTTGTCCCAATATATCACGGGGATGTTGCGGTCTGAGGCTGCCTTGGTATAGTATTCGAGATAATATTTGCGGAATGTCTCGGCACGGCTGTCGGCGCGATGTGTGCACCCGAACTCACCGATATATGCGCCCACGCCCTTGCGGGTCCATTTGTTGAGTACCTTGTCAAACTCTGCGACAAGCTCTTTCTCGCCGCTCGACGGCTTCTTGGATGCCGAGCCGGTGTGTCCCCACTCGGAATACTTGTTGTTGAGGGTGTACTCGTAGGGCTCGTAGCAATGCACGGCAACCAGCAGCCTCGACGCAGGGTCTGTGGGAAGCTTGAGGTTATCGCCGAGGTCTATGTTGGTGCAGTATGTGGGGATGCCCAGCCAGCGAGTGGCGTTCTCACCCCCTGCGGCGCGGACGGCATCGACAAACACCTGTTGCCATTCGTTAAATACAGCATACTGCTTGCCGCCGTCATTACGGTTGGCACCCCAGCCCCAGCCGCCGTCGTGAATCTCGTTCATCGACTCGAAGACAAGGAAATCGCCCTTCGAGGTGAATTTCTTTGCTATCTGGCTCCACAGAGCCGAAAGCTCTGCCTTGACGCGGGTATTGGTCTCGGCGCTGGTGGCGGCGTTCTTGATGTCGAGCCAGTACTTGCTGTCGGCTCCGTCATGATGGATATTGACAATGACTTTCAGCCCTGCATTCTCGGCATATCCGACAACCTCGGCCACGCGGTCGAGCCATGCGTCCTCAATCTTATATCCGGGAGCCTCGCCGATATGCCCCATCCATGTGACGGGGATACGCACAGAGTTGAATCCTGCAGCCTTGACGGCATTCATGGTCGCCTGTGTGGCGGCTGCATTGCCCCAGAATGTCTCTCCGGCCACGCCATTGTTGTGGGCGTCAAACTGATTGCCGAGGTTCCAGCCCAGGCCGAGGAACGATGCGGGATTCTCGGGCTTGACGGCCACGGGTTTCTCGGGCTCCACATTGACTCCACCCTGGGTCACGAGCAGTGTCCCCTTCTCCAGGCCAGATATGAAGAACTTGACCGAGCACGAGCGGGGTTCGGCCGATGTGTTGGCATCGACGGTGAGGTCATAGAAACGCTGGAGCGATGTGGTGGTCTTGAGGGTTAGATGACACCAGTCGGCGGCGACAAGGGCCTGGATGTCGACGGGCCATGACACAGACACGGTAATCTCATGTGAGGTTGCGTCATCGGCCGCCAGCAGCAGCGACGACGGACTCACATCCATCTGCACGGTGGCGGGATCGGTGTCGTCATCCTTGTTGCACGACGCCGTCAGCAGCACGGCCGACACGGCCATAATGGCCAGAAAGAATAGTCTGAATTTTTTCACTTTTAGAAATATGTTTTTGATTGGAAATTCGCAAGGCTTGTACTGTCGCACCTTTATGGATGCGCAGCCGCAAATTTAGCAATTATTTCTCACACACCGTCATATCGGCCAAGTTTTTTTACATTATATAAACTGTAAAAGTTGCTTTAATCAATGACTTTTGCTAATTTTGCGAAAATTTTTCCAAAAGCATCTTATGTCGAAGAGATTCAATGAATATAACGGGCTCAACCTGCCCGGAATCAACGAAAGTGTCCTCGGACTTTGGGACGCCGAGGATGTGTTCAACCACACCATGAGCGACCGCGAGGGTTGTCCCTCGTTCGTATTCTTCGAGGGTCCCCCCTCGGCTAACGGCAAACCGGGCATCCATCATGTGCTGGCCCGCACCATCAAGGACATCTTCTGCCGCTACAAGACCATGAAGGGATTTCAGGTCAAGCGCAAGGCCGGATGGGACACCCACGGGCTTCCCGTCGAGCTTGGCGTCGAGAAGAACCTCGGAATCACCAAGGAGGACATCGGCAAGAAAATCTCTGTCGACGACTATAACGCCGCCTGCCGCCGCGAGGTGATGAAGTTCACCGGCGAATGGGAAGACCTCACACGCCGCATGGGCTATTGGGTAGACATGCCCAACGCATACATCACATACGACAACCGCTATATCGAGACCGTGTGGTGGCTGCTCGGCGAGCTCTACAAGAAGGGCTATCTCTACAAGGGATACACCATCCAGCCCTACTCGCCCGCCGCAGGTACCGGCCTGAGCTCGCACGAGCTGAACCAGCCCGGCTGCTACCGCGATGTCAAGGACACCACCTGCGTGGCCCAGTTCGAGGTTGTCGACTCGCCCGAAGGCACCGACGGATATGCAGCCCTGGCACCCTACCGTGACCTGCTGTTCCGCTTCGGCACACCCTATTTCCTGGCATGGACCACCACACCGTGGACCCTCCCCTCGAACACCGCGCTGGCCGTAGGCCCCGAGATACTCTACAACATCGTCCACACTTACAATCCCTACTCGGGCTCGCCCGTCACCGTCGTGGTGGCCGACGCCCTGATGGGATCGTTCTTCAACCCCAAGGCCAGGGAGCTCCCTCTCGACGAATACAAGAAAGGTGACAAGCTCATACCCTGGCAGGTTGCCGCCCAGGTCAAGGGCACCGACCTCGTGGGAATCCATTACAAGCAGCTTCTTCCCTGGGTCAATCCGGGTCCCGGCGCATTCCGCGTCATCCCCGGCGACTATGTAAGCACTGACGACGGTACGGGCATAGTCCACATCGCAGGCACATTCGGTGCCGACGACCTCCGTGTTTCGCGTCAGAGCGGCATCCCCCCGCTTCACCTCATAGACCGCGACGGCAA
Organism: Bacteroidales bacterium H5; assembly: GCA_001701225.1. Classification (GTDB taxonomy): domain Bacteria; phylum Bacteroidota; class Bacteroidia; order Bacteroidales; family Muribaculaceae; genus Duncaniella. The sequence continues at coordinate 14,093 of DAAQ01000026.1, read as the reverse complement.
CATACGCCCCATGGTCGACATGACAGGCCGTTTCTACCGCATCGAAGATCTTGACCCCAAATTTGTCGAGGAGATGGTCGACGTGGAGGCATACAAGCCCTGGGAGGGCCGCTATGTCAAGAACGCATACGACCCCGAGGCCACTGAGGATACCGAGACTCTCGACGTGAAGATATGCATGGAGCTCAAGGCCACCGACAAGGTATTCAAGATCGAGAAGCATGTGCACAACTATCCGCATTGCTGGCGCACCGACAAGCCGGTGCTCTACTACCCGCTTGACTCGTGGTTCATCAAGACCACGGCCGTGCGCGACCGCCTCATGCAGCTCAACGAGACCATCAAGTGGAAACCCGCATCGACAGGCACCGGCCGTTTCGGCAAGTGGCTGGAGAACCTTCAGGACTGGAACCTCTCGCGCAGCCGCTACTGGGGCACTCCGCTCCCGATCTGGCGCACCGAAGATGCCAAGGAAGAGATGTGCATACAGAGCGTCGAGCAGCTTTTCGGCGAGATAGACCGCGCCGTAGAGGCCGGACTCATGAAGAGCAACCCATACCGCGACCGCGGATTCGTGCCCGGCGACTATGACAAGGCCAACTATGAGAAGATAGACCTGCACCGTCCCTATGTCGACGACATCGTGCTGCTGTCACCCTCGGGCAAGCCGATGTACCGCGAGAAAGACCTCATCGACGTATGGTTCGACTCGGGTTCCATGCCCTACGCACAGATACACTATCCCTTCGAGAACAAGGAGGCGTTTGACAACCGCGAGGTATATCCCGCCGATTTCATCGCCGAGGGTGTCGACCAGACCCGCGGATGGTTCTTCACGCTCCATGCCATCGCCGGCATGGTCTTCGACTCCGTGTCATACAAGACCGTCATCTCGAACGGCCTCGTGCTCGACAAGTACGGCAACAAGATGTCAAAGCGTCTCGGCAACGCTGTCGACCCCTTCGGGCAGATAGGCCAGTATGGCGCCGACCCCGTGCGCTGGTACATGATTTCCAACTCGTCGCCCTGGGACAACCTCAAGTACGACGAGAAGGGTGTCGTCGAGACCTCGCGCAAGCTCTTCGCCACGCTCTACAACACATACAGCTTCTTCGCCCTCTATGCCAATGTCGACGGCTTCGACCCCGAGGCACCGCAGGTACCCCTTGCCGAGCGTCCCGAGATTGACCGCTGGATACTCTCGCTGCTCAACACCCTGACACGCGAGGTCAACGAGGCCCTTGACGACTACGAGCCCACACGCGCCGCACGCGCCATAGCCGATTTTGTCGGCGACAACCTCTCGAACTGGTACGTGCGCCTCAACCGCCGCCGTTTCTGGGGTGGCGAGATGACCGCCGACAAGCTCGCGGCATATCAGACCCTCTACACCTGCCTGCGCACGCTGTCGCTGCTCATGGCCCCGTTCGCTCCATTCTTTGCCGAGCGTCTGTGGCGCGACCTCACCGACGGCACAACATCCGTGCATCTGGCCAAGTTCCCCGAGTTCGACCCGGCACTGGCCGCGCCGGAGCTTGAGGCACGCCAGAAGATGGCCCAGGACATCACATCCATGGCCCTGGCACTGCGCAAGAAGACGAACATCAAGGTACGCCAGCCGCTGCGCACACTCATGGTGCCCGCAGCCGACGACACACAGCGCGCCACACTCGAGGCAATAGCCGACCTGGTAAAGAGCGAGCTCAACATCAAGGAGCTGCGCATCGTGTCGGGCGACGAAAACATCATCGTGAAGCGTGTCAAACCCGATTTCAAGAAACTCGGACCGAAGCACGGCAAGAACATGAAGGCTGTGGCCGCCGCAGTCCAGGCACTCGACACCAAGGCCGTGGCCGAGCTCGAGAAGAACGGCTCGGTCGAGATTGATGTCAACGGCACACCCGCCGTCATCGACCTTGCCGACGTGGAGATAATCTCGGAGGATATCCCCGGATGGCTCGTGGCCAACGAAGGCTCGCTCACAATAGCCCTCGACATCACTGTCGACCCAGCTCTCGAGCGCGAGGGCATAGCCCGAGACATCGTGAACCGCATACAGCGCACACGCAAGGAGCGCAAGTATGACATCACAGACCGTATCACCCTCCTCTTCGAGCCCAATGCGTCCACCGACGAGGCGATACGCGAGTTCTCGGACTACATAGCCTCGCAGGTGCTCGCCACCGGACTTGAGATTGCCGACGGCCCCCTTGACGCCAACGACCCCGATGTGACTCCCCTCGAGATGGATGATGTGAACATTAACGTCCGTATCGCGTTAAACAGATAACCATCCTGCAGGCCGTATATGATGCCCGGCACCTGTACGGCCTGCAGGCCTTCATAAAACACATCTTATAATCCATCACAGACCTATGAGCGAAAAGAAACGTTACAGCGACGAGGAACTTCAGGAATTCAAGGAGATCATCCTCGAGAAACTCGACAAGGCACGCCGTGAGTATGACTCACTCAAGGCCAGCGTCACAAATGCCGAGGGCAACGATATTGCCGATACCTGTCCCACGTTCAAGATACTTGAAGAGGGTGCCTCGACACTCTCAAAAGAGGAGGCCGGACATCTGGCACAGCGTCAGATGAAATTCATCCAGCACCTGCAGAACGCTCTGATACGAATCGAAAACAAGACCTATGGCGTCTGCTGCGAGACCGGCGAGCTGATCCCCAAGGAGAGGCTCCGCGCCGTACCTCACGCCACACGCAGCGTCGAGGCCAAAATCAACCAGCACAAGAAATAATGATCCGACGCCACGCAACAGTCGCCGCCATAATCATTCTCACCGTCATAGTCCTCGACCAGATACTCAAGTTCTGGGTCAAGACCACCTTCTATCTGGGCGAGGACATGCAGATTTTCCCATGGTTCCACCTGCTGTTCATCGAGAACAACGGCATGGCTTTCGGAATGACCATCGGGAGCAAGCTCGCACTCACCATATTCAGGCTCGTCGTAGTCACGCTGCTTGGTATATATCTTGCCAAGGTGTGCCGCATACCGCGTGTCCCGACGGGATATGTGGTGTGTCTGGCCCTCATCATAGCGGGAGCCGCGGGCAACATCTTCGACTGCGTATTCTATGGCGTGGTGTTCAACAATCCCATGCCCCCGCAGGTCGCCACCTTCCTACCCGCCGGAGGAGGCTATGCGCCGTGGTTCATGGGCAAGGTCGTGGATATGCTATATTTCCCGCTCTTCTCGTTCGTATGGCCGACATGGATGCCGCTGGTAGGGGGGACTGAATTCGAGTTCTTCCATCCGGTGTTCAACCTTGCCGACGCCGCCATATCGGTCGGGGTCATCGCGCTTGTCATATTCTATCACCGCTATATCCTCGGCCCCAAGGCTCTGCGCGAGTCACTCGAGGGGCTGCGGCAATAATACACCCGTCAGAAATACAGATGCGCCGTCTGCCATATCTCGTCCTGCTTGTCCTCGTGGTCTGCGCGGTCTCGTGCAGCAAGGCTCCCGATGGGGTGATGTCCACCTCCGAGATGGCCTCGCTCATGGCTGACCTCTATGTGGGGGAGTCTGTCGTCGAGAGCGACATATACCGATACAACTCCGACTCGTCTCGCCGGGCCTTCAAACAGGCCATATATGCCCGTCACGGCTTCACGACAGCCGAGGTCGACTCCTCGCTATACTGGTACGGAAGCCACCTCGAGGAGTACATGAAAGTGTGCGACGAGACCGAGAAGATACTCCAGGCCCGCATCGCCGAGGCCGAGAAGCGGGGTGCCAAGTCAGACCAGACAGCATCGGGCACAGTCAGTCTCGACGGCGACTCCGTAAACCTCTGGACCGGCCCCACCATGCGCCGCAACTCTGCCCTGATGCCCTCGGACTATATCACATTCGCCGTTCACCGCGACCGCAACTGGGAGCGCGGCGACCGATATGCCATCACAGCACACGGGATAATGACCAGAGGCCCTGTCGAGATGGGACTCGCCGTCGACTATAACGACGGCACGACAGAGTTCGTCACCCTCAACCGCAGCGCCGACCAACAGAAGCAGCGGCTGGTGCTGGTACTCGACTCAATGAAGACCGCATCCACCGTCTACGGCTACATCCACTATGCCGCCGCACCTGACGAGGTCAGCTATCTCGACTCACTGTCGCTGACCCGCACACGCGGCCTCAATGACAACAAAGCTGCGCGCGCACATCAGCAGACCGCCCGATACAGATGACCGCGCGACGATACAGATGCCACGCCGCGCTGTGCGCAGGTGCGGTCACCGCTCCGGCTCTCGTCACGATTCACCCCTCGGGACAGGCGGAGATAATACCATATACGGCCGAGACATTCGGCACCATAGACTATAACGGCGTCATCGTCATGGCGCCTCCGGGCACGGAACTGCCCACTGCAATCAGCCGCGACGGAATCGCGGCGCGGCTGCGGGCCCTGGCCATCCCCCCGGCCTCCGCAGATACCATGATTGCCCACATGATACCGCTGGCATAGGCCATATCCCATCAACCTTAGACCATCACCATGAAATCTGTAAGACTTACCGCCATCCTATCCCTCCTGACGCCGCTGACTCTCTCGGCTGCCGTCACAGACATGCGCGTCGAGAACCTTGTGTCACCGCTTGGTGTCGGCACATCGGAACCACGTTTCTCATGGCGCGTGGATGCCACTGCGGCATCGCAGGACTCATACCGCATCCTTGTCGCATCCTCGCCCGAGCTACTCGCCGCAGGGACACCCGACCTGTGGGATTCGGGCATCGTGACATCCACAGCACAGCAGGGAATACGTTATGCCGGAAAACCCCTGCGCCCCGCCACACGCGCATGGTGGACGGTCTGCGCCACCACAGGCAAGGAGGAACACCGCCCGGAGCGCGCCGCCGAGTTTGGCGTGGGTCTGCTGGCCGAATCGCAGTGGGGCGGACGATGGATGGGTCTAGAGACACCGCGCGAGGGTGATGCGCGCGGCACAGTCCACACCGTGCTCCCGGCGCGTTATATGCGCAAGGAGTTCTCGATCGGCACAACACCCGTCAGACGCGCCACCGCCTACATATCAGGGCTCGGCAACTATCGCCTGTATGTCAACGGCGCGGAGATAGGCTCAGGCGACGTGCTCAAGCCCGTACCGTCAGACTATCGCAAGACGGTATATTACAATACCTACGATATTCCCGCATCGATGCTCGGCGACTCGACCCTCACCGTGGGTATAGTCCTCGGGCCGGGACGATATTTCCCGATGCGACAGCACAAGGCCGCCAAGATACCCGTGTTCGGCAATCCGACCTGCCGCCTCAACCTGATTGTGGAATATGCCGACGGCTCGCGCCGTAAACTTGTCACAGACGACTCGTGGCGCGTCACCGACCTCGGCCCCATAAGGCTGGCCAACGAGTATGACGGCGAGGTCTACGACGCACGCATGGAGATGCCCGGTTGGGCCGCGTCAGGATTTGACGACTCGGCATGGCTCCCTGCACAGCGGTCGGCCATCCCCTATGGCACACTGCGTGCCCAGACCACTCCCGACATGACCTGCGGCGAGTCTGTCACCCCCCTCTCGGTCACCCCGCACGATGACAGATATATAGTGGATTTCGGCGTCAATATGGCCGGATGGATTGCCCTGCGTCCGCGAGGGGCGGAGGGGGATACAATACGCATACGTTTTGCCGAGCGGCTCAACCCCGACGGGACACTCTACACTGCCAACCTTCGTGATGCCCGCTCTGAAGATATATACATCTGCTCGGGCCGCGAGCTTGGCGAGGTGACATGGACTCCGTCGTTCACATATCACGGCTTCCGCTATGCCGAGGTCAGCGGACTACCCGGCATGGGGCCTGACGACATCAGGGCCATACACGTGGGCGACCCGATGGAGATGTCGATGGATTTCGAGTGCTCGGACACCATACTGAACCGCGTGGTGCTCAACGCCCTGCGCGGAATACGCGCCAACTACAAGGGTATGCCCGTTGACTGCCCGCAGCGCAACGAGAGGCAGCCCTGGCTTGGCGACCGCACATCGGGCGCGCTTGGCGAGAGCATGTTCTTTGACAACCACACCCTATACGCAAAGTGGGTGCGCGACATCTGCGAGGCACAGCGCGAGGACGGCTGCATCCCCGACGTGGCCCCTGCATTCTGGAACTATTATACCGACAACGTGACGTGGCCCGCGGCACTCCCGATGGTCTGCGACATGCTGATAGAGCAGTATGCCGACACGGTGCCCGCGCGTATGGCATATCCCCACATGGCACGATGGATGGAGCATATCATCGCCGAATACTCGCGCGACGGCATCGTGACACGAGACCGCTATGGCGACTGGTGCGTGCCACCCGAGAGCCCCGAGCTGATACACTCCAAAGACCCGGCGCGCAAGACCGACGGTGCGCTAATCTCGACGGCATACACTGCCCGCTGCCTCGCCCTGCTCGAAAAATTCGCCACGATGCAGGGACTTGGCGATGACGCCGCACGCTGGCGCACGCTGCGCGAGAAGACATCGGAAGCCTTCAACCGCCGATTCCTCACCAACCGTCCCGGCACAACTCCCAAGCCAGGGCATCCACTCTATCCCGACTCGATATTTTACGGGACTAACACACCAACCGCCAATGTGCTTGCACTCGCATTTGGGCTTGTGCCCGACTCGCTGCGCCATGCCGTGGCCGAAAACCTCGCCGCACGCATCATCACCGAGGGTAACACCCACATCACGACAGGGGTCATAGGTACCTCGTGGCTGTTGCGCACCCTCACCGCAAACGGGCGCGGCGACCTGGCATGGACCCTCGCCACAAACCGCACATACCCCTCATGGGGATATATGGCCGAGAAGGGCGCGACCACCACATGGGAACTGTGGAACGGCGACACAGCCAACCCCGCAATGAACTCAGGCAACCACGTCATGCTGCTCGGCGACCTGCTGTCATGGGTGCAGCAAGACCTCTGCGGCATACGCAACGGCTCGCAACCGGGGCGATATGTCTTCGAGGCAGACTGGAGCATACCCGACTGTGAATATGCCTCGACCTCGCGTCCCACTCCGTGGGGCAAGATACAGAGCCGCTGGGAGCGTGACGGGCGCCGCCTGACCTGGCGCATCACCCTCCCCTCGGGCACGTCGGGAGAGGTGCGCCTGCCCGACGGCTCAGTCAGCGAGATTGGCCCCGGCACACATACCGTAGGGTGCGAGCTTCCCCTCCCTCACCCTCTCGTCACCGATGCGGCTCACCTCTACACACGGACCTCCTTCCCCCAGTGTCATGCCGCAACCATAGTGGAGACACGCGATGGCGATCTGGTGGCGGCATATTTCGGTGGCACGCACGAACGCCATCCCGACGTGTGCATCTGGGTGAGCCGCAAGCCCAAAGGCTCAAACCGCTGGAGCGACCCGATACTTGCCGGTGACGGTGTATTCCTTCCCGGCACACCCGACGCCCTCCTGGCCGGAGTCAACGACTCGACAACACCCGCATCCGTCGGACCCATTGCACAGTTTGCAGACGCTGACCCGCGCCTGCGCCGCAAGGCATGCTGGAATCCGGTGCTCACGGAGATGCCTTCGGGCGAACTGTGGCTTTTCTACAAGGTCGGACTCCGCGTTGCCGACTGGACAGGATGGGTCGTCAAGTCGAAAGACGGCGGCAAGACATGGAGCAAGCGCGAACCGCTGCCTCAGGGGTTCATAGGCCCGGTCAAGAACAAACCCGAGATTGTCGACGGACGCCTCATCTGCGCATCAAGCACCGAATCGGGAGGATGGAAACTACATTTCGAGATTCTTGACCTCGCCACAGGCCAATGGGACTACATAGACCCCATCCCCGCCGACAGCGCCTATCTCACCGAAGACCTGCTTCCCGACGGCATAACACCACGCGAAGGAGCGCGTCTGCGGCCGATAAACTGCATCCAGCCCTCGATACTGCGTCACGACGACGGGCGGCTGCAGGTTCTGATGCGCACACGCAACGGACGCCTCGCCACATCGTGGAGCGATGACCGCGGCCGGACATGGAGCCGCGTCACCCTCACCGACATCCCCAACAACCAGTCAGGCACCGATGCCGTGACCCTTGCCGACGGCACACATCTGCTCATCTACAACCCCTTCTCCACCCTTCCCGCCACCAAGAAAGGCCCCCGCACACCCCTCGCTGTGGCCCGCAGCACAGACGGGCTGCACTGGACCCCTATCGTCACCCTCGAGGACTCCCCTATCTCGCAATACTCTTATCCCGCCATCATCCAGGGCCGCGACGGAGACATACACTGCATCTACACCTGGCGCCGCCAGCGCATCGCATACCGCCGCCTCACCCTCCCCGACACAACTTTCTGAAAGAGAAATTTGTATTTTATCAAAAAAGAATATACTTTTGTGGGAAATGGACAAGAATCTCATCGCAAAGATTAAAGAATACTTTGCCGGGCAGCCGGTCGTAAGGGCATGGCTTTTCGGTTCCATGTCACGCGGAAGCGAGAATGCGACAAGCGATGTCGACATACTTGTGCAGTTTGACCCCCATGCTCAGGTCGGGCTATTCGAGCATGCCTCGATGGTCATGGATCTTGAATCAATCCTACGGCGCGCCGTCGACCTCGTGACTGACGGGACACTTCTGCCGTGGGTACGCGAACAGGCAGACCGAGATAAAATCCTTATCTATGAGAGAGAAACCGCGTGATACCGGGCGACTGCGGCACATACTGCATGCCATAGACAATATCGGGCGGTTCATGTCAGGCCATACCCCCGACGATTTCGGTGCCGATACATTGCTCTATTACGGAGTGGTGAAGAATCTTGAGATTATCGGAGAAGCTGCCTATATGCTCACAAAAGAGTTTCAGGACGCCCATCCCGAGACCCCCTGGCGCCAAATCATAGGTATGCGACATTTTCTTGTGCACGGATATTATCAAGTGGATTCCTCAGAGGTATGGATAACAGCTACCCGCGACCTCTCTCCGTTGAGGGAGCAGATAGAACGCTATCTATCCGAGACGGACACATCCCTGGATGACCCACTATAAAAAAGGGATCAGGAAACGCCATAGCCGGATTCAAAATATAATAGAGTCAATCCAGCCTGTAAATCTGTCATTTCATCCGTGTAAATACTGACGTCCATTTGGTTTTGATTGCAAGGAGAGCTTTGAATAGCGACCTTTGCATCAAAAAATGACAAAGTTTCTTTCAGCTATATTATTGGTTCTAATTGTTGGCTTCAGAGTGCAAGGTCAACAACTGGAAATCTCAGCGGGCTATCTTTCCCGCTCGGCTTTTACTGACAAGCAGAAGGTTTCATACGGGAAGGGGGAACTGTATCGCATAGGGCTGAAATATAATCAACCGCTCTCTGTAAAGCTGAATGATTACGGAGAGCCGATATTATGGACGGCGTCCATTCAGGGTTCCCTATATGATTTACGTGGAAGCGGAGAGGCTGCCAATCAGAATCCCGATGATATTCTCAACGCATCCATAAATATAACCCACATAAGACCTCTGTCGGAGAGATGGAGCATAATTGCAACGCTCGGATTCGGTATTTACAGTGCGCCTGACGAAATCTCCTGGAACAGTGTACTTGCCAACGGAGGCTGTCTTTTCATATATAAAGTGAACGACATTTTCAGTATCGGAGGTGGTATCGGTCTGACAAATGCCTACGGTACTCCGATGGTCGTACCGATGACTTATGTCAAATGGAATCCTAAAGGGCGGCTTGAATTTGACATGAACATTTCAAGCGGAATCAAAGCCTCTGCACAGACATGGTTTGGTCAGAATTTCAAATTAAGGTGGAATCTTCTTGAAATGGAGGGTATCACGAGTGTCATTAAAATGGAAGGTAAAAACAGACTTTATTCATCCATGATGTTAAGTTCTTACCTTACGCCATCTTTCTATTTCAACAAAAAATTAGGCATCTTTCTTGATGCCGGAGTTGACATGGTCAGGACTTGTAAAATCACTGACAGGAAAATAAAGTATATATTCGGAGGGCAAAAAGACGAAGACAAACGTCATTTCCGCCCGGCCGGTAAGCTTGGTGTCGGAATCAGATATGGGTTCTAAGGAAATTAGACATAGAATAATACTTGTCATCATCAGCATATTCTGTTTCAATACGATGAAAGGAATGTCTTTCGACCTTGATTCAATCGCATCAATGGGTAGATTTCCTAAATTCTGTGTTGACACCTATCGTTGGGGTGACAGTTTTTTTAATTCATACGACACTGTGTATGTCAAAGGAACCGGTTACAACATGAATGTCAAGATACGCTCCAACAACTGGTTTGATTATAACAACCTTTACTTCTCCCACAACGGCAATATCGAGATGAATTCTCCTACAACAAATACCATCGGTTTTGATGTGACATACATGGCTGTGTCTCTCGGTTATGACCTGAATATAAATAAATTGTTCGGAGGCAGCGACCGTACTAAATCAAAATTCAACTTCGATTTTTCATGCGCCCTATTATCAGCCTCGTTTTATTCCATCAAAAACGACATCGGAATGAACATCACTAAATATGATGGTAAAAATGTCGATAAATTGAAATTCAACGGAGTAAAGACATCAGAATGGGGCATCGAAGCCAACTACTTTTTTAATAACAAGAGATATTCTTATGCCGCAGCCTTTTCTTTAAGCCGTCTGCAACAAAAAAGTCAAGGTTCTTTTTCATTGGGACTGTCTTATGTCAATCAGAATTATACGTTTGATTTCAGCCAATTACCCGATGAGCTGGACTTTAGAGGCCCCGACAAATACAGTATAAGAGGACAGTCTTTCGGTATAAAAATCGGATATGGTTATAATTGGGTTCCCCGTCGAAATATTACGCTGGGTATCAGTGAATCGATAGTCCCGGCTCTCGTAATTGGCAGTTCGGCAGAGAACAGCAGGCGTTGTTCTTTCCGTCTGTCGAATCGTCTGAATGTCTCTTTTGTATGGAATCACGACAGATGGTTTCTTGGTGTTGTCGGGAAAAGTGACATCGCGCTAATTTATGACAACAAGTCGGCGTTGGCAAACGGACTGTTCAGCACCGAGATTAAATTTGGATGGAGATTCAGGCTGTAATAAGCAGATACATAATATAATTAACTTAGATGCGTTTAAAACATTATGGCTAAGTATATAATAATCGAAGATGAACAGCTCGCGTACAGCGAGTTGAGACGGATGATGGAGACCGCACGGCCGGATTGGGAACTTTGCGGCTGGGCATCATCTGTCGAACAGGCTCTTATCCTCATAAAGAATATCCCTGTGGATCTGCTGCTCGTTGACATTCGGTTGTCTGACGGAGACAGCTTTGAGATATTTGAACAGATAAAGACTTCAACTCCTGTCATATTCACGACCGCATACGATGAATTCGCGCTCAAAGCGTTCAAGCTTAACAGCATTGACTATCTGCTGAAGCCTATCGAGGAAACTGAACTTGAAACGGCCTTGCAGAAATACGAAAACCTCAGGCTCATTACACCGGTATCGGATTCTTATCTCCGATTTCGTGATGATTACCTCTCATCAAGCCGTAAAAACCGTTTTCTCGTTCAGTGCGGTGATATCTACCGGCATATCGAAACCGACAATATCGCATTTTTTTACAGTGAGGATAAATATACATACCTGCATACATTCTCAAACAGCCGATATATCATAGCCTATACGCTGGACCAACTTGAGGGCATGATGGATTCAGAGAAATTCTATCGGTTGTCGCGTAGCTGCATAGCAAACATAAAGAGCATTGACAGGCTACACAAATATTTTGCAGGAAGGCTTAAAGTTTACTTTACACCCGCTTGCCCGCAGGAGGTGATTGTAAGCCGTAACCGCGTTCCAGGATTATTGGACTGGATAAATGGGAAGCAGTGATGAATAAAAAGAATCTTGCCATATTTCTGATTACAGGATTGTGCATGCTTTTCCTGTTTACATCGACATTTGCATTGCTATCCAATCACGATGGCAATCAGTTATCAGTTGTCATCAAAAATATGTCAGTCAACATCCCTATCTGTATAGCCGGTGGATGTGTGGATTATTATATCATCAAGTTTTTGCATAAAAAGCTAAAGGGCAGGCTGCAGTCAGGGATAATCATACTTGATATATTCCTGATATCGCTGATTATGGGGATAATGATATCCGTTTGCGTATGGATATGGAGCCATCATCTGTTGTCTGTAACTCAGATTTTTTCTTTCCTTACATGGAACAGCCTTTTTGTCCTGCTGCTTGAACTTCTTATACACACGCAGGAACAGATGGTATATGAGAGAAAGATTATGACGGCAGAGAAAGAAAAAGCTTTATATCAATTATATGCACTAAAAAATCAGGTAAATCCCCATTTTCTTTTCAACAGCCTTAATGTTCTTGCATCACTGACCTATGAAAGCCCGGAACTCGCCAATAAGTTTGTAAAAAAACTTTCGGCGGTCTATCGGTATATCCTCACAACTTCTCAGAATCCGGCCGTGAATCTTTCTGATGAAATGAGATTCGCTTCCACTTACCTTTATCTGGAGAAAATGCGTCATGGAGATAGCCTGCTTGTAGATATCAAGGAAACACCCGATATGGGAACCAGACAAATAATACCTGTAAGTGTGCAGATGCTTATTGAAAACGCCTTGAAACATAATACTGCAACCCCGGATAAGCCGTTGACTATCCTTATTGATGAGGGAGTGAATGGTGTAACTGTTTCAAATAATATCCAACGACGCAATAATGTAAACAATACAGGGGTCGGGTTGAAAAATCTAAGGAAGCAATACGAACTGCATCACCAGCAAATTATCATCTCTGAGAATGACAATAGATTCACAGTATTCCTCCCATATCTAAATGTTGTAAAATCAGACTGATGCCTGAAACTAATTAAGGATTTCCGCATAAAACATCGAAACAGGGGATAAAATTTGCATAAGTATCGGATTTTACGTACATTTGCGGGCATATAGACACACCAAGTCAATATCTTAACCAACAACACATAAATCAACATCATGAAACATCTACGACCACTGCTCGCCGGTGCGGTCATGGCCTTGGGTGGTGCGATGGCCTCGCAGGCTGCCGTACACCTCTGCATGACATTCGCCGACGGCACGACGGCCTTCATCAACGTCCAGGACGGCGTTGACCCGGAAAACCTGCCCTCAATGAAGATCGGCGACCGCAGCATCACCGTCACCGTGCCCCAGCTCGGGGCCGAGGCGATGACCTATACCTACGAGGCGTCCAATCTCGACCATTTCAATTTTGCCGAGATGTCGGGCATAGCCGAAATCGAGCGCACATCCGAGGCCACCATCACCGCCATGGGCGGCGGACTGGTCAGGGTGAGCGGAGCCAACGCGGGCGACGTCACCGTGTATGACCTCGCAGGACGTCCCGTCAGCGTGCCGCAGACTACCGAGGGAGAGGCGACAATCATCTCGCTCGACAATCTCGCCACAGGCGTATATATCGTATCTTACAAATCGGCAACCCTCAAGATTACCAAGAAATGAAGACACGCTTACTCCTTGCTGGTGCCGTGACAGCCATGGCATCCACCGCACTGATGGCCGACCAGGTGCCCGACCTGCTCAAATTCGAGGGAGGAGATTATTATGACCACGCAATTCAGGTAGAGGGTATCACCTCTTTCAAACTCGATGCCGCAAACGGGCAGCTTCTGCTGCGTGGCGACAACAGCCGCCGTGACATCAGGATAAACATGTTCCACAACGAGACCACCGGCGTATCGGCTCTCGACAAAGCATATCTCACATGGCGCGACAGCCGCAAACTCCCCACTGTACAGCTCAACGCCGAGACATCAGCCATCAGCGGACGTACAGGCAACGACTTGCATGTAGAGTGGTTCCCCGTAGAAGGAGCTTCCGGCTACGAGGTGCGAGCAATGATTTATGATGATATACGCGCCACCATGACTACCGATCTCGGTGTCCACTCATGTGATTTCATCGGGATGCCCTACAGCCATGATTTCAAAATATTACTGGTGCGATAAA
>DAAQ01000045.1 GCA_001701225.1 Bacteroidales bacterium H5 | reverse complement strand
ACGACGGCCCTCCGGGCCTGATTGACATTTTTCTGTCTTGGGTGGATTCATGCTCCGGCCAGTGTCAGCTCGTTGTTGATAGCGTTGTTTATATAATCGTTGATTGTAGTCTGTGCGGCTGCGGCGGCAGCGGCCACGCGGCTGTGCAGATCTGATGGCATACGTAGCACAAGTCGTCCGCTATATGGCCGGGCAGGTTCGATGCCTCTTTCGGCGCAGCTCTCGAGATAGCAGTCTATGGCTTCCTCAAAATCACGCCTGATTTCCTCCACAGACGAGCCCTCGTAAGATATCAGTGTGCCGTGCAGACCCTGGACTTTTCCGAACAGGCAATCGTCTCGGTCGCTGAACTCAACAGAGCCTGTGTATCCTTTGTATTTAAGAAATCCCATTTTTCAAATCAGTTTAAGTTCCTGTAAAAAATCTGCAAGCTGCCTCACCTGATATGGTTTCAGGATACCCGATGGGTGAGGCTTGTGCATTAATATCGTGTCGTTGTCCCTGTAGAACTCGACCCGTGAGCCTGATGTGCGCCCTTTGTTGTGTTCGGTGAATCCGAACGAAATCAGCAATGCCCTCGCCTCGTCGTAAGTGAAGTCTTTGGGCTTTGAGAGCAATCTGGCAATAAGTTTCTGTTTCTTTGTCATGAGCGATGGCCGCTATACCCGATGAAGGGATGATTTATGTCTGCAAAGATACTTACTTTAGTACTAACAAGCAAGTATCTCCACAAATTTCGCCAAAAATCAAAGGAAAATGTTAAAAAATGCTATGGATGTCAATAATAATGCCTAACTTTGTGGTCTGAAACGAGTCGCAAACACTCTTATATGAACACCCGCGATAAGCAGGAGCTGCTTGACAGCCGCTATCTGCGCATGGCCGGAATATGGGCCGAAAATTCATATTGCGTGCGCCGCAAGGTGGGCGCGCTGATGGTCAAGGACCGTACCATCATATCCGACGGATTCAACGGCACTCCGGCGGGGTTTGAGAACGTCTGCGAGGACGAGCAGGGCGTGACCAAAACTTATGTGCTGCATGCCGAGGCAAACGCCATAACCAAAGTGGCCCGCTCGAACAACTCGAGCGAGGGTGCAACGCTCTATATCACCGCGTCGCCATGCCTGGACTGCGCCAAGCTCATCATCCAGGCCGGCATCAGACGTGTGGTCTATGCCGACCTGTACCGCATCACCGACGGTATCGACCTGCTGCGCCGCGCGGGCGTGGAGTGCTGCCACCTCCCTGTAGACTGACGGCAACATCATAACCGAACGATATACAACCTACTCATTTTTTCCTGATAAATGAACAATCGCCTGAAGAGTCCTGCGGTGTGGATGCCGCTGGCCATCGCCATAGCCCTCGTGGCAGGGATGTGGATAGGTAAGACTTTCATGAACGGCGGCGGCTCGTGGAGCTCGCGTGCCAAGCTCGACACCATACTCGAGCTAATCGAAGAGAATTATGTCGACGACATCGACACCGACTCGCTGCTCGAGGCCACTTTGCCCGACCTCATGGCAGCGCTTGACCCACATTCGGTCTACATTCCGGCCGAGGACCTGCAGAGTGTCAACGAGGAGCTCGAAGGGTCGTTCTCGGGCATCGGCATATCGTTCAACCTGCTCGGCGACACCATCAATGTGCTTGAGGTCATATCGGGCGGCCCCTCTGAGAAGGTCGGCCTTATGCCCGGCGACCGTATAATATCGGTTGATGACAGCATCGTGGCCGGAAAGGGAATCAGCGACATCAAGGTCAAGAACATGCTGCGCGGGCCCAAGGGCTCGGTGGTGAGCCTGGGCATACGGAGGCCTACGTCAAAGGACCTGCTGACGTTCGACGTCACCCGTGGCGATATCCCCGTGTCGTCGATAGACGCCGCATATATGATTGAGCCCAATGTGGGCTATCTGAAAATCAACAAGTTCGGAGCCAACACGTTCAGCGAGTTCCTGACGTCGATGATAACGCTGACAGCCGAGGGTGCCGAGAAGTTCATCATAGACCTGCGCGGCAACGGCGGCGGTTTCATGGAGCATGCCGTGCTCATGGCCAACGAGTTTCTGGACGCAGACCTCCCGATAGTGTCAATGAAGGGTGCTCATACCCCCGAGACCCCTGCGACGGGGAGCGACGGGTCGGGGTCGTTCCGCGACCGCGAGGTGGTGGTGCTTCTCGACGAGATTTCGGCCAGCGCGAGCGAGATATTCGCCGGTGCCCTCCAGGACAACGACCGTGGCCTCATCGTGGGGCGCCGCTCGTTCGGCAAGGGTCTGGTGCAGCACCAGCTCGAGCTTCCCGACAGCAGTGCCCTGCGCCTCACCATCGCCCGCTACTACACCCCTTCGGGCCGCTGCATACAGAAGACCTATGCCCCGGGCACGGACTATGAGCGCGACCTGCTTGACAGATACGAGCATGGCGAGTTCTATAGCGCCGACTCGATACACCAGAACAAGGACCTCGAATACCATACCCTCCACGGCCGCACCGTCTATGGAGGCGGAGGCATCATGCCGGACCTGTTTGTGCCCAACGACACTACGGGCTATACCTCGTGGTATCTCAACGTACTCAACAAGGGCCTTATCAACAAATATACGTTCGAGTATGCCGACCGTCACCGCGAGACCCTGTCGAAGAGCGTCAACGGCAACGACATGGCCGACCTCCTGCCCGACGACGACACGCTGCTACAGGATTTTGTCGAGTATGCACGCCGCAACGGGGTGGCTCCGAGGTGGTATTACATAAACATTTCGCGCGACCTGCTTGTTAATTCCTTGAAAGCCATGATTGCCCGCAACATACATGGCGTGCAGGGATACTTTGAGGTGAGCAATCTCACGGACCCCACGGTCCAGGCAGCCCTCGACGCCTTCGGCACGGGCAAGACGGCAATACCTATCACCGTCACCTCCGTCAAACCTGAATAATGAACAAAGACGACATACGCCGCAGGGTCAAGGCCCGCAAGACCCTGCTTGACGACGCAGACAAGCTCACCGCAGCGGACAAGGTGTTCGAGATGCTCGAGCGCACCGCGGCCTTCATGATGGCCGACAGGATACTGATGTATCACTCGCTCCCCGACGAGCTGTCGACGCGCTCGTTCATCAGCAAATGGGCCTCGCGCAAGCATTTCTATTTGCCCCGTGTCAACGGCGTCAACCTCGACATACTCCCCTACGACGAGCAGCGTCTTGCGCTCGGGTCGTTCCATATAGAGGAGCCTACGGGCAACGACACCGCCTCGATGGACGACATCGAGCTTGTGGTGGTGCCCGCCGTGGCATACGACCGCCGCGGCAACCGCGTGGGGCGTGGCAAGGGATACTATGACCGTCTGCTGGCCGAGACCCGCGCCACGAAGGTAGGGGTCGGATATGATTTCCAGCTCATGGACGACGGCGAGATTCCCGCCGAACCCCACGACGTCCGCGTCGACATCGTGATAACCGAATCCGGCCTTTACAGAATCTGACTGTGCCAAAATAGTTGGCCGGCATGAACATAATGTCTGAATAAATTCGTATATTTGCAGCATTATGGACATTACCGGCCTCAATCCAGTCAACCGCGTCACCATACGCAATTTCAAATCCGTCAAGTCTGTCACGCTTGATGACTGCAGGCGTATCAACGTACTCATAGGACGCCCTAATGTCGGCAAGAGCAATATCCTTGAGGCTCTCGCCCTTTTTGACGTGCCGTATATGGTCAGTTCGTCGGGACGGTCACTGAGGCGTCTGGTGCGTGTCGACAACACTGCCGACCTGTTCCACAACGGCATTTCGGCCTCCCCGGCCGAGGTAATTGCCGGAGGTGCCTCGCTCTCGGTCACCCGTAATCCCGCCAACGGTCTCACGGTCAGTGTCGACATGGGCGATGGGCCGACGTCATACATATTCACCCCGTCGCTTGCGCTGACGACACGAAAAGAGCCGCAGGTTTTGCCCGGCATACTTGCATATTTCTTTCCGCGCCACTTAGAGGCTGATGCGTCGACGGCAGATTTCCTCATTCCCCCTTCAGGCTCGAACCTGATGGAGACGGTCGCATCGCTTCCCCGACTCAAGGATGCGTTGTCGGGTCTGTTCCATCAGTATGGGCTCAAGATGGTGTTCGATGCGGCCTCACGTCAGATAAAGGCGATGAAAGAGACAGGTTCGGACATATTCCTGATTCCGTTCACATCGCTTGCTGACTCATTGCAGAGGCTCATATTCTATAAGGCGGCCATACTGAGCAACCACGGCAAGGTGATATGTTTTGAGGAACCTGAGGCCCATACTTTTCCTCCCTATATCACAAGTGTTGTCAACGACATGATTGCCTCGCGGGACAATCAGTTCTTTATCACTACGCACAGTCCCTACATACTCGGCTCGTTGCTTGAGGAGGCGGGAGCCGATCTGGCGGTGTATGTCGTCGACATGGCTGAGAATGCCACCGTGACAAGACGGCTTGACGATGCGTCGCTTCAGGCAGCCTATGACAGCGGCCTCGATTTCTTCTATAATATCGAAGCATATACGCCATAGTGATGGAACGTGCAGATTTTGTGATTCCCGAGTGCTATGTCGACACAAATCTCGTCGAGACGCTCGTCTGCAACGGAGGGTGCAATCACCAGAAAGGATGTAATCAGGTGGCGCGCATTATGCAGACCCGTTTTGCCGACCGTTTTGCTGTCGGGGTCATGGATGCCGACAAACGCAGGCCGGGCTATCTTGCCGATTTTACAGAACTCGCGTCGGATACGCATCTGAGTCTGCTGCGCCACAAGTCAAGACCGCATTTCGTGATATTGGTGCATCCTGCCGCCGACGGATTCATCTTGTCGTGTGCGGCCCAGGCCGGTGTGCGTATGGCCGACTACGGTCTCGCGGATACATTGCACGAGTTTACGGCGCAGACCAAGAATGTGCTTTCAAACAAGGATTCCCGGTTCAGGAAACTTTTCAGGGATATGGCGGATGAGCCGGAGATGTCGTTGATGAAATCATTGTTGTCCCATCTCGTAGTAAAGAGATATGACATCACGGACAGGGAGCTGGTTGAGCTTTTTGCCCGCAGATAATGTTAAGCCATGGCAAAGTTTTCGGTAAATATACTCGGATGTTCGTCGGCTACGCAGTCGGCGCGGCACAGTCAGTCGTGTCAGGTCGTGGATTTCCGCGACAAGCTGTTCATGATAGACTGTGGCGAGGGGGCCCAGGGACAGTTCCGCCGCATGGGTCTGAAATTCTCGCGCCTCAGCCACATTTTCATATCGCATCTCCACGGCGACCATTTCTTCGGTCTGCCGGGACTGCTCTCCACCATGGCTCTCCATGAGGTGCAGGGTGCCGTGACGGTGCATCTGTTCAAGGAGGGCGCCGAGCTGCTTGACAGCTGGATGAGGTTCTTCAACCGCACGGCGCCGTTCGAGATAATCTATGACATAATCGAGCCGGGCGAGCGCCGTACGGTCTATGAGGATAACGGACTCACGGTATCGACCTTCCCGCTCTATCATCGGGTACCCTGCACGGGCTACCTGTTCAGGGAGAAGCCCGGTCTGCGCCATCTGCGCGGTGACATGGTGAAGTTCCATAATATCCCCGTGAGCATGCTCAGGTCTGTCAAGGAGGGTGCAGATTATGTCAGACCCGACGGGACAGTGATTCCCAACAGTGCCCTGACCACTCCGGCCGACCCGGCGCGGAGCTATGCCTATTGCAGCGACACTATGGCCGACACGCGTATCATCCCGGACATTCTCGGGGTTGACACTATCTATCACGAGGCCACTTATGGCGACGAATATGCCACGCTGGCACGCGAGCGGGGGCACTCGACCGCACGCGAGGCTGCCGGGACCGCCCTCGGTGCCGGAGCGACAAAGCTGATATTAGGACATTTCTCCAAGCGCTATGCCAAGGAGGGTGAGGAGCGGTTGCTCGCCGAGGCCCGGGAGGTGTTCCCCGGGGCCATCCTTGCCGACGAGGGCCTTTCGGTAGAGGTCTGAAACAATAGCGCGTCCGGGGTTGTTGGATGTTTATATTATCTCCACACTCACGGACAATGGAATCATTCGTCGACATACTGAGGAGCTATCCCACACTTGCGCTGTTCCTCACGGTGGGACTCGGCTTTCTGATAGGACGCATCCGCATCGGTGCGTTCTCGCTCGGCAGTGTCACCGCCGTGCTGATTGTCGGTGTGATTGTCGGACAGCTCAAGATACCGATGTCCGGGCCATTGAAGATGGTCTTCTTCATGATGTTCCTCTTCTCGATAGGCTACAGTGTGGGGCCGCAGTTCTTCAAGTCGCTCAAGGGGATGGGATTGCGTCAGGTGTTCTTCGCCGTGCTCATGAGCATGAGCTGCTTTGCCGTGACGCTGCTAATAGCATACATCTTCGGCTACTCCAAAGGTGAGACCGTGGGGCTCTTCTCAGGCTCACAGACCTGTTCGGCACTGCTCGGTGTCGGTGGCGAGGCCATCTCGCGTCTTCCGATCAGCGAGGCAGACAGACAGAGGGAGCTGTCGATAATCCCGGTCTGCTATGCCGTGACGTACATCTTCGGCACTCTCGGCACCGTGATACTGCTCGGAAATTTCGGCCCGAGGCTTCTCGGAGGTCTCGAGAAGGTGAAGCGGCAGACAGCCGAGCTGGAGAAGCATCTTCAGGACAACTCGTGGCAGAGCGATCCGGCTAATTTCAACGCACGGCGCGCCGTGGCCTTCAGGGCTTACAGACTCACCACCGAATTTTTCAGGGAGGGCGCTACCGTGGCGCAGACCGAGGAGTATCTGCACTCGCACGGGCTGCAGGTATATATAGGACGTGTGGAGCATGAAGGCACGATAATGACCCCCTCGCGTGGCCGTGTACTCGAGCCGGGCGACGAGATAGTGCTGTGCGGTCCCCGCAGATATATGGTCAGTGTGGAGGGGCTGGTGGGTCAGGAGGTCGACAATCCGGCCCTGCTCACATATCCTGTCGAGCGTGTGCCCGTGCGTCTGAGCAAATCCAAATTCATCGGACGCCCGCTCTCCGAAATCCTCGGGCAACGTTTCATGCACGGCGTGTCTATACGCGAGATAGAGCGCGACGGTAAGGAGATAGAGGTGAATCCGGCCGAGATTACTGCCCGGGGCGACATGATGACCCTGGTCGGGACACGCGAGGCCGTGGCTCGGGCCGGAAAACATCTCGGTCATCTCGACCGTCCCACCACGGCGAGCGACTTGATGTTTGTCGGGCTCGCCATATTCATAGGTGGTTTCCTCGGTGCCCTGAGCATCTGGATAGGAGGTGTCCCGGTCAGCTTCGGCACAAGCGGTGGAGCACTGATAGCCGGAATCTTCTTCGGCTGGCTGCGTTCACGCCGTCCCACGTTCGGTCAGATTCCGGCTCCGGCCCTCTGGATAATGAACAATCTCGGGCTGAATGTCTTCATCGCTGTTGTTGGCATCGAATCTGCACCGTCGTTTGTGGCGGGGCTACGCTCTGTCGGATGGATGCTCTTCTTGGCCGGAGCTATCGGTACCTGTGTCCCTCTGCTGTTCGGCCTGTGGATAGGCCACAAGGTGTTCAGGTTCAATCCGGCCATAACCCTTGGATGCTGCGCGGGGACGCGTACCTGCACCGCCTCGCTCGGCGCCGTCCAGGACGCCCTGGGCAGCACGCTTCCCGCCATGGGCTATACCGTGACCTATGCCGTCAGCAATATCCTGCTTGTGGTATGGGGCCTGGCGACAGTGATGCTTGTGAATTGACATATCTTCATATATTTTAACGGCCTCTCCCCGAACCAACCTTCAGGCACCCGTGTTTATGATATACAAGGCCGGAAACCCGGCCCGATGTCCTAACTATTAATATTACAGAAAAAATGGTCTATACACTCCCCGAACTCCCTTATGCCACCGATGCCCTGGCACCTGTCATCTCGCGCGACACCATCGAGTATCACTACGGCAAACACGAGCGCACCTATATCGACAACCTCAACCGCCTCATCAAGGACACCAAGTATGAGGATATGGAGCTTGAAGACATCATACGCTCAGCCGAGGGTCCGGTGTTCAACAACGCCTCGCAGGCATGGAACCATATATTCTATTTCTTCACCTTCTCTCCCGAGGGGAGCCGCGATCCCGAAGGCCGTCTGCGTCATGCCATTGACGAGCAGTTCGGCAGTCTCGAGCAGTTCAAGCGCGAGTTCGAGGAGGCCGGAGTCTCGATTTTCGGCTCGGGCTGGGTATGGCTCTCCAAGGACAAGGATGGCAAGCTCTTCATCACGAAGACCTCAAACGCCGGAAATCCCCTCACCGACGGCCTCACGCCGTTGCTGACCTTCGATGTATGGGAGCATGCCTACTACCTCGACTACCGCAACCGCCGCGCCGAGGCCCTGAAGGAGTGGTGGAAGATTGTCGACTGGGACATCGTTTCCAGCAGATATATCTGAGATACAGACTTAAAGAGCTTCAAAAACAACATGCAGTAACAAGACTGACGAATAAATATAAAGGAAAACAGCACTGATAAGCATAATGTGATGAATGGAGAGAGAGGCAGTCGTGAGACCCCCTCTCTTTTTTCATGTCAATAACGTAGATGCCATTCAGAAGATTTTTGCTACTTTTGCATTCGCAAGAATGAATAACGAGAATAAAGTACAGTCTGTGCCAGAGACCCGGCTTGGTTTTGTAGGGCTTTCGGCGCTGGTCTTCGGCATGATGGTCGGAGCCGGAATTTTCAACATACCCCAGAATATGGCCTCGCAGGCAGGGTTGGGGGCGGTCATCCTGTCGTGGATAGTCACGGCTGCAGGGATGCTGCTGCTGGTTTTCACCTTCAAGGCCCTGGCCGACAGACATCCCGAGCTTGACGCGGGGATATATCAGTATGCCCGCGAGGGTTACGGGCCTTTTGCCGGCTATCTCACGGCGTGGGGATACTGGTTGTGTACGGCGTTTGCCAATGTGGCATATGCGGTCATGCTCAATGATACTTTCGGGGCTTTCTTTCCCCGTCTGCTCGACCACGGCTGGCCTACAGTGGCCTTCGGGTCGGTGCTGATATGGGTGATATTCCTGATTGTGGTGGCCGGGATGCGCACTGCCAAGGTGCTGACTACGGTGCTTGCCTGTGTCAAGGTGGCCACGATACTGCTCATCATAGCTCTGCTCGCCGTCAATATCCGCATGGATATGTTCTCGCTCGATTTCTGGGGGCGTGCCGCAGACCTCGGTGGCCTCGGCGACCAAGTGAGGAGCACGATGCTGGTGACGCTCTGGTGCTTCATCGGCATCGAGGGGGCGGTCATCATGTCGGGGCGTGCGCGACGCAGCCGCGATGTCGGCAGGGCAGGTGTGACGGGATTCTTCACGGCGTGGCTGCTGTATGTGCTTGTGTCGGTGTTCTCTTTCGGGGTCATGACCCGCGCGCAGCTTGCCGGGCTCGACGACCCGTCGGTGGCCTATGTGCTGCGCGATGTCTGCGGCCCGTGGGCATACTGGCTGGTGATAGCGTCGGTCATCATCTCGCTCGGCGGAGGCTGGGTGGCATGGACGCTGGTCTGTGCCGAGGTGCCATACAGTGCGGCCAGGGTGGGGATATTCCCGCGCAGGTTCCTGAGGCTTAACCGTTTCCGTATGCCTGCGTTCGGGCTGTTTGTGTCGAGCGTGGTGATGCAGCTTTTCCTTGTGCTTGTGGTCACTGCGGATGATGTGTATCTCGCCGCCCTCAATATCACAGGCATGATGATATTGCCCGCCTATCTGGTGAGCGGGATGTTCCTGTGGCGTATCTCGTGCGGATGCCATCGCGCGGGGAGGATCATAGGGGCCGGGTGTACGCTGTTCTGCCTGTGGATGATATATGCCGGAGGGCTCGGCCTGTTCATGCAGACGTCGCTGTTCTATATTGCGGGACTCGGATTCTGGCTCAAGGCACGCCACGAGCGCGGACAGCACCGTCTGACGCGCGGCGAGATTGCCGGGCTGGCGGTGCTGGCGGTGGCAGGAGCCGCTTCGGTGTGGATGATGCTCAGAGCTTGATTTCGGCCGGGTCAATCTCGCCAAACCAGCGGGTGAGCTGTCTGCGGGCTTTCTCGTGAGTCTCGGGGGTGATGTTGTCCCATATCAGCTTGGCCGTGTAGAGCAATAGCCCCGCGTCGTCGAGGAGACCTCCGGGGAGGATGTCGGCCACGATGTCGGCGGGGAGGATGAAATAACCTAGCGCGGCCACGACTACCGCCTTGTGCTTGAGCGGAATATTGCCGCTGAGGAGGGCGTTATACAGCAGCAGGGCCGCATAGACGGTCTTGACCCCCGCCTTCCTGGCCACCCTGCCTATCTTGTCGAACAGCCTGGAGGGTGAGTATGCCGCCCCGAACCTGCCGAGATTCTTTTTGAACAGAGAGAGATTCATATCTATATAACAACGGCAGGAGCCTTCCGGGTTTTCGGAGTGGCTCCTGCAGTGGGTATTGTTGTGCCTGGTGAGGCTTATTCGGTCATCGAGGCGGGTTTGGCAATCTTGTCCTTCTCGCAGCGCTTCTCCATGTTGGCGATGCGCGATTTTGTGTCGGGGTGCGACGAGAACATCTTGCTCATTGCGCTCTGGCTGCCGCCGCTCTGGCCCTCGAGCTCGGCCATCTTCCTGAAGGCCATAGCCATCGCCCAGGGGTTCTTGCCGTTCTCCTTGAGGAAATCATATCCGAAATCGTCGGCCTCGCTCTCCTGTTTACGCGAGTAGTTGCTGCTCAGCAGGGCCTCTGACAGCTCGCCGAGCTGCGAGTCGGTGAGTGCGGCCACCTTGCCGTTGGCCGACGCGATGGCGTCTTTGGCAGCCGAGGTCAGGAGTGCCTGCTTGAACTGCTTCTTTGAGTGATGTCTGGCCACATGTCCGAGCTCATGTCCGATGACGCCAAGCAGTTCGTCGTCGTTCATGATATCCATAAGCGACGAGAATACCCTGACGCTGCCGTCGGGACAGGCGAACGCATTGACGTCGATGACCTTGTAGACCTTGAAATTCAAGGGTATGCCGTCGGCCTTGTCGAGACCCTGCACGAGTTTGTTGAGGCGGATGGTATAGGGGTCGTCATCTGCGGCGACGGGGTTGTTCTTGTCCATCCAGTCGACAGACTCGCGCACATACTGTGCCATCTGCTCGTCTGTGATTGTCAGGGCCTGCACGGCCTTTGAGCCGGCGCTGATGGCACGGCCGAGATTGAACTGGGCCGACACGGGAACTGCTGCGGCCAAGGCAAGTGTAAGGATGATTGAACGAAACATATAAGTTTAAAGTTGAAAGTTTAAAGATTAAAGAGGGGGAGATTTTTAGTTTAGAGATTATAGATTAAAGATTAAAGAGGAATAGATGATAGAAAAGCCGATTAAAGTCTAAAGCTGTAAGATAGATTGTAGATTACTAATATCTGTCTTTACTCTTTAAACTCTAATCTTTAAACTTTAAACTTTACTCTTTAAGCTTTACCCTTTAACCCTTAACCTCTCTTCCCGGTTCAGTCTCTGCGGAAGAGGTCGCGGGTATATACCTTGTCCTCCACGTCGTCGAGGATGCTGTCATAGCGGTTGGCGACGATGGCGTCGGAGAGCTCCTTGAAGCGGGCGATGTCGTTGACCACGCGGCTGCCGAAGAATGTCGTGCCGTCTTCGAGCGTGGGCTCGTAGATTATCACCTCGGCACCCTTGGCCTTGATGCGCTTCATCACGCCCTGGATTGACGACTGGCGGAAATTGTCTGAGTTCGATTTCATCGTCAGGCGGTAGACACCTATCACACAGGGCTTCTCGGTGGCTGCGTTATACTGGTTGCCCCCGGTGTACGAGTAGTAGCCCGCGAGGTGGAGCACCTGGTCGGCGATGAAGTCCTTGCGCGTGCGGTTGCTCTCGACGATGGCTGTCATCATCTGCTGGGGGACGTCTGCATAGTTGGCCAGGAGCTGCTTGGTGTCCTTGGGGAGACAGTAGCCGCCATAACCGAACGAGGGGTTGTTGTAGTGGGTGCCGATGCGCGGGTCGAGACCGATACCCTCGATGATGGCCTGGGCGTCGAGGCCCTTGACCTCCGAATAGGTGTCGAGCTCGTTGAAATAGCTCACGCGCAGGGCAAGGTAGGTGTTAGCGAACAGCTTGACGGCCTCGGCCTCCTTCATGCCCATGAACAGCGTGGGGATGTCCTGCTTGATGGCTC
This sequence comes from Bacteroidales bacterium H5, assembly GCA_001701225.1. Lineage (GTDB taxonomy): Bacteria > Bacteroidota > Bacteroidia > Bacteroidales > Muribaculaceae > Duncaniella. The sequence goes on along the minus strand of DAAQ01000045.1, from coordinate 25,455 downwards.
CCTGCTGCAGCAGCGAGGCGAACTCGCGCGCCTTGGCCTCGAGGAAATCCACATCGGCGATGGCACGGATGGCGGCGTTCTCCTCGGCAAACTCGGGCTTGTCGATTATCTTGGGATAGCCCACGATGATGCGGCTGGGGTAGAGGTTGTCATACAGTGCCTTGCTCTCGCGCAGGAACTCGGGCGAGAAGAGCAGGTTGAGCTTCTTCACCCCCTTGGCGGCATAGCGCACATACAGGCTGCGGCAATAGCCCACGGGGATGGTCGACTTTATCACCATCACGGCGTCGGGATTGACACTGAGCACGAGGTCGATGACATCCTCGATGCAGTGGGTGTCGAAATAGTTCTTGACGGGGTCGTAGTTTGTCGGGGCGGCGATGACCACGAAATCGGCGTCGGCGTATGCCCTGGCACCGTCGAGGGTCGCTGTGAGGTCGAGCTCCTTCTCGGCGAGATATTTCTCGATATATTCGTCCTGGATGGGCGAGATGCGGTTGTTTATCTTCTCGACTTTCTCGGGTATCACGTCTACCGCGGTCACATGATTGTGCTGGGCAAGGAGGGTCGCGATGCTCAGGCCCACATATCCTGTTCCGGCTACTGCTATATTCATAGATGTCTGATTAGGATTAATTTTGGCGCAAAGTTCGTCAAAAATCTCGGCATAATCAAGAAAAACACCTCCAAATCGCTTGCCGCCAGCCTAAATCGCATCAGCCAGCGCATCATGACGCCCGCAATCACTGCTGCGGGAAGCGCCCTGTGCGGATGCCTGAGCTCAGGGCCTGCATGCGCTGCTCGGATGTGCCGTGGGTGAACGAGTCGGGCACCGCATAGCCCTGCGCCCGCTTCTGCAGATAGTCGTCGCCTATCTTCTGTGCGGCGTCGATGGCCTCCTCGACATCGCCGGGTTCGAGCGAGCCGAAGAGCTTGTTGTCATGATGTGCCCACACCCCGGCATAATAGTCGGCCTGCAGCTCGAGCGCCACACTCAGCCTGTTGGCGTCGGCCTCGCTCATGCGCGACATGCGCGAGTGGGCGTCGTCGAGCGTCCCGAGCAGGTGCTGCACATGGTGTCCGACCTCGTGGGCTATGACGTATGCGTAGGCAAAGTCGCCGTCGGCGCCGAGTGTCTGACGCATCTCGGAGAAGAATGACAGGTCGATATACAGTTTCTCGTCGGCCGAGCAGTAGAACGGCCCCATCGAGGCCGAGGCGTTGCCGCAGCCGCTGGTCACGGCATCGGTATACAGCACCAGTGTGGGGGCTTCGTACTCGAGTCCCTGCTCCTCGAACAGCCGGGTCCAGACATCCTCTGTCCCCGCGAGTATCTTGCGCGAGAACTCGGCAAGCTCCTCCTCCTGGGCCGAAGGTGTGTAGTCCTGGCTGTATGCGCTCTCCGAGCCTCCGCCAAGCATCTGTCCGGCGTTTGAGGTGAGTACGTCGAGAGGACTTCCCCCCGATATCCAGGCGATTATCGCAGCGATTATCACCGCGCCGATGCCACCTCCGATCTTTAGTCCGCGGCCACCGCCACGGCGCCCTCTCTGGTCGCTCACATTTGAGCTCTCGCGTCGTCCGTTGAGATTCATATATGGGTTTTATTGATAGAACGGATGCCGGCGTCCGTATGTTCGGCACCGGCATCCCGATATATTTCGACTATGATTACTTTTTAGAGCTGATCATGTTCCAGACTGCCGAGCTGCAGAGCGCGCCCAGGAAGGGAGCCACGATGAAGAGCCAGAGCTGCGACAGGGGGAGTGAGTTGCCCTCGATGGCGGCGAAGATGGCCGGGCCGATAGAACGGGCCGGGTTGACCGATGTCCCGGTGATGGGGATACATGCGATGTGCACCAGCACCAGGCACAGGCCGATGGCCAGTCCGGCAAAGTTGCCCGCGCCCTGCTTGGAGTCGGTGGTGCCGAGCACCGTGAGCACGAAGATGAACGTGAAGACCGTCTCGGCGATGAAAGCCGGAATGATGTTGCCTTGCATGAACGAGTTGGCACCCGTCGTTGTGGTCGAGTTGAACACCGCCTCGATACCGGCCTGGTTGCCCGTGTGCACCAGTATGTAGAGCACAGTCGACGCGAGGATGGCACCGATGACCTGGAAGAGCATATACATCAGCGCCTCAGGGCCTTTCATGCGGCCGTTGGCCCACACGCCGAGCGTGATGGCCGGATTGATGTGGCATCCCGAGATACCCCCTATCGTGTAGGCCATTGCCACCACCGAGAGGCCGAATGCCATTGCCACACCGAGGGTCGTGACCCCGTAGCCGGTAGTGCCGAGGCCGATGCCAGCAAATATCGCGCTGCCACAGCCCATCAGGACCAGGACAAATGTCCCGATCATTTCTGCAAGATACTTCTTCATTCTTAACAGTTGAGTTTGGAGTTAGTAAAAATGTTTATGTAGGATTTGTTGAAAACATTGCAATTTACATAAAAAATGTCAAATCCATTTTGTTTTCATAAAAATTAACACAAATCCCTGCGTAAATGTTCTCAGTCACTCCGTTTCTCAACGCGCTCCACCACGCGGATGCTGACCTCATAGAGCAGGTAGAGCGGCACGGCCACGAGAACGAGCGTCATGACGTCGGGCGGTGTGATGACGGCAGCGGCGATGCAGATGACAAGTATGGCCCCGCGGCGGCAGTCGCGCAGCAGCGACGCCTGCAACAGTCCCATCCTGGCCAGCACAAAAGCTATCACGGGGAGCTGGAACACCACACCCATCAGCAGCGTCAGTGTGACGAATGTTGATATGTAGCTGTCGAGTGTGATTGTGCTCCTGACCTCCGCGGCCACCGAGTATGTGCCGAGAAACCTGAACGAGATGGGGAACAGCACGAAATAGCTCATCAATACCCCCGCCACGAACAGCAGGTATATCACCGTGACCGTCTGCACCGAATAGCGGCGTTCGCTGTCGAGGAGGGCGGGAGAGACAAACCTGAACAGTTCGTAGAGTATGAATGGCGACGCGCACAGCAGTCCTAAGTATATCGAGGTGGTGATGTGGGTCATAAACTGGCTGGCAAGGTCTGTCGCGATGAGCTCGACATCGAACGGCTCGAATGCAAATCCCGGTATCACGTGCCTCAGCAGCTTCTCTATCATCCTGTAGGTGACAAAGTCGCTGCGCCCCGGCGCGAGGATGATGCCGAAGGTCGCTTCCTTGAAGGCGAATATAACTGCGGCGAATACCGCCGTGACCGCAAGCACACGTATCAGCATGGCCCGGAGGACATCGAGATGCCCTCCGAACGTCAGCAGCCCGTCATCTTGCTCCCGGCTCATCGCTGGGTGTATCGGCGGGTTTCCTTTCCTCGTCCTGTGTCCCGGACTCGTCGTGCTCCCCGGGCTCTTCCTTCATGCCGTCCTTGAACTCGCGCACCCCTTTGCCGAGGCCGCGCATCATCTCGGGGAGTTTCTTGCCTCCGAACAGCAGAAGGGCCAGCCCACCTATCAGCACAAGCTCGGTGGTGCCTATGAACGCGGCTATCATGGCTGAACGAGATATATTTCGCAGGTCGTGAAATTGATTTCCCAGTTGCCGTCATCGGTGCGGGGCCATGAGTATTTCTCATACATCCTGTCCCACCAGCCCTGAAATCGTGCCGAGGTCTGCGCGAGGTCTGAGACCATACGCTCATAGAGGTCCGAATTGTCGGCGGTGAGTATCTTGGCCAGTTCGGTGAGGCCGTTGCGGCGCTCGAAGAGTGCCTGTATCTCGTCACGCTCCTCTGGTGTGACGCTGCCTATGGTTGTCTTTGTCATTGTAGTAATTTTGTTATTTGATACTGGATGGCTTTGCTATTGTGTCATTAGTACATCTGTTTATCGTGTCATTGCGTACGCTGTTTCTCCTCCCCAAGGAAGTCCCGTCACAAGCAGTTCCGCAAGTGTACTTGCAACATCCGGAACAGTGTCCTTTGCATGTTACCGCGCAGCTACCTTCGCATGTTGAGACACATTGGCTTTTGCATGAGGTGGCTATGTTTGATGAGGTTATCGGAATCGGAAGGGAAACGGCTCCGGCGAGTATGGGGAGTATGGCGATGGCTCTCTTGAAGAAGGTTCTTCGTGAAATATTCATTGTTTTGCTATTTCAAATGGGTCGAGATAAGATATTTCGGGAATCTCCCGGTCGGGGAGGAATGTGCCGAGGGTGCGTATCGAGGCGAGCAGCGCGCGCGAGGCATTGCGCTCGTGGTGGGCGGACACGCACTGCTCACGGCCAGGAGTGTTGACCTCGAGGGTAGAGCGGCGGTTGAGCCACACGCACCTGCGGCAGTGCCATGCGTCGCACTTGCGGCATATCGGGGCGTGGTCAAGGCGGTAGAGCTGCCGGTTCTTTATGTCGAGCTCCCCGTCGGCCCAGGTGCCGAGGGTGCCGACTGGCTGCGAGCCGTCGTGCATGAAGGCAGGGCAGACATAGAGCTTGCCGTCGGGTGCGAGTGCTATGCTCTCGTCGCCCGCGTTGCAGTTGTTCATGCCGTCGAGCAGCATGCGGTCGGTGAGCAGGTTGAGCTGCACGGCGTGTCTGCGTCCATACTCGGCGGTCACTGCCGGGATAAGTCCGGCAAGGAACGCCGGGTATTCCTCGAGCTGCGCGTCGGTGAGGGTATCGAGGTCGGTGACGACGACATTGATGCGGTCTGCCTTGGCGATGATGTGTCTGAGGGTATCGCCGTTGGCCGTGAGCGTGTCCATATCCGTGCGTATGACGTATGCCTGTCCCGGACGGAATGTAAAACCCCGGGTCTCTTCCCACCCGTCAAATACCACTATGTCGGCATCCTCGACCAACTTCCTGTCATCGCATCCGGCAGGGACTATATCCGTGTGGTCTATGGTGTCAATGACGGCCTTGAGGGTGTCGGGGAGGGTATAGGACGGGTAGACAAACTGTATGTTCAGGTTCTCCTTCATGGCCGCGAATATGGCCCGCTTCAGGGTGTCGGGGTCTATGAGCCGTGGGGCGGTGCAGGGATTGCCGTAATGACAGTATGACACTGATGTGTCGCAGAGGTCTATGACAAGATATTTCAGCATGGCTGTGACGTGGTTTTGGGGTGTGACTGTTCGAACTCCTCGCGCCGTCCTTCGAGCTCAAGTTTGCGATATAGCTTGTTCCAGTAGTAGTTGTTGGCGCGTACCCTGGCCTTGTGCATCTTGCAGATGGCGGTCGAGCGCTGGAATACCGTGTCGGTGTCGGCGGCGTCATAGTTCTCGCCCTGACACCACGCGCATCCCGAGGCAACCTCGCAGTCGATACATTTCTGTGGCGACTGGGTTGTGCGGTCGAGGGTCAGGAACGGCCTCAGTTTGTTGGCGTCGATGCCGTCATCGACATTGCCTATGATAATGGGCCGCTTGGAGCGCAGGGAAAAAGCTGCAAATCTGTTGCAAGGATAAAAGTATCCCGCTGAATCCACAGCTAACATTCTTCCAGAGCCGCACCAATTTTTATTATCTGTAACATTGTCGAGCGGTTTCCCTATATTTTCCATAAAGAAAGAACATGAGTAATCGTCATAGTATCCATTGTCAATTATGGAATCCGCAAGAGTTATCAGTTGTTCTTCATATAGGTCGTCATCTCCTTCTTGCCATACGTTTTCAAATACAACATTGATATTGACATTATGTATTCCAAGAGAATATAGATGAAGGACACTTTCTGAAATATATTTTATATCTTCTGACGAGATGGTGACTTTGGTTCCAGCATCAGGAAATTGTGAAAGCCATAAGGGAATATTGTTTATAACATTTTCATAAGAGCCTTTTTCAGGGAATGAATCTTTCCATATTCTGTTAAGGTCATGTTTCCGCTTTGTTCCATCAATGGATATGCCTATAGATAGATGATTTATGTTTTTCTTAATGAAACTCTGTACTTTTTCAGAACCATAGTTAATGCCGTTTGTTGATACAGAAAAACGATATGAATTGAACCAATGATGGTTGCGTACATACATCTCCTTCTTGATATAGTCACATATTCTGTCTATGAGGTCTATTTCAATGAAGGGTTCTCCTCCTATGAAATCCCATATCACAGATTCTTCCGCGAAATCATATTCATGGTTGAGAATATAGTCAATTGCTTTGCGAGCCGTCTCCCATGACATGCGTTCTTTGTCGTTTTTTCCTACGAGATAACAATATTTGCATGCGAGCTGACAATCTTTGGTCACTATAAAAGTGATAACTCGTGCACTCCCTTCCTTCCACCCACGATCAATCTCTTTGATTTTTTCCATTTATCTCCTGTATTTGTCATAGAAATCGGAATATATTTGGAACAGGATAGTTACTTTATCCATCCTGTTCCAAATAGAAATGTCAACGGCTTGCAGAACCGCCTGTGCATCCGCTCATGCATGTGCCTGAACATCCGGCTTTACATCCGGAACATGCTCCTTTGCAGCCGCCAGAGCAAGTTGTGGTGCATCCGCTATAGCAATCGTTGATTGTTTTGCTCTCTTTGGCAATAGAGGCAAGCGGCATATTGGCGAGTGCGATTGCACCGAGGATGGGAAGGACGCCCTTTGCGGCGTTTTTGAAGAACTCGCGGCGTGACTGGAGCTCCTCGTTTCTCTCCTTTTTCATGATAGTGTGTTTCCCTCCATAGATTCCCCGGACGGAGGTGTGTTTTCTTGTGTGTGAATAAAAAAGAAAGAGCGTGAGAATCTGTACTTTTGCTCGTCTCCGCTCCTAAAGGCTCTCGCATTGCCCTATTCTGTAGAAACGAGCAACGCAGAAGCCCACGCCGATACATCTATATCCGTCACACCCCGATAGGGAAGCGCTTGCGCGCATCCCAGCGGGGGGAGTATATAACATACCCGAGGCATCTACTGTTGCAAGGTTTCTTGACAGAATAATAGAATTTGCGAGATTCTCAGGAGCCAAAAAACTTGCGTCGAGTAAACGCTGTTCCATAAATAATGAACCCACCCGCAACCGGCACTCTCTTGTGCCATCGGCGTGGATTCAACTGCAAATGTCGTTATTCCTAACGAATTGTGCAAATTTTATCCTATATTTTTTAATAAATGTTTATAATCTCCCGTGTCCCATCGGGTAAGAATGGAGGGCGATGTGTTCCCCGGGTTCCCGATCATCACCCGTGGTCAGGGATGACGACGGCCCTGCGGGCCTGATGAGGCGCGTGCAATCGGTTGGTTAGGCGCGGTTGTCCGCAATGGAATTATGTCGTGAGGGTGGAATGTATTGTGATGGGTCGTGTGGTGACGCCCCGCCTTGTGCGGGGCACGGTAAAGTAGCCCCAAGGTCTTGCCTTGGGGGATTGCGAAATTATTATGAATACGGCCCCAACAGGGGTCGTGGAATATTCGCCATGTTTTCGCGTATATTCCCGGATACCCTGCGGGCACCCGAATAGGATTTGGAATCCCCTCCCCAGAGGCAAGCCTCGGGGCTACCATCCCGTGCCCCGCAAAGCGGGGCGGATGTATACGAGATGCGGAGGAAGCCATGCCTTGCGGGCCTGTGGGGATGTGCGGCTGTTCCTCAACAACATGGGGATTGGTGGATTCCGAGGCCCCGCGAGGGCCGATGTCATGGATAGCCCCCGGTGACCGCAGGGAACTGGGGGTCGGGTAGATATAAACAAGCTGAACCCCGCAAGGGGTGATGTCATTAATAGCGACCTATGACATCGCCCCTTGCGGGGCTCATTCATAAATATGTTTTCTCTCCCCCGGGTTCCCGATGGTCACCCGGGGCTATCCATGACGACGGCCCTTCGGGCCTGAGATGTGGTTGATATGATGTAAATAGTGATAGGGTGCTGCCCCATGTGGGGCACGTTCACGACGGTCAGATTGGGTATGTAATTAAGGGGTAAAATCGCCCCGCCTTGTGCGGGGCACGGTAAAGTAGCCCCAAGGTCTTGCCTTGGGGGATTGCGAAATTATTATGAATACGGCCCCGTCAGGGGTCGTGGAATATTCGCCATGTTTTCGCGTATATTCCCGGATACCCTGCGGGCACCCGAATAGGATTTGGAATCCCCTCCCCAGAGGCAAGCCTCGGGGCTACCATCCCGTGCCCCGCAAAGCGGGGCGGATGTATACGAGATGCGGAGGAAGCCATGCCTTGCGGGCCTGTGGGGATGTGCGGCTGTTCCTCAACAACATGGGGATTGGTGAATTCCGACGGCTCTGCGGGCCTGATAAGATACCTGCAAATGGTCGATTCAGCACGGAGATTGTCGACTACATTTCCCGCACTGTCTTGCGTCATGCTGAATCTTTTCATCTGACGCTCGAGTCGCGCATGTCGTTGATATACAGTCTCTCGACCGATGTCTTCTTGCCGAAATTGAAACAGTAGCTCACACTGACCTCTATGCGGTGTTTGCCTGAGTTGGCCCATTCGCGGTTAAAGATGTCGGTTGTGCCGTTGGTGGCGGTGTAGGTTTCCCGGCTCATGCGGTTGAGCGGCAGATACGTGAGTCTGGCAGAGAAATTGTCACGGTAATACCCGAATTGAAGGTAGAGCATGTAGTCGCGGTCTTTCGCATATCCTCCACGGTTCTTATAGTAGGTCTTGGACCCGGGCGTACTTGCATACAGCATGGCATAGAGATGGTCGGTAGGCATGTAGGTCAACGACAGGGTTGCCCACGGACTCCAGAAATTTATCGGATATATTCCGTTAGAGTACACGTGGCTCACGAGAAGATAGGGGCTGAGTACCAGACGCCCCGAGAACAGCGATATATATGCGTTAATCGACAGATCGAGCAGGTTGGCTATGCCACGGTTGGCAAGCCTGTTATATATTATCCCGTCTGCCGGAAAATATTCCACTTCGACATTGTGGCGTCTGTTGGTCCAACCGGCAGTTGCGCCAAACTGCATGGTGTTGCTCTTCAGCCACAGATACGAGAACCGCATGTCGGTATAGCGGGTCATCGTCAGGTCGGGGTTGCCCGCGGTACCCTCGAACCCAGTGTCGGGCCTGCGTATGTCGTTGAACGACGATACTATGAGTGGTATCCGGGTGTATCTCGCCGACAGGCTCAGAGAGTGGTGTCCGGCTATGTTGCCACGCCCCGACAGCGACAGGTCGGGATACACGTCGGTAATCGGCGATGCGTCATTATACCCGAGCACAGAGACAGGGACTGCCACGCCTGTCTGAATGTTCCAACTGTCGTTGAATGTATGTTTCCATCTCATTCCGGCCTTGTATCTCTGCTGGGTTAGGTTTTGCTCGGAGGTTACCGTGCCCGTGTAGTGTGTCCTGTAGAATGCGGCTGTGCCTTCGGCGAGGGCGGTCACCACGTCGTGTGTCCCGAGCTCCTTGTCGGCATAGACCGCGAGGGTCGGGGTGACCGCTTTCTCGGATATGCCGTTGAGTATCGAGGCGTCTGCCGAGCTGAAGGCCGAGCGGCTGTCGTTGAACGAGCCGGAGACACCTGCGTTGACCTTGAGCTGGAGGGCGTTGAGTTTCAGAAGATACGAGGCCTGGAGGTATGGCGCCACCTCCGATGATGTCTTCCATCGCATGTCTGTGGTGGTCACACCGTCAAGAGTGTATGCACCCGCCCGGGTGATGTCGGGGGTGGCAAACTTGCGTGCCCCGGCTGTTATGACAAGTGTATTTCCCGCTGTATCCCGATGCACGGCCTGTAGACCGCCGTAATATTCGCGCTGCAGGTGCCGGGTCTCGCATGTCTTCTGCAATAGCTCTATCGTCTGCATGTCACTGAACGCATATCGTGCCGTCTGGTGTATCGAGTCGCCGTGCGAGCGTACATAGCTCATGCCTCCCGTGGCCTGGAATGTCCAGCGGTCTGTGGCATATTTCGAATAGACCCCATAGTTGCCGGTGTTGTAGATAAATGTCTGCGTCGCGTCGGCGTTGACATATCCTCCATACTTTATATCCCTGACAATGAAATTTACCACCGCATCCTTCCCCTCGAACTGCGAGCCTGTCGGGTCACGCAATATCTCGATACGCTTCACGTTTGCGGGTCTTATTCCCTTTACCTCCGCCTCGGTTGCCGGGATACCGTTGATGAAATATGCCGCGCGCTCGCCGGTGTTGAACGACACCTGTTTGCTCAGCGGGTCAATCCTCAGCATCGGCAGCTGCATATGCTCGAGCAGTGACAGGCCCGAGTCGGACGTCTTGCGCTGTCGGTCGGTAGGCCTGGCGGCATATCCGTCAGGAAGTAGTGTGGTGTTCTGTGCCGTCACCGTCACCTCCGACAGGTCATAGGCGGGTTCTGCAATGCTGTCCGTGACCTCGGCATGGAGCGACAGGGCAAAACAGGGAGTCAGTAAACTCAACAACAGGGTTTTATTTATTCTCATAATAGTAATTGACATGTAGTTCGGAAAGTAAGGTATATAGCTCGGGCGCCTTTATTCGGTTTGATGGCTAAAATCAACAGAGGGCACTCTTTTGCGGAGTGGGATGCAGAATTATTTTTTTCATATAACTAATTTTGTCAGGTGGAGGGTTTATAGAAATGCAATTCGTGAAAATCTGTGGTAAAGATATGTGGTATTTTTAAACTATGCAAATAATTTTATATATATTTTAAAAAAATATAAATATATTGATTGAAACAAATAGATTATAGACAGGAAAGGATGAGGACGGCCCTGCGGGCCTGATATGGCGCGGCTGCTTCTCGGCGACGATGTGCGGGGTAATGACATGGGGGGATGGTGGATTCCGAGGCCCGCGAGGGCCGATGTCATGGATAGCAACATATCATGTGTGGCTCATTCGGAGGGATGGGTGACGTCACTCTGGGTCCGGGTATGAAAAAAGGTGCATGGGCCGTGGGGCCTATGCACCTTTCTGGGTATTGGGTCAGGGGATTACTTGGCGAATTTGAGGGTGCCGTTGTCGGTTACGGCGATGTAGATGCCGGCGGGGAGGGTCTGGACGCTGAGGGTGCCTCCGTCAGAGGTGAGGATGAGGCGTCCCGTGGTGTTGTAGACGCGGATGGTGCCGTCGGCGGTGAGCTGGCCGAGTGCCCTGTCGTAGCTGATGGCGCCGTTGACGCTTACCTCACCGATGCCCGAACCCTTGGGGCGGAATTCAGCAGTGATGTCAATAACGCCTTCGGTGTCGGCATCGGCTCCGTTGACGATATACGGGTTGCTGAGTGTGACGCTGTTGTCGCGCCAGAGCATGAAGCGTACGGTCTCATAGTCATCGCGGGCATAGGCGTTGAGGTGTACCTCGTCGCCCTCGAGGAAGCGGAGTTCCTTGACCTCAGTGCCGTTGTTGTCAATCAGGACATAGCCGACAAGCTCGTTGTCAACCCATGTCTGGTTGCAGCGGATGACATAAGAGGGGGTTTCCGAGCTTACGCTGTAGACGCCCTGGAAGATGACGAGGTTGTTCTCGAGGTCTGCCTCAGAAATGGTGTAGGTGTCGCCATACTCGACATCGCTCTCGGGATATATGCGCTTGATGTAGTCGAGCTGATATCCGGCGGCTGTCTCGCTCACAAGGGTGATGGTTTCGCCTACGGCGGCGCTATAGTTCTTGAGGAGCTCGTCGCCTACCTTGATGTAGAGTTTGCCGATGAAGCTATGGTTGACAGGATCGGCGACGTCGTAGACAGATACGTCTACCTTGGAATATGTCTCGACTGCGATGTCGGCATCTCCCTCGATGATATAGTCAACCACACGGGCGTCATTGCCGACGGTGATGGGGGTGCCGTTGACTGTGACATTGCCGATGAAGAGGTTGGATGTGAAGATGCGCATCTGGAGGGTGTTGCCCTTGGTCACGACATTCACGTTTTCGGTGGTGAGGATCTGAACAAGTGTCTCGCCTGAGTATTCGTAGAAGTTTACTCCGGCATTGTCGGCGCTGAGTGAGAGGATGGCCTGGTTCTCGCCGGCCTCAATCTTGTTGCCGAAGAGTGTCACTGAACCTGCGCGGTCGGCGACGAACTGGAATACGCCCTCTTCGGATGTGATGGCAAAGCCGCTCTCTGAGGTCACGTCGGTGAGGACATAACCGAACTTAGCCTTGATGTTGACCACGGCCTCGAAGGGGACGGTGATGTTGGCCACGTCAGTGCCGAGGGTCTTGACCTCGCCGTTGACTGTGACCTCGACACCCTCGTAGAAGCCGGGGGTGAGGCACATGAATGTGACTGCGACATCTGAGGGTATCTCACGGCTCTTGATGTCGATGTAGCATCCTTCGGTGAGGTTGGCAAGATATGAGCCGTTGTTCTGGCGGGTGAGGGGTGTGCCGTCGAGTGTGACGCTGATAATCTCGCATCCCTGGGCGGCTGTGATCTGGAGCGGGCTGCCGAGTGCGGCGAGGTCGAAGGTGTTGAGGCCGGTCTGGAGGGTCACTGCCTCTCCGTAGCCGTTAGACTGCCTTACGACAATCTGGGCTGCATCCGAGACGTTGATGCTGACTCCGGTAGCCTTCTCGCCGGATACCCATACCTCGCAGTCTTCTTTGGTGATGCGGAATGTGTTGGAGTCGATGGTCTGTATGCCCGAGCCATAGACATAATTGAATTTGGTCGCGCCCTTGGGTGCTACGGTCACGACATCGCCAAGATGGAGGTCTGCGGTGGCCGACATTCCCGAGAGGGAGAGCTCGGTGCCGCCGCTGGTGAAGGTGTAGTTCTCGAGGGCGGCCTGGTTCTCGAGGGCCGAGAACTTGACGGTGACAGGTTTGCCCTGTGTGGTCACGTCAAACACGTCGCCTGCGGCAAGCATGGCACGCCAGGGACGGTAGCCTGCGCCCGATACGGGCTCGCCGTTACGGGTGATGCTGACGATAGATGCCCCGTCGGTGGCATAGAACTGAATGTAGTCCTGGTCGGCGGGTACGTTGAGCTGGTTGGCGCCGCTGTAGACGGTGCAGGGTGTCTCGGTCTCGGTCGAGCTGATGCCGGTGAAGACGTTGACGTTCTGGGCAAAGTCGATGTTTACGGTGAATTTGGTGCCGTTGCCTTTGGTGTAGACATATACGTAGTCTCCCTCGACTGTGGCGGTGTAGGTATATGTGCCGTCGCCGTTGTTGCGCACGGGGCCACGGTTGAAGCTCTCGACGTTGGTGATCTCGTAGGCCGGGGCGGGGGTGATGGTGAACTCGGTGTTCACGTCGACAGTGGCCTGCATGCCGTTGGTGACCTGCTGGCCGTCGCCATAGGTGATGATGGCCGAGGCCGAGTTATTGTCATCGGCCATGATGAAGAAATAGGGGCTCACCGTCTGTGTTCCCGAGCCACCCTGGGTGGTTATCTGTATCATCGAGTTCTGGGTGATGCCGATGCGGTATGCGCCGTCGCCCGCGGGAGATACCTCCTGCATGTTGAGCGAGAGCGAGGTGATGGTGGCACCGTTTACCCCCTCGATGAGCAGGGGATTGTCGGCATCCTCGACGGTCGACATGTCGTTCACGATCTCGAGGACACGGCCATATCCGGCGTTTGTGGTGACCTTGATGTTCTCCGGGTTGTCAATCATCCACCGCACGTTATACGCACCGGCTGTGACGGACGTCAGGAACAGGGTCATGAACAAAAAAAGTAGATTTTTTTTCATGATGGAAATATTGAATGGTTGGTGTTTATCTCACGATCACTTTGGTGTAGCGGTCGGCGGTCTTGACCAGATAGATGCCGGGTGCGAGCCCGGTGCGTGTGGTCTCGATGCCTGCGAGGGTATATATGCGGGCGTCGCGGGGAGCGATGATGAAGCCTCTGCCACCCGATATGCCGGTCTCTTCTGCGGTGCCGGGACGGCTGATGCCGCTGTTGAGTATGTCGAAATCGAAGGTGATGAGGCCGTCGCTGTTCTCGCGGATGTTGGTGACGGGCTTGCCGACTTTGGCCGACGAGCCTGTGTGCCATGTGGCCGCAGGGGTGGTGTCGTCGGTAAATTCAGTGACTCCGCCGGTTCCGGGGAAGGGGTCGGCCGCCTCGCCGGCAGGGTTGGCTACCCACTTGTTGTCAGCGGCCATGAGCTGTATGTGCTCGTAGCCCGACTGCGAGGGTGAGTTGACCGTGTTGCGGCTCCAGATCTTAGGGTCGTAGTGTATGTGGCTGATGATGAGGCCGTGGCCGGGAAGCCCGGCATCGAAGCCTACTGGCTGACGGTTCTCAAGTGTGTAATATTCGTCGGCATTGTCGGGGTTGACTATGAAATATGCCTTGTTGCTCTCGACGAGCGAGGGGAGCTCCACATCCTTTGCCGGTTCGGAGAGCACCACGGGGTCAAGCCATCCTACGGTGTATCTGTCCATGGCGGTGTATCCTGCCGGGATACGACCGTCGGCATTGTAGGGGCCCACGTCCATCATGTCGTAGTGTCCCATGCCGTAGCCGCCGCTGTAGCGGGCATCGTAGACGTCGGGGAGACCGAGTATGTGGCTGAACTCGTGGCAGATGGTGCCGACGCCATCCCATTCCTCTCCTTCGGCGTCCTTGAGCTCGCAGGCACAGGCGGCGACGTTGAGGTTCTTGTCGTCGAAATAGTCATAGACCGAGTTCTCGAGATACATCATCGCGGGCCAGATGCAGTCTGACGAGCCACCCTGAGCCTCGCCGTGTCCGGCGAAGATGACAAAGACGAAATCGACGAAATCGTCATTGTTGACATCATATAGGCTGAAATCGACCCCGGCCTGGGTGTCGGCGGCAATACAGGCGTCGCGATAGAAGTTCACCAGGTCTTCGTTGAGGCCGTAGTCGGCACATTTCTTGGGGAGGGTGACGGGGCCCACGACATCGAATACGGGTGTGAACGCGCCGCCTGACTGCTCGCGGAAATAGTCGACCACACTGCCGAGGGCCTCGTCAGAGACAAAGTTCTCTGAGTTGACCTTGGTGTCGATATACTCGCGTGTGGTCTTGGGGAGGAATTTCTTGTCCTGGAACTCGGCCATGATGATGAGGCCGCGCACTGTGCCCGTGGTGGGGAATGTCTGCCTGATGGTGCCGGGCATGGTGGCTTCCCTGGCCATGGCCTTGTTCTGCATGGAGAGTATCTGCGAGGCATCGGCCTTGCGGAGGAATCCGTCGGCGTCACGCAATAGTTCCGTGCCGTCGGCCATACGGTAATAGTGGAAATGCTCGTCGCCCACGAGTGAGGCCTCGATAACCGTGCCGTCGGGCTGTGTGAAGGTGTGTATGCCGGGTTTGGCCGGGACAGCCATAGCGTTCGGAAGTACCAGGGCCAATGTGGCGGAGGTCAGTAATGTTTTGAGCTTCATGTTGATGAAATGCGATATGATATATCTTCAGGTATCGTACAGACGACTTAAACCTAAATATGTTATTGTCACAGTTGATCTGACTGTGGGGAGACAGCACCGTGTGGATTGACGATGCAAAATTGGTAAAAAATCTCCAATCATGATGTCTCAAATCGTACAAAATCTAATAAACATTGTGGATTTAATATTATTTAACATTGATTTCCATTTTGACCAATATTTAATATGTAATTTTGTCATCTGTTTGTAATGGCAAAATCACTAAAACCAATATTATCATAGATGAGAAAATTTTTACGACCTTTTGTGCTGGGTGTGATGCTCGCCACGGGCATGACAGCCGGGCTCAGGGCTGTGGCCGCCAGCGCGTTGGACCAGGTGCACCGCCCGTTCTACGGTTATTTTCTTAACAATTCCGCTTTTGACCGCCAGTGGGGCGTGGCGCGCCAGTATTTCGATACCTGCTATGATTCGGAGCTGCTTTTCGACCACTCGGCCGAAGGCACCTATGGCGTCTATGCCGGAGCAGGTATAGACGGAATCCTCTACCTGTGCCCCTACCTCTACTCGTCGCTCGAGGCTCCCAAGGCTCAGGAGATGTTCAGCTATAACACCTACAATGGCCGCGTGACAAAAATCGGTATGTGGAACACCGGGGTCGAAGAGATGAAGCCTACCGACATGACATACGACTATGTGTCAAAGAAGCTCTATGCAATCGGTTATGAATACGGCTCGAAGCTCTTCGAGGTCAATCCCGAGACAGGACTTTTCACCCATCTGTGCGACCTTCAGGACGGCGCGACACTGGCCGCATCGCCTGCAGGTGAGCTCTATACCATCGGCAATACCGGTATCCTCTATCGCATCAACCGTCAGACCGGCGTGCTCACACAGGTGTTCGATACCGGCCTCTCAGGCATGATGAGTCTCCAGACCATGGAGTTTGACCGTGGCAACGGCAAGCTCTACTGGGCATCGAACTGCCACAGCAACGACACATACGATGTGCAGCTTCAGGAGATCGACCTCTCGGACCCCAACAACATCACCATGACCCAGCTCGGGCCTATCGGCATCAATGCGACCTTCATGTCGATGTATATACCTGCCGCATCTTCATTCTCGGCTCCCGCGGCTCCGTCGCAGGTCACAGCCGTGACCCCTGACCCTGAGAAGCTGAGCGCCACCATCAGCTGGACCAATCCCACGACCGACTTTGCGGGCAATGCCATCGACCGCCTCAATGGCGTGGTGCTTTTCCGCAACGGCGAGCAGGTGAAGCTCTTCACGGATGCCGCTGTAGGTCAGGAAATGACATACGAGGACAACGCTGTCCCCACCAATGGCGAGTATCGCTATGACGTGATAGCCTTCAACGGAAACGGCGACGGCGAGAAGGGTTCTGTCTTTGCCTATGTGGGCAAGGATGCTCCCGGCGAGGTCGGAGATGTGGCTGTCGCTACAGATGCCGATTTCATGGGTGCCTCCCTGTCGTGGACAGCACCTGTCACCGGCAAGCATGAGGGCGTGTTTGTTGCTGCCGACGTGAGGTATAATGTAATCCGCCGTCCCGACAACCGCACGGTGGCCCAGGGAATCGCTGAGACGACTTTCCATGACACCAATATACGCCGTCTCCTCAATTACTGGTATGATATCGAGGCATACAACGAGGTCGGCTCCACAACCGTGACAACCGGCGCACGTATCCTCGGTCCGGCTCTTGAGACACCTGTAGAGGAGGATTTCGAGGACCAGCAGGCCATCCCCAACCGCTGGATGACTTTCGACGCTAACAATGACTCGTATTCGTGGATTTTCTACAGCACCATGAGCCACGATATTTTCGGCGACTACGAGCGTGGCGCAGAGTATATCCTCACACCGACCTCCGTAGACTCGCGTCTGTGTGATGCTGATGACTGGCTCATCTCGGCTCCCGTCAAGTTCGAGGCCGACAAGAAATATGAGTTCAGCATCTATGCCCGCGCATATACATCGCGCTATACTCCCGTTAAGGTCGAGCTCTGCTTCGGCGCTACCGCAGACTATGCCGATATGACCAAGCTGGCCGACGCTGCTGTCGAGCTTCCTTATCCCGACCCCGAGACCGGGACTGCCGGATTCATGAAATACACCGCCGATATTCCGCAGGGTTCGACAATCGGATGTGTCGGCGTGCACCTTGTCGAGCCTGTGCCCGACGATTTCATGTGCTTCCTCCAGATCGGCAACGTCGAGGTCAAGGAGAAAAATGAGTCCGGCATTGCTGACGTGAAGGCCGACGGTGACGTCGTCTTCTCGCTCGCAGGCAAGACCCTCAGCATCCATGGCAACATCTCGGCCGGTGCGCTCTATTCTGTCGATGGCCGCTATGTGGCATCGCTCGGCGCTGTCAACGACCTCGGCAACCTCGCCTCCGGCGTCTATATCGCTGTTGTCAACGGCCGCAGCTACAAGTTCGTCCTCTAAGCTTATTCAGCCCGAATCAAATAAAGGCAACCCGGCGCATCGCGCCGGGTTGCTTTTTTGCTGGTGTGTCACATAGTGACGTTGTATTTTTTGAGAAGCTCGAGGGGATGATATGATTCCTTGGCGTGGCGCAGCCCGGGGTCGCCGACATCTTCCTCGCGGTTTATATATTGTACCGACGGGTGGATGGTGGTCATCATGGAGGCGAAGAGGCGGTTTATGGTCTCACCGGCTCCGGCGATGTCGTGAGACATCTTCTCGATATGCACATATAGGGTGTCGCCTATCACCTCGCCGAGCGTGAAGGCCACTATGCCGTCGGAAGGAGTCGAGAGCACAGCCCCCTCAAATCCGTATTGGTCAACATGGCGCAGTACATCGAGCACCTGTTCGCGCTCGACATCGGCTATGGCTGGTTTTGAGAGGGGGAGGTGTGTCGCCTCGAAAAACCGTATGACGTCGGGTATCAGGCGTGGGGTGAGTGTCTCGAAGCTGTATCCGGGGTTGTCGGCCATGAAACGGTTGACGTGGTTGCGCTTCTTGTTGAGTTTCTTGCCCGAGAGTGTGGCGAGTGCCGAGGCGTCGTAGAGATAGTCGCTCCAGTCGTCGAGGGGTGTGACGGCAGTAGCGCCGAGAGCCCTGAGAGCCTGAAGGCCCCCTTCGGGTACGGCTGAGAATGTCAGTGGCATGGCGTCGTGGGCGCGGCAGTAGTCCTTAAGTTTCTCTATGGCCCTGTCGAGCGGCATCGCGCCTATGGGGAGCGAGAATGCCGGACGTGTGACATCGTCCTCGGTGACCCCCTTGATGAAGAGTGTGTCGCCAGAGATGGCGTATGAGTAGCTGAAATATTGTGCCCACATGAGCAGGCCTCCGATGGTGAAGTCGCATGTGCGCCAGGGTGCCGCCTCGAGATATGGCCTGATGACGGGGATGTCGTTCAGGAGCATGGGGCGGAACTGCAGTATGTCGTTGCGTGTTGCGGTGATGACTGTGTATTGCCGCGGTGTGAAGCGTGGGGATGTCATTGTCTTTGTTCTGTTTGTTGTCATAGTGACAACGCTTTGGTATACCGCGGTGTTCAGAAAAATTGGCCGCCGGAACCATTTCGGGCTCCGGCGGCCGGTGCTTATGCAGATGCGTCGCTGCTTATCTGACGATGAACTTGCGTCCGCCCTGGATGTAGATGCCGGGGGCAAGAGGAGCCTTGACCTCGATACCCATCATGTTGAATATGCGGGTGTCGGTGCTGTCGGCTCCGTCGGAAACGACGATGTCGCTGATGCCTGAGTCGGAAGAGGCCGAGAGGCGCAGGTTCATGAACATTGTCGTGCCGCCTACCTTGAACGAGAACGAGCCCGAGACGGGGTCGGTGAACTCGATGGTGTGCGATGCCGTCTTGATGGTCGAGCCGTCCTTGCGGGGGAAGATGTACTGTGAGCCGTCTGCTCCGTTGAACTCGGTGAACCACGAGTCACTGGTGCTGATGCTCGAGTATCCGAACAGCTCTACCTTGGCTACGCTCATGCCGTCGGGGATGTTTACGGTATGGACCACGGCGGTGTTGAACCTCATGCAGTCCTGCTCTCCGGCAGTGTAGGCGCGGTTGAGGTTGTTGTCGATGCTGAATCCGTCGTCAAACTTCCATGTCGAGCCCTCTGACGAGAGGTAGGTGCTGGGGGCAAGGACATATTCTGTAAGGCCATCGTCTTTGTATTCAGGCAGCTCGACACCGGGATCGGTCGATTCGAGGTTGCCGGTGAGCATCTTGCCGCCCTCGTTCTGGGCTGCGATGATGTTCTCGACGAGCGAGTTGATGTAGTTCTCGAGGTTGGTATATCCGTTCGAGGCGCGCTTGCGGCCGTCGGCGGCATTGGCGGGGTCGAGGCCGTTGGCTGTCTCCCAGGCGTCGGGCATTCCGTCGCCGTCACTGTCGACAGGGGCGGTCTCTGATTTGAGCGCGGGCCACCCGGTGGTGCCATCGGCATACTTGACCTGGTTCTGGCTGTCGATGATGCCTGTAGATGTGAATGATGCGTTGCCGCTGCGGACGTCGGCGGTCACGATGTCGTCGTATGCGTCGCGCCTGTGCGATGTGCCGGCATAGGCGAGCACGCGCTCATAGGCATCCTGTGCGCTGTGTGTGGTGGTATAGACATACTCGATGGGTGTGTCGAGCTTGATGTCCTGCTTGATCTGGTCGTTCCACATGTTGTCGTTCGAGCTGGCCGAGATCTGCGAGTAGATGCCTGTGGTCCAGTTGTCGGCTGTCACGGCAGCGTCGAGCGGATTGTAGTTGCCGTCGACATAGAGGGTGCCCCATTTGTGCAACATGGGTTTCCATCCGTTCCAGGCCACCTCTATCTTGGTGCCCTCGTGGTCGATGGTGTTTGTCTCCATGTCGATGGTGTATATCTTGCTGCCTATGACGAGCTGGTTGTATCCGTTGGCGGCAGCTCCGTTGATGCGGCGTACCGAGGCGGTGGTCACGTTGGTGCCCAGGGCGCGGTTATAGTTGGCTATCGTGGTGTTCTTGTCGAAGCAATAGTCAAGGGTGCGGATGCCGAGTCCGGCGATGCGGCTCTTGCGGCTGTTGGATGTCTTGCCTGGCTTGTAGTAGTTGTTGACCATGTTGACGTTCATGCCCTCGCCGCCATAGCATCCGTTTGAGCCGTAGTTATAGACGACGTTGTTGCGGTAGTCCATCTGCTCCTCTTCCTGTGTGCCGGGACGCGGGCCGAGGCGCGGTGTGCGCGACGAGTGGTTGGCTATGAGGTTATGGTGATAGCTGGCGCGGCGTCCGCCCCAGTTGCCTCCGTAGCCGTGTGCGCCCTTGGAGTGGCCCGAGTTCTGCAGCGAGTGCGATGCGATGCACCACTGTACGGTGATGTCTGTGGAACCGTAGACCGAGAGGCACTCGTCGATGCTCCATGACACCGAGCAGTGGTCGATGATGATGTCTCTCTGGTCCATTCCGCCGAGGCCGTCACCCTCATGGTAGGCCACCTGACGGTTGCCGAGACGGAATCGCACGAAGCGGATGATGACGTTGGACGCCGAGATTGAGAAGGGGTAGTCGGCGATACAGATACCGTCGCCCGGAGCGGTCTGGCCCGCGATGGTGACGTTGCCTTCGCGCAGACGCAGCTCGGAGGTCAGGTAGATGGTGCCCGATACGTCGAAGACGATGGTGCGGGTGCCTTTCTGGTTGCAGGCATAACGGAACGAGCCGGGCTGATCGTTGTCCTCAAGGGTGGTTACGTGGTAGACGGCGCCTCCACGGCCGCCTGTGGTCATGCGGCCATAACCCTCGGCTCCCGGGAAGGCCTCGCGCTGTGCGGCGCCTGCAAGGGGGGCAAGGAGAAGACTCAGCACAAGAAATAGAGTTGCTATTGCTGTCTTTTTCATGCAGATAGGATATTGTAAAAAGTAAGGTAAGTATTTACATGGTATAAATATCCGCAAAGATACTCTTTTCTGCCGGATTGACAAAATTATGGCGCAATTATTTGGCGAATGGCTCGCAAATAATTGCGCCTTAGGGATTTATTGTCACGTCTGGATTATGGCTATGCGGGTGTCTCTTCGGGATAGGTAACGGAGCCTGTCTGGATGTTGTAGGTGAGTACGGTGTCGAGCATGGTGAGCTTGTAGAATTTCTTGTCTCTCTTCATGCCATAGACCTTGTCCTGCTGCTCGGTGCTCTGGAGGAATGAGAACAGGGCCGGGGGGAGCTGGTCGTACATCAGCACCTCGGGCAGTCGCGAGCCGTTGCCGTCGATCTCGGTCCATTGATACTCGCTGTCGAATATCAGTGTCACGCCGTTGTTGACCTGGACCCTGAACATGTCGTCATACTCGTTATAGCTTTTCACGCCGCTTCCCGGAAAATACTGTGAGATGAAGTTGGTGATGGGCGAGGGGAGTTCGTCCCAGGTGTCGTTGTTGCATGCTCCCAGGCATACAAGTGCTGCGAGCATACAGAATAGCAGAAGGTTTATATGACGTTTCATTGTATTATAGAGGATGTGAGATATGCTTAATTAACGCTTACCGAGGTTAAAAAGTTGAAAATCGGGATAGTGTTTCTCAACAAACTCTCTATCCGCAGGGTTTAGACAATAGTTTTGTATCATAACCTAAAAAAACGGATGTGAAGATGGAAAAGACTATTCAGAAGGCCTCTCTCGGTGAGGCTGTCGCTCAGGCTTGTGAGAAATACAGGAATTTCACGTGTGGCGCTCCGCTTGCACCATCGCCGCGTGTAGCCGACATGAACAGCGGTTGCTTCGGCATGTCTGTGTGTCTTGTCGACGGCACACGGTTTGATGCCGGAGACATGCAGGTGCCATTTGCCATGGGCTCGATGCTGCGGGTGCCCGTCTATCTGCAGTTGCTTACCCAGATGGGGGTCGATGAGCTGGTGGGCAAGATGCGGTTCGAGAAATGCCCGTGCCGCAACGGTTCCGCAGGCGATGACAAGCCGGCCGCAGTACGCCCCAAGGGTGTGCATGCCAAGAGCCTGAGGATGATAAGTCTGGTGAGTCCGCAGGGCGATGCCGACGGTAAGATGCAGATTATCTCAGACATGATGATAGGGCTCATGGGGTCGTCGCCACTGCTCGACGATAATCTCTACAAGGCCAATGTGGCCCGCTCGGCCGAGAAGGATGTCATCAACGTCCTTGCAAATGCCGGATATGAGCTTTATGATGCCACCGACGTGGCGCTCGGCCTCTATGACAAGCTCGACTCGATGCTCGTCACCACCGGGCAGATAGCCACGATGGGTGCGACCATCGCGGCAGGGGGTTACAATCCGGTGACACAGACACCCGTATTCGACTGCGAACTTGCTGCGCCGCTTACGGCAATGATTGCTACCTGCGGTCACAAGCATTTCAGGAAGACCTGGATGCTCTCGACCGGCGTTCCCGCCGTCAGCAGTTATGGCGGAGGTTTCCTTGCCGTCGTGCCGGGATTCGGTTCGATAGCCGCCTTCTCTCCCGACCTTGCCGAAGACAAGGTTCCTGTGCGTGCCGCGATGGCCGTGCGCGATGTGCTGCAGCGGTTCGGCATCAGCGCTTTCGCATGCTCGCCGATTGTGGTGAAATGATGTCTGCGGATATTGAGGCATGATAATAACAACAGGGACAATTCCGCTGAGGAATCTGTCCCTGTTGTTATGCTTTCTTGAAAAGTCAGTCTGCCGATTATTTCTTGCGGCGGTTGCCGTAGCGGCTCATGAACTTGTCCACACGACCTGCGGTGTCGACGAGCTTCTGCTTGCCGGTGAAGAAGGGGTGCGACGACGAGGTGATTTCAAGCTTCACCAGGGGGTAGGTAACACCGTCAACCTCGATGGTCTCCTTTGATGCCACGGTCGAGCGAGTGATGAAGATCTCATCGTTAGACATGTCTTTGAACACCACTTCGCGGTAGTTGGAGGGATGGATGTCTGCTTTCATTTCTTATCTGACTGATAGATGATTGAGAGTTTCTGATTGATTGAACTATGCGCTGGTAGGGCGCAACGATTCGTAATGGCGGTGCAAAGGTAGTGAAAATCCTCGACATAACCCAAAAAAATCGCTCCAAAATCACAGACCTTTGCCAAAAGGCAAAAGGCCACGGCAAAAAGCCATAGCGCATGCTTCCCGTTCAGCGGCCAGCGCCCGCGGCCCGTTGGCAAAGCTGGTCGCGGATGCCACGACGGGCCTTCCCCCGTCTGTCCCCGTTCAGCGGGCAGCGCCCGCGGCCTTTAGTTGATTTCTATCATTATATTCTGAGAAAAGTCTTCCCTGCAGTACATATAGGATACCACCAACAATGGCTCTGTATTGAAATAAGAGATTTTGTCGTGTGGAATTGTAAATTCGGTAGCATTGGTCGAGGTCCTGCCAGTGAAGGTGGCGTCGCTGTCATATGATCCAAGATGATATTTCATGTCGTTTTCTAATGGTATGTAGACAATGAGAGTACTTGTCCTAGTTGCATTTAGCTGTTTTAGTGCTTCTTCAGGTAGTGTATATGTGAATTTTTTATAATAGGTTCCGTTAGAATAGGCCATCGTTTCATTTGGCGAACCACACTCCAGCACAAACACATTCTCGGGCAGCTGTGTGGCGAAATCATGCCCGATGGTCATGCCCTCTTCCGGGCGCGTGTGCCAGTCGGTAGCCGCTGTCTGGTCGGCACACCAGGCCGTGAAATCCCGATATGCATCCGTGATTGGCGTCTGTTCGCTTGGCCATTGCCATGTCTGCGGCACACATATCATCTGCGGAGCTTCCAGCACTCCGGCATTGAAATCAGGTGCGTTGATGGTGGTCGATGTCTGTTCGCCTGGTTTGTCGACACGGATAGCAAAACCTCCCATGTTCGATTCTCCATCCACGCAACTCATGGTGAAGTCTGTGCCCACCTCAAGTGTCCTCGATATACCCTTGGCGCTATATCCTCCCACATTTATAGGAGTTGCTGAGGTGTGGTTCCCCTCGAACCACGAGTGAAACTCGCCGCCGTCAATCTCCTTTCCTTTATATAATATATGTATAGGCCGTGTCCCTCCGGCAGCAAGCGGAACAATCTCCACTGTCCCCTTGTAGCCCGAGACCTTGTAGTTGATAACGCCGAATACCACGTCATTGAAATCAAAATCGTTGTGCCCGAGATCCTCGGCCGCAATTATCCATGCCAGTGGTGTATCGCCAAAACTGCTCCCGGCTTCGGCAGACACCCGTTGGGTACCCTTGGGGACATCCACGCTCAGGGTCTGTGTGCCCTCGACACCTTCGAATGTCCCGGCGAGATAGCGCTGACCGTCAATCTCGGCATACACCCGATAGTCTGTCGGTGTCGAGGCGTTGACCTCCACACTGGCACGTGTGGCCATGTTCCAGTCATGGCCGGGGTCGAAACTACCGAAATGTCTGATGAAATCCCGTGTGTACTGCTCGTTTGCGTCAGGTGCAAGGTCTGTTTTCGTGCTGCACGCTGTCAGCATGGCGGAGAGGGACAGAGCTGTGATGAACGTTCCCCTCATAAAATAACTGTTTTTCACTTATGTTGAGGTTTGTAATGGTGTGAATAATGAGGTTCTTATATTACAAGTGTTGAAAACTGTGTGGCTCTAAAATTATATAAAATATGTTTCATATACAAATAATTAACACTCATTAATATTCACCCCTCCACCTTTCTCCTGTCGCCGTTCAGCGGGCAGCGCCCGCGGTGTTGCGTCGTCCGGGGGCCGGAATGGCCAAAACTGCCCTTAAATCCCCCTAAAACGCCCCAAAAGTGTTAAATAAGTGTTAAATGGTAGTAAAAATTTGGCAGGGGAGAGAAAAGTGCCTACCTTTGCACTCGCTTTTCGGGAGCGGCCCTCCGAGAGAGGAGGTGCAAGAGTAAGAACATACGGAGATGCCGATAAGTTCGGTTCTCAAAATGTTAAAACTCTGTTAAAATCCTTAAAACTCTTGCGGGTTCGGAAAGATGTCCGTAACTTTGCAGAGCAATTCTGAGACCCTCCTCCGAATGGCGAGAAGAACATTGAAATATTTGCAACTGAGTAAGTACAAGAGACGAGTACTGCCGCAAGGCAGACAATGAGATCTCTGTCAAATTCCATACTAAAGACCGGCGTTTACAAAGAACACGACAATCAAGTCATCCGGGATCAGACGAGGCCGTAGCGGAATCTCCG
>DAAQ01000030.1 GCA_001701225.1 Bacteroidales bacterium H5 | reverse complement strand
TAAATTCAATAAATTCCTGCTTGTACTGTTCCATTCTATGCAAAACCTCCGTAATTTTCATATCTTTTGTTCTGCTTTTTATCATACCATATTTTTTTTTAACATTCAATGAATTTCCTTGCAAAGAAAAAGGCAGTCAGCCGACTGCCTCAGACTGTAGACAAAACGCTTTTGGTCAGCACTCCAGAAGCGTTTTTCTTGTTTTCGGTTCAAAAAGTGTGTACTTGATCAATAATAAACACTTTTGGGCTCCCCTTTTTCCCTTCCTGGCTATCATCTTTGCCAGTTTTTTCAGATTCATGCAGGCAAACGTAAGCCCGACTTTCATTTCCATCCGGGCTTTTCCTATCATCTGTGTATAGCGGAATCCGTGGTTTTCTTTTGCTGTTCCGAAGAGGCGCTCTACGGTCTCTTTCCGTTGCGCATACACTTCCTTCATCCCAATCGTATGCCGGATATCCTCACACTTTTCCATGTACGGCTCCCAGATATGCCGGGTCACTACCTTCACATGATCCCTGCTTTCTGTGCACTGCTTCAGATATGGACATCCTTCACAGACGATTCCGCAGCTCTTGTATTCCCGGTATCCGGAACGGTTCGTCGTATGATAAGCCAGCACCTGATCATTCGGGCATACATAGCAGTCAAAATATTCATCATACACATACTCGGCTTTTTTGAAAAAACCATCTTTGGTCATGGGGCGTTTATACGGTAGAAGCGGTGTGATACCATCATCCAGAAGTAACTTTGCTATCGCTGGTGTTTTGTATCCTGCATCGGCTACCAGTGTCTGAATGCCAATGTCTTTTATCTTATCATACAGGGATTTAAATGTCCGGCTGTCATGCTGGTTGCCGGGATTTACACTATAACCCAGAATCCATCCGTTTTTGTCACAGGCTGTCTGCACGGAATACGCAAAAACATTTTTATGCTCACCCTTTCGGAACCATCCGCTTTCCGGATCCGTTGTACTTTCCTTGACCGTTTTTTCTTCTTTTCCATCAGAGCTGCCACCACAGGAGGGGGGATCTTTGGGATCTTCCTTCTTTTCTTTCAGAGGCTTTTTCCCATGCGCTTCCCGGTCTTCGTTGATTTCCTTCTTTAACTGCTCTTCGAAGAACAGTGCTTCCTCATCTGCAATCCGTTTCCGCATCTTTTTGCTGTTTGCCCGTGCTTTTACATGGGTGGCATCCACGAAGACCTCGGAAGGATCGATCAGTCTGTATTTATAGCATTCCTGCAGGATACGGGAAAAGATCTGTTCAAAAAGATCAGTATCCTTAAAGCGTCTGGTATAATTCTTTCCAAACGTAGAGAAATGGGGAACCTTGTCCATCATTTCCAGACCGAGGAACCATCGGTATGCGACATTGACTTCGATTTCTTTTACTGTCTGGCGCATNCTTCGGATGCCGTACAGATACTGGATGAATGGAATTTTAATGAGCNTGACCGGATCCATNCTGGGNCGNCCATTGTCTGCACTGTATTTATCGATCACAAGTTCATAGATAAAACTCCAGTCGATTGCCTGGTCAATCAGGCGCAGCAGATGATCCTGCGGAACAAGGTCATCCATGCAGAACATCTGAATCTGTTCTCTTTTCTTATCTGCATTCTGTGTCATCATAGGAAACACCGCCTTTATTTTGATACTTTCATTATACCAAAAAAGTAGTGAAAAGTCCCGTAAATACGGCATTTTCACTACTTCTTATATGCTTGTAAGTACATAATTTTTGCAGTCATGACACAAGAAAAGCTCCCTCACAGGAAGGAGCTTTGTCTACAGTCTGACTCACCTGTATGTTACCACACAGGTGAGTTCGATTTATTTTTACACTATTCTGTTCACAAAAGCTTATCTCTGTACACGTCCGGAAGCATCGCCGCCAGCCAGGGTCTCAACTTCTTTTCTTGATACCAGGTTGAAGTCGCCGGGGATGGTCTGCTTGAGAGCCGATGCGGCAACGGCAAACTCGAGGGCCTCGCCCTGGGTGGGCATGGTGAGGAGGCCGTGGATGAGGCCGCCGGAGAACGAGTCGCCACCACCTACGCGGTCGATGATGGGGTTGATGTCATAACGCTTCGACTCGTAGAACTCCTTGCCGTCATAGATCATGGCCTTCCAGCCGTTGTGGGTAGCCGAGAAAGACTCGCGCAGGGTCGATGCGACATACTTGAAGCCGAACTCCTTGGCCATGGCCTCGAAGATGCCCTTGTAGCCCTCGGCGTTTGTCTCGCCGCCCTCTACGTCAGCATCGGGCTTGAAGCCGAGGCAGAGCTCTGCGTCCTCCTCGTTGCCGATGCAGACGTCAACGTACTGCATGAGGGGGCGCATGATGCTCTGAGCCTTCTCCTTGGTCCAGAGTTTCTTGCGGAAGTTGAGGTCGACGCTGACGGTGACACCGTGACGCTTGGCAGCCTCGCAGGCGAGCTTGGTGAGCTCGGCAGCCTTGTCAGAGATGGCGGGGGTGATGCCGCTCCAGTGGAACCAGTCGGCACCCTCCATGATGGCGTCGAAATCAAAATCTGCGGGATCAGCCTCAGCGATTGCAGAGTGTGCGCGGTCGTAGAGCACCTTCGAGGGACGCATCGAGGCGCCGGTCTCGCAATAGTAGATGCCGACACGGTCACCGCCGCGGGCGATATGCTCGGTGTGCACGCCATAGCGACGCAGGGCATTGACTGCAGCCTGGCCGATCTCGTGCTTGGGAAGCTTGCTGATGAAATAGGCGTCATGGCCATAGTTGGCACACGATACGGCCACGTTGGCCTCGCCGCCGCCCCAGATGACGTTGAAGTTGTCGACTTCGACAAAGCGGCTGCACCCTGCGGGTGAAAGGCGGAGCATGATCTCGCCTAAGGTAACTACTTTCATTGTAGGATAAGGTATTAGGGTTAATATTATGGTTGTTGACTTTTTCTGTTTTTTGGGTAACGTGAGGGATTATCCGAGTGTGGTGTTCGAGATGATGCGCTCGAAGGCTTCGGACATCGCCTTGGCGGCTCGGCGTCCGTCGCCCATGGCCAGGATGACGGTGGCGGCTCCGCGCACGATGTCACCTCCGGCATATATCGAGGGCTGCGATGACTTGCCTGATGCCTCGTCGACGAGAATCTTCCCCTTGCCAGACATGACAAGCTCTTCGGTGAGCTCGGGCGGGTTGGGGAGATAGCCTACGCAGACCACCACGAGGTCTACCTCGACCTCGTCGATTGCGCCCGGTATCTCGACCGGAGTGCGTCGGCCCGACTCGTCGGGCTCGCCCAGCTCCATGCGCTGCAGGCGCATGGCACGGAGCATTCCGTCGCTGTCGGCAAGATATTCGACGGGGTTGTGGAGTGTCAGGAACTCGACACCCTCCTCGCGGGCGTGGCGCACCTCGTCGGCACGTGCCGGTATCTCGTCCTCGCTGCGGCGATAGACTATCATGGCCTTCTCGGCTCCGAGGCGCAGTGCGGCGCGCACGGCGTCCATGGCGGTGTTTCCGGCACCGATGACGGCGACGCGCTTGCGATGCAGCGACATCACGTTCTGACCGTATATCTCGTTGCGCACAAGGTTGTAGCGTATCAGGTACTCGTTGGCGGTCATCACGCCGGGCAGGTTCTCGCCGGGTATGCCCATGAACCTGGGCTTTCCGGCACCTGTGGCGACATAGATGCCCTTGAATCCCTGAGCCCTCAGCTCGTCGTAGGGCAGTGTGGTACCCACAAAGCTGTTTTTCTCGAACTTGACCCCGAGGGCTGCGACCTTGGCAATCTCGGCGTTGACGACATCCTTGGGGAGGCAGAACTCGGGGATGCCGTATTTGAGCACTCCGCCGAGACGGTCGAGCGCCTCGAAGACTGTGACGTCATATCCGCGCTTGGCCATGTCGCCCGCGAACGCGAGCCCTGAGGGACCCGAGCCTACGACTGCTATCTTGATTCCGGCAAAGAAGGGGCTCTTCAGTGGCGCGGAAGCCTCTGTGTCGATACCTTCGGCACGGTTCTGACATTCCATCTCGCGGTTGAAGTCGGCCACGAAGCGCTCCAGATTGCCTATGGCCACCGGGGGCTTCTTCATCTTGTTGTAGATGCATCCGGCCTCGCACTGCTTCTCCTGCGGACATACGCGTCCGCAGACGGCGGGAAGCACCGTGGTAAGCGACAGCACCTCGAGCGCCTCGGCGAAGCGGCGGCGCTCGACGTTCTTGATGAACGCCGGGATGTGGTTGGCCACGGGACATCCTTTCATGCACCCGGGGTCGGGACAGTCGAGACAGCGGCGCGCCTCGACGACGGCCTGCTCGATCGAGAGGCCCTGGTTGACCTCCTCGTTAGAGTGGATGCGGTATGCTGCGTCGAGCTCGGGCATCACTGCGCGCGGCAGGGCCGTGCGCTCCTTTGTGCTGTGGCTCTTGCGGAGCTCTTCGCGCCACGGCATGTCGCGCGACACAAGTTCCTGTTCTGTGAGCTGACGTTTCATATCAGATATAGTTGCGTTGGCGGTTCAGGAGTTGGTCAAAGTCCACAAGGTGGGCGTCGAACGTGGGGCCGTCGATGCAGGTGAGCTTGCGCTGTCCCCCCACCATGACGCGGCAGATGCCGCAGATGCCCACGCCGTCGAGCATGATCATGTTGAGTATGCAGCGGGTGGGGATGCCGAGGGCCCGGGTCTTGTCCGAAATCATGCGCAGCATGTCGGTAGGCCCTGTGATGACCACAAGGTCAACCTTGCGTGCGGATGTCACGCGGTCAATGACCTCGATGGCTTCCTCCTTGCTCGACGAGTGCAATATCTCGTCAGCCCACTGCTCGGCGTTGCCGCGCAGGCACGATGTCTGCTCGGTAAACTCCGAGAGCACACTCAGCACGGTGTTTCCGGCTTTCTTGAGGGCGTGCATCACGGGTAGCAGGGGCACGAACCCCTCGCCGTCGCCGATGCACAGCACGGTGCCGTAGTCGCGTATCTCGAAGGCCTGTCCCAGCGGACCGAGCAGGTTGGGCAGCTCTTTGCCTGGCTTTAGCGAGTCGATGAGCGACGTGAGGCGCGCACCTTTGTGGATGATGATGGTGAACGTTCCGGCTGCCGGGTCGGCATCGACGATGGTGAACGGGATGCGGGGCAGCTCTTCGGAGAACCTTATCATCACGAAATGGCCCGCACGGGCCGAGGTGGCTACTGAGGGTGCCTCGATCACCACCTCGGCCGTATGGGCCGAGTGACGGATTATTTCCTTAATATGGTTCATTACGTTGCGCCGGGCACCGATTATTTCATTTCGAGATACTGGATTTTGTCCATGTCGCCATAGTTGAGGTTCTCACCACCCATGCCCCAGATGAACATGTAGTTTGAGGTACCTGCTGCAGCGTGGATAGACCACTCGGGCGACATGATGGCCTGCTCGTTGTGCAGCCATACGACGCGTGTCTCCTGAGGCTCGCCCATCAGGTGGCAGATGGCGTTGCCCTCGGGAACATTGAAATAATAGTATGCCTCGACGCGGCGGTCGTGGGTGTGGCAGGGCATGGTGTTCCATACGCTGCCGGGCTTGAGCTCGGTGAGGCCCATCTGGAGCTGGCAGGGACCCTCCTCGAGCACGTTGTTGACGATGAGCTGGTTGATGACACGGTCATTGCTCTCCTCCATCTTTCCGGCGGCAAAGCTGTTGGCCTTGATAGAGCCCTTGCGGCCGTCGATGGTGATAAGCTGGGTCTTGTATGCCTTGTGGGCTGTGGTCGAGTTGAGATAGAACTTGGCGGGGTTCGAGGCATCCTTCGAGCGGAAGGTCACCTCCTTGTTGCCGCGTCCCACGTAGAGGGCGTCCTTGAAGTGGAGCTCGTACTCCTTTCCGTCTACGGTGACGATGCCGTCACCGCCGGTGTTGATGACGCCGAGCTCGCGGTGCTCAAGGAAATATTCGCTCTTGATGGGGTCGATTGTCTCGAGCACTACGGTCTTGGTCACGGGCACGACACCGCCGAAGATGAGGCGGTCGTACATCGAATATGTCACTGTGACCTTGTCCTGAGTCATAACCACGGGCATCGTGAAGCGCTCGCGGAGCTGGGCTGTGTCATAGTTCTTGACGTCGGCGGGATGGCATGCGCGCTGGATGTTGACCAGTTCGGTCTGCGCCATGGCTGTGAGCGAGGCTAATACGAGTGAGACTGTGAGAAATATCTTTTTCATTTCTGATGATTGGTTTTTGTTATTCGGTGGTCTGGATGCGGTCTGAGTGTTTGTGCATCATGGCCTTCTGGTTGCGTATGATGAGGATGCGGTTCCACACCATGAGGGCGCATGTGCAGAGCACGAGCAGGGCGGCTCCGACCCACTTGAGGGTCACCGAGCCCTGATAGATTATCCAGGCCAGGGGATTTGAGGCGAAATCGAGGCTGCCACCCTCGAAATTGGCGGGGATGGCCACTGCGGCGTCACCTGTGGCTGCATAGACATCCTTGGCTGCCAGCGTGAAGGCGGGAGCAAGGTTGGTGACCATGTAGAGGCCGATGGTGAGCACCACGAGACCCACGATGAATGTCTTGACCACGCTGCCCTTGGTGTAGGGGAGGACGAGGGGGAAGACGTAGAACATACCTGCGAGCGACGCCAGCGGCAGGAACTGGTTGCCGGGAAGGACAACCGCCAGCACGAGGGTGACGGGGATGAGCAGGATGGAGACCACGAGGGTGGTGGGGTGGCCGATGACGAGCGCGGGGGTCATGCCGATGTTGAGGCCGTCGGCACCCTTGAACTTGCGGGCGATGAGCTGGCGTGTGGCCTCGCTGATGGGGCGAAGACCCTCGATGAAGAGGACGGTGACACGCGGGATGAGCTCCATGACGGCACCCATCTTGATGCCGAGACCGAGGATGTAGGGAATCTTGTCTACGAGCTCGGCGCCCGAGGTGCAAGTGAGGCACCCGATGACGATGCCCACGACAACGCCAAGGAAGAGGGGCTCGCCCAGGAGGCCGAACTTCTTCTTGAGGCCCTCGGCGTCAATCTCGAGGCGGTTCATGCCGGGTATCATGTCGAGCACCTTGTTTATGCCCCATGCGAAGGGCACGAACCCGGCGCAGAAGGGCTGGGGTATCGAGATGCCGTCCATGTCCTTGTAGAACGTCTGGAACTTGCGGGCGGTCATGTCGGCTATGATAAGTGTGACTATATAGCAGACGATGGCTGCGAAGAATCCCCATGTCAGCGACGACGAGGCAAAATAGACCACGGCGCCGATGAAGGCGAAATGCCAGTAGTTCCACAGGTCGATGTTGACCGTGCGGGTCGTCTTGGTGATGAGCATGAGCAGGTTGACACCGAGGCAGACGGGGATTATGAACGCGCCCACGGCGGTGTTGTAGGCCACGGATGCGGCTGCGGGCCAGCCCATGTCGAACACCTTGAGCTGGAGGTCATAGATATTGACCACCTTGTCGAGCGCCGGGCCGAGTGCCGAGGTGAGCAGGGCGGTGACGATGGAGAGGCCGATGAAGCCGACACCCACCTTGAGGCCCGACTTGAGCGACTCGCTGAACTTGATGCCTATGCAGAGGCCGAGAATGGTGAAGATGACGGGCATCATCACCGCGGCCCCCAGGCCGATGATGTATGAGAATACCTGTTCCACGGGGTCAGTCCTGATTATTTGGGCTGCTTACCGATATAGGCGAGGATACCGCCGTCGACATAGAGCACGTGGCCGTTGACGAAATTGGATGCGTCGGAGGCCAGGAAGACTGCCGGGCCCATGAGGTCCTCGGGGGTGCCCCAGCGTGCGGCGGGAGTCTTTGAGATGATGAACGAGTCGAAGGGATGACGCGACCCGTCGGGCTGACGCTCGCGCAGGGGTGCGGTCTGGTCTGTGGCGATGTAGCCCGGGCCGA
The DNA here is from genome assembly GCA_001701225.1 of Bacteroidales bacterium H5. Lineage (GTDB taxonomy): Bacteria > Bacteroidota > Bacteroidia > Bacteroidales > Muribaculaceae > Duncaniella. The sequence goes on along the minus strand of DAAQ01000030.1, from coordinate 179,120 downwards.
TGCCGTTGCACTGGATGTTGTGCTCGCCGTATTCCGAGCAGATGTTGCGTGTGAGCATCTTGAGGCCACCCTTGGCGGCTGCGTATGCGCTGACGGTCTCGCGGCCGAGCTCGCTCATCATAGAGCAGATGTTGATGATTTTGCCGTGGCCCTTCTTGATCATGCCGGGAATTACGGCCTTGGCGCAGATGTAGGGGGCTATGAGGTCTACGTCGACGACGCGGCGGAAATCCTCGACTGCCATCTCCTCCATGGGGATGCGCTTGATGATGCCGGCATTGTTTACAAGGATGTCGATGGTGCCGACGGTGGCCTCGATGTCTGCCACCATAGCCTTGACGGCTGCCTCGTCTGTCACGTCGCACAGATAGCCTTTGGCGTCGATGCCGAGCTCCTTGTATGCCTTGAGTCCGCGCTCTACGGTCTCCTGACGCGAGCAGTTGAACACAATCTTCGCGCCGGCTTCAGCGAATGCCTGGGCGATGGCGAGACCGATGCCGTAGGCCGCACCGGTGACGAGGGCAACTTTGCCTTCAAGTGAGAAATTTACCATGATATTATCTGTTAGTTGTAAGGATATTCGATGATATTCTATTTAAGGAGAAATATGAGTTTATCGGCAAAATTACTCAAATTAACATTAGCAATCAAATTTCATCTGCTAAAACTTTGTAAAAAAAGCATGGAGGGGTGGTGGAAGTGAATTTTAATGTATTTTTAACATATCGTAACCAAATTCTCACTATATTTGCGTCTCCAACATCACAGAATCCTGTTATGACTCTTCATACCTCGGCAGTGACTCCCGCCAAGGTCGAGAACGACCGCCGCATACTCGAGCTCCTGTCACAGACCTTTCCTGATATCAGCGCAGCAAGCACCGAGATAATAAATCTCGAGGCCATACTCAACCTGCCAAAAGGCACAGAGCATTTTGTGGCCGACCTGCATGGCGAGCACGAGGCTTTCCGCCACCTGCTCAAGAATGCCTCGGGCAATATCAAACGCAAGGTGACCGAACTGTTCGGCACGTCGATGCGCGAGAGCGAGATACGTCAGCTCTGCGCGCTCATATATTATCCCGAGGAGAAGCTGCAGGTGATACGGTCGACAGAGGCCGACCTCGAGGATTTCTACGGCATCACGCTGCACAAGCTGGTCAGGGTATGCCAGAGCGTGTCGTCAAAATATACACGCTCGAAGGTGCGTAAGGCCCTGCCGCGCGAGTTCGCGTATATCATAGAGGAGCTGATGCACGAGTCGACCTCAGACTATGACAAGGCCGCATATTTCAACCGCATCATCGAGACCATCATCTCGACAGGGCAGGCCGAGGATTTCATCGTGGCCCTGTGCAATGTCATCCAGAAGCTGTCGATAGACCAGCTCCACATACTCGGCGACATATACGACCGCGGCCCGGGTGCCCATATCATCATGGATACCCTCAAGGACTACGGCACGTGGGACATCCAATGGGGCAATCACGACGTGCTGTGGATGGGTGCGGCTGCCGGAAACGACTGCTGCATAGCCAACGTGATACGTGTGTCGCTGAGATATTCTAACCTCGCCACACTCGAGGACGGATATGGCATAAACCTGCTGCCGCTGGCCACATTCGCCATGGAGGCATACGCCGACGACGAGTGCAAGGGGTTCACCCCCACGTGTCTCCAGGAGGAGAACAGCCACACCGAGAAGACCCTGCGCCTCATGGCCAAGATGCACAAGGCCATAGCCGTAATCCAGTTCAAGCTCGAGGGGGCCATGATAGCCTCGCATCCCGAGTGGAAGATGGAGAACCGGCGCCTGCTCGACAAAATGGATCTCGCGGCAGGTACGGTGGAGATAGGGGGGAAGAAATATGAGCTTACGGACACGAATTTCCCGACCATCGACCCCGCCGACCCGTATAAGCTGACGCACGAGGAGGCCCACATGATGAAGAAGCTGCATCACTCGTTCACGGTCAGCACCGGCCTGCGCCGTCACGCCGAACTGATGTTCTCGCACGGCTGCATGTATGGTGTCTATAACTCCAACCTGCTTTTCCATGCCTCGATGCCGCTCAATGCCGACGGCACGCTCAGGGAGGTTGAGATACTTGGGGTTCCCTATAAGGGACGCGAGCTGATGACAAGGATAGGGATGCTGTTGCGCTCGGCGTTCAACGACGATGCCGACGCCGCCGAGAAGGGGTATGCCCGCGACTACTACTGGTATCTGTGGTGCGGGCCGGACTCGCCGCTGTTCGACAAGGACAAGATGACCACGTTCGAGCGCTATTTCGTTGCCGACCCGGAGGCCCGCAAGGAGGAGAAGGGATGGTATTACAAACTTCGCGACGACGAGAAGGTGTGCGACATGATCCTCGACGAGTTCGGTGTCGAGGGTGACCAGCGCCATATCATCAACGGCCATGTGCCCGTACGCACCGGCAAGGGTGAGAGCCCCATCCGAGCCAACGGCAAGCTGATGGTGATAGACGGCGGCTTTGCCAAGGCCTATCACAAGACGACAGGTATCGCCGGATATACCCTGATATATCATTCGCGCAATTTCGAGCTTGTCGAACATGAGCCTTTCACCTCGGTCGAGGAGGCTATCAGCAACGGCACCGACATCGTGAGCACCACAAAGATTGTCGAGCAGACGGCGCGCCGTGTCTGTGTGCGCGACACCGACAAGGGCAAGGTTCTCCAAGGTCAGATTGACGAGCTGACCGAGCTGCTATATGCCTTCCGCCACGGCATGGTCAAGGAAGGCCGCACCCGCAGACAGTAAGATAATATTATGACAAAGAGAGTCCCCATCCGTTGTGACGGAAACGGACTCTCTTTGTCATCTGATGCTGTCGATGATTGCGAATGCTTCGTCACGCCCGGCGCGGATGCGGTGCGGATAGTGGGCGTCCGAGTTTACGGCAAGCGGGACTCCTGCGCTGACAAGACGCTTTATCACGTCGGGCGAGGGGAAGAGTCTCGGCTCGTGTGAGACTATCTGTTCGGGTGTAGCGTCGGGATTGGGGAGCCATGCCTTGGTGTTGACCTCGACCACGATGTCGGTGGCACGCAGGGCGTCAATCACGTTGTCGATGTGACGGCGGTACCACGGTTCCTCCTCTATGCCGGGACTGAATGTGGATGCGTTGAAGCCTATCTTGTCGAAATGGCCTATCATGTCAAACCCTCCGGCTTCGATCATCTCGAGGGTGCGGGCATAGAATGTGTCGACCACATAGCGGATGTCGTCGCCAAAGTGGGTGTGCATCTTCTCGGCGAAATGCCACGGACGTCCGTCGACATCAATCTCGATGCCGTCGAAATCGGGTACGAAATGCACCGAGCTGAGGCGGTAGTCGAGCGGAAGTGTGTCGAAATACGGGTTTGACGCGCCCCATTTCGACCCGAGATAGTCTATCTCCATAGAGAGGTAGAGTTTTATCTGTCCGTCATGGAACAGCCTGAGGCGGTTGAGTTCCTCGATATATTCGTCCGCACGTGCAGCCGCCATGTTGCAGGTCGAGCTGATTGTGTCGGGTATGGGAGAATGTGGCGTGAAGCCGTAGTGGAGCATCCCGTCGGCCACAGCCTGCGCGGCCATGACGGCCATGGGCACACGTCCGTCGCAGAACTGGGTGTGCGAGTGCAGGTTGTAGGCGCGGGTCGATGATATGATTTCTTTCAGGTCGGTCATTTAGTCGATGCGGGAGGATTGGCTATGTTCTGACGCATGGAGGTATCGGCCTCCATATTCTTCATGCGGTAGTAGTCCATTATGCCGAGATTGCCTGAGAGGAATGCCTGGGCCATGGCGCGTGGCAGCTCGGCCTCGGCCTCGATGACCTTGGCGCGTGCTTCCTGGGCCTTGGCACGCATCTCCTGTTCGAGTGCGATGGCCATTGCGCGGCGTTCCTCGGCCTTGGCCTGGGCTATGTTCTTGTCAGCCTGGGCCTGGTCTATCTGGAGGGCGGCGCCGATGTTCTTGCCTATATCGATGTCGGCTATGTCGATGGAGAGTATCTCGAAGGCTGTGCCCGAGTCGAGGCCCTTGCGCAGCACGAGTTTGGATATGTTGTCAGGGTTCTCGAGCACCTGCTTGTGGCTCTCCGACGAGCCTATGCTCGACACGATGCCCTCGCCGACACGTGCGAGTACGGTGTCTTCGCCTGCGCCGCCGACAAGCTGGCGTATGTTGGCGCGGACGGTGACGCGGGCTATGGCTATGAGCTGTATGCCGTCTTTGGCTACGGCGGTGACATGGGGGGTCTCGATGACCTTGGGATTGACCGACATCTGGACGGCCTGGAACACGTCGCGTCCGGCAAGGTCGATGGCGGTGGCCATCTTGAAGCCGAGGTCGATGTTTGCCTTGGATGCCGATACAAGGGCATGCACTACCTTCTCGACATTGCCTCCGGCCAGATAGTGGGCCTCGAGGTCATCGCGGTTGACATCGTTGAGCCCGGCCTTGTGGGCTTCGATGAGCGCGCGTACGATGACGGATGCGGGCACCTTGCGTATGCGCATCAGGAAGAGCTGCATCAGCGAGATATGCACTCCGCTGACACGGGCTGAAATCCACAGGAAGAACGGCACGTAGTAGAAGAAGATGCAGAGCACCACGAACAACGCGACCGATAGCAGCACGATTGTGAGTACCATGGGGTTTAAAGATTAAAGTTTAAAGATTAAAGAGGAAAGTTTAAAGAGGGAGTTTAGAGATTAGAGTTTAAAGATTAAAGAGGGGCGCGTCATCATTCTTCGGAGGTGACGACGTGGTTGGAAAGTTCTGTGAGAGATGCGCGCAGGGTGTCGAGGCGGTCTTCAAGGCGTATTATCTCCTCGTCGTGCGAGCGGTCTCCCTTGGCATAGGCGTCGCGCAGTCCGGCAAGCTGTCGTGATGTGGTGTCAATCTCGCGGACGGCACCGAGATATTCCTGCATGGCCTGACGTGCGAGCGAGGAGCGCAAGTCGCTGAGACGGCGCACTATCCTTCCGTCGGGAAGTGCAAATGCGAAATCGCCCGAGGCATCGGATGTCTGCCGTGACTCGTCAAGCGACTCTATGCGCCTGAGCAGGCGCGAGTGGTCGGAGCCGGGCTCCTGGGTGGCGGCTATCGAGGTGACCTTGGCGTATGCCGCGAGATCGGGAGTGTCGACCGGATAGTTGATGCGAAGCTCCTGGGGGATGAATGTGTAGACAGTCACCATGTCGGGAATGCCGTTGCGGTCGGTGACCCACCACCCGGTGCCTGTCTGCTCGTCTATGGCATAGAGATAGTCATTGAAAGGAGAGTTATAGGGCATGCCGATATTGGAGGGCTGGAGGAACCGGTCGCCGTCGCGCCGCGATATGAAGATGTCGAGGCCTCCGAGGCTCTCCTCGCCGTCGGCTGCGAAATAGAGGGTCACGCCGTCGTTCATCAGGAAGGGCGCCGAAATCCAGAGGCCGTTGTCGTTGCCGAAGATTGTCTCGTAGTCGAACAGTGGCACGGGGGTGTCCCAGGTGCCGTCGGCAAGCCTCACGGACTCGAACATCCGCGTGTTGCCGTCGGCGTCCGCGCCGGTCCATATCACATCTTCACCGCTCTCGGTCATGTAGCCCGTGCCCGATATGTCGGTGAGGCCGAGACGGTCGAGTGTGGTGTCATCGACGAGGCGGCTCAGGGTCTCCTCGCCCACGATGCGTCCGGCGCTGCGGGCCAGGCGCAGGTAGTTGAAGAATTTGTCTGCCGGGACATTGATGCTGTCTATGACCTGGATCTTCTCCACACGGTCGAGCATCGAGCGTCCCATGTCGATGCGGCTCGACAGGTATTCGGTCCAGTCGGTAGCCTCGCCGTCGGGACGGTAGGTGAAATCGGTGTCCTTCTGTATCTCGGCTTTGGTGCGCTTGGCAAGATATTTGTCGAGATACTCGGATGCACGGTCAAAGTCGTACATGTAGAAGGCGGCTTCGGCAGCTCCGAGGTTTCCGGCATTATCGGCCTTGAGATAGAACGAGATGGCCTCCTTATATCGTCCGGCATCTTTCAGTGCATCGCCGGCGGCGCGCTGCAGGGCCCTGTTGCGGGGCGATGCGGCAGCGGCCTGGACGGCGTCATATACGGCGTCGGCCACGGCTGTGGCAGGCGCGAGAGCGAGCAGGGAGAGGATTGTGAGTTCTCTGAGTTTCATTTGCGGTTCTTGAGTGCGTTGTGCATGGCCTCGGCGGCACGGCGTCCGTCGCCCATGGCGAGGATTACTGTGGCGCCTCCGCGCACTATGTCACCTCCGGCATATATGTCGCTGACCGACGAGCGCATTGTCTCCTCGTCGACCACGATGGTGCCTCGGCGTGAAATTTCAAGGTCTTTGAACGAATGGGGTATGAGCGGGTTGGGTGAGACGCCCACGCTGACAATGACCATGTCGACGGGTATCTCGTCGATGGCTCCCTCGATAGGCACGGGCGAGCGGCGCCCCGATTCGTCGGGTTCGCCGAGCTTCATGCGCTGTACCCTCATGGCGCGCACGCGCCCGGACTCGTCGGCGAGATATTCGACGGGGTTGCAGAGTGTCATGAACTCGACACCCTCCTCCTTGGCATGCTCCACCTCCTCGATTCGGGCCGGCATCTCGGCCTCGCTGCGGCGGTAGACTATCATGACCCTCTCGGCACCCTGACGGCGCGCGGTGCGCACCGAGTCCATGGCGGTATTTCCGCCGCCGACCACGGCCACGCTGTGCCCCTTCAGCACGGGGGTATCCTCGCCGGGCCGTCCGGCACCCATGAGGTTGATGCGGGTCAGGTATTCGTTGCTCGACATGACGCCGATATAGTTCTCGCCCGGTATCCCCATGAATCGTGGCAGTCCGGCACCCGAACCTACGAATATGCCGTCAAATCCCATCTCGTGCAGGTCGTCGTACGAGAGGGTCTTGCCCACCACGCAGTCCTTGACGAACCCGACCCCGGCCGCACGCAGGGCGTCAATCTCAGCCTCGACCACAGAGTTGGGCAGGCGGAACTCGGGTATGCCGTATTTGAGCACGCCACCTATCTCGTGCAGGGCCTCGAAGACGGTGACGGCATAGCCGTGCGATGCCATCTGTCCGGCAAACGATAGTCCCGCCGGGCCTGAGCCTATCACGGCCACTTTGATTCCGTTAGATTCGGGAGCCGGAGCGCTTGCGGGCTCGTCGTGTGTGGCCAGACGTGCGAAATCGGCGGCGAAGCGTTCGAGATAGCCGATAGCCACGGGGGCTTTCTTCATCTTGTTGTATATGCAGCGCGACTCGCACTGTTTCTCCTGAGGGCACACACGTCCGCACACGGCGGGGAGGGCAGATGTCATGCGGAGCACCCGGGCAGCCTCGGCAAACTCGCCGCGCTCGATGTTCTTGACAAACGCGGGAATATGTATCTGCACGGGGCACCCGGTCACGCACTGCGGGTCGGGACAGTCGAGGCAACGCGACGCCTCGACGACGGCCTGCTCGGCAGAGAGGCCCTGGTTTACCTCGTCATTGCATGTGACGCGATAAGACGCCTGAAGCTGCGGCATCACCACGCGTGGAGTGGAGGTGCGCTCCTTGACCGGTTTATGTTTGCGAAGCTCCTCGCGCCAGGTGGCGTCGCGGTCTATGTCGGGTGTTTTCATTTGGCTGGCTTGTTGTAGGATTTGAGTCGCATTATCATCTCGTCGAAATCCACCTTGTGGGCGTCGAACTCCGGGCCGTCGATGCAGACGAACTTTGTCTTGCCGTCGACCGTGACACGGCATGCGCCGCACATTCCCGTGCCGTCGACCATGATGGTGTTGAGCGATACCATCGTGGGTACATCATACTTGCGGGTGGTGAGCTCGACGAATTTCATCATTACCGCGGGGCCGATGGCCACCACGAGGTCTACCTTCTCGCGCTCTATGACGCTCTCGACTCCGGCCGTGACAAGGCCCTTGACCCCGGCCGAGCCGTCGTCGGTCATGATGATGACCTCATCGCTCCATTCGGCCACCTGTTCCTGCAGTATTATCAGGTCGCTGGTGCGTGCGGCAAGTATGGATATGACGCGGTTTCCGGCCTGTTTCATGGCCTTGACGATGGGGAGCAGCGGTGCCACGCCAACACCCCCGCCACAGCACACAACGGTGCCGACCTTGGCTATGTGGGTAGCCTGTCCCAGCGGCCCTACTATGTCGGTGAAGCTGTCGCCAGGTTCGAGCGAGTCGATCTTGTGTGTGGAGGTGCCCACATCCTGGACCACGAGCATTATTGTCCCGGCCACAGGGTCGGCGTCGGCAATGGTGAGGGGGATGCGTTCGCCACCCTCGCCGACGCGCACAATGACGAAATGGCCCGGCTTGCGCGAGCGCGCTATCAGCGGCGCCTCGACCACAAGCTTGACCACGTGCTCCGAGAAACGCTCTTTGGAGAGTATCTTGTTCATGTGATAATGAGTTTCTATTTTATATTTTCAGACGATTTTCGAGAGCTCCTCAAGAGATATGCCGGTGTATTTTGATATAGAGGCATCATCGAGTCCGGATGCTCTCATATTGTGAATGATTTCGAGCATCTTCTCTTCTCTGCCTTGTTCCCTTTCGGTCTCCATTATTGAGATATTGTCGCGGTATATTCTCAGGGATTCCTCATAGGCCATGCGCTGATGTTTGGGCATGGTGGCGATTTCGGCAATGCTGCCGAGTTTCTCAAATACTGCCTTCTGGGCAGCAAAGGGCATTCTGTCGAAAGTCTGCATATTCTTCAATACGTAAAGCCATTTCTTAAAATCCGTGTCACAATCCTTCTCCTCAAGCTCTATCAGCGGGAGCTGCAGGAATATCAGGCGCAGGCGGTCAGAAAACTGTTTGCCTGTCTCGAGGTCGGCGAGGGCAACGTCGGTGCGCAGTCTTGCCTCTCCATTCCATGTGAAATTCATGAAATATACCCCATAGACTGGTGTCAGGAGATAGTGCCAGTCCTCTCCGCGTTCACCTTGCCACGCTATGTCGGTCGATGCATAGTAGACGGCCCTGTCCTTGAAATTGGTCTGATAGCGGTTCTGCATCTCGACGATGATATGTTCTCCCGTATCGGTTGAGCAGTATATGTCATAAATCAGTCCGCGCCCTTCCCGGAAGGGGGGAAGTTTCTCTTTGTCGATGAATTCAAGGTCGGTTATGTACCTCTCGCCTTCGAGCAGGGCGTTCAGGAAGGAGATAAGTATCTCCTTGTTCACTTCCTGTCCGAAGATTCTCTTGAATCCGACATCGGTAAATGGGTTTATGAACTTGGCCATGGCGCGGGTGGGGTAAATTGCAATTACCCCACAAATATAAGCATTTGTGGGGTAATGTGCAAAGGTTGTGACAAAGATTTTGTTCCTGTAGAGGTTATTGTACGGTTTCCTTCACCGTGACGTCATCGGCCTTCATGCGCTCCATGTAGGTCTGGATGATGGCCTTCATCTCGTCGAACATCTCTTCCTCGCCCTCGAAGCGTCCCTTTAGGTTCTCCTTGAGCAGCGGGTCGTCGACGTAGTTGTAGATTTCGGTGACCTGAGTTCCGTCTGAGCGCATCACATATTTGCCCTTGAAATATTGCGGGAACAGATCCCAGTTGAAGGCCCATGTCTCGTCGGCGGGAGTGTTGAGGACATCCTTGCCGAATGCCACGTATGGCCTGTCATATCCGATATATCCGAGCAGGGTCGGCATTATGTCCATCTGCTGCACTATGCCGGGATGCTTGCCCCGCGGCATCTCGCCCAAGGGGTCGAAGAAGAGGATGGGAACGCGGAAGCCGCCCACCTCGCCGAAATACTCCTCGTGCGTGCGTTTCGAGCTGGCATGGTCGGCCGTGAGCACGAAGATGGTGTTCTTGTACCAGGGCTGCTTTGATGCCGTCTCGAAGAAGCGGCGAAGCGAGTGGTCGGTATAGCGTATGCACTTATGCAGTTTGTGCAGCCCCTCGTCGTGGAAAGTGTCGCGATACCGGTCGGGGATATTGAAGGGGTGATGGGACGATAGCGTGAACACTCCGGCCAGGAACGGCTCGGGCATCTCGCCGAGCTTGGTGGCGAAGAACTGCAGGAAAGGCTCGTCCCATATGCCCCATTTGCCGTCAAACTCCTTCATCCCTCCGAAACGCTTGTCGGCCACGAATTCGTCCTTGCCGAAATACTCCTCGAACCCTATCGAGCGCACGAAGGCGTTGAATCCCAGCGACTCGTTGTCTGCCCCGTGGAAGAATGCCGTCCTGTAGCCCAGGTTGCGTGTCTCGGTGGCGAGCGAGTTGAGGTGGTTGAGCGAGTAGGGTGACGTGACGAACGGCCTGTCCATGCGCGGAATCGAGGCGAACACGGCAGGAGGTGCGTCGATGGAGAAATATGTGTTGGCAAACGACTGGTCAAAGTAGAGGCTCTGTTCGAGCAGCTCGTCGGCAAAGGGGGTATAGCCCTTGTAGGTGCCTCCGTCGAGATGGCGGTTGAGCGAGCCTACGAATTCCTGTGCGAAGCTCTCGACTATGAGTATGACGATGTTCTTCTTCCTCACCACAGCCGAGTCTGACGGCTGGTGCACGGGATTGTATATCGCCAGCATCTCGGCACGGTCGGTGAAATATACAGGTGTCTCCTTGGGGAGTTGGTTGATGGTGCGGATTATCGAGAAGGGGGTGTTGAGCACAATCCCGGTCTGTATCGGGTCGCTGACATAGCGGTGGGCATAGCTCACGGCGATAGGCCGTGTGGCCGAGAAGAATGTGTTGCCCCTCATGCCGAATATGGTCACGGGTACGAAAAGGACCAAGGTCACTATCTGTGTGACATAATACCTTTTCAGCGGTTTGACGGGTGTGCCGGGCATACGGTAACATCTCCACAGCAACGCCACCATGGCCACGAACAGTACCGCCAGATACCAGTGCGAGATTATCTCGGTGCCCACGATGCCGCCGATATTCCCCTCGCCCTTGAACTCGTCGAACACCGCCATAGAGGTGCGGTGCTTGCGGAACTCGAAGAACACCGTATCCGCGAGGTTCATGAACAGGCACACGGCGTTGATGATGACATATATCCACTTTGTGGTGAGCCAGTACCACCTGCGCTCCTTGACATGGAGCGGGAGCAGGTAGAGCAGTATCACCAGCGAGTTTGTATAGAAGATGGCCGAGGTGTCGAACTTGAGTCCTCCGAGCGTTATCTGCCAGAACGCTTTCCACGACATCCCCGCCGAGAACATCTGCCAGTTTTCGGCCATGAAGGCCAGTCGGCACACCTCATAGCACACATATACCCAGAACAGGTTGATTATCAGCCCTGCGGGATTTGACGACAGTATCTTTCCAAGTCTTTTGCCACTCATTTCTTGCTATTCTTGTCTTTGTCTGCGAAATATTTCCTGAAACGCTCCATGTCGTTGAGCATCTCCCAGTTCTCTCTCAGCCACTCCTCGGGCATATCCCACCACCTCACGCGCAGCAGCATCTCTATCGTCGCGGGGTCATAGCGGTATCCCTTCACCTCGGCGGGGACACCTCCGGCTATGGCATAGGGCGGGATTTCCTTGGTCACCACGGCCCCGGCCAGCACCACCGCACCGTCGCCTATGGTGACACCTCCGGCCATGAATACTCCCTGCCCGATCCAGCAGTCGTTGCCGATGCTCACGGCCACCCCTCCGCACACGTCGTCGGCGTGGCGTATGTTGGCGAGTGTGTCGCGTGTGGCAAACGACATGCCGTCGAGATGCCTGCGGTTGAAGAACATTGGCGATGTCGTGACGTAGGGCTCGCGATAGGTATGTATGCCGTCAGAGGTCGTGACCTGTGGAGCGATGCTGCTGAACCTGCCCACACGGGCCGACACGTAGCAGTCGGTGCCGATATAGGACCCCAGCCCCATGTAGCCCTGGAAATATGTGCGGTTGGCCACGCGGTTCAGGCCTTCGAGCACCGAGCCCTTGACCACCCGGGCGTTGCGCTTCACTATCACGCGCCGTCCGCGATAGCGCCACATATAGGTGAGGTTCCTTATCAGCTGTGCTATCATTCCTTGCCGGGCTTTATCATTGGGTTCCACAGGGTGGCCGCCTTCATGTCCTTGAATACGGTGAATACCCTCTTCACGTAGCTCCTTATGCGCTCGGCGCGTATGGCCTTGCGGTCGAGTGCGACAGGCTTGTCCCATGGCTGGTCGACGTGCATAAACTGATAGCGGAAGGCGCGTATGGTGATGCCCCACTTGCGCAGGAACTGTATCGGGCCGTCATTCTTGACAATGCGGTTGACAGAACGGTTTTTGAAATGATAGCCCACGCTGTTTCCGAGCCCTTTGAAGGTGCGCACGCCCGCCATCCACAGCTTGGCGTTGAAATCGGGGTCCGACCCCATGCCGGGACTGAATTCCACACTATATCCTCCCACCAGATCCCAGATATCGCGGTGAACTACGGTAGGGGGGAAGAGGGCTCCCTGCCAGTCGGCGGGAGCCAGCGAGCGGTATCTGTCGAGCAGTTCCTGTTCGCGGAACTCCTCGACCGTCATGCCGAAATTCTCGGACGGGTAGCACCTGAGCCTTGAGCCCGGCTCAATCAGCGTCGAGGCGAGATACCACATCTTCCCCTTCTGGCGCTTTATCTCGTCATAGAGGGCCGAGTCCCAGCCGGGACACATATACATGTCGTCGTTCACATACACCACATAGTCGGTCGTCATCAGGGGTCTCAGGCCGTTCATGGCCCAGCACACGCCGATGTTCTCGGCCGAGTGTGTGTACTTGTATCCGCGTTCGCGCACCCAGTCGAGTGTTCCGTCCGAGCCGTCGTTGACATGCACCAGAATCTCGTGCCTGTAGGCCGAGTTTTTCTCAATGCTCTCGATGCACAGCTTCAGGAATGGCAGGTTGTTCCACGTGGGGATGAATATCGAAAACAGCGGTCTTTCTTCTTCCATTGTTCTGTCAGTATTGTTTAAGGGAAAAGATAATCAAGGGCCTCTCCGAGGGCCTTCTTCAGATAATGCCCCTCTTTGAGGAGGCGGTTCACGGTGGCCACACAGCCGAGCATCTCGGCATAGCGGGCCGGTGTCACAGCCGAGAGCGCCGCGTCGAGCTCGCGCAGCGACCCGACGGTGATGCCGACCCCGTTGCGGCGTATGAACTCGGCACGTCCGGCCCTGCTCCACACCACCACGGGGGCGTTGCACCGCAGGTACAGGCCCACCTTGTGGGGATTGTTATACTCCATATATTCGCCCACCTTCCCGACACCCTCGTCGAGCGACAGGCCATACCACGACAGGCCGAAGTCACCCTTGTGGCGGGCTATTATCTCGGTGTCGTCCACCATCCCCATCAGATGCAGGTTGGCGTATCGCGATGCCTTGGCCCTGTCTTCCTCACCCCCATAGAGATAGATGTCCCTGTGGGGCATTATGGCAGCGAGCTGATAGAGATAGTCGTTGAGCGCGGGCGAGAGGTTGCCCACAAAGAACAGCGAATATCCTCCGTCCTCGCGGGCCGGATGCGCCTCGCCCGACTCGCCGTGCAGATAGTCCATTATCTCATAGTCTATCATCCGCGCGGTGCATCCGTGTTCTCCGAGCCACCGGCGCATCACATGGTTGTGGGTCAGCAGCACGTCGGCCATATTGAGCAGCGGTATCTCCTGTGCAGGGGTAAGTGTCTTGTCCCTGAACGAGTCGAGGTCATGTATCAGGCATATCACCTTCACCCCCTTGCGGTGCGCGGCACGGCACACGGCGGCATACATCTTCATCTGATATTGCAGCACCACCACGTCCCCCTTGCCGAGCGACGCGATAGCCTTGAATACTCCGATGGTGTTGCGCAGACCATGCACCACACCATTGCCCGATGTGGTTCGTGACAGTCCTATGTTCTCATATCCAAGACTTTCCATCACCATCTCAATGTCGGTGCGGGCACGTCCGCCCCCACATTTCGGGTGCTTGTAGTTGCGCGATATGAACAGACACTTTTTCATAAGCGCAAAATTAACGAAAAAAATCCGCTTCGGAAAGTTATTGCGAGGAAATGAGGGAAAAGTAGTGGGTATGGGCTTAAAGGTTAAGGGTTAAAGGAAGGTGTGGGTTATGAGGTTAAAGGTTAAGGGTTAAAGGCTGGTATCCCTAATCAGATTTTCTAATTTCTAATTCCTCATTAATTCGTTTTTTAATGAAAAAGTCGGGAAATATGGCGCACCATATTTCCCGACTTAAGAACAAATCTCTATAATTAAAAATCAAAAGTTAGGGATTTCAAAAGAAATAGTCATTGTAAGCCGGGGGTTGACCGTAGGGAACCCCGGGAGCTCCCGTGTGGAGCGATGTCATCGTTAGCCGGTGGGTGAGCGTAGGAAATCCCGGGAGCTCCCGGTGGGAGCGATGTCATCGTTAGCCCGGGGTGACCGCAGGGAACCCCGGGAATAATCCGACGCGGAACCCGGAACCCCGCAAGGGGTGATGTCATAAGTTGCGACGTATGACATCGCCCCTATCGGGGCTCATTGGGTGGGGATGGCCTTTCCCGGGGTTCCCTATGGTCACCCCGGGTTAGTCATAACGACGGCCCTCCGGGCCTGAAACAATGAGGAATTAGAAATTAGGGAATCTGGTTAAAGACTGAGGCCTTTAACCCTTAACCCTTAACCTATACCTCCTCATAACCTCACCTTCACACTCTTCCCGGCCACGGTGGCGATGTAGACGCCGGGGGTGAGGGAGGGGAGGTCTACCGTATGGCCGTTGAGGGCAGAGGCCATCACGCGGCGTCCGGCAAGGTCATAGACCGCCACTGACGCACCCTCGGGCGCACCTGTCACTACAAGCGACCCGCCGACAACCCTCACGCCGACCTTGGCCCCCTCGGCAACAGCCTCAGCAATGCCCGACTGGCCGCCCCCATAGGAGATGGAGTAGTGCCGGTTGGTAATCTCACCGTATACAGGGCGAATCTGACGGCCAAAGTATTTGAGCGCCGTCCTCCAGTCCAGCTTCTGCTCGGGTATGAACTGCATGCTGTATGCGAACCCGTTGCCCGTATAGTCATCGAATTCTACCATTGATGCGGAAGCATAACGCCCGAATTTCACCATCACACCCCCGGGATGCTCCTGTGTGTGGTAGTCGACATCAGCACCCGCCGTGAAGAAGAGCCTGTCACCTACCGACATGCCGCTGACATCACCCTCGGCCATCCATTGCTGCGGATGCAGGGAGTCGGCGCCTGTGGCCTCGATGAGCTCATCAATCTCGGCCATTGTCGGCATGCGCCATCCATAGCCCCAATTGACAGCGGCGGCGTCATATTGGGTTCCGGCGATACATTCGCCAAGGTCAGCCATTATGAAATCGACGTAATTGTTTTCATCCACCACTATTTCGACTAGATGCTGGTAATTGTCGTAGTCAAAAACGGTCTTCGGAACTGTCTCTCCCCATGCGTACATATCTCCGATTTCGAACGGAGTTTCCGCTCCGAGGTTGCAGGTAGCCCAAAGCAGTCCGCTGGGCAGACCGAGGTCTACGTACTCATGACCGCCAATCTCGCCGTCGGCAGGCTGCAGTTGTGGCAGGGCGGCATAGCTCACCATTGCGTTCACGAGCCCGAAGCCCGTGAGAGCAAATAAGGATAACTGTTTTTTCATGTTTAAAAAATTTTTAGTTAGGCATGAGCTATTTTATGAATCCGATACAAAAATAGAGACATTTTTTCACTCATGCAAACGTTTCAGCCAAATTTCTTTAAAATTTCTTCGTTTTTATAAAAAGAAGATTCACGGCGCCGTCCAAGGCTGGTTTCATAAAATAGCCCATGGCCTTTCTGGCTGGACTTGGTTCGGACGGTAGTCCGTGAATCTTCTATCTTTTATCGTCCGGTATATCCGCCCCGTCTTTGGCGGATATTCCCGGATACCCTTCGGGCACCCGGAGAAATGGGATGGCATATCCCCCGAGGCAAGCCTCGGGGCTACATTTCCGTGCCCCGCACAAGGCGGGGCGGTTTCCATAGGTAGGACAAGACGGCGCATGTGGCAATATCGCGAGAGCATTTTCGTCGCCTGTCGAAATCGCAGGGACATGGCTTGTCAAAGTCGTAGGGACGTGGCCTGCGATAGGAAATGAATCAACCGCATCAACAGTGAATCACATCGCGCGAAAAGGATGCCATGCGTTGCGCAAGGGACACGACATCGTATCGTCTTGGCTCTGCGCCCCGCGGATGCGGGGCACCGTCCTAATAGCCTATGGGCTTGCCCATAGGTACAGGCGGTCATCCATCCATTCGGGCTCCCGCAGGGAGTCCGGGTACCTTCGCCGCGGTGCCGCGACCCCCATGCGGGGGCCGCAAGGTTCGTGTTGCGACGGTTGACCACCTATGGGCAAGCCCATAGGCTATTAAGACGGTGCCCTGCGTCCGCAGGGCGATGGCTGTCGATGCGACATGTGGTCAGCAATTTACCGGTTGTATGGTGCGTTATATGCCGGATTCGTTGAATACCTGTCGGCTTCTTGATATGGCTGTCCTTCTCCCACCTTCTTCGGGCACATGCGATGCTGCCCCGCCTTGTGCGGGGCCCGGGAACGTAGCCCCAAGGCTCGCCTTGGGGAGAAAGCGCCTACCCCCGACCTGCGGCCCCCGCATGGGGGTCGCGGAATACCCGTCATACATTCTCGGTATATTGTCATAATGAAATTCTTTTTTGAAACACAATTATGATTGAGGCTGGCTAACCACCGTCAATCATGTTTATCTTGGATTTCATAAGCAGTTATTCATAACTCAGCATAGTGTGTTCCGGCTGTGGTGGCCTGAACCTCAAAGTGTTTGTAGTTGAGGTTGCCGTCTGAGGTCAGGGCCGTACGGCTGACTGTCAGGGCACCTCCGGCGCTCGCGGAGAGCGCGCCCGCGATTGCGAGCACAAGCATCGCAACCACGCGGAAAAGAATTCTCTTTTTCATTGGTGAATTGATTAGGGTTAATAAATATTAGTGGATACCTCCCTCGTAGGTATTTCCATTCTCTGTTTCTATTTCGATGTCAAACTCATCCAATTCCCCTATATAAATTTCTGAGGGGATTGACGATTCGATTGTGTATTCTTCGACACCTTGTTCAGAAGATGTGACAGTTAGATTACACGTTCCTTCTGGAACTCGAAATTCAATGTATAGAATCCCATTTTCATGATAGCAACATATCTGTTGCATTGAGGGTTTGTGTGGTCTGAGAGATGGGTCGCTCCCTTTTCTATTAAGAGGGACATCTCTCCGGGTTGGAGTGTAGGTTGGAGGGGTTTCGGGAGACTGACTCTGGGCCGAAACTGTTTGTGTTGTGGAACAGCAAAACAACATTGCCATAACCAGAATGATGTGATAAATTTTTTCCATATATTGTTTGTTTTGTCCTTGCAAAGTTAGTATCTAATATCGGGAAACAGTGTTTTTTCGAGCTTCAAAATTTTCCACATCACATGGTGTAATACGCTGTATATTAATAATTTATCGGGTGTGGAAAATGTATATTTTCCACACCCGATAAATATGGTTTAATTTCCAGTAAATCAGGGTGTTATGAAATTCTTATGTGGAGTATGCAGGGGGTATGGCTGATTGTCAAGGTTTTACCTCATCTTTGAACAGAAGAGTTCCTTCTCTTTCGCATCGGATGCCATGATTCTTTCGGTCAGTCGCGAGCGTTTGCCATAGAAATATTTAATCTTTATACCTGTGAACAGGCAGATAGTGCGTGGCGAGAATCCTGCATATATAAGCATGATGAACGTTATGTCATCGGACTTTAGCCAGGGACATTGGGCGCGAAGTCTCTCAACAATCCCTCCGGCATAAAGATTGACCTCCTTCTCGATATTGCGGATGTTTTTGGGAGAACGCATCTTCGAAATCTCAGTCTCAATATCTTTCAGTATTGTCGGACGTGTCACATCATTGTCGCCTTTCTCAAAATATTCATCACAAAGCATGTTCAAGGTTTCCCAGCGGCCACGCATCAGTGTCTCGATGGTTCTGTTCAATGAATCTATATCCGGCCATTCGGCATTTACTCTCGTCAATTCCTTTTTTTGCTCATCGAGAACGGTTGCCATGACAGAGGCATCATCCTTCAATCTTGATATTTCTTCATTGCGTCTGTCAAGCTCTGATGTTATATAGCTGTTTGTCTGTCTCAGGGAAGCTATTTCGGCATTTCTGTCACTGAGGGCAGAATCCGTCAGCCGCGTTTTATTTATATATTCCTTCACCTGCCCGGCAAGATCAAAGATTTCGTTATCTCTCACCTCAATCTGCATATTCTTGAGGTGTATCCTTTGCCGATATGCTATTATGGAAGCAACACCTGTCAGTGCGACAACTATGATACCGATTAACATATAATGTCCCAGGAGTTCCGAACGACGTGCCTCTTGTAGGGATTTTTCATGGTAATAATCTCTTTGAGCTCCTGTTACAGGCTGTTCCAGAATGTGCAGTACCTTTCGGTTTTGAATATCCATCATCTTTTCGGCACATCTGTTTGCCATTGTCAGATTTCCAGTCTTCTCATAATAATCTATATATGTCGACAGGACAGAAATACTGTCGGCAGCATTTTCGGAGAGTGAATCAGCGAGGGTGAGATATTCTAGGGCACCCCCAAAGTCATTCTCCAGCATCATAATCGAAGCTTTGGCGGACAAGTCAATAGGCATGACATGTTGAGGTATGAGGGATTGGATGCTATCGAATGCCTCATTTGCATGAGTTATGTCATCTGTCCTGACATAAAGGGGCATCAAAGCCCTGTAACAATATGCCATAAGTCCCGAGTCAGCCGGTGTACTTTGTGCAATTCCCAATACACTGTCAAGCAACATAACCCCATGCTGTATTTCCGAAAGCGATTTTTTGTTGCCATGATAGAGGGCGAGGTCGCACAGGGCAAAAAGATGATTTCTCTCCTTACCTGCGAGGGCATAGTGCCTGACGGCCTCGGATGAGTATCTGACTGCCTCATCCCACATGTAGGCGTGGTTCATGATGTCGGCGAGGAGTTCGGAGGCGCGGGCATGCCATTCGTCTGCATGGATGCTTCTCGCGAGCTTACGCGAGTGCATTGCGGACTTTACAGCCTTTTCGTAATTGCCGAGGGTCGAATATGTGACTCCCTGATAATAGAGTGACTTAATCAGGCTGACCTTATCGCCGGATGAGGTGTAATAATCTACCGAGAGACCGATGAGGCTATCATTGTCGAGGGGTAGATATGCCTTGTGGGTGGCCTGTGAGCGCAGCAGGGCGTAGCGGGCTCTCTTCCCGGCGCTGTTGAGGGTGGCGGGGTCGAGGGCGTCGAGGATGGCGAGAGCTGAGTCGGGGGCGGTGGCCATGATGGAGTCGGCGCGGGCCAGCGCCTCGCGCGTAGACGCGGGGGTGCAGCCGGTGAGTACGGCGCCGGTGAGGGCGAGGAGTATGAGAAGTGTGCGGATAAGGATGGCCATGCCTGTGTGTCAGTGTCAGTTCTTTCGGTGATATTGGCTGATGGCGCGGTCGTATGTGTCCATGACTTTGTCGGCGAATGTCCGGCGGTCGAACCGGGCTATCCACCGCCGTCCCTCGGCCACCATGCGGCTGCGCAGGGCGGGGTCGCCGAGGAGCGCCGTGGCCGCATCGGCAAACCGGCGGGGCGAATCGGGATCGACATAGATTGCGCCGGGACCTCCGGCCTCCTCGAGGCACGATCCTGTGGCGGCGATGACGGGGGTACCCGAGCCTATGGCCTCGAGCAGCGGGAGGCCGAATCCCTCGTAGCGCGAGGTGTAGGATGCTGCGGTGGCCAGCGTATATAGTGCCGGGAGGTGTGATGTCG
The DNA here is from genome assembly GCA_001701225.1 of Bacteroidales bacterium H5. Classification (GTDB taxonomy): domain Bacteria; phylum Bacteroidota; class Bacteroidia; order Bacteroidales; family Muribaculaceae; genus Duncaniella. The sequence continues at coordinate 159,243 of DAAQ01000030.1, read as the reverse complement.
GGACACCGTGGAGCCTCATCACCCTGTCGCCGAGACCAAGGGCCTCGATGCGGCAGTCGAGCAGATGGCCATAGCTGTTGCGCTCGCGCCCCACGGTGACGAGCCTGACGTCGGGCGGGAGCATGGGGAGCGCCTCAACGGCAAGTAGCTGGTTCTTGCGTTGCTCGAGGGTGCCGACACTGACTATATACCGTTCGGGGAGGTGATAGAGCGCCTTCACCTCGTCGAGTGTCTCGCGCGTGACGGGGCGCGAGAACAGCGGGTCGCATCCCTGATATATGACGTCAATTCTGTCGTCGGGAATGCCATAGAGCTCGATGATGTCGGCCTTGGTGCGCTCGCTGATGGCGATGACCCTTGTGGCGGCGCGGGCGGCATGGCGGAACTTGAGGTCGTAGAGCAGTCGGTCGACGGGCTTGTAGTTGTCGGGTATGCGGCGGAAGATGAGGTCGTGGATGGTGACCACCGATGGGATGCCGGCACGGCTGATGTCGAAGGGAAGCTCGTTGCTGAGGCCGTGATATATCGCGGCACCGTCGCGGCGCAACTGTGGGGCGAGTCCGCCAAAATGCCGCCATATCGGTCCGAGCATGCGTGCGCCCGCGGTGTCGGGTGTCACGGGGCGCACATCGGGCAGACGGCACACGTCGGGCAGGGTGGCGGGGAGCTTGCGGGCGTAGAGCAGGTAGTCGTTGTCGGGATATGCCTCGGCGAGCGCGCCGACGGCATAGCGGCTGTAGTTGCCGAGCCCGGTGTGGTTGAAGAATGCGCGCTTGGCGTCGAGGGCTATTCTCATCTTTATGGCGGTGTGGGGTGGTTGTGAAGGTATCAGCGTCTGTCGAGGTCGCTGTATATGGTCTGGAGGATGGATTTCATGATGCGTATGCGCGCGGGGTCGTCGTCCCCCTCGATGATGCGGTCGAGCTGTGTGTCGTACGACGTATGGCCCGTGGCGTCAGACACCATAATGCCGTTCTGGAATATGTGCAGCCCGAATGGCCGCAGGTAGGTGTCGGCGAGCACGTCGCGGCTGAAGGGGAAATCCTCATGCCCTATGCCGAGCTGCCCGAGCAGCGTGGCGGCGATGTCGGTCTGGCTCATCAGGGTGTCTATCACCGCGTGCTCCTTCACGGCCCCACCTGTTAGCAGCAGGGGGATGTGCGAGTGGTCGCTGTAGTCTGTGACGGGGCGGGGGAGGTTGAGGCTATGGTCGGCCACGACGACAAGAAGCAGGTTGTCCCACAACCCCTCCTCGCGCAGACTGGCGGTGAGCTCGCCCAGACAGTGGTCGGTATAGGCGAAGGCGTTGTCGACCCTGTCGTCGAGACGGCTGTAAGGGACATCGAACGGCTCGTGCGAGCTGAGGGTCTGCAGGGTGACGAGCCATGGCTCCTTCCGCTCGCGGGTCAGGCGCCGCATCTCGCGCAGGGTGCGCTCCATCATGGGGCCGTCGTGTACGCCCCACTTGCATGAGGCGTCAGACGACGGCATATCGCTCTGGCTCACCAGCGTGTCGTGGCCTGAGGCGAGATAATAGTCGTTCTTGTGCATTATCGACAGGTCGCCGCCGTGGATGGCCATGGTGGTGTATCCGTTGTCGTGCAGGGTGCGGGCGAGTGCCGGAAGGCCGGGCAGCTTGCGTGTGTGGCGTATGATGCTTGTGGTGGGCTGGGCCGGGTAGCCGCCGAGGATGTTGACCAGGCCGCGGTCGGTGCGGAAGCTCCCGGCGGTGCAGCGGGTGAAGATGACCCCCTCGCGCGCCAGAGTGTCGAAATGTGGCGTCACCCCCTCCTTGCCACCCGTGGCCGAGCTGAATCCGGCGCCGAAGCTCTCCCATATCACTATCAGGACGTTGGGGCGGTCTGTACGCAGCAGGTGTCGCAGGGGTGTGCCCGCGACGGGGAAGAGGCCGTCGAGCGCGGCGGCACGCTCGGCCTCGGGATAATAGCGGAATGTGTCGCCGAAATCCTCGCGTGTGGTGAGCGAGTAGATCATCTGGAACCCCGGATTGAGGGCCCAGTGGTTGAGGAACTGATTGCTGCTGAAATAGACCACGCTCGGGTTGCGCGGTCGTATGCCCAGGCCGCGTGTGGTGAGGAAGAGGACGGCACCGGCCACGGCGAACGTCAGTATCACAGCCATATACCCCCACCAGGGGAGTGAGGTGTCGGGGAATGGAGCGATGCGTATGACGAGCCCTGTGACCCACTGCACTGCCGCAAAGAATGTGGCCGACACCGCGAGCCACGCGCCTGTGGCGGCGGCAAGATAGCCCCCCGACACGCTTGCGGTGGCGCCGCGCAGCGAGTGCAGGTAGGCGAAAACCGACGAGTCTATCTTGAATTTCCAGAAGCTGTATAGCACCGTGTCGGCGGTGACGAGGAGGCCGAGCGCGAGGGCCAGGATGATATTGAGGCCCGTCATGACGCCGTGGATGCCGATTGCGGGGACCAGCGTGCAGAGTGTGGCCACGATGAGCACGGGCATGGCGAGATATGAGGCCATCACGGCATCTGAGACCGTGCCGTGGCTGTAGGCGGCCACGACGTCGCGCCACCCGACGGGACGGGCGGTGAGACGTCGGTTGAAGAGTGCGAAGAGGGGCTTCTGCACCACGGCGAACCATGCCATGCACATCAGCCACCACGCGGAGGTGAGTATGACTGACGAGAGCATCAGAGTTCGGTGGTGTTATCGGGTTTTACGGTAATGACATCGAGTACGCGGCTGACAATCATGTCGGGCGATATGCCGTGCATGCATTCGAAATGTTCGCGCGGGCATGTGGGCTTTCCGGCTACCGAGCATGGCTGGCACTCGAGCCCAAGGCACACGGCGTTGGCTGGATTCTGGCGGTAGGCCATGAATCCGCAGGCCGGGGTGGTGCTGCCCCATACCGACACGACGGGTGTCCCGGCCAGCGACGCCATGTGCTGGTTGGCCGAGTCCATACTAACCATCGCGTCGAGGCGGTTCATCAGCGCAAGCTCATCCTCGATGCTGAATTTGCCTGCCACCGAGTGTATGCGCCTGTTGTCGTTGGCCCATGCGTGGAGGTCGTTGGCCTCCTGCCCGCGCGAGCCGAACAGGTAGACGTTGACCCCCTGCGCCGCCAGCTTGCGGGCCACGGCGCGTATCATCTCGGGGGGATATGTCTTGTTGTAATATCTCGCGAAGGGGGCAATCCCCACCGCGGGGTGCTGTGGTTCGAAGGGGGGCGAGGCGGGAACCTGTTCGAACAGCGAGCGGAATGTCAGTTCGACCGGATAGCCCAGCCGGGCGAACACGTCGGCATACCGGTCGCAGTAGTTGCGCTGTGGCACCTTGTCGCTGAAGAGGTGCCTGCGCGCGGCGCGGGTCTTGTCGACCATCGCAACCCTCACGCCCCGGGCAAGGAACCATGCGTCGATGATCCACGACCGCAGCACGTTGTGAAGGTCGGCCACACATCCGGGCCTGAGCCGAGCCAGCTCGCCAAGCAGACGCATGGTGCCTATGACACCCTTGTGGCGCCCCGCGAGGTCTGCGGCAACGACATGGACGTTGGCGGGCGCGTTGATGAACAGCCGGGCAAAGAAGGGACGTGTCACCACGTCGATCCTCAGCTCGGGATACTGGCGCGCCACCGAGTAGATGACCGGGATGGTCATGGCGACGTCGCCGAGCGCCGACAGCCTTATGACCAGCATATCAGAGGGCCTTGAGATATGCCTCGACGCCGGCGATGTCCTTGCGGTTGTCTACGCTCAGGCTCTTGCAGTGACAGTTGTAGTAGTAGATGGGCATGTGGTTCTCGAGAAAGCGGAACGAGTCGTTCTCCTCGATTTTCTCGATGGGGCCGCGGGGGGTGTTGTGATAGAAGTCGAGCGCCTTGCGTGTGAAGGCACCGACGCCCACGAACTTGTGGAACACGTAGTCCATGGCTCCCTTGGGATAGGGGATGGGCGAGCGCGAGATGAAGAGGCAGCGGTCGTCGGCTGCGGTGACAATCTTGAGGTTGGTGGCGTCGACGACCTCGACGGGATTGGTGAAGTCGGTCATCAGGTTTGACACGAAGAAATCGCCGGGCTTGAGGCCGTCGGGGACACACTGCACGATGGCGTCGCGGGTCAGCAGGGGCTCGTCGCCGTTGACCATGACGTAGAGGTCGGCCTCGATGCGTGTCGAGACCTCATAGAGGCGCTCTGTCGCCGTGTCGTGGTCAGAGCGGGTCATCATCACCTCGGCGCCGAACTGCTCGGCTGCCGCCTTGATTTTCTCGCTGTCGGTGGCCACGATGACGCGGTCAAACATCTCGACCTCCTTGCAGTGCTCATAGACCCACTGTATCATGGGTTTGCCGAGGATGAGGGCGAGGGGTTTCTCGAAGAATCGGGTTGACTCGGCACGGGCCGGGATTACGCATATTATTTTCATTGTGCGGATATATTCTGTGATTGGTTGGATGATTCGTTGTCTTGTGCGGGGGTAGGGGCCGGTGTGGTCCATTTCCACCTGCGGTGCGACCACAGCCACAGTCCCGGACGGCGGCGTATGGTCTGCTCGAGCATGCGCAGATACTCGCGTGTATAGGGTGAGTCCTCGGTGGGGTCGGAGGGCACTATCGGCTTGAATGTAAGCCTGTAGTGGCCGCGACGGGGTTTCTCGATATCGAGATAGAGATATGCGGCGTTGATGCGCTTGCCTATCTCCTCGCCCCCGGGGTTGAACTGCGTGCGCTGGTTCAGGAAGGTCATCTCGTGGTGCGAGACGCGCTCGTTCGACCTGTGGTCGGCTATGAAGCCGCAGATGAACGGTTTCCCCTCGCGCGCCCAGCCGACAAGTGTGCGGAACACCTTGGCCTGGGGCACCGAGACCGGGTTGAAGCGCGAGCGCACCTTGAGCATCATGCGGTCGAAAGCCTTGTCATGCATCGGCTTGTAGACCTGGGCGCATATCTCGGGAACAGAGAAATGGCGCACTATGGCGGGCACGAACTCCCAGTTTGCATAATGGCCGAGATAGAGCACCACGGGATGCCCCTCGGATGCCAGGCGGTCTACGAGCTCGCCTCCCTCGACGGTGATGCGGCGGTCGACCTCGGCGTCAGATATGTGCAGCAGCTTTATGGTCTCGACAAAGTTGTCGGCAAGCTGCGAGTAGAAGTCATGCTCTATCTCGCGCAGCTCGGCCTCGGTCTTCTCGGGAAACGAGTTGTGCAGGTTGTCGCGCACCACCTTGCGGCGGTATTTCATCACCTTCTCGAGCACGAGACGCGCTCCGCTCCCCAGCACCTGCAGCACAGGGGTGGGGAGGATGGCAAGGGCGTTGAACGCCGTGCTGTAGAGCGCGTATTTCAGTCTTTCGTGCATGTGGCTTCGATTATTGCGTCGGCTACCCTCGCTGTGGCGCCGGTATTCTGTCTTACATATTCCTCTGCCTTCCGCGAGATTGAGGCGAGGAGAGCGGTGTCCTCCTTGAGGGGGGCGAACCACTGGCGCAGGGCGTCTGCATCGCCGACACGGGCCCCGATGCCGAGCGCCTCGAGCTGTGCGGGTGTCACCTTGCGCATGGTGCGCGGCCCGAAGGCCACCGGGAGTCCGTAGACCACCGGCTCGATGACGCTGTGCAGCAGTCGCGTGAATCCTCCGCCCACATAAGCCCACGTGCCGAGGCGATAGAGGTAGGCCAGCGAGCCCACCGAGTCGACCACAAGGGCGCGTGTATGGCTGAAATCGGTCTGAGCACCACACTCGGACAGCATCAGCACCTCCCCCTCGATGGCATCGCGCACCTTCTTGAGCATGGTGTCCTTTATCTCGTGCGGCACGATGATGAACGGCACATCGGGGTTTGCGTTGGCGAGGTCGGCCACAATGTCGAGGTCTTCGTCGGGATGGAGGCTTCCGGCCACAAACACCCTGCGTCCGGCTGCAAAGCGCTCGAGCTCGGGCTGTGACCAGGGGGTACGGGCCACGAGCACGGCATTGTCAAAGAGCGGGTCGCCGTTGACGGTGGCACACCCTACGCCGAGACTCCCTATGCGCGAGGCTGTCGCGCTGTCGAGCGCGAATATGCGTGTGAAACAGTGCAGGCTGTCGCGATACAGCCCTCCGTACCATCTGAAGAAGGCGCTGTCCTCCCTCACGATGGCCGATACAAGCAGGGTCGGTACCCCCCTCTCGCGCAGTTCATGGAGATAGTTGTGCCAATATTCGGACACCATGAACACTGCGCATCGCGGACGCACGGCATCGAGAAAGCGGCGCACGTTGCGCGAGGTGTCCAGCGGCATGTACAGCACGGCATCGGCATCTCCGGGGCGTCGGCTCACGGCCTCGTATCCCGTGGGTGAGAAGAATGTCAGCACCACATTACACTCCATACGCTGCTTGACGGCGCTGATTATGGGACGTGCTATCCCGTATTCTCCCATCGACGAGCAATGCACCCACACCGTGGACCGGCCTTGGGGCAGCGCGGCACAGGTCTCCTCGGCAATCTGTGCGGCACGACGCTGGCCACGGCCATATCTCATGAATTTGGCCGTGCTTTCGTCGGGAGCCAATGCGCTGGCCGCGAGCACTATGCCTCGGGCCATACGCATCACTATGTCATATTTGCCAAGCATGTGGAGGCGTAGGGAATGTATGCACTGTTGATTTGAGTCTACAAAATTAGTCAATTTATCCGAAATCCCAATATCCCCTGTCACGCTTTTATAGTCCCTTATCTCGCATCCGGGATTGCCGCGTGTGGCGGAAGATTGGTTTAATTAGTATATTTTAAATTATCTGTGCAAGAATGTTGCACATTGTCGGCGATAATTTTGTAATATAAAAATAACTCTCTTAACTCATTAAGATTATGACAGCTTCAATCCATCCTACAGACATACTCACCATCGCGCTTTTGTGCGACGGACGTACACAGGCCAACCTGACGATGAGCGGAATGAACGGCATGGGCGACGTGTTCAAGCGCGTGCGGTCTGAGGTCTCCGGGTGTGGGGGTGTCATCAAGGTTATTGTCCGCAACCGCACCCGTGGCTGGGCCCAGCAGCACACGCTCGTCATCAAGTCCGCTCCCAAGAAGCCCGACCTACAGCCCTCCGCTGCCACCAAATCACGTTCCTTCATCGACTATCCAACATTATTCTGAAATCCTATGTTTACTATTCTTGTCATCATCTGGGGGATAGTGACTACCTTTAGGTCACTCACCGACGTCAATTATCGCAAATGATAGTTATGTCATGTGTAAAAAACCACCACGCCGTGCATGCTGCGCGGCAGGATAGAGTTATTGATTGGAATTGATTGAAAAATAAGTTTTAAAACCCTACATGTCAGAAATTTGTTGTATATTTGCAAAGTGATAACGATAAAATGACGAAGATATGGCACGCCCAATAAAAGAAACGCCTGTTCTCAGAGGCAAAGATGCTGAGGTTTTTGCAAGACGTACTGCGAATCCAGCCCCGGTAAGCAAGGCTGAGAAGGAGGAGGCCCGTATGGCTTACGAGGCTTTTAAGGCTATAAGCACATTCCCGATGTGATATGGATCTTGATAAGTTCATATTCCGGCAGATAGAAGTCGGTGCAGATATAAAGTCATTCGATTGCGGGGATACCGATTTGAATGACTTTTTGTTTTCTGATGCCATCAATTATTACAAATCAATGATGGCGTTGACATATCTGCTTGAAGATCCTGCTGCTGATAAGACGGTGGCATATTATAGCCTGTTGAATGACAAAATAGTTTTTGACCCCGGAGAAAGAAGACTCTGGAATCGTCTTAACCGTCGTGTGGCAAACTCGAAGCGTCGCAAGGAATATCCTGCAGTGAAAATCGGCCGTCTCGCAATATCAAAAGATTATGCCGGCAGACATATAGGACGGACAATTTTGCTACAAATCAAACATATTTTCGCTACGATGCGTCGGAGCGCGTGTCGTTTTATCACCGTAGATGCATATGCGGCTGCTGTTCCTTTTTATGAGAAATGTGGTTTTATGTTTCTCTCTGAGAAAGATAGGAATTCCTCAACAAGGGCTATGTATTTCGATTTGATAAACTACCTTGATTAGGTTTCCATCATAGATTGACATAATCACCCCCGTCGCGCATGATGTGCGCCGGGGGTGGTTGATTGTGGGGGATAGGGATTAGCGTTTCACGAACTTGTAGGTCTCCATCTCGGCGCCGGGAGCCTCGACTACGAGAACATAGACACCGGGCTGGATGCCGTTGGTGATCGAGCGGGCGTCATGGCCTGCGGCCTTACGCATGACGATGCCTGTGAAGGCGTCGACCACTGTATAGGTAGCATCGGCCTGAGTGGCGATAATCTCCTCGACAGAGCTCTCGGCGAGTGTCTTGTAAGACTGCATCACCTCGTCCGCTGTGAGGGCGGTGGGGTGAATGATTACCTCGTCAAGCAGACCCTCGTAGGGACGGGCGGTCTCGTCGGAGCATCCGATGAGCAGAGGCTCGTTGTTGTCGGCAATGGCACCGGTCTTGACGCCTGTGGTCTGTGCCACCTGCTTGCCGTCGAGATAGAGTGTCAGGGTCTTGTCGGCATAGTTGCGGACACATGCTGCGTGATGCCAGGTGCCGTCAAAGTATGCATTGGCGTCAGAGAGGCGTGTCTCGCTCTTGGTCACGTTATCGTCGATGATGAAGCCCAGCGAGCCGTTTGAGTGACGCTCCAGACCAACCCAGTGGCCTGTGGTGCCGTTGGCTGTGTTGGCCGAGTGCGAGCCCTTGAAGAGCATGTAGCCGTCGTTGTCGGTCGAGTTGAACCAGCATTCGATGGTGAAGTCGTTCTCGCCGAACTGGATGGCATCATAAGCGGGCTGGCTGTAGTACGAGCCGCTGAATCGTGCGGCACCGTCCTTCTTGCCCTCGGCAGCCTCGGGTGCGGCACCTACGGCTGTGGCCTCGCCGAACACAAGGTTGGGAGTGGTCTCGCCAACCTCGTCGAGAGGATAGTATGCGAGCTGCTTGCCTGTCGATGCATAGCGCTCGGCAACCTTCTCGGCGGTCATGGCTCCCTCATAGATGGTGAATTCGTCGAGAGCACCGTTGAAGAAGTTGTCAAAGTTGACATTGACGTTGCCGATTACCATCAGCTCGTTGTTGTCGGCGATGGCACCTGTGTTGTCGGGACCCTCGGCCACCTGTACGCCGTCGACATAGATGTAGAGCTTACGGGCGTATGTGTCGCGCACCATCACAACATGGTGCCACTCGTTGTCAAACCACTGGTTGGCCTCCTTGACATAGGCCTGGCTCTTGGTCACGTTGTCGTCGATGGCAAAGTAGAGCACTGAGTTCTTGAGCTCGATGCCGATCCAGTGACCTGTAGCGCCGGTTGCCTCGTTGGCGGCGTTTGAACCCTTGTGGAAGATATATGCGGCATCGTCGGCCGACTTCATCCACATCTCGAGGGTGAAATCGCGGCTGCCGAGCTGGATGGCGTCATAGGCTTCCTGGGTGTAGTAGTTGGTGCCGTCAAACAATGCAGCCTTACCCTTCTTGCCGTCAACGGCCTCGGGGGCGGTACCGACAGCGGTAGCCTGACCGTAGACATGGTTGGTGGCTGTGGCTCCGGCGTTGTCAAACGAGAAATATGCGAGCGGAGTCAGCGTGAGGGCACGGTTGACCTTCAGCTTGATCTGGAAGGTGGCCTCGTTGCCGTCGGCTGCGCCGGTAGTGGTGACGGTGACGGTATAGTCGCCCTCGTCAACGGGCTTGCCTGACAGGGTGCCTGTCATAGTGGCTGCGTCGTATGCCCAATCGAGACCTGCGGGGAGCTCTCCGGCCACGAGACCTGTCGAGTTGCGTGCCTTGAGGGTCACGGGCTCAATCTCAGAGCCGAGTGTCACCATCTGCGATGCCGGGCCCTTGCTCAGCAGGATTGCGGCCTGGGTGTCAAACTCGTCCTCGGGGCAGAAGCTGAGGTGAGGAGGCTGGTTGTAGGCCGTGTTCTGCCATGCGATGGCCATGCGGTACTGATGGTCCTGCAGCAAGGTCGGAATTTTGTAGTTGGTGGGAATTGTGGTCGTGAAGATGAGCAGGTCGCTCTGGGTGGTGCCGTCGTGCAGTATCACCTCTTCGCGCCAGTCGCCGAAGAGGTCGGCCTGGAGGTTGGGGGTGTTCTTGGTACCGTTGCAGGCTGCGGCGTTGCTGTATTGCTCAAACTTGGCCACAGGGTTGATGTTGGAGAAATCAGGGTCCGGCTTGGTGACCCATGTGCCGTCCAGAAGCTCGTCGAGAAGGTCGCCGTCCCAGTATATGCGGAAATTGATGGCCGGACGGTTGTTGGCGATGGGCTGCCCGTAAGAGTAGACGTTGGCGTCGGAGGCTGCCCAGTACTCATAGCCGGGATAGTTGGGCGAGACGTTGGCTGCGATGCCACGGCCTATGTCCTTGCCCGACTGCGGCTTCATGAAGATGATTTCGCCTGTGCGGGCATCGCGCATCTCGGTGTCGAAGCCATATCCTGCATCCTTTGACTCGTGAGGCATGAACACCTGCAGGCCCTCACGGTCGGGAAGCATCTTGGCCAGATGCAGCGCGTCGCCGTGACCCTCGCCTACATTGAACGTGTTGGTGCGGTAGAGCAGGGTGCCGTCGTCATCGAGCGAGGCGGCGCCATAGACAATCTCGTCTTTGCCGTCAAAGTCGACGTCACCGACAGTGAGAGCATGTGCGCCCTCGCCCCAGAGGCCCTTGTTCTTTTCCTTGGACTCATGGAACCATACCTCCTGGAGCTGGCCGTTCTTGAAATCGACAGCCCAGACAAAAGCACAGCGGTAATATCCGCGGGCCATTATCACCGAGGGGTGCTGTCCGTCGAGATAGGCTACGCCACCCAGATAGCGGTCGGCGCGGTTGCAGTAGTTGTCGCCCCATGTGTCCTCGCTCACGTGGTCGTATGCGGGTTTGAAGGGTATGGTGCTGAGTGCCTCGCCGGTCTTGCCCGAGAAGCAGGTCAGATATTCGGCGCCACCGAGCACGTGACCGCGGGCGGCAGACTTACGCGAGCCCACGTCGTAGATGCGGTAGTCGTCGGTCTCCTTGTCGTCGCCGAGCAGGACCCAGTTGCCCTTGCCGTCCTTGGTGCCGGGGGCAGTCTTGCATATCATCTCGGCAGAGCCGTCGCCGTCAAAGTCATAGACCATGAACTGGGTGTAGTGGTTGCCCGAGCGGATGTTGTGGCCGAGGTCCACGCGCCAGAGCTTGGTGCCGTCGAGCTTGTAGCAGTCGATGATTGTCGGGCCTGTGAATCCACTCGAGGCGCTGTCCTTGGCGTCCGAGGGGAACCACTTGACAAACAGTTCGTACACGCCGTCGCCGTCGACATCTCCTATCGACATGTCATCGGGGGTGTATGTGTAGCTGTGGCCGTCGACTGTTCCGGCTGCGGGACGGTCGAGATGCACCTTCATGTAAGGCTCGGCCCATGTGGTGGCGGTACCTTTGTCAAAGACGTTGCCACCCGAGATGGCGCGCACCTCGTATGTGGAGGCTGCGGTGCCTGCGGGGTCGATGAGATTGGTCTTGGAGGTGACAGGCTCTGAGTTGACCTTGGTGCCGTCACGGTAGATGTCGAACGATGTGTCAGCGGCATCGGTCTTGAGTGAGCGCCATGACACGAATACGCCTTCGCCGGTATTGACGGCTACCACTCCACGGTCAAGATACTCGGCCTGTGGTGTCGCGGCAGACGCACCGAGTGCCATGGCCGCGAGACAGCTGAGATAGATTTTCTTCATGTGATGATGGTATTGGATTTTGGAACTGATTAAGTGTGATTCAGGGTATATGACAACCGGTCCGGTCCGGATATACCGTGCCGGACCGGCTGTGTGCGTGGGGTCAGAATTCAGCCTTGCCCGGAGTGCGCGGGAAGGGGATGACGTCGCGGATATTGGTCATGCCGGTGACAAAGAGCACAAGACGCTCGAAACCGAGGCCGAAGCCCGAGTGGGGCACCGTGCCGAAGCGGCGTGTGTCGAGATACCACCACATATCCTTCATGGGGATACCGAGCTCCTGGATGCGGGCATAGAGCTTGTCATAGTCTGCCTCGCGCTCCGAGCCGCCGATGATCTCGCCGATGTGGGGGAAGAGCACGTCCATGGCGCGGACAGTCTTGCCGTCCTCGTTCTGTTTCATGTAGAATGCCTTTATCTCCTTGGGATAGTCGGTGAGTATGACGGGTTTCTTGAAATGCTCCTCAACGAGATAGCGCTCATGCTCGCTCTGCAGGTCGGTGCCCCAGTGTACGGGGAACTCGAACTTCTTGCCCGACTCCTCGAGAATCTTCACGCCCTCGGTGTAGGGGAGACGGATGAAATCGTTCTCGACTACAAATTTCAGACGCTCGGTCAGGCCCTCGTCGAAACGCTCCTCGAGGAACCTGATGTCATCGCCGCAGTGCTCGAGGGCATACGAGATACAGTATTTCAGGAACTCCTCGGCCAGGTCCATGTTGTCCGTGATGTCATAGAAGGCCATCTCGGGCTCAATCATCCAGAATTCGGACAGGTGGCGGGGGGTGTTCGAGTTTTCGGCGCGGAATGTGGGGCCGAATGTGTATATCTGTCCGAGCGCTGTGGCACCGAGCTCGCCTTCGAGCTGGCCGGAAACCGTGAGGGCGGTAGGCTTGCCGAAGAAGTCTTTCGAGTAGTCCACCTTGCCCTCGTCATCCTTGGGGAGGTTGTTGAGGTCGAGTGTGGTGACCTGGAACATGGCTCCGGCGCCCTCGCAGTCGCTGGCTGTGATGAGCGGAGTGTGCAGATAGTAGAAGCCGCGCTCGTTGAAGAACTTGTGGATGGCAAAGGCGAGCGCGCTGCGCACACGCAGTATGGCTCCGAAGAAATTGGAGCGCGGACGCAGGTGGGCAATCTCGCGCAGATACTCGAGTGTGTGCCCCTTCTTCTGCAGGGGATATGATGTGGGGTCGGCTGTACCGTAGAGCTCGAGGGTGTCTGCCTGAATCTCGCAGCTTTGGCCTTTTCCCATCGACTCGACGAGCTTGCCGGTGACACGGATACTCGATCCGGTGGTGACAGGCTTGAGCTGTTCGTCGGTAAAGCGGGACATGTCAAGCACAATCTGGAGGTTGTTGACGCTTGACCCGTCGTTGAGCTGTATGAACTGGACATGCTTGTTGCCGCGGCGGGTACGCACCCATCCATTGGCCTCGACCTCCGTACCCACAAGGGCCGGTGTCGTGAGCAGGTCTTTTACGCTTGTACGTTTCATAGGGTATGATGAATATATTGAAAACGCGCAGTGAGGCGCGGCGGTATCCGCGTCTCACTGCGGCTGATTATCTGTTGTTACTCGAACGAGCCCATCTTGAGGTAGTTGACCTCTTCCTGAGTCAGGTAGCGCCAGCGGCCGCGGGGCAGGTTCTTCTTGGTGAGGCCTGCGAAATATACGCGGTCGAGCTTGGTGACATGATAACCCAGGCTCTCGAAGATGCGGCGCACGATGCGGTTGCGGCCCGAGTGAATCTCGATACCGGCCTGATTGCGGTCTGTCTCGGTGGCATACGAGATGGCGTCGGCGTGGATGGGGCCGTCCTCAAGCTCGATGCCGTCGGCTATGCGCTGCATGTCGTCCTCGGCGATGTCCTTGTCTGTCCAGACGTGATAGATCTTCTTCTTGACAAATTTGGGATGTGTGAGCTTGGATGCCAGGTCGCCGTCGTTGGTCAGCAGCAGCACGCCCGTGGTGTTGCGGTCGAGGCGTCCAACGGGGTAGACCCTCTCCTCGCATGCGCCCTTGATGAGGTCGAGCACGGTGAGGCGTCCGTTGGGGTCATCGGATGTCGTCACACAGTCTTTGGGCTTGTTGAGCAGGATGTAGCACTTGCTCTCGAGGGTCACGACCTTGTCATTGTACTCGACAACGTCGCTGTGGCTGATCTTGGTACCGAGCTCGGTCACCACCTCGCCGTTGACCTTGATGAGGCCCTGCTGGATATACTCGTCAGCCTCGCGGCGCGAGCACAGTCCGGCGTTGGCCATATACTTGTTCAGACGTATCTGTTCGTTGGGATCCGGGGCCTCGACCTCGTACTGGATGCGTTTGGGACGCGGAGTGAAGCTGCGGCCACCCTGCGGCATGCCGAACTGGTTCTGGCGTGCGCCCTTGCCACCCTGGCGGTTGTTGTTGTAGCCCCCCTGACGGTTTCCGCCCTGACGGTTGTTGTAACCGCCCTGCTGACGGTTTCCACCCTGGCGGTTGTTGTTGTAACCGCCCTGCTGGTTGTAACCACCCTGACGGTTGTTATAGCCGCCCTGACGGTTGTTGTAACCACCCTGCTGACGGGGCTGGTAGCCTGTCTGGCGGGGCTGATAGCCGGTGGTGTGCGGTGTCTCTGAGTCTGTCTGGTTTGTGCTGTCTGTCATTGCGCCTTCTGTGGCCTGACCTTCGGTCTGGGGAGCGTGCGGACGGTAGCCGCCCTGCTGATAACCACCCTGACGGTTGTTATATCCACCCTGACGGTTGTAGCCGCCCTGCTGGCGGGGCTGATAGCCGCCCTGACGGTTGTAGCCACCCTGCTGGCGGGGCTGATAGCCTGTCTGGCGGGGCTGGTAACCAGTCTGACGGGGCTGATAGCCTGTCTGCTGATAGCCGGTGCGTGATTCGTCACCCCCTTCGGCAGATGTGCCGGGAGTGTAGTCGGAACCTGTTGAAGATGAGGTGGTGGTGTGGCGCATTTCCGGATTCTCGGCGGAAATGGGCCTGGCGCCTATGCGCGGACGTTTGCTTTTCTTTTCGTTGCTGTCCATGATTCTGAGAGCTTTTTGTTGTTCTGGGTTGTTTTGACATGTCTGCCTCGCGGCAGAGTTGAATTAAGGATTTTGCTTTTTAATAAAAGGAACTAAAAATATGGTTGAATAATATTGTTGATTGTTTCTAAATAATGAAACGAATTATACGAGTTGAAAGTTTTATCGTGATTGAGATGTCCGTATGGCTTCTCCGGCTGCAAAAATACTAAAAAAATTCCGTAAATGCCAAAAAATCTTATGATATATTCTTGCCGAACGGGAAGAGCGCGAGCATCATGAGCTTGAAATGCTGGCGTCCGAAGGGTATGCCGATGATGGTCACGCACAGTAGCACGCCCCATGCAAGATGTGTCAGGGCTATGGGGATGCCTCCGACTATCCACCATATCACATTGAGGATGGCTGCAAGACATCCGCCCGGAGAGCCCGTGGGATATACGTTGGTGCCGAAGGGCCAGAGGGCCACGCGCGCCAGCTTGAGGGTCTGGAGCCCGAACGGTATGCCTATGATGGTAATCATCATGGCGAGGCTGGAGATGACATATTCGACCGCGATCATGAAACCGCCGAATATGACCCAGATTATGTTGAGGAAAAGATTCATAGCCGACAAGAAGGTCTTTTGCCGCAAAGTTAGCTTTTTTTCGTCATTCGCGTATAATTTTAGGCCGAAAATATGTAACTTTGAATGATGAAAACGAAAATAATCACAATTCTTGTTCTCGCGGCCCTGTTCCTTCCGGCTGTGAGGGCGCAAAAACATCAACAGAAAATGTCAGAAACTACAACAACCCAGACCGGGGCCGGAGATGTCAAGGTGCTTCTGCACACATCGCTTGGCGACATCACCGTGCTGCTCTACGGCGACACCCCGCGCCACCGTGACAATTTCGTGAAGCGTGTCGAGGCGGGCGACTATGACGGCGTGCTCTTCCATCGCGTGATTGACGATTTCATGGTCCAGACGGGCGACCCCTCGTCGAAGAATGCTCCGAAGGGCAAGATGCTCGGCGCCGGCGACTCGGGCACCCCTGTCGAGGCCGAGTTCCTTTTCCCGACACACTATCATCACCGCGGTGCCCTCGCCGCCGCACGCCAGGGTGACAGCGTGAACCCCGAGCGCAAGTCGTCGGGCTCGCAGTTCTACATCGTCACGGGCAAGAAATACTCGCCCGCACAGCTCGACCAGATGGAGCGTCAGGCCGTGATGCGTCACAAACAGGATGTCTTCAATGAGCTCTGCGCCGCAAACCGTGACAGCATAATGACACTGCGCCGCAACCGTGACCAGGCCGGACTCCAGGCCCTGCAGGAGCAGCTTGTCAAGGAGACAGAGGCCAAGACCGCAGGTGACTCGGTGATATACACTCCGCAGATGCGCGACGACTATATGCGCCTGGGTGGCACTCCGCATCTCGACGGCACATATACCGTGTTCGGACGTGTCCTTGAGGGCATGGATGTTGTCGATAAGATTGAGAAGGCCGAGACCGACGCCCACGACCGCCCCATAGAGGATATAAAAATAATCTCAGCCAAGGTGATTGACTGAGATTAAAATTGTATCCTGGATCAGTATCAGCGCCTCCTGCGTTTGCGGGTGGTGCTTTTCTTTTTGGCTGTGGTCGATTTTTTCGACACCGCCTGCCCACCTTTCGAGGGTATCTTGAGGGTCTGTCCTATGCGGATGTCGGTTCCCTTCATGCCGTTCGCAGCCTGGATGGCGGCTACGGTAGTGCCGTATTTCGTAGCCAGACGGCCCAGTGTATCGCCTTTCTTCACCTTGTGGGTCGTGGTGCGCGCGGCCTGTGTCTTGCGGGTGTTCTGTCGCGGCTGCTCCACGGTCTTTACGGGTTCCGGCTCACCCTGCACAGACTCGGAGACCTGAGCCACAGGCTGTGACTCGGCCCTTGTTACGGGCTGGAGCACGCTTGACTCGACCACGCGGACATTCTCGGGGGTTATGCGCTCCACGACCTCTATCGCCAGCACATCACCCTCCTTGACCTTGCCGCGGCGCAGATTGTTCCACCGCTTGATGTCGGTTGCCGAGACGCCGTAGGCACGGGCTATCTCGCGTATGTTCTCTCCGCGCTGCACGGTGTGGGTCTTCCTCACCACACGTGTTGTGTCGTGTGCCAGCACAATCTCGTTGTTGACCTCGCTGTTCACGCTCTGACGGCTCATGTTCTGCAGGTTGGCGGTGCCCCCGTCCGATGCCAGCAGCGGTGCCTCGGACTCCTGGCCGGTGCCTGCGGGCTCGGCGGTGCGGCGGCGCGCATAGAGCTCGCGGTCATACTCCTCGATGCGCTTCTCGCTCATCACATAGCTGAGGCACTGCTGTGTGGGCAGCGTGAGCTTGTAGGGACGGTAGTCGCCGGGTATCACGTCCTTGAGGAACTGGGGGTTGAGCATCCTTATCTCCTCGACGGGGATATTGAGCACAGCGGCTATCTGGTTGAAATGTATGTATTTGTCCACCGTAACGGTGTCGGTGGTGAGCTGACGCTTGACTATGGTTGGAGTGATGCCGTGGTTGCGGTAGTAGTTCATCACATAGTTCGCGGCTATGAATGCGGGCACATATCCGCGCGTCTCGGCAGGGAGATAGGGATATATCTCCCAGAAATCCTTCTTGACGGTGCCCTCGCCTCCGGCACGGCGCAGAGCCTTGTTGACGTTGCCCGGGCCGCAGTTGTATGCCGCGATGGCCAGCGACCAGTCGTCATATATGTCGTGTAGCTGTTTGAGATAGCGTGCGGCGTTGCGTGACGACAGCCTGGGGTCGCGGCGCTCGTCGACAAGCGAGTTCACCTCCATGCCCAGGCCTTTGGCGGTCGCGGGCATGAACTGCCAGAGCCCCACGGCACCGGCGCGTGACACGGCGTTGGGATTGATGGCCGACTCGATTACAGGGAGGTATTCGAGCTCTATCGGCATCCCTTCTTTGAGAAGCTCCTCCTCGAAGAACCGTCCGTAATAGTTGTGCAGGGCCACCATGTCGGCCACAAGTCCGCGCTTGCGCTCAAGATACATGTTGATATAGTTGCCCACGATGGAGTTGTAGGGCATCTCTATGACGGTCGGGAGGCGTGTGAGGCGTTCCTGATAGACTGTAGGCGTCGGACGCTCGGACGACCCGGTGTCTATGCCGGGCACGACGAAATTCTTGAGATAGAAATTCTCCTCGAGCAGCCGGGTCTGTGTCTCGAAACTCTCGGGGGCGATTATGTTGTCGTCGGAAATCGAGTGGCGCAGCTCGAGTATGGAGGGTGCGGCAAGCGAGGAGGCCGAGATTCCGATAGCGGCAAGAATTGTGAGGACGGTTCTTTTCATTGCAGGGTCTATATGATGGATGCCCGGAGGCATGGATTGTGGGGGGCGGTCAGAAATTTATCGCCCAGTATAGCCCGATGCTCGGGCGCGACGAGGTGCTGCGCAGTCCGCCGTCCATCAGGGCGGGGGCCACGTCGACCGACAGGTTGGGCGATATGTCGAAATGGGCCAACTGCGCGTCCACGTATGCGTCGACCATCGCCACGAGATAGACGCCGACCATGCACAGGATGCAGAGGTCGCGGTTGCGGCGGTAGTAGTTCTTGCGGGTGCGCAGCAGGTTTGTCAGCCATGTCCTGTCAAGGCTCTCTTCCGTGACGGTCGGGGCGAAGAAGTCCATGTAGCTGTTGGTGGTGGGGTCATTGTCCATGATGTCGGCGTATGCCGTGGTATAGTCCGAGAGCATCGTATTGTTCCACGATGTGGCATAGCCGAGACCCATGAAGGCGCCTATCACAATCGGCAGCTTCCAATAACGGCGGTTGTATAGCTGTCCGAGGCCCGGACAGAGCGCCGACATCCATACGGCCCTCGTGGGGTCGGGGTTGAAGGTGAAAACCTGCTCGGGTATCTTTGCCTCCGGCTGCTGTGGGCGCACTATCATCACGGTGTCGACCGGGACAACAGCGAGCGAGTCACCCGCTGTCGATATGCTGTCGAGCGTGACGAAATCAGGCAGCGGGTCGGCATAGTTGAGCGGGAAGGAGTCGGGCAGCTCGGTGGATACAACCGGCGAGGTCGGTCTGTGGGCGGGTCTGACGGGGCGGTTGGGCCTGGCGCCGGGTGTTTCGGAAAAAATGTTAAAAGAGCCTGCCAGCGCGGCCACGGCCACACAGACCACAGCCGCCAGACGCGGCGCAAGGCTGAAACGAATTTTTTCCGGTAATATGGACATTGACGGTTAGATGTCTTATCGACAGTATTTTATGTGTTTGGCTCGGCCTGTGGAGGTTTTCGGTCTCCGGGGCGTCACTGTTTTGCAGTGTCAAAGATAGCAATTAATCTTTGAAGTTCATCGTCGTCGTTGAAGGCGAAAGTGATTTTTCCCTTGCCGGAGGCGTCGCAGCTCACCTTTACAGGGGTCGAGAAACGCTGCGAGAGATGGTCTCTTAAAATATCGAAATCTTTGTTAGAAAACCTTTTCTCATCTCTCGCGGGTTCTTTTGCCGGGGCTTTTGCCGCTTCCTGACATTTCTTGGCTATCTCCTCGACACGGCGCACCGACAGGCCCTCCTTGACAATCTGCTTGTAGACCTCGAGCTGCATCTTGGCGTCGGGGATTCCGAGGAGGGCACGCGCATGGCCCATGTCTATCTTCTTGGCCGACAAGCCCACCTGTACCTCGGACGGCAGACGCAGCAGTCGGAGGAAATTGGAGATTGTGGCGCGTTTCTTGCCCACCCGCTCGCTCAGGCGCTCCTGGGTCATCGAGCCGTCCTCGAGCAGCTTCTTGTATGTCAGGGCTATCTCTATGGCGTTGAGGTCCTCGCGCTGGATGTTCTCTATCAGCGCCATCTCTGTGAGCTGCGACGAGTCGGCCTCGCGTATGTATGCCGGGATGGTGGTGAGTCCGGCGCGCGAAGCGGCACGGAAGCGCCGCTCTCCGGCTATTATCTGATAGCCTCCGGCCGGAAGTTTGCGCAGCGATATGGGCTGGATTATGCCGAACTCGCGCACAGACTGCGCCAGTTCGTCAAGAGCCTCCTCGTCAAACAGGGTGCGGGGCTGGTCGGGGTTGGGTGATATGGCCGACAGCGGCACCTCGTTGATGGCGGTGGTGTCGCGGGCGGGGGTATCGTCCATTGATATGAGCGAGTCGAGACCTCGCCCGAGGGCCGAGCGTTTGGGTAGTGGCATAGTGATGGAGTTGTGGCTTTAGCCTTGGTTGTTGCGGTTTATGAGTTCGCGGGCCAGGGAGATATGTGATGTGGCTCCGCGCGACGCAGGGTCGTAGAGCAGGCAGGGGAGCCCGTGGCTCGGCGCCTCGCTGAGACGGATGTTGCGGGGAATCACGGTGTCGAACACCATGTCGCCGAAATGTCCCTTCAGCTCCTCGTAGATCTGGTTTGCCAGACGCAGGCGCGCGTCATACATGGTGAGGAGGAATCCCTCGATCTCGAGCGCCGGATTGAGGCGCGACTTGATGATGCGTATGGTGTTGAGCAGCTTGGTGATGCCCTCGAGGGCGAAATACTCGGCCTGGACCGGGATTATCACCGAGTCGGCGGCGGTTAGGGCATTGACGGTGATGAGTCCGAGCGACGGAGAGCAGTCGATGAGTATATAGTCGTATGACGGGGCGATGGCGGCGATGGCGCGGCGCATCACGTTCTCTCTCGACGGTTTGTTGATGAGTTCTATCTCGGCTCCCGCCAGGTCGATGCGCGAGCCTATCAGATGAAGGTTCTCGCAGCATGTGGCTACCTGCGAGCCTTCCATGGGATAGTCGTCGACAAGACACTCATATATCGACGACGGCATCTTCTTGGGGTCTATGCCGTAGCCCGAGGTCGAGTTGGCCTGAGGGTCGGCGTCGATGATGAGGGTCTTCTTGCCTTCGGCGGCAAGCGAGGCGGCGAGGTTAATGGTAGTTGTAGTCTTCCCGACGCCCCCTTTCTGGTTTGCAATGGCTATGATTTTGCCCATATAAAATAGAGTGTGTCTATAACAGGGTGCAAAGTAACCAAAAAAGTTTCAAAATGCAACACGGGCGAGTGACAAAACGTGTTAAAATGTTGATAACTTTTGTGTTTTGTCTTCCAGACGCATCTGCTTTATCTCCTCGCGCACGGTGCGCCGCAACATCAGCAGGGTCAGCATCGTGGGGAATGCCATGAGGGCGTAGAACAGGTCGCAGAAGCCCACAGCCATGCCCAGCGGCATCACCGCGAAGATGACAAGGGTGACGATGAAGAACCATGTGTACCACCGCGCCCTGCGCTCGCCGACAAGGTAGGCGGCGCAGCGGGTGCCGTAGAAGCTGTAGCTGAACATAGACGACAGCGCGAAGCAGAGCACGATGAACATGAGCATGTACTCGCCTCCGGGAATGGCATTGCCGAATGCCCCGAGGGCCACCTCGAGGCCCTTGACGCCACCTGCGGCGCTGATGTCGCCGCACAGCAGTATGGCGAGGGCAGTGAGTGTGCACACGAATCCCGAGTCTATGGCGGGGCCGAGCATTGCGATGAGCCCCTCTCGGGCAGGGCGGGTGGTGCTCGACGCGCCGTGCATGATGGTCGCGGTGCCCACTCCGGCATCGTTGACGAGAGCGGCACGACGGGCTCCGATGATGGCTATGCCCACCAGCGCGCCCCATCCGGCACGGAGGTTGAACGCCTCGCGGAATATAGAGCCGAACACAGCCGGGACTTCGCTGAGGTTTGTCACGATGATATATGCCACCATGACGAAATAGAGCCCGACCATGAACGGCACGAGCCATGTGGCCACACGGGCTATTCGACGAATCCCTCCGAGTATCACCAGAGCCACCACAGCAGCGATGATTATGCCGATGACGAGGCGGAACGAGGTTGTGGCATCCCACCCGGTCAAGCCGGAGACGGCTCCTGCCACAGGATTACCTTCAAGCCACTCGGGAGTGGTGAAGGTGGTCATCAGTGCCTCGGTGAGCTGGTTGGCGTTCATGATGCAGAGGGTGCCGAACATACCCGCCACGGCGAATGTCACGGCAAGCCAGTGCCACCGTGGCCCGAGCCCGCGGTCTATGATATACATGGTACCTCCGGCCGGAGTCCCGTCGGGACGTGTTGTCTTGAAGCGTGTCGTGAGCACACCTTCGTGGAATTTGGTCGACATCCCCACAAGCGCGCTCACCCACATCCAGAAGATGGCCCCCGGGCCACCCATCACCAGGGCGATGGCCACCCCGGCTATGTTGCCCATGCCGACAGTGGCCGCAACGACCGACGATAGTGCCTGGAGCGACGAGATCTGGCTGCCCGACTCGCGGCTCTGTTTCTCGCGCAGCACGCGCATGGCCGACGGGAGATGGCGCAACGACACCATCCCCGAGGTGAAGAAGAGGAAGAATCCTCCCCCTATCAGCATCAGGAAGAGCGGATAACCGCAGACGAAATCGGCAATATCGTTCAGTGTCACCAGTGGCCTCCGGCGCCTCCTCCGCCTGTATGTCCTCCGCCAAACGAGCCTCCGCCGAAGCCACCTCCGCCACCTCCGCCACCGCGGAAGATGCCGCTGCCGATGGCGGCTCCGGCGGCAACCTTGGCCGGGTCGGGCTTGCGTGCTATCGAGAAGCGTTTCTCCCCCCTGTATCCGCATGCCCGGCACACCGATATGTCAACTCCCTCCCCCTCGGCATGAACGGTGGCCGGGCGCAATATGCGGCGGTCGACCACGCTGTATGCGCGGGTGTGGCAGCGGGGACATTCCTTGTAGGGGCTGTGCTCGTTGACGTAGGGGAGTACGTCGGTCTGCGCGCACCTGGGACAGCGCCACACGTCATAGTCAACCGAGTCGAGCCGTTCCTCGAGGTCCTGCGATGGTGAGAGATAGTCATTGTCATGCACCTCGTCTATCAGTTGCATACGGGTGCCGCAGTGCGAGCATTTTCGTGCGTGGCGGCGTGTGCGTTTCATGCGCCACCACAGCAGTGCCATAGGTATCAGCCCCATGCCGAGCGTGAGGAATGCTACCATTATAGACGGAATCCACCACTTGCGCAGGGTGCGCCAGCGCTCCACATCGTCCATCTTGCGGGTCGAGGCGAAGAGATACAGCACCCCGCCGGTCATGGCTATGGCGGCAAATCCCATCAGGGTCAGCACAATCTTGAAGAGCAGCTCGCCGTCATCGTCGGGATGGCGGGCGTCATTCTCTGCCTCCGACTTTATCTCCTCGGCGGCTATGGGGTCGGTGAGGATGGTGTTTATTGTCGACAGCGCTGCCTGCACGCCCCCGTCGTAATCACCCTCGCGGAAACGCGGAAACATATCGTTGCGCAGTATGCGTCCGGCCACGATGTCGGGGAGGACACCCTCAAGACCGTAGCCTGTGCGTATCTGTGCCGCACGGTCGCCGCGCGACACCAGTATCAGCAGTCCGTTGTCATTGTCGGCCTTGCCGATGCCCCATTTCTCGAACAGGGCGGTCGCGAACTCCTCGGGTGTCATGTCGCCGTCGATTCGGTCTATGGCCACGATGACAACCTCGGCCGAGGTCGATTTCCATATCTCGCCGAGCTGTCTGTCGAGCGAGGCCACCGCAGCATCGGAGAGTACTCCCGAGGGGTTTGAAACATAGCGTGTGCGGTCGGCCACGTGCACGTTGGGCACCCGGTCTACTGTCATGGCCGCGCACCCGAGGGCTGCGAGCAGTGTGCAGAGCATTGCGAGGAGCAGTGTTCGTCTCATTGTCATCAGTTGTTGATTTTGAGGCTCATGCCGTTGAGGCGGCGGTACAGGTCGAGGGCATAGACATCCGTCATGCCTGATATGTGGTCGAGCACGGCCTGTATCTTGCCGTATAGTGTGGGGGCGTTTATCTCGTATTGCTGCGGCACCTTTGCCAGGAGCAGCCGCGAGTAGTTGAGTCCGGGATTTGTGACCGCCTTGACAAGCTCGTCGAGGAGGAACGATATGATGCGCGTGCCCGCAAGCTCGATCTCGACGACATCGGGGGCGCAGTATATCTTTTCCCATGACAGGGCCTCGCAGCGGCGATACCCCTCGCCCTCGGGGCCGTGTATATGGTCGAGCAGCGAGCCGGTGAAGGTTCCGGCCAGTATCTCGTCCTCGTGGGCGGCGAATGTGTCGGCACACCGTGTCACCAGGGCGCCGATGATGGTCGACCGCATATAGCCGACCTTCTCGTTGGGGTCGTCGACGCGGGCCATCACCTCCTCGATATGTGTGCGGCGTGTCGCGTCGAAATAGCTCAACAGCAGCGGTATCACCTCTTCGGTCGAGAGTATCTTGAGCTTGTGGGCATCCTCGATGTCCATTATCTCATAGCAGATGTCGTCGGCTGCCTCGACTATATAGACAAGCGGGTGACGGGCATATTTCACCCCCTCCGAGTCTATCGGGGCTATGCCGAGGGTCGTGGCAACCTTGATGTAGTCGTCCTGCTCGGATGCGAAGAATCCGAATTTGCCGTGGTTCCCCGCCTGGGTCGAGTCGAAAGGATACTTGACAATCGAGGCAAGCGTCGAGTAGGTCATGGCGAAGCCCCCCTGACGGCGCCCGTTGAAACGGTGGGTCAGAAGCCTGAAGGCGTTGGCATTCCCCTCGAAATTTGTCAGGTCGGCCCACTGCCGTGGTGTGAGCCGGGACTGGTAGATGCGTCCCGGGCCCTCGCTGAAGAATGTCGAGATGGCTTTCTCGCCCGAATGCCCGAAGGGGGGATTGCCCATGTCGTGCGCCAGACATGCTGCCGCCACGATGTCGCCTATCGAGTTGAGCTTGTCGGCCCAGGGCTCGCCTTCGTAGCGTGGACGCAGCCGTATGGCAACCTCGTTGGCCAGCGAGCGGCCTACACACGACACCTCAAGGCTGTGGGTGAGGCGGTTATGCACGAAGATGCTCCCCGGCAGAGGGAACACCTGCGTCTTGTTCTGCAGCCGCCTGAAAGGTGACGAGAAGACCAGACGGTCAAAGTCGCGCTGAAAGTCAGAGCGGGCGCCGCGCTTGGGATCGTGATAGTGCTCGAGTCCAAGACGCTTGTCGGATATCAGGGTGTCCCAGTGCAAGAGTTTAAAGATTAAAGTTTAAAGATTAAAGAAAACAAAATAGTTGGTATAGTTGAACTAGTTAAACTAGACCAACTATACCAACTTATTTCGGTCATTGTATGTCTCCGTGCTCCTCGAGCAGGGCCTTGGCGCGGGGGGCGTCCTCCTCCCTTACCATCATGCGCACGCCTCCTATGGATGACGGTACGGGGATGACGCTGAGTATGGTCGACCCGTCAAGCACCGACTCGATGCCGTGGTCGTCGAGCATCCCCCGGGCGATACTCGCCTCGACGGGGGTGTTGAATTCGGCTATGCAGACAAGTGCCATAGGCTATTCCTCCTTCGGTGTGGCCGGGCGAATCTCTGTCGACAGGGCCTCGGCTCCGGGTGTGTACGAGACATATATCTCGTCGCCGGGTGCCACGGTGGCGTCGATGATGAGCTCGGCAAGCACATCCTCGAGATATTTCTGTATGGCCCTCTTGAGGGGACGGGCGCCGAACTGCGCGTCATATCCCTTCTCGGCCACAAAGTCACGGGCCTCGTCGGTGATGGTGAGGTTGTAGCCCAGCTCGGCCACGCGACGGCGGAATCCGGCCAGCTCTATCTCGATTATCTTGAAGATGGCCTCCTTGTCGAGCGGCGAGAACATGATGATGTCGTCGATGCGGTTGAGGAACTCTGGGGCGAATGCCTTGTTGAGCGCCTTCTGCAGTACACCGTGGCTCACCTCCTTGTCGTCGGCGGGACGGGCGTTGAAACCTATGCCGCCTCCGAAATCCTTGAGCTGGCGCGAGCCGATGTTGGAGGTCATTATGATGATGGTGTTCTTGAAGTCGACGCGGCGTCCAAGCGAATCCGTCAGGCGCCCCTCGTCCATCACCTGCAGGAGCAGGTTGAACACGTCGGGATGCGCCTTCTCGATTTCGTCGAGCAGCACGATGGAGTAGGGATGGCGGCGCACCTTTTCGGTGAGCTGGCCACCCTCCTCATA
Organism: Bacteroidales bacterium H5; assembly: GCA_001701225.1. GTDB lineage: Bacteria > Bacteroidota > Bacteroidia > Bacteroidales > Muribaculaceae > Duncaniella. Next base: position 133,394 of record DAAQ01000030.1, on the reverse strand, counting down.
TCCCACATATCCCGGAGGCGCGCCGACGAGACGCGACACGGTGAACTTCTCCATATACTCGCTCATGTCGATGCGTATCAGCGAGTCGGCCGAGTCGAACATATATTCGGCGAGCTGCTTGGCCAGATGGGTCTTGCCGACACCTGTCGGGCCGAGAAACATGAATGTGCCGATGGGCTTGGCGGGATCCTTGAGGCCGATGCGGTTGCGCTGTATCGCCTTGACAACCTTGTCTATGGCCGCATCCTGGCCGATGATGCGGTTCTTGAGGGCCGGAGCCATCTCCTTGAGCCTCTTGCCTTCGGCCTGGGCTATGCGCTGCACGGGCACACCTGTCATCATGGCGACTACCTCGGCCACCTTCTCCTCGTCAACGGTCTCGCGCATGGTGGCGAGCTGCTTGCGCCAGTCGGCCATGGCGGTATCGAGCTGTTGCTTGAGTTCCTGCTCGCGGTCACGGTATGCGGCTGCCTTCTCGAAATTCTGGGCTTGGGCGGCACGGAGCTTCTCGGCACCGGCCTCGGCAATTGATTTCTCCAGCTCCTCGATGGCGGCGGGCACGGCTATGTTTGTGACATGGATGCGGCTTCCGGCCTCGTCCATGGCGTCGATGGCCTTGTCGGGGAAATTGCGGTCGCTGACATAGCGCTGTGTCAGCGCCACACAGGCGTCAAGTGCCTCGGGAGTGTATGTCACGTTGTGGTGTTCCTCATACTTGTCCTTGATGTTGTCGAGTATGACACGTGTCTCCTCGGGGGTGGTCGGCTCGACCATCACCTTCTGGAAGCGGCGCTCGAGGGCTCCGTCGTTCTCGATGTTCTTGCGGTATTCGTCGAGCGTGGTGGCGCCGATGCACTGTATCTCGCCTCGCGCCAGGGCTGGCTTGAGCAGGTTGGCGGCATCCATGGATCCGGCGGCGTTACCGGCTCCGACTATGGTGTGGAGCTCGTCGATGAAGAGTATTACATCCTTGTTTTTGGCCAGCTCGTCGAGTATGGCCTTGATGCGCTCCTCAAATTGTCCGCGATACTTGGTACCGGCTACAATCGAGGCCATGTCGAGCGACACGACGCGCTTGTCGAAGAGGATGCGCGACACCTTGCGCTTGACGATGCGGAGGGCCAGGCCCTCGACTATGGCGCTCTTGCCCACGCCCGGCTCGCCTATAAGGACGGGATTGTTCTTCTTGCGGCGGCTCAGTATCTGTGCCAGGCGCTCTATCTCGACATCACGGCCTACCACCGGGTCGAGACGCCCCTCCTCGGCAGCGAGTGTCATGTCGTTGCCATACTTGTCGAGCATGGGGGTGTCGCCGCCACGGCGCTGCGAGCCCGACGGGCCGCTCTTGGGTGCCTGAGACTTGGCGCCCCCGGCGGGTGTCCCCTTGGCGTATGGCATCTCGTCCTCCTCGTCATCCTCCTCGTCATCGTCGTATGCCGATGCGGTGGCCTGTCCCGCCTGTGGCGAGAGCAGACGCATCAGGGTCTCGTATGTCACTCCGGCACGGCGGAACGGCTCCATGAAATCGGAGTTCTGGGCGTCGGAGTTGTGGAAGATGGCCAGAAGCAGGTGGATGTCGTCGACAATGTTGCTCTTGAGCATGCGCGCCTCGAGCACGCTGAGCTTGATGATGCGGCCTGTGAGGTCGCTCATAGACACGTCGGACACCGCCACAGGACCGGCGAATCCGGTCTCTGTGGCGGCGCCGAGAAGGGCGTTGTCGAGTCCCATGCGGAGCTGACGGGCCGTCGAGTTGCGTACGGCACGGTCTATGAGGCGCAGAGGCTCACCGTCGTTATCGTCGAGGAGTGCCAGCAGCAGGTGCTCGGGCAGCACATAGCGGCTGTTGTGCCGGGCCGCCTGTCCGGGCGAGTTGCTGACAACACTTTTGAATTTCTGTGAATATACTGTTTCCATGTGATTGTCTTTAGCACAAAGTTATAACAAAAATTGTGCCAAAGTGACGCGACGGGAGCTAAATTTTGTCTAAAAACGGGCAAAAAAGTTATTTTTGGCCGATTTTAACACTTCCGCCCGACGATTTTTGAATATTTGTATTGCCGAAAGAGACATTGCGGGCCACGATGTCTGCCGACGATGATGTGCTGAGGTTGGCTGCCTTCACAGTTCCACCGCCTAATTTTATCTCGGCGCTCGACGAGGCGCTTGCCTCGAGCAGGTCGGAATTGATGGTGGTGATATGTATCTCGCCGCTCGACGATGCCTTTGCCGTCACAGTCGTGGCTTTGAGTGTCTCCATGTCAATGTCACCGCTCGACGATGTTGTCATGGCGACTGTTATGGCCGAGAGGGTGTTGAGGTCGATGTCGCCGCTCGATGAGGTGGTGAGACGTGCTTCCGAGCATGTCAGCTTGCCGAGGGCGATGTCGCCGCTCGACGATGTGGTGGCATTGACGGTGCCGCAGCTTACATCCGCGAACTTGATGTCGCCGCTCGAAGATGTGTCGAGCGTCAGTGTCCCCTTGCCATAGTTCAGGTTGGAGGTACACTTGATGTCTCCGCTTGATGTGGCCTGGAAGCTGCTGATGAGGGGGCCTGTCACTGTCACTGTGACACCTTTGAGGTCTTTTGCGCCGTTGATTGTCCATGTCTTGCCCTCGCCGCGCTTGGCGTATATCGAAAGGGCCGAGCCGTCAAAATCGACCTTGACGAGCTTGACACCCTCGTCGGGACCTGTGACCTTGACGGTGGTGGAGCCGGAGGAGGTGGGGATGTAGGTGACGTTTACACCTGTGGATGACTTGAGGTGAGAGATCTTGCCTGTGAAGGTCTGGGTGGTCTCGGCAGCCGAGATGCCTGCGGCTCCCGACAGGATGGCCGCGGCAAGCAGTGTGATGATTGTCTTATTCATGATTAAGGAACATGTTTTTATAATAAGACGTATATGGGGCCGATTCGTTACACCGAAACCTGACTTTTTTTGAAAATTCTGTCGACAATTGCCGCGAGGGCACCGTCGCCGGTCACATTACAGGCTGTGCCGAACGAGTCCATGGCGATATAGAGGGCTATCATCAGCGCCACGGCCTGGTCGTCGAACCCGAGGATTGACTGCAGCAGCCCGATCGAGGCCATGATGGCGCCGCCGGGTATGCCGGGGGCGGCTATCATGGTGATGCCGAGCATGGCTATGAAATTCAGGAACAGTCCGAGTCCGTGCGGGTCGCCGTGGATAGTCATTATGGCCAGGGCGCAGGCCACAATCTTGAGCGTGCTGCCGCTGAGGTGGATGGTGGCGCACAGCGGTACGACAAATCCGGCTATGTCTTCGCGCACACCCATCTGTATGGTCTGCCGCAGGGTGACGGGGATTGTGGCGGCCGACGACTGGGTGCCGAGGGCGGTGAAATAGGCCGGCATCATTGTCGCCAGCATCCTGAACGGGTTCTTGCCCGCGATGGCTCCGGCCACGGCATACTGTATCATCAGCAACAGCACATGCAGCACGAATATGATGGCTATTATCTTGATGAAGCATCCAAGGATGGTGCCCACCTCGCCGGCCACGGTCATGTTGAGGAATATGCCGAAAATATAGACGGGCAGCAGCGGTATGACCGCCGTGTTGATGGTCTTGGCCACGATGTCGCGCAGCTCGTCGAACCCCTTGCGCAGCGAGTCCTTGCGCGAGAAGGCTATGCCGAGTCCGAGCATGAACGAGAGGACGAGGGCTGTCATCACCGTCATCAGCGGGGGCATATCGACGGTGAACCAGGGCAGTATCTCGGTCTTGTCCGTCTCCGTCAGTGCAAGCCCCTCCTCGTTGCCGATGAACCACGGGAACGATATGGAGCAGCACACGTATGACATCATGCCGGAGAAGAGTGTGGCAGCGTAGGCCAACAGTGCGGTCACGACCAGCATCTTCCCGGCGCGGGCACCGATGTCGGCGATGGCCGGTGTGACGAATCCCACTATGATGAGCGGAATCATGAAGCCGAGGAACTGGGAGAAGAGGCCGTTGAATGTCGCCATCAGCTGTGCCACCCACATGGGGGCGACAAGGCCGACGAGTATGCCGGCAACGATGGCGATGGCTATGAGCGGGAGCAGTCCGAACCGTTTCATCGTACGTCGCGTCAGGTCCAGAGATGTGACGATGCGTCTGAGGGCATGCGCCAGTCGCCGCGGGGCGAGAGGCATACCGAGCCGACCTTGGGACCGTCGGGGAGGCACGACCTCTTGAACTGCTGGCTGAAGAACCTGCGCATGAAGGTCTTGAGCCACTTTTCAATCGTGGCATCGTCATATTCTGCCTCGCTGAAGGCGTGACGGGCCAGATAGTATATGCGTTCGGGTGTGAAGCCGTAGCGCAGCATATAATAGAGGAAGAAGTCGTGCAGCTCGTATGGCCCGACGAGATCCTCGGTCTTCTGCAATATCTCGCCGTCCTTGGCTGCCGGGAGCAGCTCGGGGCTGATGGGGGTATCGACGATGTCGAGCAGCAGGCGGCGAGCCTCGCTCCCTTCGGGGTGGGTCATGGCGAAATGATGTACCAGATGCTTGACCAGCGTCTTGGGCACACCTGTATTGACGCCATACATCGACATGTGGTCGCCGTTGTATGTGGCCCAGCCGAGGGCCAGCTCAGAGAGATCGCCCGTGCCGAGCACGATGCCGCCAAGGCGGTTGGCCACGTCCATCAGTATCTGTGTGCGCTCGCGTGCCTGCGAATTCTCGTAGGTCACGTCATGATTCTCGGGATTCTGCCCTATGTCCTTGAAATGCAGCTCTACGGCAGGGCCGATGGGTATCTCCATTGATGTCACCCCAAGCTCGCGCATCAGGTCGACGGCGTTCGAGCGTGTGCGCTGTGTGGTGCCGAAGCCGGGCATGGTTATCCCGACGATACCCTTGCGGTCGAGTCCGAGGCGGTCGAATGTCTTGACGGCCACAAGCAGGGCCAGCGTGGAGTCGAGTCCCCCCGAGATGCCGACGACGAGGGTGTGGCACCCTATGGCATCAAGTCGCTTGGCCAGTCCGGCAGCCTGTATGTTGATTATCTCGTCGCAGCGTTCCGAGCGGGCGTCGTCTCCGGCGGGTACGAACGGGTGCGGGTCAATGTGCCGCATCAGTGTCTCCTTGGGGTCGGGTTGATATTCTGTGCCGCTGAATGTGTCGCAGCCTATTGTCATGGCACCCTCGCGAGCGGCACAGTCGGCAAATGTGGTCATGTGCATGCGGTCGCGCGACAGGGCCTCGATGTCGACGTCGCATACGGCGGTGTTCTCCTTGGGATTCCAGCGCGGATTGGCCTTGAGTATCGAGCCGTTCTCGGCTATGATGGCCTTGCCGTCGAACACAAGGTCTGTCGACGACTCGCCCCACCCGGCGCCCGCATATATATATGCGCACAGGCAGCTCCCGGACTGGCGTGATATGAGGTTGCGGAGATAGGAGTATTTGCCGATATGGTCGGGCGATGCCGAGATGTTGGCTATCACCTGTGCTCCGGCCATGGCCAGGCGGCAAGATGGCGGCACGGGCACCCACAGGTCCTCGCATATCTCGATACCGACCTTGGCGCCGTGGCACTCGAAGATGCGGTCTCCGGCAAGATGTGCGGTAACCCCTCCTACCTTGACGTCAGCCTCGAAGCCCGGCTCGAGGGGTCGCCACCAGCGCCGCTCGTAGAACTCGCTGTAGTTGGGTATATATGATTTGGCCACGAGGTCGACGTGTCCCTCGCGCACCAGGGCCGCGCAGTTGTAGAGCGCGGGGCCGACCTTGACGGGTAGCCCTACGATGAAATGCATCGGTGTGCCATTCGAGTACTCCACAAGCCTGCCGAGGGCATCTGAGGCTGCATCGAGCAGTGTCGAGTTCTGGAACAGGTCGCCGCAGGTGTATGCCGTGAGCGACATTTCGGGGAATACGGCCAGCTCTACGCGCTGTGAGGCAAAGCGCTGCAGCGTGTCGAGAATCTGACCGAGATTATAGTCGGTGTCGGCCACCCTGACCTGCGGTGCGGCGGCGGCGACCCTGAGGAATCCGTGATGCATAGTCGTGTCTTTTGTCAATATGGCTACGAAATTAATTAAAAATAATGAGACTCCGCAAAACTAAGGGCAAGTTTTATCCGTTTTTAAATAAAATCACATTCTATGCCGTCACCTGTCCTACATCAGCTGCTTGTCATCCTCCTGTGGGGAGGGGTGGTCGCGTATGTCGCGCTTATGGCCATGCTGGTGGTCAATGTGATTACCGAGAACCGCAATCCTCTCAGCACTTTAGGGTGGGTTACAGCCCTGCTTTTCATCCCGGTTGGGGGCGCGATACTGTATTTCCTGTTCGGACGCAGCCTGCGCAACGTGCGTATGATCTCGCGCCGCAACCGCCGCCGTCTGCTCAGGGCCGAGAGCCATGCTCCGCTCCCGAGGCTCGACCGCTCTTTCAGTCCCGAGAACCGCCAGCGCATACGTCTGGGCTATGCCGTGGCCGGAGCCATGCTCTATCCCGACAACTCTGTCGAGGTGTTCAATTCGGGCAAGAAGCTGTTCAGGGCCATGTTTGCTGACCTCCGTGCCGCCCGCAGCTATATCAACGTGCAGTTCTATATCATCGCCAACGACGTGCTTGGCCGCGAGCTCTGCGATATCCTTGTCGACCGGGCACAGGCCGGGGTCAAGGTCAGGGTAATATATGACTATATCGGGTCAATCGGCAAGGAGAGCCTGTCGCTCTTCAACCGCCTCAAGGAGAACGGTGTCGAGGTACATGCCTTCTTCCGCATACAGTTTCCCGACAAGATAAGCCGCCTCAACTGGCGCAACCACCGCAAGGTGGTGGTGATAGACGGGGAGGTGGGATATATAGGTGGATTCAATGTGGCCACACGCTATGTCGACGGCGGCAAGTTTGACCTGTGGCGCGACCTCATGGTGAGGGTAGGGGGACCTGTCTTGGCCGGGCTCCAGAATCACTTTGCCATCGACTGGAACTTCATGGGGCATCCCCTACTGACCGATGCCGTGAATCCGAAGCCTGTCTCGCGAAAGGGGGCCGTCGATGGTGTGCTCGCCCAGATTGTAGCCTCCGGGCCTACAAACCGCTGGGCACCGACGGGCTATATGTTCTTCAAGGCAATATCGGGGGCCAAGCGCAGGGTGTGGTTGCAGACACCATATTTTCTTCCCGGCGACGACCTGCTCAAGGCACTGCAGTGCGCGGCGCTTTCGGGGGTGGATGTGCGCGTGATGGTGCCCCGCAAGTCCGACTCGGCCATACTCACCTATGCATCTAACAGTTTTGTCGAGGATTGCCTTCTGGCCGGAATAAAGGTGCTCTTCTTCCGTCCAGGGATGCTGCACTCCAAGCTGCTGATTATTGACGATGATTTCTCGACACTGGGGTCGACAAATTTCGATTACCGCAGCTTCGAGCACAATTTCGAGGAGAATATCGTGATGTATTCAGCCGAGGCCAACGCGCTGCTTGCGTCACTGTATGCCGATGATGAGAAAGGATGTGACAGGATACGCCTGTCACAGTGGAATACGCGCCCACGCCGTGAGAAGATGCGCGAGTCGCTCTGCCGTCTCCTTAGCCCTATCCTGTGACAATGGTCCCCGGAACGGGCAAAAAAATAGCGAAGGACGGCCTCACGGTCCCCCTTCGCAGCTTATACATAGTACTTAACGTCAGTGGATTATTGATTAACTTTCTTGATTCCTTTTATGGCGAATGCTTTATCAATGCATTGCAAAGGTAAACAGAATTTTTCAAAAAACCTAATTCACTCCATTCATTTTATGATTCAACAGTTGCTCGTCAGTGGCTGTCAAATCTATATTTTATGAAAAACATTTATATATTTAACATTTGTTTATTTAAAAAGACGTTAAAATAGTGTAACTTGCTGCGGTCATTTAACGTAATTTATGTTTATATTAAATTTTGTTAAATCGTTTTGGACTTGATTCATTCCTCCCGGACTTGCCTATGACAGGGAAAAATTGTAACTTTACGCCATAAATCCTGAAATCATGAAAAGACTATCCGCGTTTCTTCTTCCGGTCCTTATGGGTATGGCCGGTACATCGAATGTCATGGCACAGAGGACCATCGAGCTCACCGAGCCTTCGGTCAAGGTATTCCTTCCTGACGCGTCAAAGGCAACAGGCAGGGCCGTGGTGATATTGCCCGGCGGAGGATATTCGCATACGGCCATCAACCATGAGGGCTATGACTGGGCGCCGTTCTTCAACGAGCGTGGCATTGCCTGTGCCGTCGTGGACTACCGCATGCCCCACGGCGACCGCAAGATTCCGCTCACCGATGCCGGGATGGCGATGAAGATGATGCGCGACAGTGCCGAGGTATGGCATATCGACCCCGCGCAGGTCGGCATAATGGGCTCGTCTGCCGGAGGTCATCTCGCATCGACAGTCGCACTCAACGCTCCGTCGGCCGTGCGTCCAGATTTCCAGATTCTGTTCTATCCCGTCATCTCGATGGACAAGGCATATACCCACATGGGCTCGCACGACAATCTGCTCGGCAAGGATGCCACTCCCGAGCTCGAGCGCGAGTATTCGGGTGAGCTCAACGTGACTCCCGAGACACCGCGTGCCATAATGCTGCTGAGTGCTGACGATACCGCCGTACCTCCCCATAACTCCATCGCATATTTCGAGGCTCTGAGGGCCAACAATGTCCCTGCAGCGATGTATATCTGGCCCTCGGGCGGACACGGATGGGGAAGCCGCGAGAAGTTCAAATATCACAATGAGATGCTGGCCGAGCTCTCGGCATGGCTTCTGAGCTTCTGATGACCACAGAAATCTATCACGACATCTGCGACTACCTGCGCGGTCTGGTCAAGGATACGGTGTGGGACGGTCATCTCTATGCCGTGGGCGGATGCTGCCGCGACGAGGTGATGGGGCTCCCCATCAAGGATCTCGACATGGCTGTAGACCTCCCCAACGGAGGCATCGGATTTGCCCGTTGGCTGGAACAGAACGGCCTCACGACGGGCGAGGTAGTCACATTTCCTCGTTTCGGCACCGCGCGTCTCAGCCTCAGGGCATTTCCCGGCGACGAGATCGAGCTGGTGCAGACGCGGCGCGAGAAATATACCGACCGCAACTCGCGCTGTCCCGAGACCGCTTTCGGCACCATCGAAGAGGACTGCCTGAGGCGCGACCTCACCGTAAACTCACTCTATTTCGACATCTGCCGCCGCAAGTTTGTCGATATCACCGGGCGTGGCCTGTCCGACATCGAGCACCATATCATACGCACCCCTTCAGACCCCGACTCGACATACGACGATGACCCGGTGAGGATATACCGCACCATACGGTTTGCCTGCAGGTTCGGATGGAGGATTGAGCCGGGTACCTTTGCCGGCCTGATGCGCAATATCCATCGTCTGTCAATAGTCACGCCCACCCGCTGCCACACCGAGCTCGAGAGGATGCTCACCGGGCCCCGCCCTGTGGAAGCCCTTGATATGCTCATGCGCACAGGGGCTATGGAGTATATGCTCCCCGAGGTGGCGGCGCTGCGCGACCAGCCTCTCGGTGACGGCCAGCCGGGCACTGTCTGGGAGCATACCCTTGAGGTTGTCGGACGGCTCGAAGGCGAGGGTTTCGTCATGCTCATGGCCGCGCTGCTGCACGATGTGGGCAAACCTCAGACTGCCGGAGCCGGAAACCCCGGCGGAGTACGGTTCATGAACCACGACCAGACAGGCTCGGGCATAACCCGCCGTATCATGCGCCGCCTGCGGTGCGAGCGTCCGCTGATAGACGATGTCGATTTCCTTGTGCGTCATCACATGTGGGCGTCCACATGGGGCCCGGACGCCGAGAAGATGAAGGACCGCCAGTTGCGCAAGCTGCAATACGTCTGCGGTACACGCAAGCGGTTTGACATGCTGATGCGCCTTATAGACGCCGACAACTGCTCGCATGCGCCCGGTTACTGCATGCCTGGCCAGGTTCCCGCCATAATGCGTCGCACAAGCCAGATGGAGGAGGAGGGTACCACCATGTTCGGCTATCATCTGCCCCTATCCCTTGCCGCCATGAAGCGCGCCCGCCGCATGCGCGACAACAAGGAACTGAAACGCTGTCGCGAGTACCTCATCAAGATGGCCTTCGCCAACCCCCTCCGCACCCCCGCCGAATTCAAGAAACTCCTCATCGCCTTCAAATGACCGATGCTAAAAATCGGCGCTCTTTGCAATTGCTTGATTTATTGTGCGTTTACACTTTTTCGATGATTAAATCAAGCAAAAACCACAAAAAATCGAGGGTTCGTGTCAGGTCGGAGCGGTGAAATGCTCCTTTACAACCTGTGGGAAATGCTCTTTCTCGAGGGCGTGAATCTTGCGCTCCACATCTTCGGGCGTGTCTTCGGGCGCGACTGCGACATTGGTCTGAAAGATGATTTGCCCCTCGTCGCAGCGGTCGGTGACAAGATGTACCGTTATGCCGGTCTCCTTCTCGCGGTTTTCCACCACGGCACGGTGGATGTGTATGCCGTACATCCCCTTGCCTCCATATTTCGGCAGCAACGATGGATGGATGTTTATGATGCGTCCCTCATAACGCCCGATGAGGAACGGGGGAATCATAAGCAGGAATCCCGCAAGCACTATACCGTCGACAGCATGGCTGTCAAGCACCTCCATCATTCTTTCCGGGTCATTAATCTCGGCCTTTGTCAACACCTCGACAGGCACACCCAAGTTGCGGGCGCGCTCGATGACGCGGGCCTCCGGCCTGTTGCAGACCACCACGGATACCCGCAGGTCATCCCCGTGGGCAGTATTGAGATACCTGATGATATTCTCGGCATTCGACCCGCTCCCCGACGCGAATATAGCTATATTTTTCATCTTCAAACCTGTTTTCACACCTCAAAGATACACATTTTCGGGCAAACTCTGTTAATTGCGGCGGTGATATATAAAAACAGTTCCTCCGGGGGCATTTCAGTGAATTGCCCTCGGAGGAACGGAATAAATAGAGGTCAGGTTACGGCATTATCTTGAATGTCATGCCATTGCTGAACCGTAACAGGCATATTGTGTTGCGTGGTGCGTCAAAATATTCTGTCTCGCCAAGGTTTTCCTTATAGAAAATTGTTCGGCCTGTGGTGTCGCAGATGCGTACCGCAAGTCCCGAGACATTCGACATCACTATCTGTCCGTTGACTGGACGGCACTGTATGACGGTTGACTCAATGTCGATGATTGACGACGGTCCGCCGTTCTCGATTCCAAAAGAGAGGGTCTGGCCGTAGGTCTTGCCGGATTCGGTCTCGATAAATGCGCGTACGCTGTAGTTTCCGTCTGCAAGCAGTGCTGCCGGGAGGGTGTATTGCATATCTTCGCCGGTGTAGACTGTCTCGACTGTGGCAGGGGCGTTCATCGCTGGGGCAGACGCGCCTCCGTTGTGCCAGTACTCATAACCCTGTGCCGTCACGGTCTCGCTTCCGGCGACATAATATCCGCAGAAGATAATCGCGTTGTTCTCGCGGTCTGTGCGGTAGAGGGTATAGACTGTGCCCGGATAGAGTATAAACTCATTCTCGGTGCGGAAATTCTTCCACTCCGAGGCGTGATACATCTTGCCTTTGTATCTCACAGCCGCGCGGAACTGATAGTCTGTGTCGGGGTCGAGCATACCGTTGATGAGCGAGACGCTGATTGAGCCGTCATCGTTCTTGATACCCTTGGTGAATGCGGGGTCGGATGCCCAGCCTGTCATGCGTTTCCATTCGAATCCGAATTCAGCCGAGCTGTTTGCATCGCAGTCAATCATGCCGTTCAGACGTGCCGACCGGTTTGAGATATTGTCGGCGGCAGAGGTCTGGCATGTGATGGCGGATGTCCTGAAGGTGCCCTCCTTGACTGCGGTTGCGCCTTCGGCTGTCTCGGCCCAAGCACGGTAATAGTATGTCGTCGCCGGGTCGAGTTCGGTGACAAGTACGGTGTTGTTTCCGTCGCACTCAATCCTGTTGTCGTACGACATGTCGGTGCTGTACTCGATGCCCGATGCGACAAGGGTCGCGTCTCCGACAGCGGGGAATACCTTGACAAGGGCTGAGGTCTGGGCGGCATCGACCGTAGATGAAACGTTGATGTCGAGAGTCTTGAAAGGATAGGGGCCAAAATAATATGTCGTTCCGTTGACACGTGCCTGGACATATACATTATATGTATGTGATGGTGTCAGAGATGTAAACGAGACCGGGGATGTATAGCCCATATAGTCCCCATAGTCAAGACGATATTGGATGTTCTCGACTGTGGCATCACCTTTGTCGCAGCTTATGGTCATGTTGGCCTTTGTCTGTGTAATACCGCTGAAAACGACCTTCATGTCTACGGGAGGAGTCGTGAATTCAGCCTGATAAAACCATTCGTATACGTGTCCGTCGACCTTGGCATAGGGACGGAATATATAATGTTTATTGGCTGACAGACCTGAGATACCTGCAGTGAGATAGCCCTCGGCTACCGAACCGGTCGCTTTAGTGCTGTTTCCGGCATCATCGGTAAAGATAAAGCCCATTTCCTCGGGGGTGTCGTTTGTCGGCAGGACATATGCTTGTAACGTGGCCTTAGACTGTGTCAGGTCTTTGGCCAGCGCATCAGCAAAATATGAGGTTGTCGTGAAGGTCTGGCTCGTGTAGGCTGATGCTTTGTCTTCAGTTTTCAAAGCACTGATATTGACCTCATACCTTGCGTCCGGGCACAAACCGTTCAGCTCGAGGATGAAATCATCGGATGATGTCTCGATCGGCAGATTGTAGGTTTCGATGGTGAAGCTGCCCAGGACTATTTCATTGACATTGGTTGCACGCCACTCCAGTTCGTATGAGCCGGGAGGATATACGTCAGTGGTCCTGTATTCTTTGGCCTGTTGCGGGTCTAATGTGGAAATGAGTTCGTTGTTGATGTATAAATTTACAGCTCCGACACCTGCATAGTAGAAATAGAATCGTCCGGGTATAAAGGTCTGCAATTTCATTTTCAACGTGGCATCCTTGTCAGTGACCAGACGCCAATCGCCGTATGTGAAATCATTTTGAATAACCTCATAGTCAAAAGGCATAAGGTCATTGAAAAAATTTTTTTCAAATTCGTCCTCCCGTTTGTTAAAGAAACGTGGATCATCCGAATATATACCATAGTAGCGATTGTCTATCCCATGGTCACCTCCGTCGGTATGGCAATAGATGGTCGCTGTGCGTTGCATCACGTTCCTGACGCTGTCTACCTGTGCCTCTATGGATTTGGTGTAGAATTTCAGCGTGTCGCTATATATGATGTCGCAACCAGCGGGCTGCACATAGGTCCTTGCCTTATAGGCCCCGCGATAGTCGAGGCCCGTGCGCTCGAGGATGAATTTGTCGTTGGCTCCGTCATCTTCGAAATCTTCCCATTCCTGGCTGTTGAACGGCGCGAACTGCATGCCCCGCTGATAAATCTGGGCATCTCCGGCGACAATCTCGCCCTGTATCTTGGCCGTGTGCTGGGTACTTGACACGAGTACGGGCTTAAGGGCCTGGACAGCCTCGGTCGTGAATGAGCCTGTGACGCTGAACACCGTGTCACAGCCGTTTGCCTGTATGTATGCGCGATAGTCATAATTGGTCGCGGGGCGAAGACGTGTCACCTTGGCGGAGATTTCCTCGCCCGCAGCGGCTTCTGCCGGGAAATCAGTCCATCTCGCTCCTGTTGCGTCTTTGTACTGCAATCCACGCGCGATTATCTCGGCATCACCACCCACAACCTTTCCGCGCAGCGTCACAGATGCTTGCCGCAGGTCTGCAACCGAGAGTGTGTCGGCCGTGACAGGGAGGGTGGTGAAATTCTTGAAAGGAATACTGTCGTTGTTCCATCTGTTTTCAAAGCGGCTTGTGTATGTGAGATTTACATAGGGCCTGACGAAATATGTACAATTAGGAGTAAGTCCCTCTATCCTTGTGTTTATTATGTCTGTTGCAGTGACCGGTATAGTCTGAAGCTCAGGCATAGGTAATGAGGGGATTGACAGGTTGCCAATTTCGGCACGATAGTTGCCGTTATACCAGGTCGACCAGTACAGTGTATGTTTGCCTGCTGACAGACTGTACGTAAATTTCCGGTAGCTTCCTGTGATTTGTGTCCCCCGAGAGCCATCGATATGGAAATCAAGTCTTCCGTTGGAAGCCGATGCATAGAAACTGATTTCGCCTGCAGACAGCATCTCGAATGATACCGTAACAGTCTTGTAGTCTACTTTTGAATTGAATATGAGGCTGTTGTCCGAGACAGTCCAGTTGCCATCGACTTGGACGTCTATCACCCTGCCACGCGTGTCTGGCGCAAGCAGGGCGTTTGAATAAACACTGTTAGTGTAGGAACCAGTAGTGCATTCCACCCCCGTCTCCACCTGTGCATCGCCGAAGTCTATGGGTGCCGAGACTGTTGCAGTCGTCTGGGTTATCGGGTCGATTGTCATATCGCCGATGGTGATGTCGAGAGTCCTGAACTGTTTGAGCCCGGATCGGTTGCCGGACGCATCAACGGCGCGGAATATATAATCCTGACCGGGATAGAGGTCATCGACAGTGACAGAGCCACCCTGTGCGTCCATGGATATCCATTCGCCGGGGGTGGTATTGCGCAGGTCAATGTTGCGCAGTTTCGCAAGGTCCATTCCGACGTTGGTGACCGCCGTCTTGCGATACTCCCATTTCAGGGTGTGGGTTCCCGGAGCGATGGTGAATGAGGTGCTTGTAAAGTCAACGAGGCCGGAGATTGAGCCGAGAATCTGGCCATCGACTATGAACGAGAGATTACCGATGCCCTCCTCCGAATCTACGCCCCATTCGAATGAGACTGTCGTCTCTTCGGTCAGGGTTACCTCGGCGGTAATCGCCGAACCTGTGTTTACAGGGAGTGGTGACGAGGTGTTGTAGTAACTCTCGATCCACCCGTTACGTTTTTTCCATGGGTAGCGGTCAAGGGTGAATGCGACAGGATCTGAGTCGGGCGAGAGTGCGTTCTGGGCGATTTCGTCGAGCTCGACGAGTGTTCCGTACTTGACCTGGAATCCGGTCGCTCCCGTGCCGCTCAGAGTGGCATGGGTCTGTGTGACAC
Organism: Bacteroidales bacterium H5; assembly: GCA_001701225.1. Classification (GTDB taxonomy): domain Bacteria; phylum Bacteroidota; class Bacteroidia; order Bacteroidales; family Muribaculaceae; genus Duncaniella. The sequence goes on along the minus strand of DAAQ01000030.1, from coordinate 118,267 downwards.
CCGATGCCGGGAGGGTTGTGGGCGAGGCGTGTGCTATGCCCGTTCCCAGCGACATGACAGCCATTGAGATGCCACACAGTCTGAGACAGATGTTTTTCATAATGAAACAAATGCGATCCTATAGGCACCCGAATTCAGACCGTTCCATTGTGTGATGTGTGATAAAACAAAAGGCGCGGTGCCTGATTTCCGCTTATCCCGTGTGTAGGCCTTCGCATTGCCCCTGAATGAGATAAGCAGCAGGGAGGCCCACGCCTGTACGGATATATATCGGCATACCGTACCGTCCCGACGTGACGGGGCGGCAGGTCGCGCACGGAATACACACGTACACACAATGGACGTCTGCTGACCGTATCTTTCATTCAGGTAAAGTTGCGAAGTTTACACACGGAAGATAACGTCAATAAACGCCAGAAAAAAAATAGTCCCGCAAGGCCCTCTCCTGGGCCTCCCTGAGACGATGCAAAGATACGGACATTTTTTAGAAATACAAATAAAATCACCGCCCTAAATATCTGTGCGGGACAGACATTTTCGGGCAAACTCTGTTAATTGCGGCGGTGATATTGGTTTTATCGGTGTTTTTAATTAATTTTGCACTTTAATTAACACTGTAAAGTCGAAAAAATACCATCATATACTATATGGAAAAGAAATTCAAGCGTACGCTTGTCACCACCGCGCTCCCTTATGCCAACGGGCCCGTGCACATCGGCCATCTTGCCGGGGTCTATGTCCCGGCCGACATCTATACCCGCTATCTGCGCCTGCGTGGCGAGGATGTGGTGATGGTGGGTGGCAGCGACGAGCATGGTGTGCCCATCACCCTGCGTGCCCGCAAGGAGGGTATCACTCCCCAGGAGGTGGTAGACCGCTATCACGCCATAATCAAGGACTCGCTCGAGGAGCTTGGCGTGTCGTTTGACATCTATTCCCGCACCACATCCGAGCTGCACCGCGAGACGGCGTCAGAGTTTTTCCGCCATCTCTATGACAAGGGTGAGTTCACCGTGCAGACATCGCTCCAGCCTTACGACAGCAAGGGGGGCGAGTTCCTTGCTGACCGTTATGTCATCGGCACATGCCCCAAGTGTGGCTCTGACCATGCTTACGGCGACCAGTGCGAAGCCTGCGGCACATCGCTCAATGCCACCGACCTCATCAATCCGCGTTCGGCCCTGACAGGCGAGCCGGTCGAGATGAAGGAGACCACTCACTGGTTCCTCCCGCTCGACAAGTGGGAGGAGAGTCTGCGCCACTGGATAATCGACGGCCACAAGGAGTGGAAGACCAATGTCTACGGCCAGTGCAAGTCGTGGCTCGACATGGGCCTGCAGCCCCGCGCCGTGAGCCGCGACCTGTCGTGGGGTGTCCCCGTGCCCGTCGAGGGGGCCGAGGGGAAGGTGCTCTATGTATGGTTTGACGCTCCCATCGGGTATATCTCGAATACCAAGGAGCTTCTGCCCGAGACATGGGAGACATATTGGAAGGACCCCGAGACGAGAATCATCAATTTCATCGGCAAGGATAATATCGTATTCCACTGCATCGTCTTCCCGGCCATGCTTATGGCTTATGGCGACGGATACCAGCTCCCTGACAATGTGCCCGCCAACGAGTTCCTGAACCTCGAGGGGGACAAGATCTCGACCTCGCGAAACTGGGCCGTATGGCTGCACGAATACCTCAGGGATTTTCCCGGCAAGCAGGATGTGTTGCGCTACGTGCTCACGGCCAATGCGCCCGAAACCAAGGACAATGATTTCACCTGGGCCGATTTCCAGGCACGCAACAACAGCGAGCTGGTGGCAATCCTCGGCAACTTTGTCAACCGCGCCGTGGTGCTGACGCACAAGTTCTTTGGCGGAAAGGTGCCTGAGCAGGGCACACTCACCGATGTGGAGACCTCTCTGCAGGCCGAGCTCAAGAGTGCTGTCGACGCGCTCACCGAGGCTCTTGACACATTCCATTTCCGCGAGGCACTGAAACAGGCCATGGAGATTGCCCGCATGGGCAACCGCTACCTTCAGGAGACCGAGCCGTGGAAGGTTGCAAAGACCGATATGGCCCGCACGGCCACCATCCTCAACACGGCACTGCAGCTCTGTGCCAATATCGCCGTGGCTTTCGAGCCTTTCATCCCCTTCAGCGCCGCCCGTCTCGCCGGGATGCTCGGCCTCGGTAAGCTTGACTGGAATATGCTGGGCAGCCTTGACATTCTCCCGGCCGGGACAGAGATTAAGCAGCCCGAGCTGCTGTTCGAGAAGATTGAAGATGATGCCATCCAGGCTCAGGTGCAGCGGTTGCTTGACACCAAGAAGGCCAATGAGGCTGCCGCATGGCGTCCCGAGCCCCAGGCCGAGGATGTGGATTTTGACACATTCTGCCGTTCGGACATGCGTGTAGGCACCGTGCTCGAATGCGAGAAGGTGCCCAAGGCCGACAAGCTGCTCAGATTCCTCATTGACGACGGCCTGGAGAAGCGCACCATCGTCAGCGGCATCGCCAAATACTATCCCGACCCCGCAGCGCTGGTGGGCAAGCAGATATGCTTCATCGCCAATCTGCCGCCGCGCAAGCTCAAGGGTATCGTGTCGCAGGGCATGATACTCTCGGCCGAGAACTCTGACGGTTCCATCGTGCTGCTGTCGCCGTCGGCGCCTGTGGCTCCCGGCTCGAAGATTGGCTGACGTACCGGCGTCAAGCCAATACACTCTGTTAATCCATATCGACAAGATATATTTTAAATACAGCCATGTTAAAACCTCGCATACTCATCATCTATACAGGAGGCACCATCGGCATGATAGAGGATCCGGCCACCGGGTCGCTGCATCCGTTTGACTTCACGCACCTCATCGACAATGTCCCCAAGGTGAAGATGCTTGAGTATCATATCGACAACATACAGTTCACCCCCATCGACTCGTCAGATATGGGCCCGGAGGGGTGGAGCGAGATTGCCATGGCCATTGCGGCTAACTATGACAGCTATGACGGGTTTGTCGTGCTCCACGGCACGGACACCATGGCCTATACGGCCTCGGCCCTGTCGTTCATGCTCGACGGACTCGACAAGCCTGTCATCATCACCGGGTCGCAGCTCCCTATCGGCGAGGTGCGCACCGACGGCGAGGAGAACCTTATCACGGCCCTCCAGATTGCCGCTGCACGCACGCACGACGGGCTGCCGATGGTGAGGGAGGTCGCTATACTTTTCGAGAACTATCTGTGGCGCGGCAACCGCTCGACCAAGATGAGCGCCGACAATTTCAACGCATTCAAGAGCAATAACTATCCGTCGCTGGCCAAGATAGGCCTGGGGATACATTTTGCAGAGAAGGCTCTGAGGCGCCCCGAGGGAAACAGGCCCCTCAAGGTGCATACCCGTATGGATACCGGTGTGATGTTCATAGAGCTTCACCCCGGCATGACCCGTTCGACCCTGTGCTATCTTCTTGCCACTCCGGGCATCAAGGGAATAGTGCTGCGCACATACGGCGCGGGCAATGCCCCGACGGTTGACTGGTTTGTCGACGAGCTGCGCACAGCCCTTGCACGCGACATCGTGATAGTCAATGTGACGCAGTGTGTCAATGGCGGCGTCCACACGGGACGCTATCTTTCGGGCGAGATTCTCAACGGCTGCGGTGTCGTCTCGGGGCACGACATGACTTCTGAGGCCGCCATAACAAAACTGATGTATCTCTTCGGGCTGGGCCTTACGCCTGCCGAGGTCAAGGTACGCTTCTCGGTCGACCTGTGCGGCGAGGTGACACTCGACGACACGCCCGTGTTCAACAGCTGACACCATGTTACGTGATTTCGCAGCGATAGATTTCGAGACAGCAAACGGCAAACGCTCAAGTGTATGCAGTGTCGGAGTCGTGATAGTGCGTGGTGGTGAGGTGGTCGACGAATTCTATAGCCTCATACGTCCTACGCCCAACTATTACAGCTATTTCACCACGCAGATACATGGCCTGACGAGGGCAGATACCGATTCCGCACCCGAGTTTCCCGAGGTCTGGGCGCAGATTGCCCCCAAGCTGCATGGGCTGACCTTTATAGCCCACAACAGCCCCTTTGACGAGGGATGCCTGAGGGCCGCCCACGAGGCTTATGGGATGCCATATCCGCGCTATCCATTCCTATGTACGCTGCGTGCGTCGAGGAGGCTGATGCGTGGCCTCGACAACCATCAGCTTCATACCGTGGCCGCATGTTGCGGCTATGACCTCACGGCTCATCACCACGCCCTTGCGGATGCCCGCGCTTGTGCGCAGATAGCCCTGACACTGTTCTGAAACTTTATGAAGACACTCTTTGTCACAGACCTTGACGGCACGTTGCTCGGCAGCGACAGCCGTGTGAGCGCCGTGAGCGCGCGGATATTGTCTGAACTGAACAGTCGCGGAGCTTTGGTTACCGTGGCTACGGCACGTACTCCGGCAACCGTGGTGCCGCTGCTTGAGCACACGGGTATGCATGTCCCTGCCATAGTCATGACCGGCGCATCGTTGTGGGATTTCGGCACGTCGGACTATCTCGAGCCTATCCTGTTCCCTCCCGGAGTGGCCTCGCAGACCGTGAGCGAGTTTGTCAGCGCCGGGGTAAATCCGTTTGTCTACGCATTGGGTGATGACGGACGTCTCACGGTGTGGCACAACGGTGGGATGACGCGCCATGAGGACAGTTTCTATCAGGAGCGGCGCAATCTGCCCCTCAAACGGTTTGTCCTCGATACTGCCGACGGCTATGCTACCGCCTATCGGGATGTGATATTGCTGCTGGGGATAGGGGAAACCCCGCGCATCGAGGCCCTTGCCGAGAGGCTGAGGGTATATGGCACCCTGTCGGTGTCGGCGTATCAGGATATTTTCAATCCAAAAATCTCGTATATCGAGGTGTTTGCATCGGGTGTGTCAAAGGCCGATGCCGTGATGCGCGTCAAGGAGATGACAGGCGCCGACCGGGTTGTCGTCTATGGCGACAACCTCAATGACCTGCCCATGTTTGCAGTGGCCGACGAGGCTGTTGCCGTGGCCAACGCCCGTCCGCAGGTCCTCGCCGCCGCCGACCGTATCATAGGCCCCAATACGGAAGACTCAGTGGCAAAGGATATGATGGAGAGGATGTGAGGAAGATAGATGATATAAAAAACCGGGATGCGACGGCTGTGTCGCATCCCGGTTTTGTTGGTTTTGATATAAGCCTTACCTCTTCAACGCGAAATATTTCCAGAGTGGGGCGGCCATGAGGGCTTGCTTGAGGTTGTCGTGCAGCAGCATGTCATAGATCTCTGACTCGTCGAGCAGTTCGACGCGGATGTCTTCGGTCTTGTCGAGATGCTGTTCGGACTGCCTGGTGACACCGCGGGCTATATAGCAGTAGGCCAGATTGTTCTGGCTGCCAGGATTGGCCGAAATCACCATCGACAGTTCCCACTTGCCACCGCCGAAGCCGGTCTCTTCGAGCAGTTCACGCTTGGCGCCGTCAAGGGGTTCCTCGCCCTCCTCGACCACACCAGCGCAGAGCTCGGTGGCCACGATGCCGAGGCCGTGGCGGTATTGCTTCACCATCACGAACTTGCCCTCGGGCGTTATGGCAATCACGTTTATCCACTTGGGATATTCGAGCACATAATACTCGGGATGTACCGTGCCGTTGGGCAGACGCACCGTGTCGCGCCTCACCGTGAGCCAGGGGCGGTTGAAGAGGTATTCGCTCCCGACCAGCTCCCAGCGCATGTCGTCATCCTGTGCGCTCATATCTTCTTGGCCTTTACGGCGGCACGCTCGATGGCCAGACCGTCCTGATAGTTGGCTATGTAGGCGTCAAAGCCTTCGATTTCCTCGCGTGTCGGGGCGATTTCCGTACCCTTGTCGCCGAGGAATATCACCTTGGCGAGATAGTCGGGCAGCGAGAGTCCGTCGGGATTGTTGACCATATATCCCGCGAGCAGGGCTATGCCCCAGGCGCCACCTTCGCCGGCGGTCTCCATGACGGAGATTGGCGACGACAGGGCTGCCGCGAGCACCCTCTGTCCAACCCCAGGAGTCTTGAAGAAACCTCCGTGACCCGTGATGCGGTCAACCTTGACATGTTCCTCGTTGAAGAGGACGTCATTGCCTATCTTGAGCACGGCGACGGCAGCGTAGAGGTTGGCGCGCATGAAATTGGCGAGGTTGAAGCGGTCTGAAGCGGCACGCACAAAGAGAGGACGACCCTCGTCGAGGCCCACGACGGGCTCGCCGGAGATGAAATTGTATGCCACGAGTCCACCGCAGTCAGCGTCACCCTCGAGAGCCTTGTTATAGAGGCGGCTGAAAATCTCGCCCGTCTCCGCCTCGGCGCCCATGAGCCCGAGATACTCCTTGAACAGTCCTATCCACGCATTGAGGTCGGAGGTGCAGTTGTTGCAATGTACCATCGCCACGGGGTGTCCGTCGGGGGTGGTCACGATGTCAATCATCTCGTAGGGACGCGAGAGTTCCTTGTCGAGCACAATCATCGAGAATGACGATGTCCCGGCCGAGACATTGCCTGTGCGTGGCAGGACGGCGTTTGTGGCCACCATGCCGGTGCCCGCGTCACCCTCGGGAGGACAGAACGGCACACCGGGTCTGAGGCGCCCTGTCGGATCGAGGCGCATGGCACCCTCGGGTGTGAGCTCTCCGGCCTTCTCTCCGGCCATGAGTATGCGTGGAAGGATGTCGGCGAGTTTCCAGCCGAATCCATAGGGGGCCACGAGGTTGTCAAACTCGTCGGTCATGCGCTTGTGATATGTGCCTGTCTCCGGGTCTACGGGTATCATGCCCGACGCGTCGCCGATGCCGAGCACCTTCTCGCCCGTGAGCTGCCAGTGAACATATCCGGCCAGCGTGGTGAGGAATGCGACATCCTTGACATGCTCCTCGCCGTTGAGTATGGCCTGATAGATGTGCGATACGCTCCAGCGCAGAGGGATGTTGTAGACAAACAGGTCGGAAAGTATCCTGGCTGCCTGCCCGGTGTTGGTGTTGCGCCATGTGCGGAACGGCGCCAGCATATGGCCCTCCTTGTCAAACGGAAGATAGCCATGCATCATGGCCGATACACCTATGGCACCGAGCGCCTCGATGGATGTGTCATACAGACGGCGCACATCGGCCTGCAGCGACTCGTAGCACTGCCTCAGGCCGTGCCAGATGGCATCGGTGCTGTACGTCCAGAGACCGTCGACGAGCTGGTTTTCCCACTCGTGGCTCCCCTGGGCCAGAGGCTTGCCCGACGGGTCGGTGAGCACGGCCTTGATTCGGGTCGAGCCCAGCTCTATGCCGAGTATAGCCTTGCCTGATTCGATAGTGGTCTTTGCGTCCATCGCTTCTTACCGGTTGTTGAGCATGTAGTAGACGTCGTTGATGCGGAGGTCGCGCTTGAAGCTCTCCATTGTGGTGTCCTTGCCGATTCGCACCATCTCGATTCCGGCCATCTCGGCATAGTCTTCCCAGTATGCGGCATCGATGTCGAACGAGAAGCAGCTGTGGTGTGTGCCTCCGGCGGTAATCCATGCACCCGCGCCAATCTCGAAGTTTGGCATCGGTATCCACAGGGCCGAGGCCACGGGGAGCTTGGGCATCTTCTTGGGCTCGATGCACTCGACATCATTGACGATGAGGCGGAACCTGTTGCCCATGTCGATGACGGTGGCTGTGACACCCGAGCCGAGCTTTGATGTGAACACGAGACGTGCTGTCTGGGCCTTGCGAATGCCTATGCCGAGGAAATGTACCTCAAGCCTGGGTTTGGCGGCTGCAATCTTGGGGCAGATCTCGAGCATGTGGGCCTGGAGGATGGCACTGTTGGCTCCGTCAAAATTGAGGGTATAGTCCTCGAGGAACGAGCATCCTTTGGGCATACCCTGGCTCATGAACCAGAGTGTGCGGTAGAGGGCTGCCGATTTCCAGTCGCCCTCGGCGCCGAATCCATAACCCTCGGCCATGAGGCGCTGTGAGGCCAGACCGGGAATCTGGTCGAATCCCTCGAACTTGGGGTCGTTGATGTCGGCTGTGCCGAGATCGTCGAAATTGGTCGTGAAACCTTTGGCACCATAGTGCTTCAGACAGGCGCGCAGTGCCAGCTCGGCGCGTGCGGCGTTCATCACCGACTTGTGCTCGGCACTCCCCTCGACGGCGATTGCAGGGTCGTAGTCGTAGAGCGAGAGATACTCGTCATAGAGAGCCTTGACATCCTCGTCTTTGACGGCCTTGTGGAACTCCATGAGTGTGCTGACGGGACAGTAGTCGACATGATAGCCGAACTGCATCTCGGCTGCCACCTTGTCACCGTCTGTCACGGCCACATTGTTCATCTGGTCGCCGAAGCGGAGGATTACCATATCCTGCGAGTCGGCCCATGCGGCTGCGACGCGCTCCCACACGGCAATCTTGTCCTGTGTGGCCTCGTCCTTCCAGTAGCCTACGACAACCTTGCGTCGAACACCCATGCGGGCGCAGATGTGGCCGAACTCGCGGTCGCCGTGTGCGCTCTGGTTCAGGTTCATGAAATCCATGTCGATTTCCTCCCAGGGTATCTGGGCATTATACTGGGTGTGCAGGTGCAGCAGGGGCTTGCGGAGCTCCTGGAGCCCGTGTATCCACATCTTGGCGGGCGAGAAGGTGTGCATCCATGTGATGATGCCTGCGCAGCAGGCGTCGTTGTTGGCGGCGCGCATCACGTCCTGTACCTCCTTCGACGAGTTTGCGGTGCCCTTGTAGACAACCTTGATGGGGAGCCGGCCCGAAGCGTTGAGCCCTTCGACCATTTCCTTGCTGTGTGCGTCGACCTTGACGACGGCGTCACCGCCATAGAGGAGCTGTGCGCCTGTCACCCACCATATTTCGAGATTTTCAAATGCCATATCTTTTGTGTTTTATTAGTTATCCTGATTTGTGTTATTTCTTCTGTCCGTAATAAGCGTTCGGGCCGTGCTTGCGCGAGAAATGCTTCTCGACCAGCAGGGGATTCATCGTCAGCCCGGGATTGGCCTGATATGCTATCGAGGCCATCTTGGCCACCTGCTCAAGCACGACGGCGTTATGTACCGCCTCGGCCGGGGTCTTGCCCCATGTGAAGGGGCCATGGTTCTTGACCAGCACGCCGGGCGTATGCACCGGATTGATGGCACGCTCCTCAAAGCAGCGCACTATCACGTTGCCGGTCTCCAGCTCGTAGTCGCCCTCGACCTCTGCCTTGGTCATGTCGGGTGTGCAGGGCACAGCGTCGTGGAAATAGTCGGCATGTGTGGTGCCGATGTTGGGGAGGTCGATTCCGGCCTGTGCCCATGCGGTGGCGTATGTCGAGTGTGTATGCACGACACCTCCGGCCTCTGGGAAGGCACGGTAGATGGCAAGATGCGTGGGAGTGTCTGACGACGGACGGAGGTCTCCCTCGACAACCTCGCCTGTGGCGAGCGAGACGACCACCATGTCATCGGCCTTCATCACGTCATAGCTGACCCCCGAAGGCTTGATGACGACAAGGCCCTTCTCGCGGTCGATGCCCGAGACATTGCCCCAGGTGAAGATGACAAGCCCGTGCTTCACAAGATCCATGTTGGCCTTGTAGACTTTTGCTTTAAGTTCTTCAAGCATAAATATAAAAGATATAAGACCTATAGGACTCATAGGCCCTATAGGTCAAGATTCGATGACTTACCAGAAATATATATAGAATGCGACGGTGATGCCGAGTATGATGACGGTGTGTATCACATCCCATGCGCCCCAGCTTGCGCGGGTGGCGGCTATCTGCTCGGGCGTGGCGGTGCCGAACACGAGACCCTGTATCTTCTCGGGCTCGGGAGCTTTGGTGAACAGCGACACAACGATGGCGACAAGGAGACAGAATACAAGCATCCAGCCGCAGAAGAAGAGCCAGTTCACGTCATAGAACAGATACTGGAACAGGTTCGAGCTGTCGCCGCCGGGGATGACATCGGCATTGCTGTAATATATCTTGGCGCCCAGACGGCACAGACCGATGATGAGGCCCGAGATAAGGGCCCACATACCTCCCTGTGCGGTTGTACGCTTCCAGCAGATACCCATGAGGAATGCCGCCGCGATGCCTGGGGCGAGGACGCTCTGCACGTCCTGGAGATAGAGGTAGAGCACATCGCCGATAGAGCGCATGATGGGAATCCAGAGGATGCCGAGAATCACGATGACCACTGTGGCGGCCTGACCGATGCGGACAAGCTGCTTGGAGGGGGTCTGAGGTTTCCAGCGCTGGTAGAAGTCGATGGTGAAGAGGGCTGCCGACGAGTTGAAGAGCGATGCCAGCGACGACATCAGGGCTGCGAGGATACCGCAGACGATGAGACCCTTGACACCTGCAGGGAGCAGTTTTGCCACGAGGGTGGGGAAGGCGGCGTCGGTGTTGAGGGCGCCGTTAGCCATGACGGGGAGGAAATTGCCTGTCTTCCAGTGCAGGGCATAGGCAATCATACCGGGGATGAGGAAGAGGAACACTGGGAGCAGCTTGAGATAGGCTCCGAAGATGGTGCCGCGGCGCGACTCCTTCTCGTCCTTGCCTGACAGCACGCGTTGCACGATGAACTGGTCGGTACACCAGTACCAGAATCCGATTACGGCCGAGCCTATGAGGGCGCCGAGCCACGGGAACTGTCCGTCGCGGTTGTCGCGGATCAGGTTTGTCATCGTGTCGCCATACTCATTTACCTCTACAGCCGAGCAAATCTTCATCATCTCGTTCCAGCCGCCCAGCTCCTTGAGCCCGAGCACAAGGATGATGAGCGAGCCCAGCAGCAGTATCGGGGTCTGGAGCACCGAGGTATAGAGCACAGACTTCATGCCGCCGAAGATGGTGTATAGCGCCGTGATGAGCACAAGGCCGATTGCCGCAATCCAGAAGAAATCAATGCCCCACAGGGTATCGATGCCGAATACCTGCTGGAACACCAGACCGCCGGCATAGACGGTGACGGCAACCTTGGTGAGCACGTATGATATGAGCGAAATGAGCGAGAGTATGGTGCGCGATGCGGGGTTGTAGCGGCGCTCGAGGAACTCAGGCATCGTGTAGACCATCGAGCGTGTGTAGAATGGCACGAATACCCAGCCGAGTATGAGAATCATCCAGCCCTGAATCTCCCAGTGTGCCATAGCCATGCCTGATGCGGCACCTGAACCTGCGAGGCCGATGAGATGTTCGGAACCGATGTTAGATGCGAAGATTGAGGCGCCGATGGCTATCCAGGTGGCGTCCTTGCCGCCGAGGAAATAGTCTGCGGCATTGTTCTGCTTCTGCCTCATCACCCACCAGATGATTCCTATCAGGCAGACGAAGAACAGACCGATCACTATCCAGTCAAGTGTACTCATGGATTAGAATTTTATTTTGCTTTTTGTTGTTGGGTTATTATTTCTCCGTGGTGAATTCGAGCACCGTGTGGCTTTCGTACGGCCTGTCGGGTGTCAGGGATGCCGAGGGCCACTGCGGCTTGTTGGGGGTATCGGGATATTTCTGTGTCTCGAGACAGATTCCGGCATGCTGGTTGTAGGTGGTTCCACCCTTGCCTGTCACAGTCCCGTCGAGGAAATTGCCCGAGTAGACCTGTATGCCGGGCTCGTCGGTGTAGACAGTGAGCGTGATGCCGCTGGCCGGAGATGTGAGCACGGTTGCGGGGACTGTGATGTCGCCATTGGTGTCGAGCACATAGTTGTGGTCATATCCGTTGGCGTTCTTTATCTGCACGTTGTCAAAATCCTTGATGTTGGTGCCTATAGGACGTGCCTGACGGAAATCCATCGGAGTGCCCTCTACGGCCAGTATCTCGCCGGTAGTCATGAAGGTGGAGTCGACGGGGGTATAGCCCGACGCATTGACCATGAGCAGGTCGTCGGTGACGGGTTGCGAGGCGTCGCCCGAGAGGTTGAAATACGAGTGGTTGGTCATGTTTATCACTGTCGGGGCATCCGTGGTGGCCGCGTAGTCAATGGCGAGCCTGTTGTCCGCCCCGAGCGTATAGGTGACGGTGGCCTTGACATTGCCGGGGAATCCGTTGTCGCCGTCGGGTGAGTCCATGGCCAGTGTCAGCGTCGAGTCTGTCGATGACACGACATCATAGACCTTATACTGCCATCCTTCCGGGCCCCCATGCAGGGTATGTCCGAAATTGTTGACAGGGAGCTGTATGGTGTCGCCCCCCACAGGGAGGCGTCCGTGGTCGATGCGGTTGGCATACCGGCCTATGGCAGCTCCGAAATCGGTCTGGTTGTTCTCGGGATAATAAGCCTGTATGCTGTCGAACCCGAGCACCACATCGCGTGGCTGTCCATCCCTGCCGGGCACCGTGAGCGACACGATGCGGCCACCGAAGTTGGTCACGCATACCTCCATGCCGTTATTGTTGGTCAGGGTGTAGAGCGCTACGGGCTTTCCGTCGCGTGTGTCTGAAAATGCGTCCGGGTCGAGTCCGCTTATGGTCCGGGCGGTCTCATGCTTGCCGCCACAGGATGCTGCGGCGAGCATCAGAGCTACGGCAGCTGCTGGCATCAAAGATTTCATGGGGTGTAATGAAAGGTAATGAGTTTGTTTATTCTCCCCAAAATTACGTTTATTTGCCGAGATATACCTAATAAAAATCGGTCAATTAAGAGATATTAACACGCATCGCATGCACAATGAACGATTTTTCGTGGTTGAATGAACGATTTGGCAAAGTCAGTGCGGGCGCATGTCATCCCGACAGGCGCCCGCACGCGGTTTTATGATGTAACTGATTATTATTTCGAGATAGTTGTCTGGTTGATGTCTATTACCTCTGTATTGTCAAACTTGTGCTTCTTCTTGCCATAGTTGAAGCGGTAGCTGACACTTAAATGGCCAATATTGTCATACATATACGGGACCCGTGTGAGTACAGTCTGTCTGTATATTCCCAGATCAATAGACTCGCGCAATTCCCTCCTGTAAGGGTTTTCGTATGAAAGCTGGAAATTCCAGTTATCCACACTGTAAGACGCACTGATATTTATGGTGGGCTGGTATCTGGAGATGCGCCCGGTCTGATTGTTAATCGCCTCCGGCTGCGTCAGAACGCCAAGACGTGTCCTGAAGCCTTTATACTGAAAGACAATCTGCCCCATGGCATAAAATGCATGATGATAGATGGTCTTCCATACATTCACCTTATCATAGTCAAAGAGCAAGCCTGCGCGAACATACAGACACGCGGGAATTATATTATATTGGATGGCTCCTTCATAGTGCTGCTGCCAATTAGTCCCGCTGTTCTGGACCCTCCATATCAATGAATTACGCATTTCATCATACTCGCACTTCCGATAGATCATGTCTGTGTTAAGATAAAACATGGCATAGGTCATCCACGTGAATCGCTGGTTGATGTTCCATGTATGCGTAAAGAGGGCATCATATCTTATGAAATCTTTCAAATCGGGATTGCCCTGTATGATTTCATATTCATTATATCGGTATTCGTCTCCCGTGCGGTTGGCATTGCTGGCTTCCACGCTGGCAGCCTGTCCATTCAATGTAAAGGAGTGCTTCTTGTATATATATGAAAACCGGATCGACGGGGTAAAGAATACGTTGGTGGTCGAGATGTCTCCTGTCCTTACATGGGAGATATGTCCGGCTATTCTTGCCCGGATATTGAAGCGGTTTTTTATGCGGTAATTATAGGTCGCATTCAGACGTGTGTTGCTTTTATCAAGCGATACGTCATAGGTTTCATCACCACGCAGATTGAGGTTGTCGGTATGCGTATAATCCTGCCCGAAATCGACATTCAATGAAGACTTGTTAGGAAAGGTCTTGGTATAATTGAACTTTCCGTTGACATAATAACTTTTCTCATCGGTACTGTTGCGATAGATGTCCGTAATGTCATCATCCTCGCGATGTTCATACCATCGGTCATAATCATTATCGCCATAGCTTCCATACAGTTCGGCACGAAGGCGCTGGCTATGCGGGAGCTTCCGGGTGTATTGCAGCTTCAGTCCGGGATTAAGGCTGTTTGATTTAGTCTGTTCTTCCCTGACAAATACCGAAGGCTTTGTATCGTATTGCAGGCTGCTATGGTTTCCTGTCTCAAATCTGCCCTGGTTCATTCGCAAGGATACATAGATGTCCTGCGATTTGTCGCGATAAATGTAATTGAAATAACCATTAATGCGGTGCGAGTCATCATTTGAGGGCATGAAGCGATCAATTCTTGTCACAGCCCCATTGGGGAAATCATATGTCGTGACGGTCTGGCCCTTATTATGAAAATCGGTGTTTTCATAACTGCCGGACAGTGACAGGGCAAACTCTGACTTACCTTGGAAATACTGCGTGTTGGCACGCCCGTCGCCCGCTAAGCGCGTAAGATAATGATTGGCATAGAATCCGACCGTGCCTCCATAGTCCCGGACCTTCAAGACATAGTCTATCACCGTGCTTGCCTGAGGGAACTCAGGTTTCCCCATAGGATACAGGTCTACCCGCGTTATGCTCTTGGCATCAAGGTCGCGCACCTCGCTTTGGGTGGCCTCGCGCCCGTTGATGCATAACAGCACAGATTGATTCATGTATTTGATAGAGTGGTCGAAAGTGTTGACATTCAGCTCGGGCAACATCAATGCGTCCAAGGCGCTATAACCGTCATAGGCATGGCGAAGTTCCTCCTTGGTCGGAAATACCATAAGTTTTTCCTCCGTCCGCACGCGGCTTTCGCCAAGCACCACCACCTCGTGTATCTGCATGGCATCTTTTTTCATGACGATGTCGCCAAGACGTATAGTCGTTTCCTCAGACGGCTGTAGGTTGACCACCAGCTCATTATATCCGAGATAGCTGAAAACGAGCCGTCGTGTCCTGTCGGTCCTCGGCAATTCCAGTCTGAATAATCCGTCCGCGTTGGTAGTTGTCCCCTTGACGAAAGTGGAATCATCTACGAAACAGCGTATTGTGGCACCGGCAAGGACGTTTCTTTCATTATCAGTGACACTGCCTGTGATGAGTTGCAGATTGTGAGCTTTCAACTCGCAGACCACAAAAACCAGAAATAAGGACACAATATACCTCATGGCTTTTCGCTGGTATCAGATTCTTTCTTTATGTATATTCAGTCCATGGTGGCCATGGATTGCAATGCGAGCTGGCCTTGTATCAAGGTGTTCTTCCTGTCTGTGAACCTGTCGGCCGGGCTCACGTCGCTGAAACGTTTGTTGCTGGGAACGAGCTGATAGACAAATGTCCATTTCTGTTCGTTGTCCTTGATGAGGGTATAGCGTGTCTTCTGGCGCTCGTGACGGAACTCTATCAGGTAAATGGCGCTCTCCTTGTCGACATTGACCTGATACCTGACCGAGTTGGGACGCTCTTTCTTGACAGCATCCACGATGCGGCGCGCCATCTTGGAGTCGGTGAACGTGAATATGCGCTTGCACTCATAGATTTTGTGCGACTTGGGGTCGCGCTTCTCCAGATAGATTACGTCGCGCACCTTGTCGGAGCCCTCAAGGGTTTCGAGAACTTTTGTCAGTGATGTCTGTGCTGTGCAGACTGCCGGGATGAGGGCAAGCAGGATGATTATGACACGGTATATTTTCATGGGGTGGAGTTGTTATCAGAGTGATGACTGTATTATTTCGCGTATGCGGGGATTCTCAGGCTCGATGGTGCGCATGAGCATTGCGTCGACCTCCTCGTCGACCCCCTCGAAGCGGCTGTCCATGGCGGCGAGATGGCGGTTTATGTCGGCCTCTATGCGCTGAACCTCGGGCACCACCACCGACAGGTCGGTTATCTTCTTGCCGTCTCGCATGATGTAGCTTCCCTCGTATGCCTGATATTCCGACAGCTCGGTGTGTGTGGGACGCATCCAGAGCCCCACGGTGAGCAGGACGGCGAGCATTGCGGCCACTCCGGTCCATTGCCAGCGTGTGAGGGGCAGAATCCTTAAAGGCGATGGTTTGGAACGGTCGACTGCAGGTTGTGCACTTTCGGTGCCGAGTCCCTCGTACCAGCCGAACATTTCGCGCCATCTCATGGCTTCGGCCGGGATGTCCGGGCGGCTGAACCACTCGTAAAGCTCGCGTTCCTCGTCGAGAGTCGTCTCGGCGTTGAGGAAGCGGTCTATGTATTCGGGATAGTTGCTTTTGTCAATCATAACTGTCGTTTCAAGAAGAGTTCCTTTACATTCTGTCGTGCCCGCGACAGGGCGGTACGGATGGCTCCGGGCTTAGAGCCTATGGTCCGTGCTATTTCTTCGATTTCCATGCCCTCGACATGACGCATCCTGAGCACAGCCTGCTGTACGGAAGGTAGAGACGACATGATGGTGTCAATCTCTGCGGCGGTCTCGCTTGTCGTCACGACCTCGTCGGGGGCCGGATAGAGTTCCTGCCGCTCTATGCCGTCGAGCCCCGTGTGGGTTCCGGCTTCGCGCATCAGGTCTATGGCCCGGTTGCGGGCTATCACCATGGCCAGGGCTTCGATGCTCGAATATGCATCGAGCTTCTCGCGCATCGTCCATAGCCGCAAGAGTGTGTCCTGAGCCACATCATCGGCAATATCCGGGGGACATATCCGTCCCGCCATTCCGATGACGCGTTCACGCAGGGCAGGTGCCATAGCTGAAAACTCTTTGCGGTCCATTCTGTATATAAGACTGAAAAACGCCTGAAACGTTACATCGACTTCGGATTTTTTTCAACTTTTACATGGGGAATATTGTTATAGGATGTAAAAGTCACATTATTCCACGCATCACACCAAAAACATAAGAACGCGACATGAAAAATTCATCACGCTTCGCAGCCCTGCTTCTCATGGCCGGGGTTATGGCTGCTCCGTTGTCAGCCCGGACTGTGCGTCAGGCCGCACGCGATTCAATCATGCAGGATCACCGTATCATACTTATGGGCAATGAGGCCAAGGGACAGCCGTCTCCTCAGTCTCAACGCAAGCTGATTGAGCAGTTCTATATCAACCAGTTCGAGAATACACGCCAGCCTGATGCGCCATATTTCCTTTTCATGAGCCGTGACGCCAATCTGGCCATGGGCGTAGGTGGAGACATCAAGGTGCGCACATACTTTGACCCGGGCAATTCGCAGCCGGGCTCCTCTTTCTCACCCTACGACATCCCGATGACACGTGATGAGCTGAACCGCAATCATCTCGGCGCCACCCCCGCTGGTACGGCCCTGTATTTCCGCATCATCGGTCATGACTCAAGGATAGGCCTGTATCAGGTGTATATCAAGGCCAAGTTCAACGGTGGCGCGAGCAATGATTTCAAGCTCAACAAGGCATACGTCACCCTTAATGACTGGACTGTGGGTTATGCTACCTCGACATTCTCTGACGGTGCTGCCGAGCCTCCTATTGTCGATGTAAACGGTACGACCCTCAGCATGGACTACACCACGATGCTCATCCGCTATCTGCATACGTTCAGGAATTCGGGTGTGTCGGTGGCCGCTTCGGTCGAGGCTCCCTCTCTCTCGTTTGAGGGGGTCAACCTTCCCGACGGAGACCCTTCGGCAGCCGCACGCAAGCAGAGTGTGCCCGACATCGTGGCCATGGCACAATACGAGTGGGCTCCGGGCCAGCATGTCCGCCTGTCTGGCATAGTGCGCTGGCTCCCATACCGGAACCTTGTGAACCAGACCAACCATACCCCCAAGGGGTGGGGATTCCAGCTTTCGACCGTATTCAATCCCGTGCTTCCCCTGACGCTCTATGGCACACTCAATTTCGGACGTTCGTACACAAACAATACAGGCAATTTCCTGTTGAGCGAGTATGATCTGGTGGCTGATTCACGCTATGACGGACGCATGTCGACCCTCCCGTCGTGGAGCTATCTCGTAGGTGCGACCTATCATTTCAACACCAGGCTCTATTCCTCCCTGTCGTTCGGACAGGCGCGTGTGACCCAGAGCCATTTCTCTGACCAGTATAAATATGGTCTCTTCGGAGCTGCCAACCTGTTCTACAACCTCACACCACGCATCCTGTTTGGCGGTGAGTTCTCGTTTGGCAAGCGTGCCGAATTCTCTGGAGCCCATGCCTGGGGACGTCGTTTCAGCCTCATGGCACAGATGTCATTCTGACCGCCAACCTCTCCATACAACATGCCTCGGGCCAGCCGGAATCACTCCGTCAGGCCCGAGGGCTATCATGATCTTATGAAATCGGTCTTATCAGTAGAGGTGGAACATACGTTCCATCGGCTGCCATTTCTGGTCTGATGTCGCACCCTCTCCGCAGTCCTGGAATATTGACATGTAGTCCTCCCATTCCTGTTGGCGAGGCAGTGTCGCGAGGCGTGTCATGGCGTCGTCGAGGTCGAGATCCGGTGCGGTCTCGATTATCATGAACAGCAATGTGCCGCGTATGTATATTTCCATCTCGAGTATCCCCACGCTGCGTATCCCTTCGAGAATCTCGGGCCAGATGTGGCCCTCGGCGTGGCGGTCGCGATACATGGCTATGAGCTCGGGATTGTCGCGCAACTGCAGCGTGCGGCAGTAACGCCTGACCGGGCCGTCATATTGCCTGACGAGGTATCCCTGCATGGCGGCTTATTTATAGATGGGGCCGTATGCGGCACATGCCCTGTAGTCCGAGCCTTCCTTGTCCATGCCGAAGGCGTTCCATGCCGACGGACGGAATATCTTGTCGTCGTCGACATTGTGCATGCATACGGGGATGCGAAGCATCGAGGCGAGGGTTATCAGGTCCTGACCGATATGGCCGTAGCTGATGGCGCCGTGGTTGGCTCCCCAGTTGTTCATGACCGAGTAGACATCCTTGAAGGCGGGTGTGTCGTTGAGTCTCGGTACGAACCATGTCGTGGGCCATGTGCGGTCTGTACGCTCGTCGAGTATCTTGTTTATCTCGGGGTCAATCTCCACGGTCCATCCCTCGGCTATCTGCAGCACAGGGCCGAGGCCTTTGACAAGATTGATGCGAGACATGGTCACGGGCATTCCGCCGCGCGAGAGGAAATTGGACGAGAAGCCTCCTCCGCGGAAATAGTCGCGGTTGGCCGGATACCATGTGGTGGCCTTGAGACAGCGGTCAACCTCCTCGTCCGTCAGTTCCCAATGAGGTTTCATAGTGGGGTTGCCCTCGGCGTCGGTAGCCTGGCCTGTGCCGTCGAGAGTTGTGGCGCCCGAGTTGATGAGGTGGATTATGCCGTTGGCGGCGAGGCCTGTAAGCTCCTTGCCGGTGACACGCTTAACGGCCTCGGGGCTCCAGTATGTGCGCACATCCGAGAATATCTGTGCCCTGTTGGTGAGCAGGTGCCCGAAGAGCATGGCCACGCCGTTGCAGGCGTCATTCTCGGTGGCCACGACAAATGCCTCGCGGATGCCGTTCCAGTCGAATGAGGTGTTGAGCAGTGCCTCGGAGTAGTCGCCGTTGGGATAGAAGTCGGTCCACTGGCGCTGGCCCTGGAATCCGGCGGCGATGGCGTTGTGGCCGAGGGCCTCTTCCTTGAATCCCATCTCCCTGAGCTTGGGATTGCCTGTCATGAGGTCGCGCATGATTATGGTCATCTTGACGATGAATTCCCAGTCGGCGTCCTTCTGCTCGCGGGTCTTTGTCTTCTCGGGCAAGTTGATGTCATATCCCTCGTTGACCTTGCAGTGCTTCTCGGTCCATGCCATGGCCTTCTCGTACTCCTCGTGGTCGTAGATGCCCTCGGCCATGCGGCGGATAATCTCGGTGAGGTCTATTGACTCGTTGCGCATTCCGAGATATTCCTGGAAGAAATCGGGATTGACAATCGACCCGGCTATGCCCATCGACACGCTGCCCATCGAGAGGTACGACTTGCCGCGCATTGTAGCCACGGCCTGTGCGGCGCGGGCGAAACGCAGTATCTTCTCGGCCACATCGGCGGGGATGGTGTTGTCGTCAAGGTCCTGGACGTCGTGGCCGTAGATGCCGAACGCCGGAAGACCCTTCTGGGCATGTGCGGCGAGCACGGCGGCCAGATAGACGGCTCCGGGACGCTCGGTTCCGTTGAATCCCCATACGGCCTTGGGCCACCAGGGGTTCATGTCCATCGTCTCGGCGCCATAGCACCAGCATGATGTCACGGTGATGGTGGCACCCACACCCTCGCGCTCGAATTTCTCGGCACAGGCTGCGCTCTCGGCCACACGGCCTATCGTGCCGTCGGCAATGACACACTCGACGGGGCTGCCGTCGCCGTTGCGCAGGTTTGTGCTTATCAGGTCGGCTACGGCACGTGCCAGGCTCATGGTCTTATCTTCGAGGCTCTCGCGGACACCACCCTGGCGCCCGTCGATGGTGGGACGTATGCCTATCTTGGGATATTTTTTCATCGTATGTACTGATTCGGTTTCTATGGGATTGATTTATGCCGCAAAGTTACTCTCCCGCGACCTCACATCAGTTGCACAATCATGTCATAGGATTGGATAAAATCGACTTTATGTTTTATAACATACTCTGCCTTACTCCTTGTCGCTGTCTGTTTAGCTACCTTTGTTGTCATAAACATACGGTATAGATGAACAGTGTCATAGACTCGATGCACCTTGTTGTGCTTCATATCGGACGGCATCGCTGCGGGCCGGAGTGGAATTTCAGCGATGTGCGCAGTCCGTTCACACGCATATATTATATCATCTCGGGCGAGGCCGAGGTCTCGACCCCCGACGGCGTCACTGTGCTGAGGGCCGGACACATGTATATCATACCCGCCTTCACCCCCCATAGCTGCAGGTGCCGCAGGGAGTTTGACCACTATTACATACATCTCTATGACGAATCGGGCCAGTATCTGCTCGAGGACTGGGAGATGCCCTCTGAAATCGAGGCTACGGCAGACGACCTGCGCCATGTCGAGAGGCTGCTCGCGCTCTGTCCCGGCATGGCGTTGCGGCAGACCGACCCGAGCACATACGGCGACAGCCGCTCGATAATAGACTGTGTGGAACTGAACAGACAGCGCGAGCTGTGGGCCCGCGTCGAGTCGAGAGGCCTGATATATATCCTGCTGTCACGCTTCATGCGCCGGGCAGTCCCGAAGACATACGTGAACGATGCGCGCATACAGGCCGTCCTGAGCCATATCCGCGCCAATCTCACATCGCCGACCCTCTGCCTCGAGTCACTTGCCGAGACCGTCCACCTGTCGAAAGACTATCTGATAAGGCTCTTCAGGCGCGAGATGTCCACCACCCCCGGGCGATATATAAACAAGCGCCGCATCGAGGCGGCGCAGTTAAGGCTTGTCACCGAGACCAAACCTGTCAAGGAGGTCGCATACGATCTCGGATTCAGTGATGTGGCATATTTCTGCCGTCTCTTCAAGAACATCACAGGCATGACCCCGCAGACGTACCGTCGCAAGGATGCCGGAATGGGGGTGTGAAATCTTTTTTGAGGAATGGAGATATTGTTGCGAAAAAATAGTTACATTTGCATTATGCTATGGAGCTGTTATGATTTGAGCTATGGAATACCCCTTGATATCTGAATACAGAGAGGCCATCCTCGCGGCAGAGGATAATTTCAACGAACTGTCGTCACTGCGCCCGGTGCTTGACGGTCGCGGAGATCCCGTGATGTCGAGCGGTAATTTTGCGGTTGTGTTCAAGATGAGAGACAGCCGTGATGGGACATTTTATGCCGTGAAATGTTTTATCAAAGACCAGAAGGGGCGTGATGAGGGCTACCGTAAGATTGCCGATGAGTTGGACTCCGTTTCCTCGTCATATATTCTGCCATTGCGCTATCTCGAAGATGAGCTGTTTGTCGATTCAGCGCATTGCGACACTGAGGAATTTCCTGTCGTGGTGATGGAGTGGGTCGAGGGGGAGACCCTTGACAGGTACATCAAACGCAATCTCAGTGACGTGTATTCATTGGCCATGCTCAGCTATCGGTTCAACCGCATGGCCGCATGGCTGATGGCGCAGCCTTTCGCGCATGGAGACCTCAAACCCGACAATATCCTTGTAAGGCATGATGGTTCGCTCGTGCTTGTCGACTATGACGGCATGTATGTACCGGCCATGAAGGGTGAGAAGGCCCGTGAGACAGGTAGTCCCGACTATCGGCACCCGTTGAGGAGCAGCGATGATTTCAACGAGCAGATTGACGATTTCCCCATAGCGCTGATTGCCATGTCGCTCAAGGCGATAGCCCTTAATCCCGGGTTGAAACGTAACGAAAAATATACTCTTTTGCTTAACGAGGCTGATTTCAGGGATATTGCCAAGTCTGAGACTATGGCCAAGATTCAGGCGCTATCAACCGACTCCGAATTATCATTGCTATTGGGCACATTCCATATTGCATTGGCAAAGAATAGCCTTGATTTGGTCTCGTTCAGATTGTTCATGACCGCCAAACTCAAAAAGGAAGAGAATCTGAGCACAGTAAGGACTGATGAAGACCTGAAAAATGGTATAGAAGATGAATATGGTGTGATTTATAGCAAGGATGGGAAAAGGTTGCTGAAATGTAATAAAGGAATAACAGAATATAATGTTAAAAGGGGGACGAGAGTTATATGCAATGAGGCTTTTGGTTGTTGTAGTTCTTTACAGAGCATCGTTCTGCCTGATTCGGTGACTGAGATTGGAGATGAGGCTTTCGTATATTGTCAGTCCTTGCAAAGTATTAACCTACCATTATCCTTAATTACCCTGGGTAGCAATCCTTTTGAAGGTTGTAGTCAGTTGCAGTTAAGAATTCCTCAAGGGAGTAAGTTTGAGCTCATAAATAGTCTGTTAATTGATGCCGGTCGTTTAGTATCTTGTTTGAATAATGATAAGGATATACAGCTCCCTGAATCGGTTACCGAAATTGGAGATAGGGCTTTTTATGGATGTGACTCATTGCAAAACATATTGCTATCCGATTCGGTGATTAAAATTGGAGATGAAGCTTTTGGTTGTTGTGAGTCCTTGCAAAGCATCGTGCTACCCGATTCGGTGATTGAAATTGGAGATGGAGCTTTCCTACATTGTAGGGCCTTGCGAAGTATTAACCTACCATTATCCTTAATTACTCTGGGCAGAAATCCTTTTATAGGTTGTAGGCAGTTGCAGTTAAGAGTTCCTCAGGGGAGTAAGTTTGAGCTCATAAATAGTCTATTAATTGATGTTGGTCGCTTAGTATCTTGTTTGAATAATGATAAGGATATACAGCTCCCTGAATCGGTTACCGAAATTGGAGATATGGCTTTTAATGAATGTGACTCATTGCAAAACATATTGCTGCATGATTCGGTCGCTAAAATTGGTGAGGAAGCTTTTATGTCGTGTGGATCCTTGCAAAGCATCGTGCTACCCGATTCGGTGAATGAAATTGGAGATAAAGCTTTCGGATATTGTAGGGCCTTGCGAAGTATAGTGCTCCCTGATTCCTTGGCTAAAATTGGGAATTATGCTTTCATAGAGTGTAGTTCCTTGCAAAGCGTGAACTTACCGGAATCTTTAATCTCAATTGGGGAAAATCCTTTTTACCACTGTAAGCAGTTGCAATTAATAGTTCCAGAGAGGAGTAAGTTTAAGCTCTTAAAAGGACTGTTAATTGACGATAACGGACGACTGCTAACTTGTTTGAATACGGATGAGAGAATAGAAATACCTGATTCGGTAAAAGAAATAGGGGAGTCTGCATTCGGACTCTGTAGATCCTTGCGAAGCATAGTGCTACCTGATTCGGTGACTAAAATTGATAATGCTGCTTTTGAGGGATGTAATTCGTTGCAAAGCATAGTTTTACCTGATTCGGTCTCCAAAATTGGTAATGGCGTTTTTCGTTTTTGTTTCTCCATGCAAAGAATAGAGGTACCTAAATCTTTAGAGAATGTGAAATTTGAAGGTGTACCATCTGATTGTAAGATAGTCGTAAGATAATATGATAGTTATAGAGTCAAAACGAAAGAAGATAGAGAATATACTCAAGAAATATCCGGGTGCGGTTGTTGCGGATGTGACGAGCAATGCCAGGGACGGACTTGTGAAACTGAGCCCGTTCTATCCGCACGGTGGGATTCCGGTGCCATTCAGCGGCGGTGTTACTGCAGAGTGTGTGGAAGGTGTGTGGCAGGGCCTGAAAGTCTTTGAAGGTGAGGACGTAGACGCCGCAATGTTCAGAAACGGCACTATGAAAAACCTGAAAAGGACAGTCCGTACCCATGGCCGTGTTTTAGGGCATAGAAAAGGCGTGAATGGCGACGAGATATTGGGGTATGTCGAGGCTAAACAGCAGATATATATACCGACATACCGTTGGATGCTCGAAAACAGGGTGTCAAGTATAATAGACCGTCTCAGGGGGGCATCCAAGGAGCGGACAATAGTGCTGCTTGACTATAATACCTGCTGTGACGTGGACAGTCCCGTAAAGCCGCTATCGCACGCATACCTGATAAAGGCATACGTTGAGGGCCTTTATCCATACGGCGACAGGGAAGAGAACCAGGAACCGACATTACCGTTTTTATAAAAAATCTGAATTATATGGCAAGAAGACATGACCATGAGTCCTTCAGAAGGCTCATAGAAGCCAATGGCATTAAAAAGTTATATCATTTCACAGACCGTGACAACCTGAAGTCGATAATAGACAACGGAGGACTGTTCTCGTGGGCCGACTGTGAGTCGAGAGGCATAACGATAGCCAAGCCCGGCGGCAGCGGGTTGTCACGAGACCTCGACCGCAGGGACAGTCTGCAG
Source organism: Bacteroidales bacterium H5 (assembly GCA_001701225.1). Taxonomy (GTDB): domain Bacteria; phylum Bacteroidota; class Bacteroidia; order Bacteroidales; family Muribaculaceae; genus Duncaniella. The sequence continues at coordinate 93,506 of DAAQ01000030.1, read as the reverse complement.
CATTATGTAAGGCTCAGTTTTACGACCGAACATCCTATGATGTATGTGGCTATGAACGAAGGCCGCATAACGAACCCTGTGATACTGGAGATTGACCCCGAGGTCATTTATGACAGCGAGACCAGATTTGCCGACCGCAACGCCACACGCACCGGCGCGAACGTTGGCGGGACGTTTGACGATTTCAAGAAGATACATTTCAATGCGATAAAGGCGCGACGGCATTTTGACCTCGCGGTCGAGGAACAGCCATTCTTTCAGGCCGAGGTTCTGGTGAAGCATTTCATCTCCATCGACAAGATATTGAATATCGGCAATTTCGGCATCGCACTGCCCACTGTCGACAGGCAGATACAGAGCAAGACACCGTACACGGCACAGATAACGAGGTCAACGCCTACGGCATTCATATTCCTGTTGGATCATTCGGCGAGCATGTCACGACAGACTAACCTGCTGGGAGAGACTATGCCTATGTCGGAGGCTGTGGCGAGGATAGTGAACAGACAGATAAACGAGCTGGTGCTGAGGTGTATCAAGGCGAATGAGGTCAGGCACTATTTTGACATCGCCGTGATAGGATATGGCGAGGATTCGTACAGCGCATGGGACGGTGACCTGGCTGGTCGTGATTTTGTCTCACCCGAGGAGCTGCGCGACAATCCGTTGAAGCGCATAACGGTGAGGGAAGAGAAGAAGACCCGTCGTGGAACCGTGGTAAAGGAGGTCGAGAAGGTGCAGTGGATAGAGGCAAGGCATACCGGCTCACGGACACATTTCCACAAGGCTTTCGACCATGCAAAACGTCTGCTTGATAGGTGGATGGAAGAGCATCACGACAAGGACTGCTATCCTCCGACAATCATAAACATCACGGACGGTGCGTATAACGGCGCGACAAAAGAAATGGTGCAACAGAGAGCCAACGAACTGAAGTCGATGTTCACGAACGATGGCAATGTGCTGCTGTTCAACATACATATAACAGCCGATGGCGGGTCGGTGCAGACATTCCCGACATCCAAGGATGAGCTTGGCGGTAACGGTTATGCGTCCGATCTGTTTGATTTGTCAAGCCTGTTGCCGCTGCGTTATAACGAGGAGATATGCAGGATGCAGGATATAGACTCGTCGGTGAGACATTCGGCAATGGCAGTCAATGCAGACATGTCTACACTGATAAAGCTGATGGATATAGGAACTCCGACTAACATAAGTCAGGCGAGATGAGAAAGACAAGGTGTGTAACACTCGGTAAGCCTGAACGCAATGCCGTAAACGAGGATGCGGTCGTGGCCCGGAAGAATATGATTGCGGTCTCGGACGGCGCAGGGGGCGGAGGTCTGTTTGCAGACCGATGGTCGGCATATCTGCTCAAGAATCTGCCTGAGACACCAATCGGCTCTGCCGGGGAACTTGACGGCTGGATTGGCGGAATCTGGGAAAGATATTACAATCAGGCCGAGGTATGGGCAAAGCGAATCGGCGGAATGGCTCTTGACAAGTTCTATGACGAGGGTTCTTTCGCAACGCTTGCAGCCGTCTGGAGAGGGGCGGACGGGGTGTGTAGGTGGATGACTTATGGTGACAGTGTGGTGTTCATATATGACCGGGCGACAAAGGGGCTTTATTTCTCTTTTTCGGAGCTCAAGGATTTCGACCGTCCGCCATACCTGATAAACTGCAAGGATGAGCTTGACCCGGAGGGATTCAGGTGTGGCTGCTTCGAGCTGAAGAAGGGGATGACGGTATTTGTGGCCAGTGACGCATTGGCACACTACATCATGATGATGTATGAGATGTCTGCTAAAGAAAGGTTTGCCGATGAACTGGACCGTGCGATAAAATCGAGTTCAAAGAACGGCAATATAGTGAAGGAATGTATGTGTATGCCCTCTGCCGTATTTGAGAAATCGGTGATTGCGAAGATTCGCAAGAATGTCTATGACAAAAACGGCTACGGAAGATGGATAATGTCTTTATACGACAAAGGGCTTATAGCTCTTGACGACTATTCGCTTGCGGTGATGCATTATTGAGGCATCCCCGCAAGCGAATAGGAAGGGTTATGGGGTTATGGGTTTGGTCTATAAATTATATAAGATTTATAAAAATTATAAGACTTATAACCCTATGACCTCATAACCCTATAACCTCATTTCATCTGTTCCATCTCGAGGGAGGCGAGGATGAAGGGGCCTACGCCCTTGGCGTCGTTGTCGCGCTTGGGCTCTGAGATGTAATATTCGAACGAGCCGTTGCGGCGCTGCGACGAGCCTCCGCCCAGACCTGCCACGGCACAGCACTCGGTCAGCGACACGGTGCCGTCCTCGGCTGTGACGATGAACTTGTCAAGTATGCCGTTATATGCCTTGATACCGGCTTCGCGGTAGCTCTCGGGGAGCAGGCCGAGGCGGACGGCGCGCAGCAGGTTGTAGCAGTACATGGCCGATGCCGTAGACTCGAGATAGTTGCCCTCGCGGCCGCTCTCGTCGACTACCTGATACCATACGCCGCTCTCGGCGTCCTGATGCTTGATGATGCCGTCGGCTATCGAGCCGAGCAGCTTGACGAGCTCGGGACGTTTGGGATGGTTCTCGGGGAACTGCTCGAGCACATCGGTAAGCGCCCAGAAGAACCAGCCTTGTGCGCGGCCCCAGCAATGTGCTGACTGGCCTGTCTTGTTGTCGGCCCAGAACTGTGCCTTCTTCTCGTCCCACGCATGGCGATAGAGTCCTGTGGCGGGGTCGTAGGTATGCTTGGCCACCGTGAGGAACTGACGGGCAACCTCGTCGTATGCCTTTTTCTGAGCCTTGCCTGTGAGCTGGCTGTTGGCATAGGCGGTGAGGAAGGGCGACGACATGTAGAGGCCGTCAAGCCACATCTGGTGGGGATAGATGCGCTTGTGCCAGTAGCCTCCCTCCTTGGTCTTGGGCTGGGTGGTGAGCTGGTCATAGAGGGTCGAGGCGGCTGTGAGCAGACGCGGGTCGGAGGTGACCGAGTGTGCCTCGAGCAGCAGCATGCCGTTCTTTACGTCGTCCAGCTTGTAGTCTTCTTTCTTGTAGGTAAGTATCTCGCCCGCAGGTGTCACGAGTGTGTCGATATAAGACATCACATAGTCCTGCATGGGCTTGTGGCCTGTCTTGCGGGCTACGGCCATGAGCGCGTCCATCTCGACGCCTACCGAATAGCTCCACTTGGGGCGGCGGCTGTGGTCGGCCTGCCAGCTCTCGGGCCAGCGCTTGAGTTCGGAGAGGCTCATGCGCATTGACATCGGCTGGGTCTCGATGGCGGGTTTTCCGTTGATGTTGAGGTTCTCGAAGCGGATGTCGCGGGTCTGTCCCTTGATCGAGTTGCTGCCCGTGGCCACGCCGGTCCAGTCGCAGTTCTTGACCTCGACGTTATAGATGTTGCAGAGGTCTTCGAATCCCTCTATCTTGACTCCATATTTCGATTCCTTGCAAGTCACGTTCTCGAGGAATACGTTGCGCACCGTGGGGGGGAAATCGCGCTGGCATATCTCTTTCTGCTCGTAGACGAGGTTAATCTTGAGCACGGCCTCGTTGCACTGGCCCACCTCGACGTTGCGCACGAAGATGTCCTCGATGACACCGCCGCGGCACGAGTTTGTCTTGATGCGTATCACGCGATCGAGGTCGGGTGAGTCCATCACGCAGTTCTCGACAAAAAGATTCTTGAATCCGCCGGAGATTTCCGAGCCTACGACAACGCCTCCGTGGCCGTTCTTCATGCGGCAGTTGCGCACGATGACATTCTCGGTAGCGATTCCGGCGGTGCGTCCGTCGCGGTTGCGGCCACTCTTGATGGCGATGCAGTCGTCGCCCGTGTCGAAAAAGCAGTTCTCGATGAGCACGTTCTTGCACGACTCGGGGTCACAGCCGTCGCCGTTGGGGCCGTCGTTCTGTATGTGCACTCCACGCACTGTCAGGTTCTCGCAGAACAGGGGGTGTATCACCCAGAACGGCGAGCGGAGCAGGGTCACATCCTCGATGAGCACATTCTTGCACTTGACGGGGTTGAGCAGCTGCACGCGCATGCCGTATCCGTCGCCCATCTTGCGCTGCTCGACGGGGACACCCTTCTCGTTCCACTCCATGAGGATGGGACGCCCTATGCGTTGCGAGATTATGCCCTTGTCGAACTCATAGCCATATTTCACGGCACCGCACATGCGCCACCAGTTGGCATTCTCGCCACCGCCGTCTACAGTGCCCTTGCCTGTCACGGCGATGTTCTTCTGGCCGTAGGCATATATCATGGGCTGATAGTTGTAGCAGTCCATACCTTCCCAGCGGGTGTAGACAAGGGGGTATTCCTTGAGGTCTGAGGTGAAGAGCAGTGTGGCTCCCTCTTCAAGATGAAGGTTCACATTGCTCTTGAGCGTGATGGGGCCGGTGAGCCATGTTCCGGCAGGTATCACCACGCGCCCGCCACCCTCGGCGGAACAGCGGTCTATGACCTTGTTGATTAGCTCGGTGTAGAGATAGCCCTCGGTCTTTGACGGTTTCCCGTAATCAAAGATGCGATAGTCCTTGTCGCGGAACTGCGGGGCCTTGATCTGCTTCTCGACAGCCGGATAGATTGTCTTCCAGGCTTCGGCGGCAGTAGGAGTGTCGGCGGCACAGGCCATAAGACCTAATAGCCACGCTACAAGCATGATGGCTGATTTTCTCATGGTTGGATATAAGATTAATGGATGTATATGAGGGCAAAGTTACGAAAAAAAGTTGTAATTTTGCGAATAATCTATTCAATCTACCCATGAAACATATAGTTTTTCTCGTTTCCACTATTCTTATTTCCGCCTCGGCGTCCATGGCTGCCCGTGTGCCGGATCTGCTCAAACATCAGCCGAAAGGGTTCTTCAAGACAGAGGAAGCCGTGAGGGTGGGGCATCAGGTGGTAGCCTACCAGCGTGTCACCGGCGGCTGGCCAAAAAATATCAACATGTCTGTGCCGATGACACCCCAGCAGCTCGACAGCGTGAAGGCAGAGAAATGGCGCAGGGATGACTCGACCACCGACAACGGCGCGACAAACCGCGAGATGCATTTCCTGGCCAAACTCTACCAGGCAACCGGCGACACGATATGGCTTGAGCCGTTCCGCCGTGGCGTCGAATACCTGCTGTCGGGACAGTATCCCGGCGGAGGTTGGCCCCAGTTCTGGCCCGAGAACCACGGCTATCAGGTGCATATCACATATAATGACAATGCCATGGTAAACACGCTCAATATTTTGCGTGACATATCGGCATCTGTGGCGCCCTATACCGACATGATAGACAAGGCGACAGCCCTGCGCATAGACTCGGCATTTGCCAAGGGTATCGAATGTATCCTTGCGACCCAGATACGCGATGCAGACGGCAACCTCACCGTGTGGTGCCAGCAGCATGACCGTGAGACGCTGCTTCCGGCCCCGGCGCGCTCATACGAGCTCCCGTCATACTGCTCCTCAGAGTCTGCCGGCATAGTGCGTCTGCTCATGTCGCTCCCTGCACCTGACGCCCGGGTACGCGAGGCCGTCCACGGTGCCATGCGGTGGTTTGACACCCATAAGCTCACTGGTGTCCGTCTCGAACGTCATTATGGCGACGGTGGCGACACACGCCTTGTCTCTGACCCGGACGAGCCGCTCCCTATCTGGGCCCGTTTCTATGACCTCGAGAAGGGTGAGCCATACGTATGCGACCGCGACGGCGTCCCCAGGAAATCGCTTGAGGAAATCGGTCACGAGCGCCGTAACGGCTACGGATGGTACAACCGTGCGCCACTCGACCTCTATCCCCTCTATGCCGAGTGGTGTGCCCTCTATGACCCCGAGCACACCCCGAAACCATAGGGAAGCATCCCACATGAAAAAAACGGAGCCGCCTTCATCACGAGGGCGGCTCTGTTGTGAATCTAACGAAGTGAAAACTTTATCAAATCTGTCTATCTAAAAACCTGAATTTCTTTTTTACCCTAACCTGTACCGATTTCTGATTTGATACAATCTCTATTTTTTCTTACTTTATACTGAAACAGTGTTGTGATATCGGGTCTTGGGATGGATGTTTCCTTGACCTCGCACTGCAAAGTTAGGGCTTGCACAAGCCATGTGCAAGCCCTTTGTACGCTTATCTAAATAATCTAAAAGCAATCTAAATACTAACTATTTGATTAATAGATATGTATAAAATGCTGTTCAAACAGGTTATCTAAACAAAATCAAGAGGTTTAGACCATGTAATTGTACTGTTTACGATATTTGTGTCACTGCATTTCCACCAGTCCGATGTGCCTGAGATCTTCCTCGATAGTGGCCCGGTTTATGGCACGTGTACGCAGTTTGTTGCGATATGTATAGATGGTGTTGGTCGATATGCCGAGGAAGCGTGCTATGACGGCGGCATCCTCGATGCCGAGTCGGCTCATGGCGGCCACGCGGAGCTCTGTGGTGAGTGCGGTGGGGTCGGTGGTTACTATCTTCTTGTCTGGCTGCAGCAGACGGTTGACCTGCTCTACGAAATCCGGGAACAGGTGGAACAGGGCTTCGTCAAACACATCATAGAATTTCTTACGCGCCTCCTCGAGGACCTTCCCGGATTTGATATATGCCATGAGGTCTTCGGTCTGGCCCGCTGTCAGCTTGCGTCGGCACATCTTGTTATACTCCTCCAGAATCTCGATATAGCTTGAACTGAGGTTCATGAACTCTGATATGTATGTCTCCTTGGCAAGATTGGCACGTGCCAGCTGTTCTTCGGTCTGCTTGAGCTTCTTGACCTGCTGGCGCTTGCCCTGGAGGATGCGGTAGACGATGATGAAGGCTATTATGAGCAGTGCCATGAAAGCGCCGAGGGCATATATCCAGCGGTATTTCTGGCTCTCGACAATCCTTCCGACCTCCATATACGCCTCATTGATACGCATGAGGTTGAATTTCTCGTTGGCCTGTATGGCTTTCTCGAGCGATATGCTCAGGTAGGTGTGGGCCCTTGTGGCATCACCCATCGAATATAGCAGTTCGCCAAGGCGCAACAGGGCCACCCCTTCGAGATTGGCATTATATATATATGCACAGGCCGAATGGGCATAGTTATAGACAGCCTCGTCAAGGTTGTCGTTGTGCCAGTAGTATTCGCCAAGCATTATGAGCGAGCGCCCGTATTCAAAGTCACTGAACTCTGAGGCGGTCACGCAATCGTGGAGGGTAGCGGCCATGAGCTGTTTCTTTCCCTCGGCAAGATAGATGAGGGCTTGCGAGAAAAGGTTCTCCGGCGAGCCCGGTTTGGTGAGCCGGTTCCATTCGCGTGCATGTTCCAGTCCGAGTCTTGTCTGGCTGTTGTCGGTCTCGTCATATTTGAAAAATGTTCCGATTGTCAGATAGTTCAACGCGCCGACACGATGGAATACATATAGGTTGTCCGGGTGAATACCTTTTTCAGCCTCGTCCTCGTATAGTTTCAGGCCCTCGTGGATGGCTCCTGAGTTGACATAAGGAATCACTTTGTGCAGCGTGAAATTCTGTACCATGACCGAGTCGCCGAGAGCGCGTGCTACCTCAATGCCTCTGTCATAGGCTGCAATGGCCGAGTCGGTAGACAGTTCGGACTCGACGTAGCCGAGTTCGAGATAGCGGTCGAGCAGTCTGCGGGCGTCCGGCTCGTGACGTATGACCATACGTATGGAGTCGGCTTTCGAACGCCGCCGTGCGACATGAGTATGCCGTTGCTCTATCAGACGGTCGAGCAACTCAAGCATCCCGTTCTTGGATTTCGGGAGTTCAGTCGGCTGGGCGTAAAGACCGATGACGATGAAATGTGCAAGCACAAACAGCATTATGAGTTTTTTCATGCGGCTGTGTCAGGGTAAAAGTGGATGTTAAGACTTAGTGTATGGGTTTACTGATGCGGAGGACAGTGTGGAAGAGATGTGAGGGGAGCGGTCGGTGAGAGGTTGCGGTCGACGGAGACTGCAGGGGAAATTTGCAAATGACGAATTGCGGCATAAAGCTCGGGGAAATATTCAGGTTTCAGTTTCCCGCTTATGTTGATGCAAAAGTACGAAAAATAAATCGGAATATCGCTACCCGTATGTAAAGTAGAGTGTTAAAAAGTTATAAACATATTGCGGGGAGAGATTTTTGTCTCTCCCCGCAATATGTTTATTCGGTAAGCACAGAGGTATCTATCGGTGTCGGAGCCGGTTCGAGTGTGGTCTGAGATGGCGTCAGGTATTGCTTGCGGTCATCTATGGCTATGAGCACACCGTCACGGTTGTCGGCGGGGGTATGGCTGAAGCTCTTTCCGGCTTTGCCGAGATAGCTCAGGGTGCCTGTGGCGGCATCCATCCACCATATATTCTTGTTTTTGCCGGATATGCCTGACAGAGCAATATTCATAGGACGTCCCGTGTGGTTGTAGACAAGGAGATAGTCGTTGCCACGTGTGGCGATGAGTCGGTCGTATCGGGTGCCGTTGTCGCGTATCACGCTCTGGTCGGGCACACGGTCGAGATAGGGGAGCGAGAGCATGAGGCGCTTGAGATGTTTCATCTGGTTGAAACCGGGTGCGTCGAGGGCCTTGTACCAGGGTGTCTTCTCTCCGTCTGCGAAATACGCTCCCGTCACACCGGGACGTGCGAACTGCATGATGGCATTGTGGCCGTAGGTATGTCCGCACGACCCGGCGAATACCGACCAGTAGGCATAGCGGCGTACGTCGCGGTCGGTCCAGCGCGGTTCGGCGTCAGAGTGGAGGCCCTGGGGGATGTCCTCATAGCTCGGCTCGCCGTCGAGCACGGGCTTGTGGGGCGAGTGTACGCGTGCCGAGTCGACATACATCCATGAGTCCTCCTCGGTGCCGTCGGGAATCGGATACTCCTTGTTGCCCATGCGCTGGTCGTAGCGTCTGTGTCCGCTCTGGAACATATTGAAATCAAGCCAGTCGCGCGATCCGAACCAGCGGGCCGAGGTGGTGCGGCCACGTGGATGGAATGTCATCAGGTGTCCCGGATCGACCTCGCGGATGCTCTCGGCAAGCGCATCCCACACATCTGTCTTTATGTTCCCCTGGATGTCCCCGCCGATAATCCAGACGATATTGGGACGGTCCTTGTAGCGGTTGGCAAGAAACCGTCCATACTCTTTTGCCTGGTCTGTATCCATCAGCCCGGCCTTGACGAGACCTCCCCAGATGCAGACCATGCCGATATAGATGCCGTTGCGCTCGGCGGTCGATACGATATGGTCCATGTGGTCCCAGTATCCGTATTCGCCCGGGCGGTCTATGTTGGAGAAATCCCAGCCGTCGGGATGTGAGTACTTGCCGTAGAAATTCATGGCCGGTACGCCGTTTATGGTCTGCACCTGCACCACATTATATCCGGCATCGGCTGCCCGGCGCAGATAGTAGGCCGCCTCGTCGCGGTCGAGCCGTTCGGGAAGAAGCCATCCTGTATCGCCAAGCCAGAAGAACGGTGTTCCGTCCTTGTGCTGCAGATAGTTGCCGTTGTCGCTGACACGCAGGGGCCCGTGTTTCCACGGCAGGTCGGCGCCCGTCGCCGTCACGGCGAGGATTAGCGACAGGGCAAAAGCATAGAATTTTCTCATAAGGGTATTGTCTAAGGTTGGGGGAAATGTGAGGAATGAGGGCGTCACATCAGTGTGGGGCACCCTCATTCCGGTGATGAATCTGTATTTCGGTTATTTCTTCTCGTCAGAGAGCTTCTTGAGGGCTTTCTTGTTGAGTTTCACTTTGTATTTCGAGCGGAGCTCCTTGACCCATTCGGCCTCAAGCTGCTGCTGCAGGTCTGACGACACGGCGGCCTTGACATCGGATGCCTCCTCGGGAGTGTCGATTACCTTCCAGTCATACGGGAACCATGCCGTCCATTTGCCCACAGGCTCGGCCTTGGCGCCTCCGAAGGCAATCTCGTCGACAATCTTGTTGTCACCCTTGCCTGTCAGTACGCGCTCAACCTTGATGTCGCGTCCGAAACGGTCGGTAAGTGTCTTTACCAGCGAGTCGCGCTGCACGGTGCCTGTCTCGAGGAACGCTTTGGCTGCGGCGGCTACGGAGTCTGATGATGCAAGCACCACGCATCCCTTGAAGCGGGGGCGGTCCCATGTATATTTGGCGCGGTTGGCCTCGAAACATGCCTTGAGGGCATCGGTATCCTTGTTCGAGCGGTCCCAGACCTTGCGGTTTGAAATCTCGAAGAGCAGTATGCCGTCACGGTATTCGTTGATGAGGTTGCGGAATTCGGGATCCTCCTTTGCAAATTCTCCGCGGGCATAGCGCACGGTCGCGTCCTCGAGCGAGGCTTTGGCCTGACGCTCGAATGCTCCGAAGGGGTCACGTCCGTTCTCGCGCACATTGTCGGCTATGGCGCCGAGGACATCGGCTGCGGTGATTGTGCCGCCATCAGGGAGGTTGCCTACGACGACAGTCCCGTCAACGGCATCGAATGCCTCCTTGGCGTTGGCTTTGCCCTCCATCGACTTGCGCACTTTGCCGAGGCCGTCCTGGTTGAGCGAGAAGCCCCATTTCTGCTGCATCTCGGTGATGCGTGCCTCGCGGGGCATATTGATGCGGTTGTCGCGGGCCATGGCACCGAGTATCTGCGAGCGGTTATCCTTGAGGGTGCCGAGGGGCATGTGCTTGTCGACCCTGACGATGTGATAACCGAATGGTGTCTGGAAAGGCTTTGAGATGGCGCCTTCGGGGAGGGCGTATGCCTGCTGCTCGAACTCGGGCACCATCATTCCGGGGCCGAATTTACCGAGCGAGCCACCCTTCTGTGCCGAACCCGGGTCGTCGCTCTCCTTCATGGCCAGAATCTCGAAGGCGGCTCCGTTGTTGAGCAGGTCGTATATCGAGTCAATCTGAGCCTTCTTGACAGCCATCTCTTCGGGCGAGAGACCCTGGGTCATCTTGAGGATATGGCTTGCCGATACCAGTCCGGGATGAGGCTTCTCGGCTGTGGGCTTTATGATATGCCACCCGTAAGGGGTATCGTCGACAACCTCCGAGACACTGCCGATAGGGGTATTGTAGGCGGCTTTCTCAAAGGGGTAGGGATAGCGGCCCGATGCAATGAATCCCATGCTGCCCCCGTTGCGCAGTGCCGAGCGGTCGGCCGAGAACTTCTTGGCCATCTCGCCGAAATCGGCACCGTTCAGTATGGCTGTGCGTATCGAGTCGAGACGCTGGCGGTTGGCCTCGCGCTCAGAGGCGTTACGTCCTATCGGGAGCATTATGTGGCTCACCTCGCGCAGGGTCTGCATGCGGCCCCATGCCTCGTTGACAAGACGCTCGCGCACGATTGTGTCGACCAGATGCGGTGTCATCACATCAGCGCAATATCCGTCAAACTCCTTGATGAAGCTGGCGGTGGTGTCGATGCCGGCAGCCTCGGCATCGGCGACCTTGAGCTTGTAGGTCACGAACATATCGACATACTCGTCGAGAGGTTGCGGGTTCTCTTGCTGCAGGTTGTTCTTCTTGTAGAGATATTCAAATTCGCTCTGGCTAATGTCCTTGCCGTTGATAGTCATCACCGTGGGGTCCCCTTTGGGGGCTGCAGCGGTGGCGCCAAGCATGACGGCGGCTATCAATGCGGCCGGGAGAAATTGCTTTTTCATGAATGGATGAGGTGGTTTATATCTTTTCTAAGTCTATAACGCCATCTTCGCTTAATTATTGCAGTCTCCGTCTGTCCGCGAGCTTTTTTTAGGCTGCATCTCCGTAGTGTCAGAGGGCCGCGCTGATGACATAGGTCTCTCCCGCCATGGTGGGGAGGTCATAGAGGTATGTCTCACCAAGTGTCAAGGCCGGAATCTTCGAGGCATCCTTTATGACAGGCGCGGGGATTGAGTATGTGCTGTTGAGCGGGTTGGGATTCTCGCCCACGGCTACTTTCAGTCCTCCGTCGGGGCGCAAGGGTGTCGACGTGCGCAGGCGCAGGTTGCCTCCGAGCGTAGACTTTATCGTGGCCGATACGAGCTTGCCGTCGCGCCATGTCATATCCGTAATCTCGAATCCGCCACGGGCGCGCAGTCCGCCCACCGAGCCTTCGGCCCATGCGTCGGGGAGGGCCGGGAGCAGATGTATGGCTCCGTCGTGGCTCTGCATCAGCATCTCGGCAATACCTGCGGTGCAGCCGAAATTGCCGTCAATCTGGAACGGCGGATGTGCGTCGAACATATTGGCATACGTACCCCCGTCCTGGTCCTTTATGGTGACGTTGGGGTCTTTGAGCTTGAGCTGGTTGCGTATCAGGGTGAAGGCGTGGTTGCCGTCGAGCAGACGCGCCCAGAGGCATACCTTCCATCCCATCGACCATCCGCGGCTGGCGTCGCCGCGTCCGACGAGCGATTTCTTCGCCGCCTGGAACAGTTCGGAATTGGTGTATGGCGAGATCTGGTTGCCGGGGAAGAGGCCCCACAGGTGCGATACATGGCGGTGTCCGCTCTTCTCTCTGTCCCAGTCCTCGAGCCATTCCTGGAGCTGGCCATATTTCCCTATGTACATGGGCGGAAGCTGTGCCCGGAGGGTACGGAGCGTGTCGGAAAACTCCTTGTCTCTCCCCAGTGTCCCGGCCGCAAGTATGGTGTTGCGCAGCAGGTCGTATATCATCTGGTTATCCATGGTGACACCGCTGAACACTGCGAGGCTGCGTTTCTTGTCACCCTCCATATATGACCCGAGTCCGGGATGGTTCTCGGGTGAGTTGGAAGGTGAGGCTACCTTATATCCTGTCTTGGGGTCGGTTGTGAGGAAATCGATATAGAATTCTGCCGCACCCTTGAGTATGGGATATATCCCGGCGAGATAATCCCTGTCTCCAGAATAGAGGTAGCGCTCCCAGAGATGTGATGCGAACCATGCGTTGCAGGTTGGCCAGATGCTGCACGAGGCGTTGTCGACAGAGCCTGTCGAGCGCCACAGGTCGGTGTTGTGCTGCAGGTTCCATCCGCGGCATCCGTACATCTTCGCTGCCGACTCACGCCCTGTGACACTGACATCACGTACAAGCCCGATGAACGGGTCGTGGCATTCGCTGAGATTGGTGACCTCGGCAGGCCAGTAGTTCATCTCGACATTGATGTTGGTGGTATATTTGCTGTCCCATGCGGGATACTGCCCTGCGTCGGGGTTCCAGATTCCTTGCAGGTTGGCAGGCTGTGTGCCGGGCTGCGAGGAGCATATGAGCAGATAGCGTCCGAACTGGAAATACATGGCAGTGAGGCCTGGATCATCGGATGTCGAGAATTCGGCGATGCGTACGTCGGTGGGTTTGGCCTCCTGGACGGGGTTGCTGCCGAGATCGAGTGTCACGCGGTCGAACTGGCGCCCATAGAGGGCCGAATGTTCGGCTTTGGCTGTCGCGAAATCCTTGCCGAAAGCATTGAGTCGGCTGAGGGCCTTGGCGTCGGCATCTCCCGAGATGTCCCGGTAGTTCTCGAAATTCGTGGCCGACGATACTATGATTGTGGCGCTGTCCGCACCCTTGACAGAGAGTGTACCTTTCTTGGCATCGGCGCTCTGCTTGCCTCCGTCAGCCATCACCTTTATATATGTGACGGCGTGTAGCCTGTTGGGGATGTTCTCTTCCTCCGGCTTGCCGGGCAATGTGGTGACACGAAGCATGTTGTCTGTACCCTTGACAACTTCTGTCCCGGCGACGACACGCTGCTTCTTCTGTGGGCCTGCAAACGAGACGCCGAAATCGAGTGCCCCCTTGCGTGAGGCTGTCAGGCGTATCAGCGTCACATCGTCGGCAAGCGACGTGATTACCTCGCGTATATATTCGGTATCACCGACATTATATCTGATACGTGCCGACGCTTTGGTCAGGTCGAGTTCGCGGGTATAGCCGGTGGCAGATTTGTGCGATTCGGGGAAATCGAGCAGCAGATTGCCTATCGACTCGTATATCATGCCGTGGGCCGTGATGTTGCGGTCGGCGGTGATGTTGGCCATTGCCAGACGCTGTGCCTCCTCATATCGTCCGTCGTTGATGCAGTCGCGTATCTGCTGCAGGTGTGACAGCGAGTTGAGGTTAAGGTTATTGTACGGGCTGCCCGACCAGAATGTGTCTTCGTTGAGCTGGATTGTGTCCTGCGGGATGCCTCCGTAGACCATTGCGCCCAGGCGTCCGTTGCCCAGCGGAAGGGCCTCCACCCAGTAGTCGGCGGGACGGTCATAGCGCAACGTGAGGCGTTCCGGGTCATTTGCCGCCGTGACGGAGACGGCTATCATTGCCAGAAGAAAGGATAGGATTGTCTTTCGTATCATAGATTTAACGGTGATTGGTTCTGTGCCGCAAAATTAGCACGAAGCATCTGCCCAGAGGTGCATTTTCCTGTCAAATGGGAGGATTATCCTCTCCATGTGCTGATTTCATATATTCCGTAGGGGTGCAACCCTTGGATTTTCGGAACACACGGCTGAAATATTTCGGGTCAGACCATCCGCAGGCATAGGCGACCTCTGAGATGTTGCTGCATCCGCGGTCGAGCATCGCCGTGGCTTTTGACAGGCGGAAGTTGACGATGAGAGTTGCCGGAGTCATGCCGCTCGCCTCCTTTATCTCGCGGTAAAGGCGTGTGTGGCTCATGGCGAGGTGTCGGCACAGCGAGTCTGCCCCTATGTCGGGGTTATTGTAGTTTTCCTCAAGATATTCGTTGACCTTTGACATCAGGCTCTCTCCGGGTTCTGCCGGAGTGGACGTGGCCGGAGCCCCCGAAACCATGTCGTGCAGCCGTGCGTTGAAATACTCCATCATCTCACCCTTCTGGATTGTGAGCGATCTGACCTCGCGGCGCAGTCGCAGCACATAGCGGACGAGCCGGGCGATGGCATATAGCGCGCATGCCGAGAGGATGCCTGTGGCAATCCAGAACCATCGCCTCTCGGTGAGACGAGGCGCGCGGTCGATGACGAGTGTCCGCGGCCCTGCCGTCCATGCGCCTGTCCCGTCTGTACCGCGCACGGTGATGCGTGTGACACCCGCAGGAATGTCGGCGAATGTCAACCTCCCGTCGGTCAGATGCCATGTGCTGTCGCGGTCTGTCCTCCACGCATATCGCGCCGGGGCGAAACGGTTGTAATCCAGCACTCCGAATGTCAGTTCAAGCCTGTGTCTGTCTGATGGAAGCCGGAGGGTGTCGGGGCATGAGAAGACGAGGCGAGGTGTCGTCGCTGATTTGGCGAGTGGATTGAACGACAGTATGCCCTGTGTTGTCCCGGCGACGGCAGTGCCGTCGGGCAATATCAGCGGAGCGGCTTCCGTGAATGCGAAGCTCCCTCCGAAAAGCTCGGGACCGAATATCCTGACGGGGTTACCGTCGACAGGAAGCAGCGAGACGGAGTGCTCGCTTGTCACGAGGTATCCTCCTCCAGGTGTCCGTGCGAGCGAGAGGCAGATGTCTGACGCGAGTCCGTCGGCGGTAGTCAGTGTATCAGATTTTCCGCTTGTCAGCCCGAGCCTTATAAGTCCGTCGCCGTATGTCGCCACCATCACCTCGTCTTCTTCCGGGCCCGGTGCGATGCCCATGACCACGCTTCCGTCGAGCAAGTGTTTCCTTATGGCCGCTTCCCTCCCGTCATATCCGGTTACATACACTCCGTTGTCTGTCCCCGCGATGATGTCGCCTTGGGGGATACGGAGCAGAGCCCTGACGCCGGGGATTCCGTGGACAGTCTTTATCACGGGATGCGGGGATTCGGAGTCGGTGATGACCGAGAGGCCTGCATCGTATGTGCCGACGAATATATGCCCCTTCATATCGGCGATTATGCCGTAGACAGCATTTCCGGCAATACCGTCCATATATGTCAGCGAATCCCCTCGCAGACGGTAGAGGCCGTCGGGTTTGGTTCCGAGCCATAGACCGCCGTCATGCTCGGCCATCGTGTAGACATTGTGACCGAAGCGTATGCGTGTGTCATGGAGCCTCCCGTCCGGCCCGAGCCATCGCGTCGCGCTATCTGACGACACCCTGACATATCCGTTTTTGTCGGCTGTCCATACACGCCCCGATCGGTCTCTCATGAGTCCCCGCACGGCCTCCTCCCCTTCCGGGCAGTCCTTGACGGGGGTAGGGAAGGTGGTGGTGAACAGCACCCGCGATATGCCCTCCGGCGACTCGACCCACCATCCCTCCTGCCGGTCATTGAACAATACACGTGTCTCATGTCCCCGGAACTGCGGCAGTCCCTGTATGGCGGCGGTGATGGAATCTGGGATGGGCGGCCTGCGCGGCGGTGAGAGGGGCTGAGGCATCGTGTCAAACCGTTCTGTCAGACGGTCAAACAGATAGTATGTCTCCTCAATCTTTGCACACAGCTCTCCGCGGTCATTCTCGTAGATGTGCCTGAAATGGTTGCCCGGTAGCAGTCCGCGGTCTGACGGACGTGTCTTGAACACCCTGGCATGGGCTCCGTCAAATCTGACGAGGCCGTCGCGTGTGGCCATCCAGATATATCCGTCGCGTGTCTGTATCACGCAATATACCCTTGTTTGGGGCATCCCCTCGGCCTCGCCGAGACGCCATACGCGCACGTCCCCCCTCGAGGCGAGGACGGAAAACAGGATTGTGAGCAGTGACAGCAGTGCGCGGGTCATCATATCGGGTGTGTCGGAGATGTTTCTGACTACAGACAGCGCCCTGTGCCATGGGAATGACACGGGGCGCCGCTGCATATATCTTCCACGCGGTGTGGATTATGGGAGTGAGGCCTTATCGGCTCGATGCGCTATAGTTGGGAGCCTCCGATGTGATGGCGACATCGTGGGGATGGCTCTCGGCGACACCGGCATTGGTGATGCGGGTGAACTTGGCGTCATGCAGGGCGTCGATGTCGCGTGCTCCGCAATATCCCATGCCCGAGCGGAGTCCGCCGAGCATCTGGTAGACAACCTCATAGAGATTGCCCTTGTAGGGTACGCGGGCTGCGATGCCTTCGGGGACAAGCTTCTTGGCGTCTGTCTCTCCGGCCTGGAAATAGCGGTCTTTCGACCCCTTCTCCATAGCCTCGAGCGAGCCCATGCCGCGATAAGACTTATACTTACGTCCGTTATAGATGATGGTGTCGCCGGGGCTCTCCTCGACACCGGCCAGCATGCCGCCGAGCATCACTGAGTATGCGCCGGCTGCGAGGGCCTTGACGATGTCGCCCGAGTAGCGGATACCGCCGTCGGCGATGAGGGGCACACCTGTGCCCTTGAGGGCCTTGGCCACGTCATAGACAGCCGAGAGCTGGGGAACGCCGACACCGGCGATGATGCGGGTGGTGCAGATCGAGCCCGGGCCGATGCCTACCTTGACGCCGTCGGCGCCGTTATCGACGAGATAGCGGGCTGCGTCGCCTGTGGCGATATTGCCGACAACGACGTCAATGTCGGGATATTTCTCCTTGACAGCCCTGAGCACGCCGATGACACCCTTTGAGTGTCCGTGGGCAGTGTCGATGACGATTGCGTCGACACCTGCCTCGACGAGTGCGTCGACACGCTGCATCGAGTCGTTGGTCACGCCAACACCGGCTGCGACACGCAGACGGCCCAGACGGTCCTTGCAGGCAAAGGGTTTGTCTTTGGCTTTGGTGATGTCCTTGTAGGTCACGAGGCCCACGAGGCGTCCCTCGGAGTCGACCACAGGGAGCTTCTCGATCTTGTGCTGCTGCAGTATGCGAGCAGCCTCCTCAAGGTTGGTGGACTGGTTGGTGGTGATGAGGTTCTCGGATGTCATCACCTCGTCGATGGCGCGCTGGGGATTCTGCTCGAAACGCAGGTCACGGTTGGTGACGATGCCCACGAGGCGGCGGTCATCGTCGACAACGGGGATACCGCCGATATGATACTCCTTCATCATATTGAGGGCGTCGGCCACTGTCGAGCCTCTGAGTATGGTCACGGGGTCGTAGATCATGCCGTTTTCGGCGCGCTTCACAGCGTGTACCTGACGTGCCTGCTCGGCGATGGTCATGTTCTTGTGTATCACTCCGATACCACCCTCGCGGGCGATGGCGATGGCCAATGCGGCCTCGGTTACGGTGTCCATGGCCGCTGAGACCAGGGGTACGTTAAGTGTGATGTTGCGTGAAAAGCGGGTGGAGAGATTGACTTCGCGCGGAAGCACGTCTGAATAAGCCGGAATCAGAAGGACGTCGTCAAAGGTCAGTCCGTCCATTTTTACTCGATCTGCAATAAATGACATAAGAGGAATTGGATTTATTGCGTGCAAAGATAGCAATTTTTCTGCAATTAAGCACCAAGGTTGGAGAAAAATGTGTAAATTCGCATTATGAACATGACCTTACGACGATTTTCTGCAGCCATAACGGCATGTCTCTCGTGCAGCCTGACGCTCATCGCCCAGGATGGGGCCCTCTCGTCGGCGACCACCGGGGTCATCGAGGCGTATCAGGGCACTAAGGAGCCACGTCTGCCCGACCCGGAGGGATGGGAGCTGCTCGACTCGCCCGTGTCGGCGGCGCCGGGCCGCATGAGGTTGCCTAAGAATATCGTGGTCGACAAACCGCATACGCGCTTATATATAATAAATGTGTTCGGCGACACGCTGGGCCGATACCGCGTGTGCGCGTCGCTCAAGAGGGGACAGAAGACCAAGGCCGACGACTGGAAGACCCCCGAAGGGACATTCAGGATACACGGGGTCTACAATTCGACCGACTGGACCTACAAGGATACCAAAGACAAATGTTACGGTCCCTTCTTCATCTCGCTCATCACCCCGGGGTTCTGGGGGATAGGGATACATGGCACCAATGCGCCTTACTCAGTGCCCGGACGCCGTAGCCACGGCTGTATGCGCATGCGCAACGAGGATATAGTGCGTGTGCGCCGCATGGTCGACAAGGACTCGCGTGTCACAATCCTCCCCGACCCGGTCGAGACCGAGACTGCCGACTGAGCCGTCAGCCCTGCAGTTTCTCCACAAGCTCGTCTATGCTTATTCCGAGCAGCTGCATCTCGGTACGTATGGCCGGAAGGGTATTGTTGAAGAACTCCTCGCGGCGTGTGGCGTTGACCTTGGCCACGGCATCGGGCGCGAGATAGAATCCCATCCCTCTTCGTGGCGTGATTATGCCGTGCGCCTGCAGATATTCGTATGCCTTGAGCACGGTGTGGGTGTTGACCGCGACCTCGACAGAGAGTTCCCTCACCGAAGGCACACGCTCACCCTCGCGCCACTCTCCCGACAGGATGCGGTGGAAACTGTTGTCGATGATCTGACGGTATATGGGACGGTCCTGATTGAATTCCATAGGCATTATCCTCGCAGATGACGGTAGATGCTGCGCACGCCGAACACGCACAGCCCCATACAGAACAGGTCGAACAGATACAGCATCGGCAATATGATATCCATTACCCTGCGGGATATTTCGTCCGGATTATTTGAGATACCCTCTATGCCGTCATGGAAGCCGACGGCAAACCCGACGATGCCTGTGCCGAGTCCGAATACAAAATATACGCCGAAATACCACAATACGGCGCGCATGGTGCGACGCTTGCGTCGCGTGCACATCACCACCCAGAGCACCAGCATTATGCCCGAGATTGTCTGCAGCACCGAGTTGAGGAAATAGAGCCACACCGGCATGATGTCGTAGAGCTGTGAGTTGGATTGCGACTGTGACAGCATCAGGGTATAGGATTCTGCCAGAACCCGGTGCCCGGTAAGCAACTGTGCGGCAATACAGAGCATGTACCATACAGCCTGTACGGCAAGGGGGATGGCTATGGCCGAGCACACGGTGTAGAATGTCGTCTGCTCTGCCGGACTCACGGGTACCTGCGCCATCAGGGTCTGGTCGCGGTTGTTGAATATGAGGGGACTCATCACGACGCACAGGGAGAGTATGACGCTTGTGATGAAATAGAGCATGATGAAACCGTAGCTCACGAACAGCGTCAGCAACAGGCTTGCGAATGATGCCGCTATGCCTATGCCACAGATGACGGTGGTTTTTCCAAGACCTCCGCGATAGAATCCGGCCATCGAGAGAGCCCTCCGGCAATTGAAGGTGTCGGGTATGGTGTTTAATGTCGTGTCCATTTTCGGTCAGTTTGTTTCGGTGTCAAGCAGTTCGAGAACCCTGTCGCGCGACGGGGAGAGCAGGGCGGAGTAGAGCAGCGCGAAATCCACATCACCGCTTCCCGCCTCGGGGTCGGATATGATTGAGATGAACCGGCCTGAATCCTGTTCGGTGAATATGGCTCCTTCGGCCGGAATGGGACCCGAGATGAATCCGATGCGCTCGGCAACCTGCCATGTGGGCAGGCAGAGGGTCATGCGCCCTCCGCTCACCATCATCACGCCGTCATAGAGGGCATGGAGGTCGGAGACGGTATGGGTGGATATCACCACGGTCTGAGTCTCGTCGACACACCGGGCCATCATGGCGCGGAGTATCTTGCGCGAGTTTATGTCGAGCCCGTTGGCCGGTTCGTCGAGCAGAAGCAGCTCGACCTTGAGTGCCAGCACATACGCCAGCCATGACTTATGAAGCATACCCAGTGACATTCCGTCTGACGGCTCGGCGCCTGTCAGCCCGAATTCGGCGAGGTTGGCGGCGAACATCTCGGGCGAGAATCCCGGATAGTATGCCGAGTGGACGGACGCGAAACCGTTTATGCTGCGTGCCGGAATCTCCATGGCGTCTGGAAGGAAGAATATCCTTCGCCGCTCAGAGGGACGACGGCTCATGGTGTCTGTCCCGTCGAGCAGACAGCAGCCCGATGCCGGATGTGACACGCCGCCCATCACGCGGAGCAGTGTGGTCTTGCCCGCGCCATTCTCTCCCATCAGCAGATGTATGCCGGGGGATATTGTTCCCGAGACGGTGTCAAGGGCCTTGACACCGCCACGGGTATATCTGAATGTGATGTTATCGAGCGTAACCATGGGTCATTCAACCGGTTCTACTGTGTATCCCTTCTGACGGAGCAGTGATATGAGACCCTTCTCGCCGGGCAGGTGTCCGGCACCGACGGCTATGAGGACAGAGGCTGCGGGGAGCAGTCCGGCCATCACGCGCACCCAGTTGGCGTTGCGTGTGTTGATGAGGCGGTCGCCCGACGAGCCCATTCCCATCACGGGGTCTTCCATAAGACTGAGCATGGTGTCGAGGTCACCTGCCAGATATGCCTGTGCGAGCTTGCCCGCAAACTCCATGGCTGTGACGTCATGACGGACGGCCTCCATGAGCTGTTCGGCCTGTTCAGCCATCGGCATCCCGAAAAGCATTGTTGCCTGCTCCTCGACGGTCTCCAGTCCGCCAATCTCCTTCCCGGCGGCTTTTGCACGCTGCTGCACCACAAGGTCGAGCTGCTGGGCCGGATTGAAGCCGGGAAACTGCTGCTGGGCCTGCATCATCGCTATCACGGTCGAGACCATGTTGGGTTTGAGCGGGTCCATCTGCCTGATGTCGGCCATCGGGCCCATGTACTTGCCCAGTATGGTGTTGACCGAGTCGAGCTGTGCGGGTGTGAGCAGTTTGCTCAGGGTCGAGTCTGCCGGAGCCATCCCTGCCGACATCAGTATCTGCTGGGCTGCGGGTGTCTGTGCGGCGGCCATATCCATCTCGCCGTAGACCTTGTCTACATTGGCAAGCGCATCAGCAAATCCCGGAATGCTGTCGATGACAGATGCAGGCGCCACGTGGTGGGTACCGAAGAGGTAGGAGGGACGCTCGAGGCCGTTGCCCGAGATTTTCCAGAACAGTTGTGCGTGTGCCCCTGTTGCGCAGGCGGCAATGGCAAGAAGCGTGAGAAAGAGTTTTTTCATCGTCGTTAATGTGATTTAGAGAGGTGTGGAGGTGTTGTACTCATCTACCACACCGCAAAGGTATGTCAAATAATCCATACCGCCAAATTTTTTTGAGAAAAAAATAAATCGCGACAATGAATTTGTTTATGAATAAACGGTTTTTGTATTGATACTATAGACGGGTAAAACAAAATCCGCCCTGTTCCATTTTTGGAACAGGGCGGTTTCACATGAAATGAACAAACAGTTATAGTACCTCGGAGGGGAATCGAACCCCTATCTGAAAATTAGGAATTTCCCATTCTATCCATTGAACTACCAAGGCCCGTATCGGGATTTTTGCAGTGCAAATTTACGCATTATTCTTCATACCTCCAAATTTTCCGGCTATTGAAGTCACCATCTTTGACGTGTCGAAATATTTTCGGGCCGTGTCGGCTATGGTTTCGGCTGTCGTGGCGCGGATTGCCTCGTGCTGTCTTGCGAAATAGTCGGTAGGTGTTCCGGCTATGACGTTGTTCTGCAGGAAATCCATGCGCTGGAATGGCGAGTCAAGCACCGATGCGAGATTCGAGAGGAAGAAATTGCGCAGTCGCTCCACCTCGTCGGGCGAGAAAGTGGCCGGGTCCTTGAGCCGTTCTATCTCGGCCACTGTCTCGGTGATGACCTCGCGGGTGTTGGCACAATCTGTCTCGGTCGACACGATGAGGTAGCCGCGGTCGGGGTAGCCGTAGAGGGCGGCGTTGATGCCGTATGTGAGACCCTTGTCCTCGCGTATGTTGGTCATGAGACGGCTTCCGAAATATCCTCCCAGGGCACACGCGGCTATGCGCATGGCGATGAATCCGGGGTCGTTGCGTCCCGGAGTGGGGAGGGCCATCTTGACCGCGCTCTGCAGGGCCTCAGGCATATCTGTGACGATTTCACGGGGGGCTGTGATGTCAGGAAACCTGAGTGTGACCGGCGAGAACTCAGCGCTCTTCGGGATTGATGCGAATTTGCGCACTACACCCTCTATCATTGTGTCGTCAATCCTTCCGGCAAGGAAAATGTGTATCTTCGTTGGGTCAAGACGCGAGTTGTGTGCCTCGCGCATCTCCTCGGTGGTGAATGTCAGTATATCTTCAGGTGTCGGCATCATGGCTATCGGGTTGTCCTCACCGTATATGACTGGCTTGAGCGCGGCTGAGGCCCGGAATCCGACCTTGCAGCGGCTCACGGCTGCC
Source organism: Bacteroidales bacterium H5 (assembly GCA_001701225.1). Lineage (GTDB taxonomy): Bacteria > Bacteroidota > Bacteroidia > Bacteroidales > Muribaculaceae > Duncaniella. The sequence goes on along the minus strand of DAAQ01000030.1, from coordinate 70,464 downwards.
CGTGAGCTCTGCAGATGCAATATTCTGCTGGCGGCCTCTGGCTCGAATGCAGGGCTGAATGCCATTTCCTTGGCCATAGGCAGTATGGCCGGAAACGCCGAGCATGTGCAGAAGACGTTGATTAATGTATGATGGCTTGTGACGCTCGACCCGCACCATGCGCCGTTCGACTCGAGTATGTCGGACATGCGTTGCCCGGGAGTCTCCTCGCTGCCTTCGGGCAACATGAGGGCGACGGCATCGAGGAGTCCCGGACGAGGTGACTCGGCTGTGCCGCCCAGAAGGGCTATGCCTATGCGGCATACCTCGGTGGTGCCGCTGTCGATGATGTGGAGTGTGATGCCGTTCTGTAGCACCCTGATGCTTTCGGGCGCGAGTACGAGGGGGCCTATCGTATGGATTTCGGGTCGCAGATTGCGGTCTGGAGTGGTCATTGCAGGGGTTTTTCGGTTATTGAGCCAAGCACCGCCGAACGTGCGTCGCCGGGAGTGGGCTCGGATGCAGACGCCGTGGCTGTGGCTGTGGCCTGTACGGCTTTGACCGGCACAGGTGTCGGCGCCGGTGTGACGGCGGGAGCCGGGTCCTGTTGAGCCTGTCTCGTCGTTGCTGTCACCACCTCGGGCTCAGGCTCGGACGCATATTCAGGTTCGGCCTCGGGTACAGGCCGTATCAGTCCATCGTCATCATCGTCATATACTTGTGGATTTACGGCGTTCCTCACAGGGAGTGAGCTGACAGGGGTCAGTGTGATGCCTGAGGATTTCCCGGCCGATGCTATTTCGGTGGCCGAGGGGTCGGGGAGTGGTTCGGTGACGGGGACGGCTTCGCTCTTTGAGGGTTTTGATGGCTTCCTCTTCTTGCCCTTCTTGCTGTTCTTGTCGAGCATGGCATGGTACGTCTCGACATACCCGGCTCCTGCGAAGGTGCGCGAGTAGTATCCCTCAGAGAGATCGCTCACGATTACGCCCTTTGAGGCTGACGCATGTATCATGCGGTTCTCGCCCACAAATATGCCCACATGCGATACGCGGTCTTTCTGCTTGCCTGTGGCAAAGAACACGAGGTCGCCCGGAATGAGCGAGCCGCGCGAGGCGGGTGTGCAGAAATCTTTCTGGGCACGCGAGTTGCGCGGTACCGATATGTTGAGCGCGTTGCTGTAGACCTGGAGCACCAGGCCCGAGCAGTCGACACCGGCGCGGTCGTTGCCTCCATATTTATAAGGTGTGCCGAGCCAGCTCCGAGCCTCCTCGACGAGTGCGCGCGAGTGTGACGACAGGTCCGTGGTCGGTGGCACCGTGAGCTCGCGCCCCGGCTGCCCCGGGCTTACTGTGGCGCGGGGGGTGCCACGACGTGACGTCGAACATGACGCAAGTGCCAATGTGGCTGACAGGATGACTATGACAGTATGTAGCTTGAATGACATGACATTGCAAAATTAAGAAATTTTTTACAAACGCCGGGGCGCCCTGCCTAAATATTCCTTAAAAACTCCGGGATGCTATTAAAATACTTTAAACTACGGCCGGAGGATGTAACTTTGCACGTTTTTTGCCGTCTATAGGGTAAAGAAACAACAAAAAAATCCATCACTCACACAGCATGAAAGCAACAGCCAAGATAATGCTTCTCGCAGCCGGTACAGCCATTCTCAGCTCGGCTGCCACCGCAGTGGCCATCGGCTCGTTGGGCCGTATGGACAGCCATTCTCCTCTCTCAGACACCGCGTCGCAAGAGGGACGGTTCTATACCGTATCCTCGACCGTGACCCCTGCGACCGATTTCACCACCGCGGCCGAGAACACCATCAATGGAGTCGTATCCATCAAGAGCTTCTCCACCCCGCGCGGATATGCCGGAAATGGCGGAGGCAACATGTTCAATGATCCGTTCTTCGAATATTTCTTCGGCTCGCCCCGCAGCAATCCGCGCCAGCAGGAACAGGCTCCCCGCGAGCAGCAGCGCGGCCTCGGCTCGGGTGTCATCATCAGCCCCGACGGCTATATCGTCACCAACAACCATGTCATCGACGAGGCCGAGCGTCTCGAGATAACCCTCAACGATAACCGTACCTTCGACGCTACTGTCGTCGGTACCGACCCCTCGACAGATCTCGCCCTCATCAAGATTGATGCCACCGGGCTCCCCGTGATTCCTATGGGCGACAGCGAGCAGCTCAAGGTGGGCGAGTGGGTTCTTGCCGTGGGCAACCCCTTCGGATTCACCTCGACCGTGACCACCGGCATCGTGTCGGCCAAGTCGCGCAGCATCTCGTCGACATCGCATACCCGCCCCATGGGCATAGAGTCGTACATACAGACCGATGCCGCTGTCAATCCCGGAAACTCGGGCGGTGCGCTTGTCACACTGACCGGCGAGCTCATCGGCATCAACACCGCCATCTACTCGCAGACAGGCAACTATGCCGGATACTCGTTTGCCATCCCCACCTCGATTGTCAAGAAGGTTGTCAGCGACCTGCGCCAGTATGGCACAGTTCAGCGTGCCGTGCTCGGTGTGTCGATAGCAGACCTTAACGCCGAAATGGCCAAGGAGAAAGGCATCACCGCCGTGACCAAGGGTGTATATGTCGCCGCCGTGAGCGAGCGCTCGTCGGCACGTGAGGCCGGAATCGAGGAGGGCGACGTCATCACTGCCGTCAACGGTGTCGCCACCGGTAATACCGCCCAGCTCCAGGAGCAGGTGGCCAAATACCGTCCCGGCGACAAGATCAAGGTGACATACATACGCGACAACAAGTCGCACACCGTCGACATTAAGCTCCTCAATCCCCAGGGTAACACCACTGTCACCAAGGCCGGTGATTTCGCAGACCTCGGGTGTGCGTTCTCTAAGGTCGACGCATCGCAGCTCAGGCAGCTTGGCATCGACAACGGCGTACGTGTGGCCGAGGTCAAGGACGGGGTCTTTGCCGACGCAGGCGTACGCAAGGGATTCATCATAGTCTCCATCAACGACACCCGCGTGTCGACGCCCGAGGATGTCGAGAAGGTCTACCGCTCGATAATGCGTGGCCAGGGCGACGAGAAGCTGATGATTCTCCGTGGCCTCTATCCCACAGGCAAGCGCGGTGTCTATGCCGTCGACCTTGCCGGACAGTGACACTCTCCCCTCATTCCCGATATCGGAAACACACATCCCGAAATATAAAGGTTCAGTAATGAATATTAGGTAAATTAAGGTTAGACAACCTGACCGTTGACTCAAAACCGCCGGAAGCCCCTGTGACTTCCGGCGGTATTTTTTCTTGTGATTCTCGGCCGAAACAACTAACTTTGCATACTGACCAACCAAAATCAAGATATACATGAAAAATAGGGTACTTACACTCCTCCTCACATTCATCATCGCCCTTCCCGTGGTGTCACAGGGGATAGCTCATCCCTGGCAGGGCAAGACGGTGGCCTATCTCGGCGATTCTATAACCGATCCGCGCAACAAGGCCGCTCAGAAAAAGTATTGGGCATGGCTGCAAGAATGGCTCGGCATGACGCCTTATGTCTATGCAGTGAGCGGGCGTCAGTGGAATGATGTACCGCGCCAGGCCGACCTGTTGCGCACCGAGCATGGCGACGATTTCGATGCCATCCTCATCTTCATGGGTACCAACGACTATAACAACGCCGTGCCTCTGGGCCGGTGGTATGACGAGTCGATGGAGACTGTCGAGTATGGCCACCAGTATGTAAAGCGTCCCGAGAAGCGCGTGCGCCGCACCCCGGCAATGGATGCCGACACCTATCGCGGGCGCATCAATATTGCCCTCGACTCGCTCAAGCGCACATTCCCCGACAAGCAGATAGTGCTGCTCACGCCCATACACCGTGCGGGATTCTATGCCAACGACAAGAACTGGCAGTGCTCCGAGGAGTATGTCAACCGTTGCGGCGAATATCTTGACGCCTATGTCGATGCCGTCAAGGAGGCCGGGCAGATATGGGCCGTTCCTGTCATCGATCTTGGCGCACTCTGCGGCCTCTATCCCATGATGGACGAGCATGCCAAATATTTCAACCGCGCCGACACCGACCGTCTGCACCCCAACGACCTCGGCCATCAGCGCATGGCCCGCACGTTGCTCTATCAGCTCCAGACTCTTCCCTGCACATTCTGAACGAATTTTCCACCCCCTCGGCTGCAACTATTTACGAATAGGCGCGTCCAATATGAATAAAAACTACAAATACAAGATGTCATGAGCTTACCCTGGTATTCATATCTGCCCGTAGCGGCCGGAATAATCGGCGCCATTTTCGGCGACTACTTTTACAAAAAACATAAGAGCAGGAAAGATAAATAACCATCCTTTCCCCAGTCCCATACGGTATATTTTCCTGACAATGCCATAAAGAAATCCCGCTCGGCCGTCAAGGCAGGGCGGGATTTCTTTATGTGGATGATGTATCAGAGACGGGCCTTGATGGCTTCGGTCTCGGCCTCATAGCCGGGTTTGGCGAGGAGGGCGAACATGTTGCGCTTGTAAGCCTCTACGCCGGGCTGGTTGAAGGGATTGACACCGAGGATGTATCCGCTGATGCCGCAAGCCTTCTCGAAGAAATAGATGAGCTGGCCGAGGTATTTCTCCTGGATGGCGGGGATGGTGACGAGCATGTTGGGCACACCGCCGTCGACGTGTGCCAGGCGTGTGCCGAGCTCGGCCATCTTGTTCACCTCGTCAACGTGCTTGCCTGCGATGTAGTTGAGGCCGTCGAGGTTGGCGTCGTCTGTGGGGATAAGCTTCTCGTGCTTCTGCTCGGCAACCGAGATTACGGTCTCGAAGATGATGCGCTCGCCATCCTGTATCCACTGGCCCATCGAGTGGAGGTCGGTCGAGTTGTCGACTGCGGCGGGGTAGATGCCCTTGTGGTCCTTGCCCTCGCTCTCGCCGTAGAGCTGCTTCCACCACTCTCCGAAATAGTGGAGCTTGGGGTTGTAGTTGACGAGAATCTCAATCTTCTTTCCGGCCCTGTAGAGTGCGTTGCGGGTAGCGGCATAGAGCAGCGAGGGGTTCGACTCGTCGGGGGTGTTGGTGGCCTTCTCCATCTCGCATGCGCCGTCTATGAGGGCGCGGATGTCGAAACCTGCAACGGCAATGGGGAGCAGACCCACGGGGGTGAGTACGGAGAAACGTCCGCCTACGTTGTCGGCGATGACGAAAGTCTTATAGCCCTCTTCGGTGGCAAGGGTGCGCAGGGCGCCGCGGTTGGCGTCGGTGATGGCAACGATGCGCTTGCGGGCCTCGTCGATGCCGAGCTGACGCTCGAGCTGCTCCTTGAGCAGACGGAAGGCGATGGCAGGCTCGGTGGTTGTGCCGCTCTTCGAGATGACGATGATGCCGAAGCGCTTGTCCTTGAGATAGTCCTGAAGCTCATAGAGGTAGTCCTCGCCGATATTCTGACCTGCGAAGAGCACCTTGGGCTCGCCCTCGACACCGGGACGGTATGCGGCGAAGCTGTCGCTCAGAGCCTCGATGACGGCTTTGGCACCCAGATAGCTGCCGCCGATGCCGATTGCCACCACAGTGTCGCAGGTAGCGCGGAGCTGCTCGGCACATGCGATGATGTCATCGAGCTGTGCGTCGGTGGTCTCGGTGGGGAGGTTTACCCAGCCCAGGAAATCATTGCCTTCGCCCGAGCCTGTGAGCACCTTGTCAAGTGCCTCGGCTGCCGTTGCGTCGAGATTGCTGATCTGCTCGCGGCTCACGGTCGAGAGCACGTCCTTGATGTCAACGTTCAGAGTTTTCATGCTATTAATCTTTTATGTTTGTAATTTTTTGGATTGTCAGATAAACCACTTGCCCAGCGCGCGCATGGCTCGCTCGGCGTTGGCGTGGCGGTAGAGTATGTCATAGACGGCATCGAGTATGGGCATCTCAACCCCATACCCTTTGTTTATCTCCTTGATGCATTTGGTGCCGTAATATCCTTCGGCGGTCTGTTCCATCTCCATGCGGGCGGTTGATACGGAATACCCCTTGCCTATGATGGAGCCGAAATTGTGGTTGCGCGAGAATCGCGAGTAGGCTGTGACGAGCAGGTCGCCGAGATAGACGCTGTCGCAGATGCATCGCGGACGGGGGCAGACCTCGTCGACAAAACGCTCCATCTCCCTGATGGCGTTGCTGACGAGCATAGCCAGGAAATTGTCGCCCCCCTTCATGCCATGCACGATTCCCGCGGCAATAGAATAGACGTTCTTGAGCACGGCGGCATACTCGATACCCTCGACATCGCTCGACGGTATGGTGCGGGTCGAGGGAGAGTTGAGCCGCTTGCCGAACTCCTCGGCGTATGCGACGTCATGGCATCCTACAGTGAGGAAGCTGGGGCGCGACAACGCCACCTCCTCGGCATGACAGGGGCCGGCTATGACGATGACCTTCTCCGGGTCTACGCCAAAGCGGTTTACCATGTATTCCGAGATAATCTCGTTGTCGCCGGGCACGATGCCTTTGACTGCCGATACAATATTCTTGCCGGATATGTCGACCGAGATCTTGTTGATGTGGGTCTTGAAATAGGGCGACGGCATCACCAGCAGGAGTGTATCGGCCTGGGTGCAGACATAGTTTATGTCGCTCGAGAACTCGATACGGCTCACGTCAAACTCGACATCGGTCAGATATGCCGGATTATGGCCGATGCGCTTGAAATCCTCTATGCGGTCGTCGCGCCGCATATACCAGAGGATGCTGTCGCAGTTGCGCAGCAGCAGTTTGGCAAGAGCTGTGGCCCAGCTCCCGCCTCCCATCACTGCTATTTTGTTGAAACTCATGCGGATATCAGGAGTTTATTCTTCGGCTTCGTCCTTGTCGTTTTCGGTTGCTGCGGCGGCTTTCTTCTCGGGGCGCATCTGCGGGAAGAAGAGAACCTCCTGTATGGTGGTCTGTCCTGTCATCAGCATCACCAGACGGTCCATGCCTATGCCCATGCCCGATGTGGGGGGCATGCCGTATTCGAGGGCGCGGATGAAATCCTTGTCGATGATCATGGCCTCATCATCACCCTTCTCGCCGAGACGCATCTGCTCGACAAAGCGCTCGTACTGGTCGATGGGGTCGTTGAGCTCGGAGTATGCGTTGGCCAGCTCCTTGCCGTTGACCATCAGCTCGAAGCGTTCGGTCAGCTCGGGATTGTTGCGGTGGCGTTTGGTCAGGGGGGACATCTCTATAGGATAGTCGATGATGAAGGTGGGCTGGATGTAAGAGCCCTCGCATTTCTCGCCGAATATCTCGTCGATGAGCTTGCCCTTGCCCATGGTCTCGTCGACCTCGATGCCCAGCTCGCGGGCGGTCTTGCGCAACTGCTCCTCGTCCATGCCGGTGATATCGACACCTGTCTTCTCCTTGATGGCGTCTGTCATGGTGAGGCGGCGGTAGGGGGCCTTGAAATCGATGATGTTGTCGCCGACCTTGACCTGTGTGGTGCCGTTGACGTCGAGACAGATCTTCTCGAGCATCTTCTCGGTGAAATCCATCATCCAGTTGTAGTCCTTGTAGGCCACATATATCTCCATGCAAGTGAACTCGGGATTATGGGTGCGGTCCATACCCTCGTTGCGGAAATTCTTCGAGAACTCATAGACACCTTCGAATCCTCCCACGATGAGGCGCTTCAGGTAGAGCTCGTCTGCGATGCGCAGGTAGAGGGGTATGTCGAGCGCGTTGTGGTGGGTGATGAAGGGACGTGCGGCAGCACCGCCTGGTATCGACTGCAGTATGGGGGTCTCGACCTCCATGTATCCGGCATTGTTGAAATACTGGCGCATGGAGTTGTAGACCTTGGTGCGCTTGATGAATATCTCCTTGACACCGTCGTTGACCACAAGGTCGACATAGCGGCGGCGGTAGCGCAGCTCGGGATCGTCAAATGCGTCATACTTGACGCCGTCCTTCATCTTTACGACGGGGAGGGGGCGGAGCGACTTGCCCAGCACGGTGAGCTCCTTGGCATGTACCGAAATCTCGCCCGTCTTGGTGCGGAAAACAAATCCCTTGACGCCTACGAAATCGCCGATGTCGAGGAGCTTCTTGAACACCACATTATAAAGCTCCTTGTCCTCGCCCGGACAGATCTCGTCGCGGTTCACATACACCTGTATGCGGCCTGTCGAGTCCTGAAGTTCCATGAAAGATGCTTTGCCCATGATGCGGCGTCCCATCACGCGTCCGGCCACGCAGACGTCGCGCACGGGGGCGTCGTCCGAGAAGGTCTCCTTGATTTCGGCTGCATAGCCGTCGACGGGGTATTCTGCTGCGGGATAGGGCTCGATGCCCATGCGTCGCATCTCATCCAGGCTCTGTCGCCTGATCATTTCCTGTTCACTGAGTGAGGGTGCGTTCATGTTGCTGTATAATTGTGGTGTTGATTCTGATTGATATGTTAACTGCAAAATTACAACTTATTTCCGCCCCAATCAACCCCCGGCCCTCTAAACTTGAGGGCCGAATGTTAAAAACTCACAATGGGGGTTGCAGAGGGTGTTAGCGAATGTTAAATCCGTCAGCTACGCGTCACGTTGAGGCCCTTTTTCGAAAGGGTCATCTCGACCAGACGGCCGTTGGCGGGGAGTCCGGGAGCGGTCTGGAGAATCTGGCGGATACGCGCGGCTGCCTCGGGGTCTTTGGCTATCATGTAGAGGTAGCCGCCGCCACCTGCGCCGGGCAGCTTGTAGCCCAGGCACAGGTCGTCGACCAGACGTGTGATGGCCTCCACGGCGGGGGGGTTGGTGCCTGCGTCGATGAGCTGGTTCTGGCGCCATGTCTCGCGCACCAGCCGCCCCATGCGGTTGAAGTCGTCGCGCTGTATTGCGTCATACATCTCGAGGGTGTGGGCCTTCATACGTCTTAGCAGTTCGAGTTGCGGGCCGTGGTTGAGGAACATCCTGCGCACTATCTCGGCGAGTATGTCCTTGGCGGTGCGGGTCAGTCCTGTATAGTAGAGCAGGTGGCACGGAGCATATTCGGGCGCGTCGAAGAGGTCGGAGGGCATACGGCGCACCATCGGTGTCTGGTCAAATCCTTTTGCGGTCTGCAGCAGCTTGACGCCGCCGATGACACCTCCATACTGGTCCTGCCAGCCGCCACCGGTGGTAAGGAGCTGTTCGAGAACCAGAGTACGGCGGCATATCTCGACCTTGTCCCATGCGAGGTCGCAGAAATCGCTCACCGCACCGAGCACGGTGGCGGCAAGTATCGAGCTTGTGCCGAGTCCGCTTCCGGCCGGGATGGCCGAGAAGAGGGTTATCTCGAGACCTCCTCCCATGGCGCGGAGCTGCTGTTCGAGCGACGCATACTGCTCGGCGCAGAATCGGGGGTGGAACCCCGCCAGGGCCAGCGCGGCCTTGGGTATGGAGAAGGGCGAGCCTACCTTATTGAATTCGATGAGCTGTTCGTATGTGGTCACGGTCTCGGAGGCTCCGAGGTCGATGCTGCGGCATACGATATGCGGCTCCTTGCAGGGACGGATATAGGTCTGCAAGGGGGGCTGTCCGTTGAGCTCGATGGCGATGTTGATGACGTTGCCACCCTCGGCGAGACAGAAGGGGGGTGTGTCGGTCCATCCTCCGGCGATGTCGATGCGCACCGGCGAACGGCTCCAGACAATCTGGTCTGAGCATACAGCCCTGCGCGGCGAGTTGAGCGAGGTGCCAACGGTGTCTATCAGGCCGCCGCGCAGCAATGCGAAAGCCTTGTCCTCCGTGTCGCCGAACGGCTCACCCTTGCGTCTCTTGACCTCGCCGCGCCACATGTGGTCTGACATGCGTTTGAGCAGGGGGGCCGACTCGTCGAGCTCTGACGGCATTGCGATGTTGCCTCCGGCGAATGCCGATGCCTCGGCATCGAGATCGAGCTGATAGAACACGCTGTGCAGATGGTTTTCGGCCATGGCACGGCGGTTGATGTCGCGGAACTCCTTTCGTTGTGCCACGAGGCGGGGCAGCGATGCCACGTTTGATATTTCCTCGGCGCTCATCAGCCTCAGGCCATCGGGCAACGGCTCTCCGGCAAGCATCTTCCTTACCAGATCTCCCATCACCCCGATGTCGTCGGTTACGGGGAACTGGCGTCTCTGCTGGTCGGCTCCGGCAAAACGCGAGTCGATGTCATAGACACGTATCATGTATGATTTCTCCTCGAGGGGCACGATGTCAAGACACTGACCGGGTGCGAGCGAGAGCTCCCAGTCGTTGCGCGGTACACCTGTCACGATATTGTCGCGGCTGACGTTCCAGCGCTTGCCGATATGTGAGTTCTCAATCCATATATTGGCGTTATCGGCGGTGAAGGGTATCTCAGTGACAGAGTTCTGTACGAAAATCGAGGGATGAGGCTTACGGTCGCGGTGCATTATCTCGCGCTGGTCGTTCACGCGGTTCTGTATGGCCAGTGTCGACGAGATCATCTCGCGGCTGGTGCCGTAGTGATAGAACTCGCCGCCGGGGAGGGGGAGGATGGCCACCGTGAGCTCGGCCAGCTCAGGGTCGGGTTGCGAGGGGTTGACGCCCAGCGCGCATCCGAACTCGGAATACAGGTCATACTCTTTGAGCTTCCCTTCGGCGTCGCGCGAGCGCTTGCGCAGCAGCTCCACGGCCTTGTCGCTCAGTAGCCACACCCCTATGTCGGTGAGATAGTAACCCTCCTGAAGTAGCGACGCCAGTGTCTCGACAGAGGGCTTCTGCAGCATCCGGTCGAGTATCGAGGGTGTGGAGTGGCGGCTGAAGAACACGCCGTGATCCTTGGCTATCGACGAGTCGAGCCAGAGTCCGTAGCACACCACGTCAGCATCGGGGATGTTGCCGAGCTGCTCGGCGGCGCGGATATAGACGTCGCCGCTCACAATCATGGTGTTGAGGCGCGCGGGGGCCTTGTCCATGATGCGTTCGTAGAGCGGGAGCTGCAGGTCAAGCAGTGTCTGCGACAGCTTCTGGCCCCTCTCCCAGCGGAAAATGGGTATGGGGGTGAGTATCTTGCCGGATGGAGCGTATGACGGCAGACGGCGGCTCTGGCCTCCGGCATGCAGCAGTATGCGACGCCCCGAGGAAAGCCATTCAGCAAAGCTCTTGTCGGGTGCCCAGTTACGGTGGCACTCCTCGAGCAGCCATGTGGTGCCTCCGCCGCTCCCGAGTCTGGCGCCGACGGGGTCTGAGGTACAGAAATATTCATTGCGGTCAAGCCCTGTCACATCATGGAAGGCATCGACCAGATTGGGAGGAAGGGAGAGCAGCTTATGTGTCATGGGTGATTAGAATTGTGAGTGTCCGGCCGCACGACGGGCCGGAGTGGATTTATTGTAAGACAGCCTGCCGGGTCTGATGTGTCTCGGCAGGCTGTCTGTTGGTTGATTCTTGATGCTTGTGTTGTCCGGCTTATTCAGCTTTGTCGGCAGCCCCGCTCTGAGGTTTGAGCCATCTGTCGAACCAGCGGAAGAAGAGCCGCTGCCACATGATGGCGTTCTGGGGTTTGAGAATCCAGTGGTTCTCGTCGGGGAATATCACCATCTCGGCCGGAATACCCCTGAGCTTGGCGGCGTTGAATGCCATCTCGCCCTGCGACGACAGGATGCGGTAGTCGAACTCGCCGTGTGATATCATGATGGGAGTGTCCCACTTGTCGACAAACCTGTGGGGCGACATGGCGAATGTGCGCTGTGCCGTGGCGTTGTCCTTGCGCCAGAAGGCTCCGAAATCGGGCTCTACGGTCGCATCGGCGTCCTTGCGCAGGGCGCCTCCGCCCATGTCCCAGTTGGCAAACCACATCTCTTCGGTCTCGAGATACTGTGCCTCCATGTTGAAGATGCCTGCGTGTGCCAGCAGGGCGGCAAAACGCTTCTCGTGGTTGCCCGCGAGCCAGTAGACCGAGAATCCGCCGTAGCTGGCGCCTGTCGCGCCGATGCGGGCCGGGTCAATGAAGGGATACTGCTTCATGTAGTCGACTGCAGCGAGATAGTCCTTCATGTTCTGGCCGGGATAGTCGCCCGAGATCTGCTCGTTCCACTCTGTACCGAAGCCGGGAAGGCCGCGGCGGTTGGGGGCGATGACGATATAGCCGTTGGCGGCCATGAGGGCGAAATTCCATCGGTAGCTCCAGAACTGGCTCACTGCCTGCTGGGGACCACCCTGACAGTAGAGCAGGGCCGGGTATGTCTTTGTCGAGTCAAAATCCTGGGGATAGACTGTCCAGACGGTCATCATCTTGCCGTCGGTGGTGGGTACCATCTTCTTCTCGACGGTGGGCATCTGGAGCGAAGCGAGCAGCTCTGTGTTGACGTTCGAGATCTGCTTTACCTCACCCTGTGCGGAGATATGGAAGACCTCGTTGGGATAGAGCATCGAGTGGCGCAGCGTAACCAGCGAGCCATCGGGAACCGGGGCGAGCGCGGTATAGTCGCATGTGCCGTCGGCCACGGTCTTGACCTCGCGGGTGGCGGTGTCGATGCTGAAGATGGGTGTCACGCCATCCTTGGCCGAGATGAAATATATCGACTTTCCGTCGTGATTCCATGCGATGGCGTCGGCAGTATAGTCCCATTCGGCTGTAAGGTCGGTCCTGGTGCCGGTGGCCATGTCGAGGGTGAAGATGCGGTTCTTGTCGCTCTCATATCCGTCGCGCTCCATCGAGAGCCATGCCAGGGTGTTGCCGTCGGGCGAGAATGTGGGGTTAATGTCATAGCCCATCATCCCCTCGGTGAGATTGCGGGTCTGCTTTGAGGCTACGTCATAGAGATAGAGGTCTGAATTGGTCGATACGGCATAGTCGACACCGCTCTTCTTGCGCGATGTGTAGACCAGGCTCTTCGAGTCGGGCGCCCACGCGAACTGCTCGATGCCTCCGAAGGGACGCAGGGGCGACTCGAAGCGGAGCTCGTCGGCCATGATGTCCTCGAGGGCCGTGATTTTTGTCCCGTCAAACTCACCTACGAAGGGGTGGGGAATCTCTGTTATCCACTCGTCCCAGTGCTTGTACATGAGGTCGTCGATGACACGTCCTGTGGCCTTGGGCAGGTCGGGATATATATCTTTGGCGTCGCGCGAATACTTGACGGTCGACACGACGATGACTTTCGAGCCGTCGGGCGAGAAGAGGAATCCCTCGACACCCTTCTCGACATCGCTGGCCTGCTTGCGGTCAGATCCGTCGGCGTTCATCGTCCATACCTGCGGCTTGCCGTCGACAGGATATGTGAAGGCAATCTTCTTGCCTCCGTCGAGCCAGCAGAAATTGCCCTCGCTCGACCCGGTGCGGGTGATGCGCTTCAGGTCCGAACCATCGAGGTTCATGGTATAGAGGTCGGCGTTGCTCTTGTTCTCCTCGACACTCTCGTACGAGATGGCAAAGAGCACCTTGGTGCCGTCGGGCGACACCTTGACATCGCTCACGCGGCCCAGGGCCTCGAGGGCGTCGATGTCAAATATCCCGGTCTCGGTCTTGAAATCGGGCTTGTCAATCAGGACTCCTTCCTCCTGTGCGCCCCCGCTGCAGGCTGCGAGCGAGGCTGCGAGGCCGGCTGTGACTATCATTGATTTGAGATTCATAAGGTAAGATTGGCGGTTGAGGGCCGAATGTTAAAAATCCGGACAGGGGCGCGGCGTGTGCCGCAGGCCCCTGTCCTTATGACCTTCGGTCGGGTTATTTTATGAGATACTGCGACGAGATTGACTCGTGGGTATGGACACGGCGGATGGTGTCTGCAAACAGACGTGCCACCGAGAGTATCGTGGCCTTGCGGCAGTTCTTGTTGAAGGGAATCGAGTTGGTGAACATCATCTCGGAGAGTGCCGAGTTGTCGACGCGCTCGGATGCGGGGTCACTCATGATGGCGTGCGAGCAGAGTGCGCGTACCGAGCGGGCTCCGTTCTCCTTCATCAGGTCGGCGGCCTTGGTGATTGTTCCGGCTGTGTCTACCATGTCGTCAATGATGATGACATCTTTGTCCTTGACGTCGCCTATCACTGTCATGTTTGCCACCACGTTGGCCTTGGCGCGCTGCTTGTGGCAGAGCACGAGGGGTACATTCAGATACTTGGAGTAGCTGTTGGCACGCTTGGCGCCACCGACGTCGGGCGAGGCGATGACAAGGTCCTTGAGTCCGAGACTCTGGATGTAGGGGATGAACACTGACGAAGCATAAAGGTGGTCGACGGGGATGTCGAAGAAACCCTGGATCTGGTCGGCATGGAGATCCATAGTGATGACGCGGTCGACCCCTGCGGTAGTGAGCAGGTTGGCCACGAGCTTGGCGGCGATGGATACGCGGGGCTTGTCCTTGCGGTCCTGGCGCGCCCAGCCGAAATAAGGCATCACGGCGATGATGGAGGCTGCCGAGGCACGCTTGGCGGCGTCAATCATCAGCAGAAGTTCCATGAGGTTGTCCGAATTGGGGAAAGTCGACTGGACGAGATAGACCTCGCACCCGCGGATAGACTCCTCAAACGAGACTTCAAATTCGCCGTCGGCAAAGTACTGGATGTTCATTTTGCCGAGCTCGCAACCCAGCTCCCGGCAAATCTCCTCGGCCATGTAGGTCGAGCGTGTGCCTGAGAAAATTTTGATTGGTGGCAGACAGTCAGTCATAAGTTTATGTGAAGTGATTGGATATTTCACGTCTTACGGGCTCTCCCCGAAAGGAGGGCAGTGTCAAACATGCCGCAAAATTACGAAAAATAGCCCGAAATACCTTTCATTTCACCAAAAAAGTTATCAATACCCCGTGTTTTGGCGCTCTATCGCGGTCATTCGGGCATATCGGGGAGGGCCACACGCAGGGTCGAGGCGAGCAGACGGCGCAAAAGGCAATATCTGTCTTCGGGACGGATGTTCCCGATGGCCTTGCGGAAACGGAAACCGTAATCCTCGGCCATACGGCGCGCTTTGAGATATTCGAGCGTGTCGGCAAAAAGCCTGTCTGTCTGTTCGGCGAGCTTGTCGTCGACGAAAGTCGATTTGGCCATGTTGCACAGCTCTATCACGGTCTCGGCCATAAGTTGTCCCACCGCCTCGTCACCGGGCTCGAGCCTGACAAATTTGCGTATTGCGGCCCGTATCTCGCGCATCCTCGGGGCTGGACGCCGACGCTTGACACGATAGACCTCCTTGTCGATGAGCTTCTTGTATTCGTCGAATTTCTTGTCAACGTCAGGTGTGGCATAGAAATCGAGCAGTTCCTTGGCCTCACGGCTTCGGGTATATATGTCCATCAGGAGCTCGCGCAACTGCGGAGCATCAAAATCGGCTATGGCCTTGCGGAGAGCGAGCTTTGACACTTTCTTACAATTAGAAATGGGAAATTAGAAATTAGAAATTGGATTCAATTAGGAATGAGAAATTAGAAATCAATTAGGAATGTGGAATCGGTAGTCTTTCATTACTAATTTCTAATTCCTCATTTCTAATTGATTTCTAATTTCTCATTCCTAATTTCTAATTATTTAAGTCCTTTTTCAAGGAATTCGGTGAAACGGGGGATGTTTTCGTCGTAAGAGAAGGGGCCCGAGAGGAGCTGGCCCTTGTCGTTGAGTATGACGTAATAGGGCTGGGCGTTGGCGTTGAACTTGTAGCGCTGCAGATAGCTCCATTTGTCGCCATAGGTGGTGAGACGTACGGTCTTGCCGTTCTCCTGAACCTCCATAGGCTGGGGGAGGGGGGCCTTCTCGTCGACCATCAGCTTGACAACTACAAAATTGTCCGAAATCAAGGCCTTGACATTCTCGTTATCGAGCACTGCACCCTCCATCTTGCGGCAGTTGACGCATCCGTGGCCAGAGAAATCGATGAGCACAGGCTTGCCCTGCTCGCGCCCTATGCGCATGCCCTCTTCAAAATCGTCATACTCTTTGAACGAATTGCCGTAGAGGTTGAAGTCCTGGGTATAGAGCGGCGGCACGAATGCACTGACACCCTTGAGCGGTGCGCCCCAGAGGCCGGGAAGCAGGTAGACCGTGAAGGCGAGCGATGCCATGGCAAGGAAGAAGCGTGTCACGCCGATGCTTGAGTCGGCCTCGCCATAGTGTGAGAAATTGAACTTGCCGAGCAGGTAGAGTCCGAGAAGCAGGAAGATGACAATCCAGAGGGCAAGGAATGCCTCGCGGTCAAGTATGTGCCAGCCGTATGCGAGGTCGGCGACAGAGAGGAACTTGAGCGAGAGTGCGAGCTCGACAAATCCGAGCACCACCTTGAGTGTGTTCATCCAGCCGCCCGAGCGGGGTGCGCTCTGCAGCATGGTCGGGAACATGGCGAAGAGCATGAACGGCAGCGCGAGGGCTGTGGAGAATCCGAGCATACCGATTGCCGGGCCCCAGACATTGCCCATCGAGGCGGCCTCGACAAGCAGTGTGCCGATGATAGGGCCTGTGCACGAGAATGACACCAGCGTAAGGGTGAATGCCATGAAGAATATCGACAGCAGTCCGGTGGTGCGCTCGGCTGTGGCGTCCATACGGTTGGCCCACGAAGAGGGGAGCTTTATCTCGAATGCGCCGAAGAACGATATGGCGAACACGACGAGGAGAAGGAAGAAGATGATATTGCATACAGCCGATGTCGAGAGCGCGTTGAGCGAGCTTGCACCGAAGATTCCGGTGATTATGAGGCCGAGGGCCACATATATCACTATGATTGAGACTCCGTATATGCAGGCGTCGGCGATAGACTTGGAGCGGTCTTTGCCTTTCTTGAGGAAGAAGCTGACGGTCATCGGTATCATGGGCCACACGCATGGTGTGAAGAGGGCCACGAGACCTCCGAGGAAACAGGTCAGGAAGATATACAGCAATGATTTCCCGGCTATCTCGGCATTGTTGTCGTTCCCTTCGAAATCGACGGGAGCCCACAGGTCAGGCACATTGCTGTCGGCGTTGGCGACTGCCGGGGCTGCTGTCAGTGTGGTGTCGGGGGCAATCTTCGCGGTATCTGCGGGTGCTTCTGGTGTATCGGCTGTTTCTGTCACCTCTGCGGCTGGGAGGGCCTCCTCTTTTTTCTCCTCCTTCTTCGCGGCCTTCACTTTGGCTGTGCCCGAGAATGAGAAATTCTCTTTTGAGGGGGGGATGCAGTTCTGGTCGTTGCATGCTCCGAAGCGTATGTTGGCGTCAATCTTGAACTGGGGCGCCATGGCTGTGAATTTCTGACGGATGGTCACAGACGATGTCCACCACGAGAGTTCCATCTCGAAAATCTCGTCCATCTCTTTGTGTGCCGGGGCCGAGGGTATCAGCTTTCCGTCGAGGGTGGCGCCATCGAGGTCGAACGTGATGTCGAGTGGCTGGGGGCCTTCACCTGCGGCAAAATCCCATGAATAGAGGTGCCATCCTGCGTCGATGGTGGCGGTGAGTATTATCTCGCCTTTGTCATCGCCGGTCATTTTCATGTCGCCGGCCCATTTCACAGGGGTCATTATCTGAGCCACTGCCGATAGTACGGCTGCGAAAACTGCCAGCATTGTGAGGGTGAATCGTCGTGTCATCGTTCCTTTCTGATAGTGATTGGTCAAAATATCTGCAAAATTAATGAAAATCGCCATGATTCTGTGTTAAAAAGAGTTGAAATTGACGGTATTCATATTTTGACCGTATCAAAATGCCGGATATTTGAATTGTAAAGCAAAAGTATGTCCCGTCCGGCGTGGCGGACGGGACATATGGGAATCCGATATGTCAGAGGGCGGCGATGACCTCGACCTCGACGAGTACACCCTTGGGCAGGTCGCGCACGGCGACAGCCGAGCGTGCGGGATAGGGTGCGTTGAAGAATGTGGCATAGACCTCGTTCATGGGCGCGAAATTGGCTATGTCCGACAGGAATACGGTTGTCTTGACCACGTTGTCTACGCTGGCGCCTGCAGCGTTGAGGAGTGCCGACACATTGGCCAGGGCCTGCTCGGTCTGGGCCTTGATGCCTCCGGGAATCTCGCCGTTGGCAGGGTTGACGGGAATCTGGCCCGAGCAGAACAGCATGTTGCCGACCTTTATGGCCTGGCTGTAGGGACCGATGGCTGCGGGAGCCAGTTCGGTAGAGATGACTTCTTTCATTGTCGTGAATTGTTATTGGTGTTGGTATATGGTTTGAAATCTATGTCCTTGAGCATTATGTCGCCCCGCGTGGCACCTGTGGCGGCAATCTCTCCGAGCTGCCGTGCCACATTCTCGAACCGTGAGTCAAACGAGTCCATGAAAGAGGACGCGCCGTATGAGTCGAGCGTGTGGTTGACATAGTTGAGGGTGTATTTCTCAATGGGGAGTGACGGCTGTACCGGCAATATGGCCGGGTCGGCGTCTGCGTCACCCTCGGGAAGCACCCTGACGAGCAGGCCTGCGGAGATGAGGCGGTTGACAATCTCATATACAAGTCGTGCGGGGATTGCATACTGACGCGATATTTCGGCGACTGTCAGCGGCGGCAGCGCGTCGTTGTGGCGGCGTACTATCAGTGTCAGGATGCTCACCGCGACGAAGTGCCGGTATCCTCGCGAGATGGTACGGG
The DNA here is from genome assembly GCA_001701225.1 of Bacteroidales bacterium H5. Taxonomy (GTDB): domain Bacteria; phylum Bacteroidota; class Bacteroidia; order Bacteroidales; family Muribaculaceae; genus Duncaniella. The sequence goes on along the minus strand of DAAQ01000030.1, from coordinate 51,974 downwards.
TCTGCCGGTCGTATGTGAACATGGATATGTTCTGTGCCGAGCAGCATATCAGTGCCCCGGCAAGTGTGATGAGCCACGATAGCTGCATCCAGATAAGCATCAGGGGCAGAAACGAGAATGAGCCGTAGATAGCATTGTATTTCGCTACATAGAGCTGTCCGCTCAGGAATAGCCACTGCAGTATCTGGAATCCCGTGCCCGCAAGTACGCCGGCAAGAAGCGCGTTCTTGAACTTGACCTTGGCGTTTGGGATGAGCGTATATGCCCCCGCAAAAAACAGCCATGACAGCATGACGCTGGCACAGTCGAGGAAAAACTCGAGCACGGGACTCAGGAAATTGGGCAGCAGTTTCTGTACCATCGACGACATGAATACCTGCAGGCCTCCCGAACATATCATCAGTATGGGCAATATGATGCAGATGGCGAGATAGTCGGTGACCTTGCGGAAGAATGAGCGGTCGACGGTGACGCCCCAGACTGTGTTGAAGGTCTCCTCGACGTTGTCGAGCAGCGAGATGATGGTCCACAGAAGGAAGACTATGCCAACCCCGACGAAGACACCCTCCGAGGCCTGTGCCAGACATGAGTCCACGAATGAGAAGGCCATCTCGAGTGCCTTGTGCTGCGATGGGAGATACTGGAACAGCTGGCTCTGCAGCATGTTCTGGAACCCGAATCCGCGCCCGATGGCAAAGAGGAGCGCCAGCGCCGGGACGATGGCAAGCAGTGTCTGGTAGGTCAGGGCGTATGCCTTGTTCTGGAGATCGGTGCTGAGGAATGTGCGCACCGTGAGGTTGATGGTCTTGATGGTGTTGACCTTGAGATTGTCACGATGGTCTGTCCACACACCGTCCGAGCAGTATTGCCAGAAGGCTACGGCCCGGTCTGCGATTCTTGACCATCTTGAGGGAGAGGAGTCTTTGCTCACGGCTGTTGGGGATTATTTATTTAACGGAATCTTTCTCGACAAATGTGCGTGCGGCCTGCGAGCGCGATATGTCGACGGCACGGGTCAACCTCTCTTTCTCGACCGAGGCGAGATAGGCCTGATGCAGGGTCACGGCATACTCGTAGAGCGTGGCTGTCTGCTCGACAGTGCGGGGGGGCAACTTGACTGAATATGAGCCCCGGCCATTGAAGGTCAGGGTGAGGGGTGAGGTGCGGTGTTCGAGTATGTAACGGCCTACGGAGTCACATTCGGGGGCCATGAATGTTATCACCTCGGCGCCGCGGCTGCGGTCATTGCGCTCGCCGTCATGAGCCACAGTGGCTGTAGAGGCCGATGTGGTGCCGTCGCTCACGCTTACAGAGGTCGAGTTGACGCTTTTCCCCTTCAGTGTGGAGATGATGTAGAAGATGCGTTCGGGCGAGAGCCGGGCCTGTATGCCTGTGGTGTTATAGGTGTCGAGCGGATCGGCCCCGGCGGCGATATAATAGCCTTCGATTGGATTGCTGACAAACTTGACAAGCCGTCCCAGCGAGTCGGCCCTTACACCGAGCACCGCGAGGAGCGAGTCGGCGCTCTCGAGGCGCCGCAGGTTGAGCCCCTCGTTTGCCACGGCGGATATGTGTATGGCCTCGCGCCGCTGGTCGATGGCTCGGGGATAGGCCGTGCGCACCGAGTCGGCGAGACTCAGTGCCAGGCTGTAGTTCTTGGCTTCGAGTGCGGTGTTGGCCTCGTCGACCAGGCGTGCGGCCTCCTTGGTGCCGTTGGCGTCGCCGCATGCCGCGAGCGCGCCGAGCATGATGAGGCCGGTAAGTGTCTTAGTTGCTGCGTTGAACATTCTTTACTCCTTTGACTGCTTGAATTTTCTTTATCACGTTGTTCAGGGCCACGGTGTCGTTGACACCTATGACCAGAAAGCCCGAGAAGATGCCGTCGTGGCTCTCGATGGATATGTTGCGCAGGGTCACGTCCTTCTCCTTGTTGATTACCGACGAGATGTTGGTGACGATGCCTATGTCGTCCTGACCCACGATGCGTATGGTAGCGGCGGTCTGGTTGCCTGTCTTGCCCGACCAGCGGGTGCGGATGACGCGATAGGGATAGCGCTCGTGTATGTGCGCGCTGTTCGGACAGTCCTCGCGGTGTATCTTCACAACGCCCTCAGACGAGATGAATCCGAAAACCTTGTCGCCGAATATCGGGTTGCAGCATTTGGCCATGCGGTAGTTCATGCCGCGTATGTTGTCGGTGCCGATGACGAGCACATCGTCATTGCGTCCCGAGTCGGCCGCCAGCGGATCCATCAGCTCGAACTCCTCGGCGCTGCGTCGCTCGTCGGCCTTGGTGTCTGCGGCCTGGATGGCGTCGTATGTGGCTATGACGTCGGTCGGGTCGATGATTTCGTCGGCCAGGGCCTTGTAGAAGTCGGTCACTGTCCTGTAGCCCATCTTCTTGATGGTGCGCATCAGTCCGGCCTCCTCCAGCTCTGTCTTGCGGTTCTTGCACCGGCGCTGCAGCAGTTCGCGGCCATATTCGCTCGACCGTGCGGCACGTTCGTTGATGGTCTGGCGTATCTTGGTGCGGGCTTTGGCTGTGACCACGATGTTGAGCCAGTCTTGTTTCGGGGTCTGCGAGGGTGAAGTGATGACCTCGACCGTGTCGCCCGAGCGGAGCTTGTGGCCCAGCTTGCGGTTGCGTCCGTTGACCTTACCCCCGGTACACGAGCATCCGAGCTTGCTGTGGACGGCAAAGGCGAAATCGAGCACCGTGGCGCCGAGCGGCAGACGGTGCAGGTCGCCTTGCGGAGTGAAGACGAAGACCTCTCGGTCATAGAGGTCCATCTTGAAATTCTTCATCAGCTGCATGGGGCCCTCGGCAGTCTCGAGGATGTCGCGCACGTTGTTCATCCATTGGTCCAGCGAGCTCTCGCTCTTGATGCCTTTGTATCGCCAGTGTGCGGCGAGACCCTTCTCGGCCACGAGATCCATGCGGCGGGTGCGTATCTGCACCTCGACCCATTTGTTCTCGGGGCCCATGACGGTGGTGTGCAGCGACTCGTATCCGTTGCTCTTGGGTACGGTTATCCAGTCTTTGAGGCGCTTGGGGTTGCCTGTGTACATGTCGGTGACAATCGAGAACACCTTCCAGCACTCGGCCTTCTCCTGCTCGCGCGGCACATCGAGTATGATGCGGATGGCGAAGAGGTCATAAACTCCCGAGAGCTCGACCTGCTGCTTGCGCAGCTTGTTCCATATCGAGTATATCGACTTGGTGCGCCCTTTTATCTCGTATTTCAGCCCTGTTGCGTCAAGTTTCTCGCGCAGAGGTGCGATGAACGATGCTATGTAGGCGTCTCTCTCGGTCTTTGTCTCGTTGAGGCCGCGGGCTATCTTGGTGTATGTGTCGCGCGAGGTATATTTGAGCGACATGTCCTCGAGCTCGCTCTTTATCTTGTAGAGGCCGAGGCGGTGTGCAAGAGGGGCGTACAGGTAGTTGGCCTCGAAGGCTGTGTCAGTGACGAATTTCTCGTCGGGATGGTGGTTGATGGCCCGCATCAGGGTCAGGCGCTCAACAATCATTATTATGATGACGCGGATGTCATCGGCAAGGGCCATGAGCAGACGGCGGAAATTGTCGGTCTTGACCACGGTCTGCTTGCCATAGAGGTTGGAGACTTTTGTCAGGCCCCCGACCAGCGTGGCCACATCCGGTTCCCAGAGTTCGGCAATCTGTTCGGAGGTCACGGCTCCGGCCCCGGCGAGCTGATAGAGCATCACCGCGATAAGCATGTTGCGGTCGGGCGACACCATCTCGCACAGGGCTATCCCTGTCCTGAGTGATTCGTCGAGCGGGTCTATGTCATGTCGCGCCGGGAGGCGGATACCTTTCTCGGCAGCTTCGCGATATATCTTTTTCACTGCCTCATAGTCTCCGGGCGCTGTCACGTCGGCGCTGAGCCTCAGCAGTTCCCTGACCAGAAGAGGTGTCGGCAGTGTTTTATTTGACTTTTCCATAGGCAAGCGGGTTTGATGGTCGGGGGCACGTACCCCCCGGGGTTCAGTCGCGGCGGTATATGCAGGCCCCCACCGAATTAAGGCGGGTGTCGATGGCTTCATAGCCGCGGTCTATCTGGTCGATGTTGTCGATGGTCGATACACCTTTGGCGCTCATGGCGGCGATGAGCATGGCGATGCCGGCACGTATGTCGGGCGAATGCATCTTGTTGGCCCTGAGGGCGAACTTGTGGTCAAGGCCGATGACCACGGCACGGTGCGGGTCGCAGAGCATTATCTGTGCGCCCATGTCGATGAGGCGGTCGACAAAGAAGAGGCGGCTCTCGAACATCTTCTGATGTATCAGCACACTGCCGCGGCACTGTGTGGCGGTGACAAGCATCACCGACAGCAGGTCGGGGGTCAGGCCCGGCCACGGCGCGTCGGCTATGGTGGGTATCGAGCCGTCGAGGTTGGTCTCGATCTCATAGACATCCTGTTCGGGCACTACGATGTCGTCGCCACGGCGCTCGAGGTTGATGCCCAGCCTGCGGAACGAGTCGGGGATGATGCCGAGATTGTCGTATGACACATCCTTGATGGTGAGTGTGCTGCGCGTCAGCGCGGCCATGCCGATGAACGAGCCGACCTCGATCATGTCGGGGAGTATGGTGTGGTCTGCACCCGAGAGCTTCTCGACCCCGGTGATGCGAAGCAGGTTCGAGCCGATGCCGTCTATCTGCACACCCATCCCGACAAGCATCTTGCAGAGCTGCTGCACGTAGGGCTCGCAGGCCGCATTGTAGATGGTTGTGGTGCCCTCGGCGAGCGACGCGGCCATGATGATGTTGGCCGTACCTGTCACCGATGCCTCGTCGAGCAGCATGTAGCACCCCTTGAGGCCGTTGACCGTGACGAGATAGTATGCCTGACGCTCCTCGTTATAGGCTATCATGGCACCTAACTTGGAGAGTCCGGTGATGTGGGTGTCGACCTTGCGGCGGCCGATCTTGTCGCCACCCGGCTTGGCGAAATATGCCTGTCCCAGGCGCGCCAGCAGCGGGCCCACGACAAGCACCGAGCCGCGCAGCCCGGCGCAGCGAGCCACAAAATCGGCACTCGAGATATACTCCTCGTCGAGGTCGTCGGCCTGGAAACGGTATGTCGAGTCGTCAAGTTTCTCGACCTTCACCCTCATGGCCCTGAGCAGGTTGATGAGGTTTGTGACGTCGAGTATATTGGGGACGTTGTGTATGGTGACAGGCTCGGAGGTGAGCAGCGTAGCGCTGATGACCTGCAAGGCTTCGTTCTTTGCGCCCTGAGGGCGGATGTCGCCATGCAGATGATGGCCTCCTTCGATGATATATGTGCTCATGCCGGATGAGATGAATTGATGTTGTGAGTTGAAAAAGTGGGTAAGGGAGTCTGTGACTGTAAAACGTCCGGGACGTTAGATGTGTTCAACCTCGGGGGTCAGGGTTACGCCGAAGCGCTCCCTGACAGACTCGATGATGGCGCGCTCGAGCGCCAGCACATCGGCCGGTGTTGCCTTGCGGTCGGGATTGACGATGACGAGCGGCTGAAGGTGCCACACGGCGGCGTTGCCCATCGTGCGCCCTTTCCACCCGCAGCGGTCTATCATCCATGCGGCAGGTATCTTCACCCCGTCGGGCGCTGGATAGTGGGGCACTGCATCCTCGCCACCCTCGGCGGCGCAGATACGCCCGAAAGTCTCGCGGCTCACCACCGGGTTCTTGAAGAAGCTACCCGCGCTCGGCACCTTGGCCGGGTCGGGCAGCTTGGAGTCGCGTATCTCAATCACCGCCTTGCGCACCTCGGCAGGGGTTGCCGGAGGCTGGGGAAACCTCGCGGCGAGGGCGGGATATGATGTCTTGGGCTGAGGCTCCTTGCTGAGTCTGAAAGTCACCGAGGCAATGATATAATTGCCCTTCATCATCGGGCTCTTGAACATCGAATGGCGGTAGCCATAGTCGCACTGTTCGGGCCTGAGGGTAATGAAGTCACCCGCCGGACAGTCGAACGCCTCGATTTCCTCGATTACGTCGGCAGCCTCTACACCGTATGCGCCTACGTTCTGCACGGCGGCCGACCCGGCCTCGCCCGGAATGCCCGAGAGATTCTCTACACCCCACAGGCCATGGTCACAGGCCCAGGCTATGAAGCCGTCCATATCCTGACCGGCTCCGACACGCACCAGCACCGAATCGCCATCCTCGCGGATAATCTCCATGCCGCGCACCGCACTGTGTACCACCACTCCGGGATAATCGTTAAGGAAAAGCAGATTGCTCCCGGCGCCGATATGCAGCATATCGACCTCGGGACGGATGGTGGATAACAGGAAGGGAATATCCTCGCGCGAGTCATACTCCATGAAGCAGCCGCATTTCACCGGCATGGCGAAGGTATTGCGGTCTGTGAGGTCAAAATTGAGACGTGACGTAATCATAACTGCAAAAATACGCAAAATCCCCGAACATCCGCTAACCCGCCCCCTAAAAAATCAAATATGGGAGTTTTCGCAAGCTCCATAAGACACGGTCATGTGTCCCGGTCATCTTCTGCCATCTCGCGGGCTCGGCGTACGGCCAGTGGTTGCATCGCGTCCATCTCTCTCCAGCCTTTGGCCTGGAAGGGGATGACTATGCGGCACCTTGTGTCGATATATCCCATGAGTGCCGACTCGCTGTTATGTTCCATGCCGAAACCGTCCTCGTCCATGAAGAACATTCCGTCGGGATATAGCGTCCATTTGACTGACGCGACACCGTCGGTGAACCGTCCGACCGAGAACCGTGGATAATAGGCCGAAAATGTGTAGGCATTCTCGTTGTTCTCCAGTTTGTCCACGCTCGGCCAGTCGATATCATCGCGGGTGACGAATTTCAGGCGGAGACTGCCGTCCATAAGCTCGTACGCCGTCCCGAGGTTGTCGTTTAAAAGATAGCGTTCTCTCCAGTACCCTCCGATGACATTCTCGAGCACAGCCATCCCTTCGCCGAGGCCGGTGCGGTTGAATTCTCCGCGTCCAAGTCGGTCTCTGAGGGTAAGATAAAGTTCATGTGATTCCATAGCTTTGTATGCAGTTTAAGAGTCTACCCAGCGGAACAATATCCTGTGTCCCCCCTCGTGGGGAAAATGGGCGAACTCGATGGTAAAATTCTTTTCAAGCGCAGAATAGAGCATCGCCGTCATGTCGTCGGTCGACGCGACATCAAGCTTGAATAGCGTCCAGTTCTCGTGTGTGCCGACAAACCTGAGTCCCTTGATGATTTTGAAATACTCCTGGGGCAGATGATATTCGCTATTCCTGAAACCGATGATGGAGTCGTTAGACGGAAATGCGCAGATGTTGATCGAGAATACGTGCCCGAAGCTCATGTTTCCTCCGCAATACCGCACGGGAACATACAGTGGCTTGGTTATGGGACAGTTCCCCTCCGGCCCTATGTCGAGAAACCTGCATATCCTGTAGTGGTCAATGACGGGTGGCGCGGATGAATATACCTCTGCGACGAGCCGGTATGTCAGTAACGACAGTGTCTTGTAATCGTCCTGGCATACACTCTTCAGCGACTGGGGGAAATATGTCCTCCCGAAATCGCGGAAAAGCTCCTCGGCCTTTTTCTTTTTCTCGGCCGGGGACAGCTCTCCAATCAATTTCGGATAATTCCAACCGTCATTTTTTACCTTCTTCTTGAATATATCAAAAAAAGACATTCCTTATGGCTACATCATTTCAGCCTTGCCTCAAGGACAACGGCATCGTCTGTGAAATTGAGGCTTGCTAATGACACCTTGTCAAGCACGGATTTGAGCTTGTCGATTTTAGACAGCATGATTTTCACGTGGTGGCCGTCGGATGCCTCGAAATACCGGCTTGCCTCCGGCAGCTTGTTCTTGACAAGAGACATCAGGCCCGATATTATCAGGTCGAGTCCGAAACCCCCGTCGTATGTCAGATTCAGCTCGTCATTGCTGATAGAATCGACGCGGACATTGATACCAATCTGGATGGTCTTGAAGATGACATGCTGGCTCACGCTGACACAGACCTCCTTGTCCGAGACCTTCGACAGCCCTACACGCCTCCCCGTCTTCCCGGCGATATAATTCTCGATCTCTCTGTATGTGACTGAAATTTTCATATGTGTTGAATTAGATTACGGTGTGATTTCAAATAAACTGCCCATGCATATACTCAGGCTATGTGCAAATATAGCGCTTTTTTATAAGACAGACATCATTTCAGATGGGAAAAATGGCGAAAATCTTCTTGAATTATTTGCTTGATTTTAATTTGTCGATGGTGGTGAAATATGGTGCTGTACTGTTTTTGCCTTTCCGTTCTAAAACGTAGGCATAAGGGTCTATCTCCTTGACCGGTACGAAATCTTTTATCTCGAAGCCGAGATAGAAATCGCCTGACGGCTTGAACCCGATGGCTTCGAGCGCAGGTTTCGGATAGAATTTGGGACCCTCTCCTTTTAGACGCACAAGTTTACGTTCTTTGTCATGGTGAAGCAGGATGTATTTCGTTTTTTCAAATCCGGACACCAGATTTATAGAGCCTTTGCCGAGGGCTGCGGGCACATAGTAGAGACGGTTTCTGACAATAGCCTCCCATTGATCTGTTCTGTAGTAACCGACGAGGACAAGGTCTTCGGAGGTCGGTTGCTCGGACGGAAGATAATGCAGACCTTTTTGCGGGATGGCATCCTTGATATGGTCGATGGCGAGTGGGGCTGTCAGGATTTTGGTCAGGAACTCATACAGCAGAGAATCCTCGTTTGAAGGGTCGGAAGCGTCGGGCAAAAGAGGGAATGCCCCGATGTTGACGGTCTCGATGCTCTTGTAGAAAAAACGTTGGCGGACACTCTCATTGTCGCCTCGACCGGGGAAAAGTATATAGCCTCCGATGATTTCTTTGGCGACATGGGATTGTCTGTCAGAACCATAATAGATAGCATCTCTGTAGCGGTGCATCTGATTTATTGCATCTGCAGGAGGGGTATCGGCTCCGTGTATTTCGTTTAATTCCTCGCGGTCTTCCCTGTTGAGATTGCTGTCATCGAGAAGACGATATTTGGCATCGAACAGATATGTCAGTTCGAAGCCATCGGGTTTTACGATTGTAAGCACAATATCTGGGCGGTTCTCTGTGGTCGCTGTATGTACTTCGCCGGTTAGGCGGTTGTATGTGTGTTGATAATGGAGCCTGACTTTGGAGCCATCGGTGCAGTTATAGCATACCGTGTGTTCCTGTTTGTTATCTTCGAAAGGCTTCACCATTGGCATCGGACTCTCGGTGATCTCATCGGGATTGTCGAAATGCACCCCGAGAATGTCAGCGACCATCTGACGCATTTTGAGGAAGCACCACAGCTCGTATAGCTCCCAGACCGGACGCACCCCGATAGCGTTCGCACCTTCGAAAAGTTCGATACCCTTCTGGAGCAAAAGCCAGTATCTATAGACTTGCGCATAGCCTGTCCGTTTTTGGAGGACCATGCTTTCCGACCGCAATGGTTCTCCGCGCAGGGGGCGGAACAGCGATGAGTTGGCAAGTCTACGAATAGAACTGACATGACTTTCCAGCTCAGCAAGTTCGCTCGGAGCGACTTTGTCAGCTTCCTTTGCCCGGGCATCCTTGGCCCTGATTGTCGAGACTATGGATGTCAGGCGCTTGCCGATACGGTCAAGGGTGAATTTGACAAATCGGTTCTCGCGCGTATTATGTGTATGGATTATTTCCTCATGCCTGAAATATTCACGGTCAAGTTTGCCTGCGGTCTCGACTTCGGCGAATTTCTCATCCATCTTTGGCGACCAGCGTTTGATGTGGTCAGCCCGGTCGTAGCAAACCTCACGGGTTTGACGCAAGTGTGGTTTGTGGACGATATGACGCACCCATTTCTCGTAATCTCCCGCTATGCTGCGGAAGATTGACAGCCACACGACATCATTGTCAGATTTGCCACCGCGCTGCAGATTCTGCAATGTCAGGGTCAGGTACTGATATACGATTTCGTTGTATTGGGCGTTGATTTCGGCGAGGATATGGTTGTAGTCATCCTTTGTATCGAGTTTTGGAGAAACGACACGGAATGAGAATGTATCGGTACGCTCGGCACCACCGTTGGGCTTATATCTGAACGTAAGGTCAAATATTCCGGGTTCGTTGACAAACGAGAGTGGGGCCGAAAGCAACCACTTGTGCTCTCCGATTTTTATCACAGAGAAAAGTTCGGTGACTCCTTTCAGCTTATGGAGTACACAGGGGGCTTCGTCTACATTCGTGAAATAAATGCTGACGTTATATGTCGCGGTTTCGTAAAATACCGGTATTTGATTTGCCCACTCGTGGCTGTCGGGTTCGCCGACCGGTAGCAGCCCGTGCCTGTCGGGATATGATGCAAGTTCAAGACTCCCGGGCAGCGTTGAGCGGTAATCGCAATATGTATAGGCTTTGTCTCCTACGCGCGCACGGAAACGCCGCCAGCAGTTTGCCATATCGGCGCTTGTGTTGGCGGTGATTTCAACGTTTTCGCTTTTGAAGGAGAGGACTTCCATATATTACTGTTACGGCCAGAATGAGGTGAAACGGGATTGTCTGAGGCGTTCGGACATCTCTTTGATTTTTTTCGAGGCATTGGCGTATGGCTCGCAGAAGGCAGTGAGCCGTTCAAGCGGTTTCTCGAGAAGCTCGTCATCGCCCTCAATGCGTGGGAGCACCTTCATCATGAGGATTTGGTCGCAGACAGTGTTCAGATTGGTTTCCCACTCGATGCTTTTGTCTTCGAGCCATAGCTGATAGAAATACAGCATGAGCTCGTTCTGAACACGGTATGCCACTTTGAACGGAGTGCCGTCGAGGGCTGTGTTTAATGCCGTCAGGAACGAAGCGACCTCTCCCTTAAGCCAGTCGGTTTTGTCGGCATCTTCTTCAGCGAGAGCCTTGACTACATCCGATGCTTTGGTCTCAGTCGCAAGATAGAGTGAGGCTGATGCAGGGGCTGAACGGTAAACGAGCTCGGAACTGTTGTTAAAGAAATCCATGAAAGGTTCCCCCTCTGGGAGGTTCATCTCTATGGTCATTGCCCGGTCGATAACCTTGCGCGAGAACTGATGTGTGGTCTCGTCCATATTGACTGTGCCGACAACTATTACATTTTCCGGGATACGCAGACCATATCTCTTCAGGAAATCATACACCTCCACCTCCTTGCCGTATGCGGTCTCTGGCTCAACAGTACCCTGTGTCTGGCTGTAATCTGTCTCTCCTTTCTCGGTTGAAAAGAGGGAATTGCGAAGGTTGTACTTTTTGAAAATGTCAGCCTTGATAAGTGGCTCAGACACGATATGCCCGTCAATCTTGGTCCGGCTTTCAAGTACGCTTAAAAACTCAGCGAAATATTGCTCGACCGGCGCGAGGTTCATTTCATCGAGACATACAAAGAAAGGAACAGTCGGGTATAACATCGCCTTTGCGAGGAATCTCACAAACGGCGTGAGCTGATAATGTGCGCCTCCGATATTGCTTTCATAGCCGAGGAGTTCGGTCGAGTCATGCCAGTTAGGCTTGACCTCGATAAGGCAATAATTGCCCGGAGAGGTCATGTCTGAACGCAATACCTTATTGTCAGGACAGCTATCAAAGGCCATCTGCTTGACTATGCGGCTTTTGCCTGTGCCGGAGATACCAGCGAGCAACAAAAAAGGCTTCGTGCGCATGGCACGGAGATATGAGAAATTGTTGTCGTTAAGGAAATTGGCGGAAGCAATTTCTTTGGGATTAACATGAATTTCTTCGTAAAAGCTGACACCAAACTGATGTTCATGTATGGCTTGATACACATTTTTAAGCTTATTTAGCTCTATACCAAAAGTTTCACGAATCCCTGCATCAGTTGCAATTTCCGACAAATCTTTTGCTTGCTTATCAATAAGAAACTTGCCGAATTTCAGTCCAAAAAGATGAATGCCTGTCGTCCCTAATGCTGCATGCATCTTTTTTAGCTCATCAACCAATTCTTTGTGAGAATATGATTCTTTAAGAGGATTTATGATTGCCATACAGACATTTATCGTGTCGGTATCAGTAGGTGCCGGGATTGCATTCAAATCTATTCCTTCCAAATCAAGTGTTTCTTTCGGTTTAGAAGGAATCCAGACAAGTGCTGTCGCAGTCCCCTTGCGAACGGTATAGAATTCTCGTGTGTGAGCAATTATCGTTTCAAGCACGGGTCGGAATGAACCCTTGTTATTGAGGATTCCGCTCAGGTTAAAGGGTACATTCTCCCTAATCTTTGAGGCAAGTTCCCTAAGATATGTGGGTGCCCATGACTTATGTTCTTCTGTCGGGGTCTGCGAGTTAATACGTTCTTCCTGAATATTGACATCTATAAACCGACAGGTATCGGTTCCACGGACATAATTCAGGGTCGAGTTAGTAGGCAGTTCTGCGACGAGGTTGAGAAGATGAGAGAGTTCCATTACTTATTGTGGGTTGAAATGTAGTCGTATAGGTTTTTTGCAATACCCAAGGCGGCCATATACGGGACACCATTGCCTATTGTTTTGAAGGCATCTGTGAGTGTTATAGTCGTAGGTAATTCAAATTCTTTAGGTAGGGACTGAAGCGCTAACGCTTCGGCGACAGAAATGCGTCTGGGCTTATACGGGTGAATATGTACCTCATTGTTACCATATGCTACGGTTGGGGAATAACGCCAGCGATGCAATCTTTTATAGCATTTCTTTTTATCGTCACCTTCGTCCTTTGACTGAAACCGATATAATCCGGCTTTTGGCTTAAAGTACATATTGGCATTGGGATGATTGAGGACGTCGTTTTTCTCCCACCAATACTGTACTGTCAACTCCTTGATAATTCCGTCTGGAGCTTCGACAGGAATATCTTCGTTGTAAGGCGAGGTTTTTGGCCAAGGTAAATTGATGGCATCCCTTGAGAACAGTTTATTTCTTTCCCAATCAAATTCCAATAATTTGGAATCTTCATAAGGAAGATGAAGCTCCCGTGCAATATCTTTTCTAAATCCTATCAAAATAATCCTGTCTCTGTCTTGTGGCGCTCCAAATTCTATAGAATTAATTAATTGCTCTGTCAAGAGATAGTCTGCCTCTATGAGTTGAGATTTTAGATGTTCGAAAAACTCACGATGTTTAGCGGTGCGATATAATCCTTTGACATTCTCAAAAAGAAAAAAATCAGGACGTGTCTCGCATATAAGCCTGACATATGTCCCGGAGAGTTTTCCATTTTCCCCCTCTTTACCTTTGTTTTTCCCGGCTACAGAAAAATCAGGACAAGGAGGTCCCCCTATGATACCTGTCAAAGCATCATTTTTAGATTGGGAGACTTGCCGCTTTAATTCGTCAAGTTCATCCGTATCTATGATTCTTGTTATATCTTCGACGTGATGGCCGAAAATAGGGGGGGGGATTCCCATTTTTGAACGGGCATACTTATATACATCATTGAAAGCCTTATGGTATTCATTAACATATACGATGTTAAAATGGCCCGACAACTCAAATCCTAAATCCAAGAAGCCAGCTCCCGAAAAGAAAGAGAAGATATTCATTTTCCTTTCCATAAGAAACAGAAGGATTTCCGGGTAGTTCTGACGGCCGACCAAGCCCTTTGCGGCTACAAGGAAACTCCTGAAATGATGTATATAAGTTATTGCTTACATAGATTGGTCTTTGTCAGCGCGAGCGCAGTTTATTTTGCAAAGTTACGATTTTTTTTTGAGACTCAGGTTATCCCCGGCAAAGTTGTGACACCGCTTTTTTCAGTCTTCTTTGCCTTTGAGCTGGCGGCGGTAGAGGAGGAGGAGGGCGGTGGCGCCGATGATGGCGAAGGGGGTGCCGATGATGGCGGGGGAGGCGAGGCCGAGGCCGTGATGGATGGCGAGGCCTCCTATCGAGGCGGAGAAGGCGTTGGAGACGTTGAAGGCTATCTGTATGCCGGCGCCTCCGAGCATCTCGCCACCTTTGGCATACCTGACGATGAGGTATTGCAGGGGACCTCCGATGCCGAAGAGGCAGGCGGGCGCGACGAAGGCGAACAGTATGCTCGGCACCTTGTAGGGGGTGCAGAAATAGAGCGCGGGCATTATGACGACGAGCGCGGCGGCGATGAGCCCGGTGACGAGGGCGGCGGGATGGCGGTCTGAGAGCCGTCCCGCCAATCCGTTGCCTATCACCATACCGAGCCCGACAATCACCATTATCCATGTCATGTCAGCGGCCGAGAAGCCTGTCACCTGTGTCATCTGCGGTTCGATATAGCTGAGCCAGCAGTAGACGGAGGCCTGCCCGAAGAAGACTCCGGCATAGATGAGCCATGCGCCGGGATGGGCGAGAAAACGGAACTGACCTTTCATGCCCGAGTCGGGGAGGGGAGCGATGTAGGGCACCCACGTGCGGATGCTGAGATAGGCTGCCAGACCACAGGCGGCGACCACGGCGAAGGCGAGGCGCCAGTCGAGGATGTTGGCGAGGAATGTGGCGAGCGGGACACCGACCACGTTGGCGATGGTCATGCCTCCCACCATCACGGCTACGGCCATGGCTTTCTTTCCGGCGGGAGCAAGACGCTCGCACACGATGGCCCCGGCTCCGAAATATGCTCCGTGGGGTAGGCCCGAGATGAAACGGGCAATCAGGAGGGTCAGGTATGTCGGGGCGAGTGTGACACAGAGGTTGCCGACGAATATGATGCCTGCGAGGAGCAGCATCACTTTCTTGAGGGGCCATCTGCGCAGCAGTATGAGCCCGGGAGCGCCGATGGCGACTCCGAGCGAGTATGCCGATATGAAATGTCCTGCCTGGACGATGTTTACACCTATGCCTCGGGCGACGTCGCCCAGTATTCCCATCATGCCGAACTCGGCGATGCCAAGTGCGAATGTAGCGATTGCAAGTGCGATGAAACTCTTTTTCATTTCTGGTCTATTGTACGGTCTATACGGTTTATTCCCTTGTGTGATATGTGATAAGTCCTGAAAGCGGTGAGGCAAGTATGGTCCCGATGATATACCCCTCGGCTTGGGCGGCTCTCTCGAGCTGCGGTCTGAAATATGCGGCTACTGACCCGGCGAAATGCACCGGGAGTGTCCGCGAACCCTCGTATGGGGCGACGTTGAGACGGAAAAAGCGTCTGAACTCCTCGACGATGAAATCGCTCATCGCGGGGTGTGACGAGTGTGAGGATATGAACAGGCACATCGAGGCAAGAAAGGCATTGGGGGATGTGCCGCGGTAGACGCGCTCGATTATCTCGGCTGTATCAAGGCGTGGATAACGCATGGCAAACGCGTCGCTTATCTCCTTTGGCATGTGCCCTTTGAGGAGCAGTCCGAGAAACCGTTTGCCCAGCGACGCCCCGCTCCCCTCGTCGCCGAGTATGTAGCCCAGCGGAGGGGTATTGGCTGTGATTGCCGTGCCGTCATACAGGCATGAATTTGAGCCGGTGCCAAGTATGCAGGCTATGCCCGTGTCGTGTCCGCACAGGGCGCGGGCCGCGCCGAGCATGTCTGACGCAATCCCTATATCCGCATTGCCGAAGCATTTGTCAAGTTCTTTCCTGACCCGTCTCACGGGTTTCTCTCCGGCGCATCCGGCGCCATAGAACAGCACTCTGTCAATCTTGTGCGCGCTCTCCATCAGCGCCGAGCCCTTGATTGAGTCGTGCAGCAGTCCGGCGGGCGAGTGTACGGCATTATATCCGCATGTGTCGATGAGGGTCACGTCGCCATTGCTGTCGCACAGCGCCCATGATGTCGAGGTGCCTCCGCTGTCGGCTATAAGTAGCATTATTTATACAGATAATATTTTTGTGATGTTTCCTTGAACCGGGCCGCGTCCTTCTGCCAGAATCCGGCCATGTCGGCGACCTTGTATGATTTTGTGAACAGCGTCCTGACCTGTGCCGAGCCGCATACCTTGTCGAACATGCCGATGCGGGCCTTTGTCGCGGCGGCAAATGCCTTGTGTGCCGGATAGAGGCGCGCAAGTTCCTGCATGACATAGAACTGTATCAGTGACAGCGGGGCAGATGCGGCATCGCGTATGTATATCTGTACTCCGCCCAGGTTCTCACCTTTGAACAGAGCGTAGAACGGCTTATAGTGTATGGGCCTGAACTCGACGCCGGGAATCCTGAGCGCTGTCAGCGCGTCGGCCAGCGCCTGGGCATCAATCCATTGCGCTCCCGTCAGGGCGAATGGCAGCGTATAACCCACGCCTATCGACACATAGTCCAGCTCGCCCATGATTCCGGTGGCGGGATACAGCAGGGCTGTCGCTGGGTAAGGGATGTGGGGCGAGGGGAGTACCCACGGCATCCCGGTCTCACCGAATGTCATGCGGCGCGTCCAGCCCTCCATCGGTATCACTGTCAGGTCGGCTTTAACGCCACCGGCCAGCATCCCCTCGCCGTTGAGCAGACGGGCAAGCTCGCCGGGCGTGAGCCCATAGAGGTATGGCACGGGATACTTGCTCACGAAACTCTCATAGCCCTTCTCGACAACGGGGCCCTCGACCTTCTCTCCGCCGAGCGGGTTAGGGCGGTCGAGCACCATGAACTCCTTGCCGTCACGGGCGGCTGCCTCCATGGCCAGTCCCATGGTGGATATGAACGTATAGCTGCGGCAACCGATGTCCTGGATGTCATAGACCAGCACGTCGACATCGCGCAGCATCTCGGGGGTGGGTTTCTTGGTGGCGCCGTGCAGCGAGTAGACCTTGACGCCGGTCTTTTTGTCTACGTCGTTGGCCACGTTAGCTCCGGCTACATGGTCGCCCCTCACGCCATGCTCGGGGGCGAACAGCGCGGTCAGCTTCACTCCGGGGGCCGAGGCGAGTATGTCGATGGTCGACCGCATGGAGTTGTCTATCCCCGTAGGATTGGTGATGAGGCCGACACGTTTACCCTTGAGGGGGGTGAAATCCTGTGCTTCAAGCACCTCGATGCCGGGTCGCACCGTGGCTTCGGCCCTGACCTCTGCGGAGGCCCGGGCATGTGTTGTCTCTGTTGTGGTAGCCGGAGTCTCTGTAGACCCGTGCGAGCAGGCCGCGAGCACGAGACCTGCCAAGAAGGTGGTGACTGTCATTGTTTTCATTCCATTATAACGGTTCAGCTCCCTTTTTTGCCGAACTCGGGATTGATTTTGAGCAGATATGTCACTCCGATGGTGGCAAGACAGCATACCATGGTCCAGATGAAGAAATTCTGATAGCCGATCTGTTCCTCAATCCATCCGGCGGCCATGCCGGGGAGCATCATGCCGAGTGCCATGAACCCCGTGCATATCGAGTAGTGGGCTGTGGCAAACTCGCCCTCGGAGAAATATATGAGATAGAGCATATA
Source organism: Bacteroidales bacterium H5 (assembly GCA_001701225.1). Lineage (GTDB taxonomy): Bacteria > Bacteroidota > Bacteroidia > Bacteroidales > Muribaculaceae > Duncaniella. Next base: position 34,612 of record DAAQ01000030.1, on the reverse strand, counting down.
GGCGGTGAATCCGAACCCGTAGCCGAATTGCTCGATGAATACGCAGATGTTGACGGTGAGCAGCGACGGCGCCGTGGCAAAGCTCAGATAGACGAATGTAAGGCAGGTCAGCGACATGCTCCACGCCATGGGCTTGATCCAGAAAGCCAGTCCGCGCTTTGCGGCCACGATACCACCGACGATGCCTCCGAGTGTCAGGCCGATTATGCCGACGGTGCCGTAGACGATTCCGACCTCGGATGTGCTCAGGCCCAACCCTCCGGCCCCGGCAGGGTCGAGCAGGAAGGGATTTATGAGCTTGACAAGCTGCGCCTCGGGCAGACGGTAGAGCAGCATGAAGATTATCGCCGTAACGATGCCCGGCTTGGTGAAAAAGGAGGCGAAAACCTTGCCGAACTCGCGTGTTATCTCTCCGGCTCCTTTGCGCTCGGCTCCCTCAGGCCGCTCGACTCTCGGGAGAAAGGCAGAGTGATAGAGCGCAAAAACGAGAAACAGGGCCGAGAGGATGAAGAAAACCGTCTGCCATGCCATTGTCAAAGACTCCGTGCGCTCTTCTATAAGTCCGGCCACGACCACAAGCGCCCCCTGTCCGGCCACGGATGCGATGCGGTAGAAAGTCGAGCGTATTCCCACATAAAATGACTGCTGGTGCTCGTCGAGCGCAAGCATGTAGAAGCCGTCGGCTGCGATGTCGTGGGTGGCCGAGACGAAGGCCACAATCCAGAAAACACCCAATGAGAGCCGGAAGAACATCGGCGCGGGCACCGTCAGGGCTATAGCCGCGAAGGCTGCCGCCACCATCCACTGCATCACAAGAATCCAGCGCCTTTTGGTCGATATGATGTCGACAAAGGGGCTCCAGAACGGTTTGATGACCCACGGCAGATAGAGCCACCCCGTGTAGAGGGCTATGTCGGTATTTGAGATGCCGAACTTTTTATACATGATCACCGACAGAGTCATCACGGCGATATAGGGGAGTCCCTGTGCGAAATAGAGCGTGGGAACCCATGCCCACGGCGTACGTTGTTTCCGAGTCTTCTCCATCAGTACAGTCTTGTAAGTCTTGCTCCTGGATAATATCTCGCGAGTATCTCCTCGTATGCGTATCCGCGCTCGCCCATCACGGCAGCCCCTATCTGGCAGAGCCCCACGCCGTGACCCCATCCGGCTCCGCGGAGTGTGAATCCGTCTTCGGTCTTTCGGACGGTGAATGCCGAGCTGCGCAGATGGCTCTCGGAGAGTGCGCGGCGTATCATGAGCTCCTTGCCTATGGTCACCTCGCCCTTTGTACCTGTGATTCTCAGCCTCACGATGCGTCCCGAGGTGCCGCGTTCAATGGGTATGAGGCCGGTGATGTCACCGAGGTCTGTGCCGAGCCGGGTGTTGACCAGGTGTGAGATACGTGCGGTGGTATAATGTTCTTCCCAGCGGTAGAAATCGAGCTGCTCGCGGTCGTATGAGTTGAGCACCTGACCGAGTATCCTCTCTGACCTTGTGTTGCAGAACGCTTCGGGAGCCCCCTCTATCCATGCCACGGCATTCTCCTCGACGCTCAGGTCGGGAAAGTCCATCGGGTCGGTCCAGTCGCGGCGTGGCACGAGGTAGGGGTGAGGCTCGTCGTCCCAGCACGATTCGAACCGCTCGAACACCCCTCCGCAGCATTTGGAGAAGCGTGTGTCGCACAGTTTTCCGTCAGCATCGGTCAGCACCATGCCCCGTGTGTCGGCCACCGCGCTTGCCGCCGCTGTCCCTGTGGCACGTCCGATGCCCTGATAGCGCTGGCAGTGGTCATCGGCGCATACATCAAAGATGTCGTGGTCCTCATGGTCCCACCATCTTATCACCTCGCCGGATGCTTTCTTTGCCACAGGAGCCTTGAGTGTGCGGGGCGAGTTTATGCGTGCCATAAGCCATGAGCGCGATATGACGGCGTGGGCGCGCAGCAGTGCCGCGGACGATGTAGTGCTCATCTCGCTCGAAATCACGGACACGAGATAATCCTCGGCAGGGATGATGTTTATGGCCGTGAGGGCGCCGTCATGGCACACTATGCGCAGCGAGCCGTGGAAACGCTGGTTCTCCTTGCGCTCCCAGTGGAAATTTACTCCAATCGTCACCCCTTCGAGTTCGAATGTATCGCCGTCGGCGGATGTCGGGACGAATTCTATATCGTGTGAAATCTTACCGTTCCATTCCACCCCCATCCCCCCTTCGGAGAGACGCACGGTCTGATGCCCTGTCACGACAGCCTCTCCGGGAGTAGAGAAGATTCCGGTGAGTGTGAAATGTATCTCCTTGGCCGAGAGGATTCCTACGGCTACAGTTGGCTGGCTCGTCATTTCAGTTTCTCGTATATCGGGTCCATGTTGTCGCCGCTCAGGCAGACGTCATCATATATCTGCTGCACGGTTTCCGCGTTCAGCTTGTCGACATCCTCAGGGCGTGCGCAGGTGAAAAATCCGGCCATCTCGAGGGTTGCCGGGCTTATCAGCATCCCGTCCTCGCCGGTACCATAACACGCAGGTCTGTGGGCCTTGCGTGGGATTATGACCACCGAAGTGCCTTTCTTTTCCTTCCACGCCAGGATGTTTACCATCGGCTCGGGGTCGCCGGCGGGGAGCGCGGCCATGACGCGGCCGAAAAGCGGCAGCAGCTCACTGTCTTTTGTGGCGAGGATATGGATATAGGGGAATGGCGCGAGTTCCCTGACCGCCATCATCGCCGTGCTTTTGCCCTCGGGTCTCAGCGGCATCAGCATATCGCGCCTTGATGTGAAGTTATACATCAGCCTTTTGTCGACTGCCTGGAAATGCATGTGGTCGGGTGCTGACGCGCCACAGCGCGGGCCGTTGTAAAATATCGCATGGTCGGGCAACAGGCGTGTCAGCCGCGCCATGTCGTGTATATGCGGGGCTATGAGCTGGGGAGTATGCTCGCGTGCGGCTATCGTGAGGTGGAGCACGCTCAGGGGATAGGGATTGGCCAGTATGTCATAACCCTCCCAGATGATGTGCTTCTGTTCTTTCGGTCTGGCATTCTCGCAAAGGAAACATGGGCGTTCTCCGGCCAGCGCCTTGTCTATGTCGGCTGTTGCCGAAGCCTTGCGGAATGAGAGGGAGCAGGCTGATACCTCCCAGACGGTGCTGTCAATAAAGAACACCTTTTCGTCTTCGGTGGCCTTCACGAGCTTGTCGATGTTTTCCCCTAACATGGGCCAAAGTTTGATTTGCCCTGCGAAGAAATATTCGAGGGCTTCGTGTCCGAGCCGGTCGTTATTTGGTGGTGTGCTCATTGATCTGTTGTCGTTTCAGTATTTCTGCTGTGCGTAATGAATCCTTATAGAGGTTGTTGCGGTTGATGCGCTCGAGCGGCAGGGCATGGTCGGTGTTGTCCTCCCAGCGGCGGCACAGGTAGAGCGATTCATAAATCCTACCGATGCCGTAGCTGCGCGATATGGCAAGTCCCATCGCATAGTCCTCGCCATAGCATGTGTCGGGAAAACGTATCTCCCTCGCCACGGGTGTATAGAATGCCCTCGGGGCACCGAGGCCATTGATGCGCAGGGCGTTGTTGCGTCCGTTTCCGTCTGTCCACTCGGCATGGTCTATCAGTCCGGGCGGTATGGTGTTGCCGTCGAAATCTGTCAGTGTGTACGAGCCTACGACCATAGCGCACTGCTCCTCGCGGAATTTGTCCACAATCCGTGTCAGCACCGACTCGGACGAATAGAGGTCGTCGCTGTCGAGCTGGACGGCAAAGCGTCCGCACTCTTCCGAGCAGATAGCTATGTTCCAGCATCCTCCTATGCCTATGGCGGGATAGGGGATGCTTGCGGTAGACTTGACCACGAGCCTCGGGTCTTCAGCGGCAATCTCCGCAAGAATCTCCGCGGTGCCGTCGTCGCTGCGGTTGTCGACCACGATGACGTTGAAGGGGAAATCTGTAACCTGCGACAATGCCGACCGCACGGCGTCGCGGATGGTGCGGCATCGGTTGCGGACAGGGATTATGACCGATGCCTCGACCGGGAACTCTCCACGGCTGACATCTGTCTTGCGGCACTGCGAGGGTGCGAGATAGGCTCGTATGGCTTTGAGATGTTCGGTAAACACCTGTTCCATCTCTATCTGCGACGCGCGGTTGCGCGGGTCGACATAGCTGAACTGTGCCTCGCTATCCTCAGACTTGTTCTCCGGCCCGGCAGAATAGAGCGTTTCGGCGAGGTGGAACGGTCTGCCCCTGCGCATCAGCCTCAGCCGCAGGTCATACCATCCGGCTGCCTTGTAGTCGCCCCTCATCTCCGCGGCAACCTCTTTGAGGAGCGGTGTGGGCACGACTACAAGATGGCCGAAATCGAAATCGTCTCTTACCGAGCCCTCAAGGCAGTCTGTGAGAGGGTGGGGCACTGTTCCGTCGAGCCAGTCGCAATAGACCAACGGTGCCCCGGTCATTGCAGCCACCTGCTCGAGACGGCGCAGTCCACCGGGAGCCCATTTGACCTGGCGTCTGGTCAGGGGTATCACCGTCCACTCTCCCGTGGCTGCGGCGGCTATTGCAAGAATATGTGATGATGATAGCATATTGTCGTGATTTAAGTGTTGTTGTCTCCCGTCATGTCGCGTTTGCGTCGCTTGGGCCTGGGTTCCTCGGCCTGGGTAGCCTGTCCGCGTGGCACAGAGCCTATGGTGTCACCTTCGGGGTCTGTGGCAGCGAGGGTGTCGTCATCATCGACCGGGAGCATCGTCTCGGGATATACGGTGACGCGCCCCGAATACTTGACAGGCGACTGGTCAAAGAATCCGAGAATGCTCTTCATCAGTGACACTCGGGCCCTAGGCTCGCTGATTGTCTCGAAAGGGAATCCCATCACCACAACTCTGTGGGTTGCCATGGACGAGGCGGTCGCCGCTACGAAATCATTTTCCGTATAACGCAATATAGGACACCCTGCCGATGGATTGACGGGCGCGAACGATTCGGGCGACTCAACGGCATAACATTCGGCGTTGAGCTCCTGTCTGAAAGAGAATTTCAGTCCCGGCTTGAACTGTGCAAACCGTCCGCCGACCTCCTTGACACCACCTGTCGCTGTGGCATCGGCCTGACGCCACTCCACACCGAGTATCTGTCGGGCGAACCGTCCGTCATCCTGTGCCACCGACGGCATGCTCAGGGGATTGTCGAACAGGTCGGTGCCTATATAGCTGCCGCTGACCAGCAGTGAGCCTCCGGCGTCACAGAACTCGGTGAGACGCTGTTTCAGTTCGGTAGTGAACGGCTTGAACTTTGTGCGCGACGTCCCTCCGACAGTAATTTCTTTCTGTTTGCCCAGGATAAGGTCGACTATAGGTGTAGCGGGTATACGTCCTATGAAACCTCCGAGGCTGCTCGATACAAACCCATGTCCGGCACTCCGCACGGCCTCGCCGTGCATGTAGACGAAATCAAAAGTGTTTCCGGCTATTATCTCGGTCTCGTGTGTGGCCCGGCTTGAACCGTGGCCCGGGGCATCGTTGTTTATCCATTTCTCGTTGGGACGGAATTCGGTCTGCTCGCCTGTATAATGTATATCGCGGATATAGGGCACACCGTGGTCCTCGGCATAATCGAAGCCGATATTTCCATCCTCATACACTTCGGCAGGGCCCGACACGCGGGTGAATCCGTTGACTATGGTCACCATAGGGAGGTCGCCCGGCATGTCGCAGAGTGCAAGCACCTCAGACGGGAACGAGAGTCCCCCCTTGTTGGCGGCCACAACCTTGTATGAATATATGCGGCTGTCCTGTGGACGCACGGTGATATACGGGTCGTCGGTCACGGCATATTCCGTGAACACACCCGAGTCAACGCGCTCGTACACTATATAATAGTCGGCCTTGGCGGTCTTCTCAAGCGGGTCGGGTGTCTGATGCCATGACAGGTTGTAGACGCCATCCTTGCCGCTGATTGCAAAGTCTTTCACCGGGAGGGGAGTCACGACGTATGGTGTCCCCTGCACCTCGTGCAGATATTTGAGCATTCCCTTGTAGATGGCCCTGCACACGTCAAACCTGAAGGTCGGGTCGAGTCCATAGCGCATATCGGCAAAATTCTGATGGCTCATCAGTTCGATGAGCATTGCAGGGACCCTCGGTTCGCGGGCCTCGTGATATGCTTTGTCACGCAATTTGCGGCGGTTCCATCCGGGGTCGTGCAACGTCTGTATGTCGCCGACCACCTGGTCGGTGATTATCTCTGCGAGTCGCCGCGAGGTGGTGCGCGATTTGCCGTTGCCGAGCGGCGCGCCTGATGTCGCCACTATGGGCAATGTGCCTACTGTGGTGTACTGGTCTGAGGTGGTACCCGCATCCGTGTGGAATGCGAACGAAAGGTCGACGGGGATTCCGAGACCCGGCTCACCGGGAAGCGATTTTGAGCCTCCCGCCATGTAGTTCACCCACATGCCGCGCCCCTTGTAGTCGTCCTCATAGTCATCCTTGCCGTCTGTAACGGAGTAGACCGACGACGGCACTCCGGCCCACTGCATCCAGTATCTTGCTCCCTCGCACCATCTGGGATAACCGCTTGTCTCGCCTCCGCGTGCCACATTGCCCATACCGCCCCCTATGCGCACGGCATCGGCGGTGACGACCTTGTCCTCGTCATCGCTCACGTTGAGCAGCTCGACCGCCGGAGTCTCCCCTTTGGCGAACGGGAATGTGCCGAGATACACCCATGTGCCTCCGCCCATGGTCTGGTTGACCTGAAACTCCTCCTCGCCCCTCAGCGACCTCACGCGATAACGGGCATCGGTCGCGCTTTCGGGCAGGGAGGTATAGCTGACATAGACTGCATACTCCCCGGCCTCGGGGATGTCGGCGGTCCAGACGGCCTTCGAGGCCTTCGAGGCATCCTTGACGGTGGCAACCTTGCGCGCCGAGCCCATGCGGAACGGGTTGTCTGTGCCTGTCAGGATAGATTTCTTGTATCCGAATCCTGTGACACCGGCATCAGTCCAATGTTCCTTGCCGTTCTTCTCGGCATATCCTTTCTGGGCGTTGCCTCCGTCGGCATCGACCACGACCTCCACATCGGTCATGTCACGCTCGCGAGGAGTGATGACGTATGCCCCGGCATCCTCGAGCATCGGGATGAGGTAAGGCACGACGAACGCTTGCGGAAACAGGTCCTCGACCGTACCCATGAGCCTGGCCCTCTGCCATGACCACCGGTCCTCCTTGCTGTTCCAGTAACGGCCGTGACTCTGCCACAGGGCTATGACATCACCCTGCAGCCCATCGGGAGCCTCGGGCGCGTCTGTGCGCACCACAAACGGGCCCGATGTACGCGGGGGTACATTCTTGCGCACCACCTGGGTTGTCTTTGCCGTCTTTTTCTTCTTTGTCGTTTTCTTGCGTCGGGTAGCGCCGTCGGCACAGAGACATCCGGCAATGAGGATGGTGAATATTATGAACAGATAACGCTTCATAGGGACAGTTCCTCCGGATATTTCATATTATAACGCCCCGTGCCCATGTCTGAGGGGGAGGAGTTTGCAAAAATTGTCGCAATCCGGATATTTTTAGCAAAATTACACATAAATGCTGATTGCGGCAACGGTTGTCCCTTTTTTCCGGGGTATATTTTACCTCAGTTTCATCATGTCGGGCATATCGGCGAATCCGAGAGTATCATAAAACCGGTGCCCCTCGGCAGTGGATTCGAGATAAATCTTGCCGCACCCCCGGTCTCGTGCCTCGCTGATGAGGCGGCTCACGATGGCCTGTCCCACTCCCGAGTGTCTGTATGGCTCGCGGACATATATGTTCATCAGATATGCGCACCGGCCTGTGGGATTGTCGGGCGACGGTAGCTCGTCGCTGAAGCATACTCCACCGCAGCCGCACGGCTCGCCGTCAATATCGGCCACAAAGGCGAGGTGAGTCCCGTCGGGGATATGTGTGCGGTAATATCGCCTGTTCTCTACCAGCAGTCTCTTTGCGGGCTCGATGCCGAAGACATGACGTATCACCTCGGCGCGCCACATCATCAATGTCGGTATGGCCGTGACCTGTCGCAAACCTATCATCACACACCTCCCTCCTTCATCACCACGGGGAGGGCGGCCATATCGACCTTGCCGCGGCGGGAGATGGGAATATGTGCCATACGGACAAAATACTCGGGCACCATGAAATCAGTGAGTCTGTGGGTGAGCCAGCGGCGTATGTCGTGCAGCCTGCAGCCTGCGCGGGGCACGAGATAGGCTACGAGATAATGCAGCCCGCTCTCGTCGAGGAAAGCGCGGACAATCCCTCTCTCGACCTCGGGACATGTGTTGAGCACGTTCTCCACCTCCTCAGGCTCGACGCGCTTGCCGAGTATCATCACTTGCTCATCCTTGCGATGGAGGAAGGCGATATTGCCGTCGGGAAGCTCATAACCCATGTCTCCGCTTCGGTACAGCCGGGTGCCGTCTGCGAGCGTGACGAAATTCTTCTGTTCGGGAGGATTGCCGATATACCCGCGTGCCACTCCCTCGCCCGAGATACATATCTCGCCTGTGGTTCCTTTGGGCACCTCCCGCAGTCTCTTGTTGAGGATGCGCACCTCTACACCCTTGACTGCCTTGCCGACAGGATATGTCCCGTCGGCAAGCGGTTTGGCGTCATCGACGCGGAAATAGTTGGAGCATACCGTGGTCTCCGACGGCCCGTAAGTGTTGTAGATTCTTGTGCCTGAATCCTTGAGCCTGGAGATATAGCTTGCACGCAGCACATCGCCTCCGCTGATTATCAGCTTTACCGACCCGGGAATAGCGGGGAGCTTGTTCAGCTCGGCCAGCAGATATGGGAAACCGTCGATGATTGTCACGCCGTGACGGGCGGCAAAACGCATCAGGTCTTCCGCCGTTCCGTCATGGATGGCGGCGGGTGGGATGCATACCGCGGCGCCATTGAGCAGGGTCGTGAAGACCTCCTCGACGAATATGTCGAACGAGCACACCGAGTATTGCAGCATAACTTCGCCGGGCCCGGTATGGAACTCGGCTTCGAATGCCTCGGCATAGTTGACCACCGAATGGTTCTCTACCATCACACCTTTGGGTTTGCCCGATGTGCCGGACGTGAATAGGATATAGGCCGTTCCGTCAGGCTCGGACCTGTCGGGCATTTGAGCCGTCGGTTTCTGGAGGTCCCGGCAATAGTCGTCGGTGATGACTAACTCCACACCGGCAGTCTTCATCATATAGTCTATGCGCTCGCGGGGCAACGAAGGTTCGGCGGGGACATAGGCCGCACCGCTCTTGAGCACGGCAAGCATCGCCGCAATCTGTTCGGCTCCGTGGCTCATCATGATTCCGACGGTTTTGGGATGCCTGTCGGCGAATTTGGCCATTATCGCATCTGCCATGCTGTCGAGCGTGGCATAATCGAGTGTGCGTCCTTCCTCGATGACTGCAGTCGCTACGGGCCACCTCCCGGCCATTTCCCTGAAGCGTGAATATATCGTCTTTTTATACATTTTATGTAGGTCCTTTATCAATTAGAATGTCTTATCTGTCTCTTCGGTTCACATTTTTCGATCTAATTTAGTCGGGTTCCGAGATAATTGCTTTGGAATCTCGGTTAAAACCATTATTTTTGTTTCATCAAATCAAGATATGGATTACGGGCTGATATATAATCATATACTGAATATTCCGCCAGGAGTGGCATTGCGGCCGACCGGGAAGAAGTCGCATGGCTCTATGGCGTTTGTCTGTAAGCCATTTTGTCGCAGGGAGACTCTGAAACATATTTTCGGCATTGATGACAATGATACATGGTTTGATGAGGCATTCCGGCAAGTGACTGCCGGAAAAGGAATGGAGATAAGGAGAATCATGACGTTACATTCGTCATCTATGTTAGGTTTGCTTATTTTTCATTCGGTGGAATCACATCCGGTTATTGTTGCCGGGGTAAGATATGTACGCGCATTCTTTGAGGTGGAGAGCCGTGTGTTTGACTCAAATTCTTCGGTGGATGTCATGCTCGTTTCCGAGGATGGGAATACACTGTTGTTCCTTGAACTTAAATTCACGGAGTTTCTGTCTCCCTCCGCTTATTACAGGATAACAGGGAAATATCACAACCTCTATTCATCTATGGGTGACATTCTGTCTGAGTCAAATATACGTGTCGGTGATATCGAGAAGAGGAAGAAAAGAAATGGAGAGAGTGCTGTTGAGTTCAAAATATCTGGTTACGATGGTGTCCCGCAGTATTTTTGCGGTGTCAAACAGCTCATCTCCCATGCCATCGGACTGATGCAGGCACCATTGTCAGGCAATAAGACTCTGTATGACAGATATATCAGGAACCGTAATCCGAAAATCATACTTGGCACGATGCTCTATGATTCTTCTGGATTACACGCAGCCCTGAAATCATATTGTCAGAGTTACAGCAATTTATATATTTCTATCTTTTCCAAATCAACTCGGATAAAGGAATGTATAAGGACATCTTTTAATCTTTATGACTATACAGATATTGAGATATTCGACAGACCGTTGACATATCAGGCGGATATATCTGGTGCTGACGGATGTATGCCGTTTCTGCCGAAGGTAAAATCATTCTATCGGCTTTAGAGAAGGGGCGAATGGGTGGTGGGTGTGGGTGAATGGTTGCGTTTTCGGCCATTTTTAGTAACTTTGCAACTTATTCACCCGAATTGTGTAATTCAGACGGGGTGATAAATCCGTAACTTTGCGCAAAAAAATAGAGATGAAACTACCGTTACCATATTTTATTTTGCCTGTGGGGCTGCTGTGCGGCTGTGCGCATGGCCATGATGAGAAGAGTGTGACCGAGGAGGCCGATGATCACGGAAACGAGATTGTGGTCGAACCTGCTGATGCCGATAGGTTCGGTATCGTGACCGAGGCTGTCGTTCCGGCTCCGTTCGCCGAGGTGGTCAAGGTGTCGGGAGAGGTCATGCCGGCCGCTTCGGGGCGTGCCGTAGTCTCGGCCCCTACATCGGGTATCGTCACTCTCAGTCCGGGCATTACCGAAGGTGCCAATGTCAGGGCCGGACAGGCTGTGGCGTCTGTATCGGGCAGAGGTGTGACGGGTGGCGACGCGAACCAGGTAGCGCTTGCCGCCCTCAATGCAGCGAAGCGTGAGGTAGACCGTCTGAAACCGCTGCTCGACGACGGACTCGTGACACGCAAGGAGTATAACGATGCCGTAGCCGCATACGAGGCAGCGCGGGCCGCATATTCTCCGCGGGCCGCATCCGGGACTGCCCTCTCGCCGCGTGCCGGAGTCGTGACGGGTATTCTTGTCGGAGACGGCTCATATGTCGAGGCCGGAGCTCCGATAGCTGAGGTCTCGGCCACATCGCGCCTCACCCTCCGCGCGTTGCTCCCTGCATCCGAGAGCTCATTCCTCCCGCGGATAGCCGATGCCGTCATCACACCCCATTCCGGCTCACCCGTGCGCCTCAGTACGCTGGGGGGCAAGCTTGTGTCCGCCTCCGGCGCCTCGGGTGCCTCGATGCCCGGATATATACCTGTCTATTTCACTTTCGACAACTCAGCCCCCTCGATTGTGCCCGGAAGCGCGCTCGAGGTGTACCTGTCTTCGGCTGCGACTACCGACAGGCTGTCTGTCCCCGCCGAGGCGCTTTCCGAGCAGATGGGACAGATGTTCGTGTTTGTCAAGACGTCTGCCCACGGCTATGAGAAGCGACCGGTGACTACGGGACATTCTGACGGCGAGAGGGTGCTGATAACATCCGGCATATCTGAGGGCGATTCGGTCGTGACACGCGGTGCCACATTCGTGCGGCTTGCCGAACAGGCCACTGTCGTTCCCGAGGGACATTCGCACAACCATTAATATCTCCGGCGATGCTTAACAGAATCATAAGGGCCTCGCTGGCCAACCGCATGGCCGTGCTGGTCATTGCGGGGATGTTGCTGATATATGGTGTCATCGTCACCCTGCGGACCGAGGTCGACATTTTTCCCGACCTCAATGCCCCGACGGTGGTGGTGATGACCGAGGCTGCCGGGATGGCTCCCGAGGAGATTGAGAAATCCGTGACATATCCTGTCGAGACTGCGGTCAATGGAGCCGAGGGAGTGCGTCGCGTGCGCTCGTCATCGACTCCGGGCTTCTCGGTCGTCTGGGTCGAGTTTGACTGGGATACGGATGTCTATCGCGCCCGTCAGATTGTGGCCGAGAAGCTGTCGTCTCTCAACGGCACGCTTCCTCCTGGTGTCGGCGCTCCCACACTCGGGCCACAGTCGTCAATCTTAGGCGAGATACTGATAATCGGACTCACGGCCGACTCGCTCACTACGCCGGGAGAGTTGCGTACGCTGGCCGACAGCCGCATAGCACCACGTCTGCTCTCTCTGCCGGGGGTATCGAGCGTATCTGTCATCGGCGGTGAGGCCAAGGAGTATCAGATACTGCTCTGTCCGGCAAAGATGCAGCGTTGCGGTGTGTCGCTCCAGGAGGTACGCGATGCCGTGACGGGCATGAACTCAAATACCTCGGGCGGTGTCATCTACGAGCACGGCAACGAGTATCTTGTCAAGGCCGACCTGTCCGCCACATCGCTCGAAGAGATTGCCAACAGTGTCGTGGTGTCAGACTCCACGCGTCTTGTCAGGCTCTCGGACATCGCCGATGTGAGGGTAGGGGGCGAGGAGCCACGTCTGGGAGCCGCTTCTGTCTCGACCCGCGATGCCGTCCTCATCACCGTGACCAAACAGCCCGGCGCGGGCACAATATCGCTGACAGACAAGATTGAGGAGCAGCTCGCAGGGCTCGCATCCACATTCCCTGCCGACGTCACGATTGACACCGACATATTCAGGCAGGCCGATTTCATAGACCGTTCCATCTCCAACCTGCGCGAGTCGCTGTTTGTCGGGGCCATATTCGTCATCATAGTCCTCTTCTTCTTCCTGATGGATGTGCGCACCACGCTCATCTCGCTTGTCGCGTTGCCGCTGTCGATTATCGTCACGCTCATAGCCCTGCATCTCATGGGTTTGACGGTCAATACAATGAGTCTTGGCGGCATCGCCATCGCCATCGGCTCGCTGGTCGATGACGCCATTGTCGATGTCGAGAATGTGCACAAACGCTTGCGGCGCGACCGTCCGCAGGGAACCAAGGCGTTGCTCGCAACAATATTCGATGCGTCGCGCGAGGTGCGTCTGCCCATATTTAATTCGTCACTCATCATCATGGCCTCGTTCCTGCCGCTCTTCTTCCTGAGCGGTATGGAGGGACGTATGCTCCGTCCTCTCGGCATCTCGTTTGTTGTGGCATTGCTTGCATCTACGGTTGTGGCCCTGACTGTCACCCCCGTGCTGTGCTCTTTCCTGCTGGGAGGCAAGCGGGCCGAGCGCGAGCTGTCACGCGAGCCGTGGCTGTCGCGCCATCTCTCGGGATGGTATGAGAAATCTCTTTCGGGGGTCATCGCGCGTCCGCGCCCTGTGCTTGTGGGCACCGGTATCCTGTTTGCCGTATGCGTGGGGCTTTTCTTCACACTCGGACGCAGTTTCCTTCCCCCATTCAACGAGGGCTCGCTCACCATCAATGTCAGCACCCTGCCGGGTATCTCCCTCGAGGAGAGCGACAGGGTGGGACGCGAGGCCGAGCGCATCATCCTCGAGACCCCCGAAATATCAATCACCGCACGCAAGACAGGGCGTGCCGAGCTTGACGAGCACTCGCTTGGCGTGAATGTGAGCGAGATCGAGGCCCCGTACCATCTTGACGGACGCACCCGACAGGAGATGGTGGCCGACCTGCGCCACCGCCTGGCGCATCTTCCCGGCGTCAATGTCGAGGTCGGACAGCCCATCTCGCACCGCATCGACGCCATGCTCTCGGGCACGGAAGCCCAGATAGCCATAAAGCTGTTTGGCGACGACCTTTCCGAGCTCAACCGCCTCGGCAATCTCATACGCCACACGGCCTCGGAGGTGGATGGCGTGGTCGACGTGAACATCGAGCAGCAGATGGAGCGTCCCGAACTTGCAATACGTCCGCGTCGCGACATGCTGGCCTACTATGGCATCACTATGCCTGAGTTCGCCGATTTCGTGTCGGTGGCTGTGGGTGGCGAGAAGGTCTCGCTGGTCTATGAGGAGGGATTGCCCTATAACCTCACCCTGCGCATGGAGCCCTCGGCACGACAGACCGCACGGGATATAGAATCACTCCCGATAGACTCGCGCCGCGGCAAGATTCCTCTCGGTGCTGTGGCCGAGGTCGTCTCGTCGTCCGGCCCCAACTCCATCAGCCGCGAGAATGTCAACCGCCGCATAGTCATCGCGGCCAATGTCGAGGGGCGTGACCTGCGCGGTGCCGTCGACGACATACGCCGTGCCGTGGCAGACGAGGTGACGTTGCCGGAAGGGTATTATGTCACCTATGGCGGCCAGTTCGAGAGCGAGGCGTCGGCATCGCGCACGCTCGGCCTTGTCAGCATCCTCTCGCTTGTCATCATCTTCATGCTCCTCTACGGGCAATACCGCTCGGTGGGACGCTCGCTCATCATCATGCTAAACATGCCTCTTGCACTGATAGGAGGTGTCATCATATTGCGCCTCACCTCGGGCGAGCTCAATATTCCGGCCATCATAGGCTTCATATCGCTCATGGGCATAGCCACGCGCAACGGCATGCTGCTGATGTCGCACTATGACACCTTGCGCGAGGGGGGCGCCTCGCTGCGCGACACAATCCTGCGCGGCTCGGCCGACCGTCTGAACCCCATCCTTATGACGGCCCTGAGCTCGGCGCTGGCTCTGATTCCCATAGCCGTAAACGGTTCGCAGCCGGGCAATGAAATCCAATCGCCCCTCGCGGTTGTTATACTTGGGGGATTGCTCTCGTCAACCCTCCTCAACATCTACGTCGTTCCAATTATTTATTCCATCACCCAGAAGAAGAAATGAAACTAAAGACCATCACCGCCTCCTGGCTGCTTTCCGCGACGTTGGCAGCCTCCGCGACGCCGTTTGACGACGCGCTTGCCACGCTGCTGGCAAACAATCTTGCTCCGAGAGCCGAACAGCTTCGCGCCCAGGCCGGGATTGAGACGATGAAGGCCGACAATCAGCTTCCGCCACCCGAAGCCGAGTTCTCGCGCGTGTGGGGATCGAACGCCGAGGTCGGCAACAAATGGGCCCTCTCCATCAGCCAGGGGTTCGACTGGCCCGGCATCTACTCGGCACGCCGTGAGGCGGTGCGCAAGGCCCGGACAGCTTCGCAATACCTGTATGAGTCGACATTGCTCGAGGCCCGCGCCGAGGCACGTCAACTGCTCATCGACGCTATCCACAATGCCCAGCTGCTCGACATGCAGACCGAGCTGGCCGGATATGTCGACGCGATGGTCGAGATATATCGCAAGGGGGCCGAAGAGGGCACCGAGACGCGTCTTGACTATAACAAGACCGTGCTCGAACGTATTGCCGTACACCGTGAGCTGCACGCTCTTGAAGCGCAGCAAGCCGAGCTTGTGGCACAGATCACCGCATTCAACGGTGGGCTCGACCCGGCGCCGATTCTCGCCATGGCCGGAAAGGAATATCCGGCCGCTCCGGCTCTGCCGTCGGCTCCGACAGCCGATATGCTGCGTCAGCGCGATCCGGCGTATGCCGCCGCAATGGCACAGAGCGAGGCCGCACGCTCGCTGGTCAAGGTCGAGAACCGCAGCCGTTTCCCCGGATTCTCGATTGGCTATGAGCATGAGACCGAGCTTGGAGGCAATTTTGACGGTTTCTCCATCGGCATAACCCTACCCACATTCACCCGTAAGCATCAGGCCAAGGCAGCCGCTCTCGAGGCCGAAGCCGCGCTGATTGACGCCGAGATACAACTGGCCAAGGTGAGCGCCACCATGTCGGGCGACTTGCGGCGACTCACTGCCCTGCGCGAGGTCATCGATGAGTATGAGCCTGTCATCAACGACCCATCGAACATCCAGTTGCTGCGCAAGGCGTTCGAGGCGGGGCAGATTACCTATCTCACATTCATCGAGGAGTCTAACTATTTCATCTCTGCCAGGCGTGACTATATAGACATCCTGTGGGAGTATCATACCCTCCTCGCCAACCTCGCAAAATACGAGTAAGCCCATAGCCCTCTCCAACAAGCTCCACGATTGATGAAAAAATCCATATTCCTATTCCTGATTCTTGCCATGACTGTCGTTGCCTCATGCTCGGGGCCGATGTCACGGCATGATAAGGAGATAAGCCGGGCCGAAAGACTGATGCCTGCCGCCACTGACAGCGCATTGGCTATTCTGGAAGGGATAGACCCCTCAGACCTGAAGGTCGATTCCCTGCGAGCGAAATTCATTTTCCTCAAGGCTTACGGCCATATGAAGCGTAATCGTTCCATGATTGAGGACTCATTGATTACCTTTGCTCACAAATATTATCGTGGGAAGGATATAGTGAAAGACATACGGAGTGGCATCGCACTTGCATTCTATAAGTTTTGGGTTGGCGACACTCCGGGGTCAATCACAATGCTTGATTCTCTTACAAAGCTGTCGAATGTGCCCGATTCTCTAATGACAGAGGCATTGAGAATCCGAGTCTTGCTCGGTACATCCGAGTATCAAGGTCGTCAAATTATACCATTGGCAAAAAGGCTTCATATACTCGAAAACGATACGCTGAGAAAGATGGAGGCAAAGTATATGCTCTTGGCCGGATATGAGTATGCCGGAGAAATTGACTCTGCCTTATATCTCGTTAACGAGCTTATTGACTATGCCCGTAGCCGCCACTGGGATGACAAGCAGTTTCTGTTTATGGTTGGACAGGCACAGCTTCTTACTGAGTCGGGACACGATGGCGAAAGCGACAGACTTATCGATGAGATATTCAGCAAAGCAGGTCACGACAACGGTGCCGCCGATATGCTCCACTTCCAATATGCCATTAATGCTCTGAACAGAGGAAATGTGAATCTGGCGGCACATCATCTTAAGACAGCCGACAGCATTGCTGTCAGACTGAGAGGTGATGAAGACGCTTATTTCCGCAGCTATAGCAATCTGCTCCATGTCATGATTGATTTCAGGCAGACCGGACGCATAAAACTGACGCATATCAACAGACTGAACAACCGCCAGAACGAGCGCTTCAACCGCATGAAGGCGTCACAGTGGGAGTCGGAACGCGGTGCGTTGCGTCAGCAGAACCGCGCACTGACGCTGAAAGCCGAAAGCGCGCACAAAACTGTGATAATACTTATTATAAGCCTTGCGGCAATCCTAATAGCGGGCGTGAGCGCATGGCTCATCATGATGCGCCGTCAGCGCGAGCGCGAGAACGAAGAACGCATAGAGGCGTTGCAGAAGATGGTCGACGAGTACAGGTCGGCACCCGTTCAGGAACCTACGACGCCGGACTCGTCTGCGCTGCGAAGTACCATGCTCAGGCAGCTCGGCATAATCAAGATGGTTGCCGAGACACCGACCGAGCAGAATCGCGAGATGCTGCGTAAGATTTCGTCAATCGACGGCGAAACCAACGGCGAGCTTGTTGACTGGACTAAAGTCTTCGAGATGATAGACAGCCTGTACTCGGGATTCTACGGAAAACTGCACGGAGAATATGGCGAGCTTCTTTCCCCGAAGGAGGAACAGATAATCGTGCTCATGCTGGCAGGATTCTCGACAAAAGAGATTAGCGTGATAACAGGTCAGACCACCTCCACAATATATGTCCGAAAATCGTCGATACGAAAGAAGCTCGGAGTGCCCGAAAAGGAAGATATTGTGGAGTTCCTTAAAAACCGGGCCAAGGATTAAGGGCCCATTAAGAAGGCACAAGGCTTCATTAAGACTTTTAAGAGATGCAACCCCTGATTTTCAGCGGGTTGCATCTTGTGTATTAAGACTTTTATATTTGGTGTTAAAATCGTTTTGGATGTAATTTTGCATCAGAAAATCATTAAAACCTGATGTGAAATGAAGACAATAAACTACACTCTCGCGCTTCTCTTTCTGATGGTGTCATTCGCCATCGCCTCATGTTCTCCAACGAAAGGAGAGCTGCGTGACAGGAATCTTGAACAGGCGACTCTTGCCCGTCTTGACTCCGTTCCCGGCATCCAATACGTAGGCAAGTCATATGCACGTGAACTTGATGATGACAAATTCCAGGCAGTGATTATATGCTATGTCACTGATTCTGCCGGCAACCGCACTGAATATAATGCGCGTGTCACTACCAATGATGACTGCTCAGAGATTTATTCCTGGGAGGAAATGGACACACACATCCTTGGTGATATCAAACAAAAGGTGAGCGACAAGATGGAAGAAAAAGGCATCGACTTGGACGGCAGTTTGATAGATGCCCTTATTGAACTTAGAAAAAGATAAAAATTGACGCTATATGAATAAGTTTTTTACACTCTTAATGGCATTTATGGCCGTGACTGCTGTATATGGCCGCGAGATTTCAGGTAAAGTGGTCGGAGAGAACGCTGCTCCCCTCGACTATGTCAACGTAGTGTTGTACCGCGACTCGACCTATATAACTGGTACTGTCACCGACCAAGCCGGTATGTTCTCTATCCCTACCGATGTCGCCGGAAGTCTCACCGCAAAATGTTCTTTTGTCGGACATGAAACCGCCGTAGTCCCGGTCCCTGCTTCGGGCTATTTGGGGACAATCAAACTTACGCCTTCTACGGTGGAACTTGGAGAAGTGGTAGTACGCGCCACACGACCCTCAACGACGATGAAAGGAAATGCACTCGTCACCAATGTCGAGGGTAGCTCGCTTGCCATCGCAGGTACGGCAAATGACGTGCTGACACGAGTGCCGATGGTTGTGGAGAATGACGGCAAACTGGAAGTCTTCGGCAAAGGCGAGCCGACAATCTACATCAACGGTCGCAAGGTCAACGACCTTCAGGAACTATCGCAACTCAATTCCAATGACATCAAGAATGTTTCTGTAATAACCAATCCGGGAGCCTCTTATGCTGCAAATGTGAAGTCCGTGATTATTATCCGCACGAAACCTCCGAAAGGCGACGGATTCAGTGGTACTTTCCGTTCCGACAACGGTTTTCAATACTATTTCCGCACAGGTAACTCAATCGACCTGAAATACCGCACCAAAGGACTTGAAGTGTTCGCCAACTACGGCTGGTGGTATGGTAATAACCGCAATGATCGTCTTAACGACATGGCGACCACGACACCGGCAGGAAGATATAACCAGTCAATCCGCACAATATGGCGAGAGAATTACAACGATATGACAGGCAAAGTCGGCTTTTCCTTCATGTTCAATGACAGGCACAGCATCGGCGCTTATTATCAGGACCGCTGGAACCGCCACCATACAATCGGAACTATTCCGAGTGAAGTCTGGCAGAACGGAGCGTTACTTGACCGCTATAATTCTGACGTAAACAATAGATCAACGGCACTCCCGCGCCATAATGTCAACCTATACTATAACGGCATTGTCGGCAAATTCACTATCGACTTTAATGCGGATTTTCTTTGGTATAAAAACCGTGAGCTTTCATTGAATGATGAACTCAGCGAAACAGGGGATAACCGCAATGTAAGCACTGAATCGACCAACCGCAACCGAATGTTTGCCGAGAAATTAGTCGTCAGTCATCCTCTCTGGCAGGGACAGATTAGGTTTGGCGAGGAATACACTGACACGCGCACTACAAATCTTTTTACTGCAAACATCCCGGAAGTTTCCGATGCCGACAACCGTGTGGATGAAAGCAATATCGCCGCTTTTGTTGAGTTTGGGCGGCAATTCGGTCGCTTCAATGTCGGTGTCGGACTCCGCTTTGAGCATGTGAAATTTGATTATTATGAGATGGGAGAGCATCGTGACGGTCAAAGCAAGACCTATAACAATCTGTTTCCCTCGCTGAATGTCTCCACTCAGATAGGTAATGTCCGTATGGGACTGAACTATTCAGGTAAAACTGTCCGACCCGGCTACGGTCAGCTCGACGGAGCTGTCAGCTATATCAACCGCCTCACTTATGAGACCGGCAACCCCTATCTGAGGCCGACAAAGATGCAGACGGTGGAGTATATGGCACAGTGGCGCCATTTCTTCGCCCAGGTCTCCTACACATATTTCAAGGACGGCGTATATCACATCACAGAGCCTTACGGAGTTGATGGGGAGGCAACCATCATTCGCACGGCAAATCTTGACCGGCGCCATTATCTTCAGGCATTTGTCGGCGGTCAGTTCAAAGTCGGAGTATGGTCGCCTCGCGTGAATGTCGGCATGATGAAGCAGTGGCTCACGCTGCCGGTCGACGGCAAGCCTATGAAAATGAATACTCCCGGGTTTCTGTTCCAATGGCAGAACGCAATTCATCTCCCTTTCGACATCTGGCTTAATGTCGACGCACAACTGATGACACATACGTGGGACAATAATATGAAAGTCTCGAACACTCCATGGTGTGTCAATGCCAAGATTTACAAAGGATTACTCAACAATGCCTTCAGCGTCACCCTTGAGGCGAAGGACCTGTTCAACACATCCGGCAACAATGCCATGATGCACAACGATGCCGTGAAGCTTGTCCAGAATAATTTCACGCCCGGCCGTTCGGTAGTGCTCACCCTCCAGTACCGCTTCAACACTACCCGTGACCGTTACCGTGGCACCGGTGCCGGGAATTCGGAGAAATCACGTCTTTAGTATTGCGGGAATGAGGCCGGCTTATGGAAACTCAGGCCGCGGCTATCTCCAGCCGCGGCCTGATCACACAGGAAATCCGATGGCCGTGAAGCTGCGGCCTACATGGATAAGATAAGGAAGAAATGAAAAGAGTCAGTCCGTTCGGGTCACATTACGGCCAAGTCCCAGAAATGGCGTACCCGGTATGTCTCCTCGTCCGACACCGGGTCAAGGATAATCTCGATGGTGTCCTCTCTTGCGAGCCATCCGAGGGCAGCGTTTATCTCGCGGTCCGAGAACTGGGTCGTCTGGCGTATCTTGTTATAGCACCAGGCGGTGCCGTCGTTCATGAGTTGCCACAGGCGCATCGCGTTGCGGCCGATTGTCTCCGTGTTCATGTCTGTTGATTTAATATGGTTCTTGAAGTCTTTTTACGGAATCGGTTGACGAGTGCCATTATCTGGCGCCGGTAGAATATGCAGGCGAGTATGAAATATGTCCCGGCCTGAATCCACAGGGCCATATATTCGGTGCGGATGTCGTGGAGCGAGGCTCCGGTGGCGGTGATGCGCACATATCCGTTCATGCCGAATGTCGAGGGAAAAATGTATGACACATATTTCCAGAACCGTGGCATACAGGCCGCAGGCCACGAAATGCCCGACAGGAACAGCATCGGCACCGACAGGAATACAAGCAGCAGTATGCAGTCCTCACGCCGGTAGATGAATGCCGACATCACCATGGCCAGGAATATGCAGGCGAGAATGTACGGCACTGCGAAGGCAACGAAAGTGCGGTAGTCTCCAAGCTGCGGCAGTGTGAAGGCGCGTGTCACCACCGTGAACATATAGAGGGCAAGGATGATGTAGAGCATGAAATATGGGAGGGCCTTGCCGATGACGATATGCACGGGATTCTTGTAGTACGGATGGAAGGGGATGACGCTCCCCATATTCTTCTCGCGCGAGTTGCCCATCGACATACCTATGCCGAGCAGGAGTGTCTGCTGGATTATCAGCATCAGAACCGGCGGAATCAGGAATGCCGCGAATCCGCTCTGAGGATTATAGAGCGGCACATAATCATATTCGATCGGCATCCTGCTGATCTCGTCCTGACGGTCTGTGCTCCCGGCGGCATAAAAAATTACCTTGATGTCCTTGTTGACCTCGAGCGAGACATTGGTGGCAGCGAGCAGCAGGGCCTTGTAATAGAGCATGCTGCCCATGTCGCAATATATGCCCAGAGGTACCTGATGGCCCCGTGTGAGCTCCTTGGTCAGGTCGGCGGGAATATTGACAATGCCGTAAGCCTCCTGTCTCTTGAGGTATTCCTCAGCCTCGGCCATGTCGTTGCAGCGGGCTATGATATGCACGTCCGGCGTAGCATCCATCTTGCGGAGTATCTCTCGGCTCAGGGTGGAATTGTTGTCGTCGACGACAACCACGGGCACCTCGCGCACAGTCTCGTTGGTATAGACATACGAGTAGAGCAGGGGATACATGAGCGGTACGAACAGTATGAATATCAGTATGCCCTTGTCGCGTGAGATGTCGCGCACCTCATTGAACCATATCTGCATTATGTTCAGTATAGATTTCATCGCTTGTCAGGGTTTGTATCTGTATTTCAGGAACGCGGCCCGGTAGCGCGGGAACACAAGCAGCGGCAATACCGTGAAGCATACCAGCGCGGCCACCGAAGACCATACATAGATGATTGAATAACCGTTGAGGGCCTGGTTGACATATATCAGGTAATAGTGCCTGAGCGGAAACAGCCATGCCATGCCGCGCAACACCGGATCCATCGCCATGACGGGATATGTGAACCCGGCCAGCGAGAACGAGAGTATGCCCCAGAGCGAGCACAGGCACATGGAGAGCCTCAGCTGCCCTATGAAGAGACCGAACAGGAATACCCCGAAAGCCTGTGACGCAAGCACGGTGATGAGCCCGAGCAGCATCATCGGCACTATGCCGCTGTTGCAGGGATATTGCATTATCCTGTAGAAATACATGTCGCAGAACACGAACATCAAGGTAAACAGGATTGTCTGCGGCAGCAGCTTGCCGGCGAGTGCTATGGCCGACGAGTTTCCGGCCATGGCGTAGAGCTCGCGCTGTGTGCCGCTCTTCCATTCCATGCCTATGGTATATGTGGTCGAGAGCATTATCAGCAGTATGAAGATGCCCGGCACAAGTATGTTGTTGAGATACACGCCATAGTCGAGCGTCGGATTGCCGATAGGGTGAGTGTCGAGTGTGATGGGCTGTATGATGGCCATGGCACCATCCTCGGTCGCGCCTTTGGCATAGAGGGTCTCGCGTGTGAGGGCAAGTCCCGACAGTTCTGAGGCTGTGCGCAGGTCTTTCATAAGCATGGAGCCGGGTACGAAATATGCCTCGTCGGTGTAGAACGCTATCTTGGGCTGACGGTTGGAGATGGCCTTCTCTGTGGTGCCGGCAGGTATGTGGAAGAAAGCGAAAATCTCTCCACGCTGCATGGCGCTGCGCGCCTCGCTGAACGACGGATAGGACTGTATGATGTCAGTCTCCTGCAGGGCGTCTATGGTGCGCACTATGGTGCGCGAGATGTTCGTGTTGTCCTCGTCCACAATTCCCGCCGGGAGCTCTGTCGGAAGTCCCTTGTCCATGAGAGTGGTGAAGAACACCACGCACAGCACCGGGGCGAGGACCATACAGAACAGGAAGAGGGGACGGCGTGAATAGCAGTCGAGCTCCCTGCGGAAGATGGAGAATATGCGTCTCGTAACGTTCATGACGTTTCGGTTTTATCGTTCCATCACGGCCGACATGCCTCCGCGCAGCCCGGTCAGCTCAGACGGGTCGGCGGGATAGGCCTGCACCTCGAAAGTCTTGAGGTCGAACTTGTCGAGCGCCTTGGTGGCTTTCCATGTGGCGAAACTTCCCACCTCCTTGACACGGGTCACCTTCACCTTGACATCCTTGTCGAATGCGGGGACATATACCTCGGCCTCTGTCCCGACTGTCAGGCCGGGCAGCTTGTCCTCCCTGACATTGAATGTAAACCACATATCGTCAGTACGGGCCACGTTCATTATCGGAGCCCCGGAGCCCACGAGCTCGCCTGGTTCGGGGAATATCTCGGTCACCACGCCGTCGGCGCTTGCTGTCAGGACCGTCTCGCTGACGTATGACGACACCTCGCTGACGGCACCCATGGCGCGTGAGGTCTGTGCGCGTGCGGCGCTGATGTCCTCATGGCGCGAGCCGTTGACGGCCATCTCGTATTGTGCCCTTGCGGCATTCTCGGAGGCTGTCATGGCACGGTAGTTGGCCAGTGCCTCGTCGCGTTTCTGCTCGGGCATGACACCGCTCTCAAACAGCCGGTTCACACGGTTATAGGTCTTCTCGGCCACCTCACGCCCGGCTACGGCCTTCTGCCATACCTCGTATGCCGACTGTATCTGCTCGCGTCTCGCGCCTGTCGTAGCCTTCTGTTCTACAGCTTTGGCGGCATCGAGTGCGGCCTGTGCCTGGGCGAGTTTGGCATCAATGTCAGGTGCCTCGAGTATCACGAGGGTATCGCCACGGCTCACCGCATCACCCTCGGAGACACGTATCTCGAGTATGCGGGCCGGAATCTTGCTGGATACACGGTAGTCTGAAGTCTCTGCCTGTCCCTGGATGATTTCCTCAGGCTCTGGTATGCAGAGCCCTACGGCTACGACGATAGCTATTACGGCCATTATTATGGCTGAGGAGATTATTATCACGTTACGGTTTTTCTTTTTCATTGTGTCGGTATGGTTTTAATTTGGTCAGATGGTTCCTGTCGCTTTTCTCAGATATACGTATGCCAGCCTCAGGTCTATGTCGGCCGAGAGGAGATTGGTCTTGGCTGCGAGCCACGCGGTTTGTGCCTCGATGACATTGCTGACGGGGATTACCCCCTCCTTCATCCCGAGTGTGGCATATCGCAGGTTCTCGTCAGCCTCGGCCTGACTGCTCAGGGATGCGGCATAGCGTTCGTGTGCCTCGCGTACTTTCTGGCGGCTCTGCGACACCTGCAGCTCTATCTTCTCGCGCACCTCTTCCAGCTCGAGCCTTGCGCTCTCGGCCTCGGCCTTGGCGGCTTTTACCTTATATGTGCGGTCGCCCCATGTAAGGATGGGAAGATTGACAGCCACGCCGATGTTCCATGTCCCCTTGAATTTTTTCTCAAAGCTGTTGAACACCGAGGGATAGCTGGCAAAGTAGCCTCCTGTCAGGGCCACGGTAGGCATGTACTCTGCGCGGGCCAGACGTACTTTCTCGTCATATATCCTCACGGCTGTCCCGAGAGCCGACAGCTCCGGGCGGTCTTCGTATGCGTAGGGGCTGATGTCGGCACATTCATTCATGTCCGGCAGTGCGGTGGCATCCTCGTCGGCAAGTGTTATGTCAGAGTCGAGGGGGAGGCCGCAGATCTCGCACATGCGCATCTTCAGCAGTTCTATCCCGTTCTCGACCTTGATTATGGTCACGTCCGCCTCGTTCACCTTTACCTTCACGCTCAGTCCATCGGCCTTTGTGGCGAATCCGGCATCTATCATCTGCTCGACATCGCTGTCGAGTGTCCTTACAAGGTCGCGGTAGCTCTCGGCGAGCCTGAGGCGTGCGGTGAGCTGTACGATGTTCCAGTACGTCTCGTCGACATCGGCTATGAGTTCCTGATATTTCTGCTCACGTTTGTTTCCGGCTATCCTCTCGGCGTGGCGTGCGATATTGTTGTATGCACGTATCTTACCTCCCGTATAGAGGGGCTGGGTCAGCATCACGGCAGCTCCCGCCATATTGCGCGTGTCGGTGCGGAGCGCGTCGACAAGTCCCTGTCCGGCCGCGTTGAGGGCCGGAATCCCTACGGCGTCACCGAGACCCGAGAGTGTGGTCTTCTGTTCGTCGCTCAGCAATGACAGTTCCTTACCGGTGTGCATATACAGTCCCGTGGCAGAGACCTTAGGCAGATAGGCCGTGAACGCCGACTTGCGCACATAGTATGCGGCCTCCTTGCTTTTGTCGGCCATGCGCAGTTCCTTGTTGTTCTCCACCGCCATGCCGCGGCATTCCTCCAGGGTCATGACGGCTGCGGGGGATGTCTGGGTGGTCAGCGCCAGCATCAGCATCAGCATAAATTTCTTTCGATACATTTTTCCTGTTGACTTTGTTTTCCGGTGCAAAGTTCGGGACAAAATCAGCACGGTAAAAGTCGGATTGTGCGGTTCTATTGGAGTAAAGTTCGCTTTAAGGCTCCGATATGTGCGGGCGGATGGCCGAATATTGTTATATTTGCGAAGTCAAAACACCCTTTTACTCATTATGTACAGGACTACGAACGAAATCTCGGTAGAGCGTCTGCTCGAACAGGACATTCCCGAACTTGTGAGGCTGCACAAGGATATTGTCATGATAAGCAATTTCGGTGATATGGGCCTCTATGCACATCCGGCACGTCTCAAGGCCACGACAGTGCTTGTCTGCCTCAACGGAGAGCTTGACTGCAGCATCAACCTGCGTCACCGGCATATATCCGAGAACCACATGCTGGTCAATTTTGCCGGAGACATAATCCATATACACAGCATCAGTAATTTCTCGGGATATGCCATAATAATCTCCGATGACTGGCTGCAGCAGTTACAGCTCGATTTCAGGCTACGTGCCCAGAGCTACCTGAGCCTGCGCGAGAACGGCCCTATCAGTGTGCCACGCGAGGAGCTGGCATATCTCAAGCCATATCACACTCTGTTCAAGAAGAATATCGAGGAGGGGAATACGGATGTCGTGAAGGGGCTTACACTTGCCCTCGCGCATACTATAATCGTGCTGATGGAGCGTTACGGGAGCCATGATACATCCGAGACCGAGCGCAACGACAGCAGGGGAGCGCAGATTTTCGACCGCTTCATGAAGCTGCTCGGCATCTATCACGACCGCGAGCGCAGCCTGCAGTTCTATGCCGGAAAGATGTTCCTGACCCCCAAATACATATCGGGCATGATAAAGGCATATAGCGGACGCGGAGCGCTCGACTGGATAAACGAGTATGTCGTCACCGAGGCCAAGATGATGCTGAGATACACCGACATGACGGTGCAGGAGGTGGCTTATGCCCTCAATTTTCCCACCCAGTCGGCATTCGGCAAATATTTCAGGCAGCAGGTCGGCATGAGTCCCCGGCAGTACCGCCAGGAGGAATGACAGTCCCCTCCGGCCATTTATTTTTGCTATTCTGAGGGATTTTGATTAATTTTGTGGCGTTTATTCCGACAATCATCACATATACCGCATACTACTAAGAAAGCATGGTCGTATTTTTCAAGAAAGGCGCAAACACTGTTTACGCCGTCGAGACTGCCCGCAAGTTCACACCCGAGGAGGCCGAAAGGCTGACGTGGCTCTTTGACGGGGCCCAGCCTCTGGCGTCGACGTCGGTGAAAGGCGTGTTTATCGGTCCCCGCAAGGAGATGATAACCCCTTGGAGTACAAACGCAGTAGAGATTACCCAGAACATGGGGCTCGAGGGTATCACCCGTATCGAGGAGTTCACCCGCGTACCCGCCGGTACAGAGCCTGTGTTTGACAAGATGCTGTCGCGTCTCTATCCCGACGGCCTCAACTCGCGCGTGTTCACCACCTCGACAGTGGCCGCTCCCATCGAGCATATTGCCGACATCTCGGAGTATAACCTGCGCGAGGGTCTGGCCCTCTCGAAAGAGGAGGAGGACTATCTGCGCCAGCTCGCCGAGCGGCTTGGACGTCCCCTCACCGACAGCGAGGTGTTCGGCTTCTCGCAGGTCAACTCCGAGCATTGCCGTCATAAGATTTTCAACGGCTCGTTCGTGATAGACGGCGAGGAGAAGCCCATGTCGCTCTTCAAGCTCATCAAGAAGACATCGCAGGTCAACCCCGGCACACTCGTCAGCGCATACAAGGACAATGTGGCCTTTGTCGAGGGCCCTGTCGTTGACCAGTTCTATCCCACTCACCCCGAGCGTCCCGACTATTTCGAGGTACGCCCGCTCCCCACCGTGCTCTCGCTCAAGGCCGAGACACACAATTTCCCCACCACGGTCGAGCCGTTCAACGGTGCCGCGACAGGCAGTGGCGGCGAGATCCGCGACCGTCTCGGCGGAGGCCGTGCATCACTCCCTCTGGCCGGTACTGCCGTCTACATGACATCATATCCCCGTCTGGCCGAGCATCCCTGGGAGCAGAACCTGACACCCCGCCAGTGGCTCTATCAGACCCCCTCGGAGATTCTTATCAAGGCTTCGAACGGTGCGTCGGATTTCGGCAACAAATTCGGTCAGCCCCTCATCTGCGGCTCGCTGCTCACTTTCGAGCATGACGAGAACGGCAAGATGTATGCCTATGACAAGGTGATAATGCTTGCCGGAGGTGTGGGCTATGCCGCAGCCAAGGATGCCATCAAGGGTGTGCCCGAGCCCGGACAGGCTGTGGTCGTGATGGGTGGCGACAACTACCGCATCGGCATGGGCGGCGGTGCCGTCTCGTCTGTCGAGACTGGCCAGTATGCCTCAGGCATCGAGCTCAACGCCGTGCAGCGTGCCAACCCCGAGATGCAGAAGCGTGTCAGCAACGTAGTGCGCGCCCTCGCCGAGAATGACGACAATCCCATCGTGTCGATTCACGATCATGGTGCGGGCGGTCACCTCAACGCCCTCTCCGAGCTTGTCGAGGAGACCGGCGGCCTCATCGAGATCGGCTCGCTCCCCATCGGCGACAAGACCCTCTCGTCAAAGGAAATCATCGGCAACGAGAGCCAGGAGCGCATGGGCATGGTGATGAAGAAGGAGGATATCGAATATGTCAAGACCATCGCAGACCGCGAGCGCGCCCCAATGTATGTCGTAGGCGAGACCACCGGCGACCACCGTTTCGTGTTCGAGCAGCCCGACGGCATCAAGCCCATCGACCTGGGCATGTCCGACATGTTCGGCTCGTCGCCCAAGACGACCCTCACCGATACCACAATCGAGACATCATATAAGGCCGTAGAGTATCACGAGAATGAGATTGACCGCTATGTGGCCTCCGTGCTCGCCCTCGAGGCTGTCGCATCCAAGGACTGGCTCACAAACAAGGTCGACCGCTCTATTACAGGCAAGATTGCCCGTCAGCAGTGTCAGGGCGAGATTCAGCTCCCTCTGAGCGACTGCGGCGTGGTTGCCCTTGACTATACTGGCACCAAGGGCATCGCCACCTCTATCGGCCATGCTCCGCAGGTTGCCCTTATCGACTCTGCCAAGGGTTCGGTGATGGCTGTGGCCGAGGCACTGACCAATATCGTGGGCACTCCGCTTAAGAACGGCATCAAGACCCTCTCGCTGAGTGCAAACTGGATGTGGCCCTGCAAGAATCCCGGCGAGGATGCTGCCCTCTATCGCGCAGTCGAGGCTTGCAGCGATTTCGCATGCACGATCGGCGTCAATATCCCCACCGGTAAGGACTCGCTCTCGATGACCCAGAAATATGGTGCCGACAAGGTGTATGCCCCCGGCACCGTCATCATCTCGGCCGCCGGTGAGGTCACAGATGTGCGCAAGACCCTCTCGCCCGTGATGCAGAAGAAGGCATCCGAGCTTATCTATATTGATTTCTCGTCGTGCCCGATGCTGCTCGGCGGCTCGGCCTTCGCGCAGATGATGGGCCGTCTGGGCGACCAGGCTCCCACAGTCGTGGATCCCTATAAGTTTGTCGCAGCCTTCGAGGCCGTGCAGACCCTGGTGAAGAAGAACCTGCTGCTCGCCGCACACGACGTGTCGGCCGGAGGTCTTGTCACCACACTGCTCGAGATGGCCTTCGCCAACACCACGGGTGGCGTAGAGCTTGACACCGCTGCGTTTGAGGAGAAGGATCTTGTAAATATACTCTTTGCCGAGAATCCTGCCCTCGTGGCACAGGTAGATGCGAAGAAGGTCGCCAAGGTCGACGAGATTCTCACCGCAGCCGGAGTGAAATTCTTCCACATCGGAGCCCCCTCCGAAGAGCGCACTCTCGTCATCAATCACGAGGGAACACAGCGCCTGCTTGGCATAGACCATCTGCGTGACGTGTGGATGCACACCTCGTATCTGCTCGATACCCTGCAGAGCGGCGGGAAATGCGCCGCCGAGCGTTATGAGAACTATAAGAAGCAGCCTATTCGCTACCGCATGCCCTCGGGCTTCGACGGCAAGCTGGCATCGCGCGGCATAGCACTGAGCCGCAAGGGCCATGGCGACCGCGTCAAGGCCGCCATCATCCGCGAGAAGGGTGTCAACGGCGACCGCGAGATGGCTTATTCGCTCTATCTCGCCGGATTCGATGTCAAGGACGTGCACATGACCGACCTCATGAGCGGCCGCGAGACCCTCGATGATGTCAACATGATTGTGTTCTGCGGCGGCTTCTCCAACTCTGACGTACTCGGTTCGGCCAAGGGCTGGGCATCGGGTTTCAGGTATAACGACAATGCCCGCACCGCCCTCGAGCGCTTCTACAAGCGCGAGGATACCCTCTCGCTGGGTATCTGCAACGGCTGTCAGCTCATGATCGAGCTCAACCTCATCAATCCTGACCACGAGAAGAAGACCCGCATGATGCACAATGACTCGCACAAGTTCGAGTCGCAGTTCCTCGGGCTTACCATCCCGGCCAACCCATCGGTGATGCTCGGGTCGCTCGCCGGAAGCAAGCTCGGCATCTGGGTGGCCCACGGCGAGGGCAAGTTCAACCTGCCTCTGCCGCTCGACCGCTACAATGTTGTGGCCAAGTACAGCTATAACGCATATCCGGCCAATCCCAACGGCTCGCGCAGCGGCGTGGCGGGCATCTGCTCGGACGACGGACGCCACCTGGCCATGATGCCCCACCTCGAGAGGGCCATCTTCCCCTGGCAGTGCGGCTACTATCCCGCATCGCGTCATACCGACGAGGTGACCCCCTGGATAGATGCCTTCATCAATGCACGCAAGTGGGTTGAGGCCAAGCTCTCTTCACATTAATTCACACGGCAAGTTTACGGAATTTTACTGAAATTTTGTAAATTTGCCGTAACTTTTTCAAGACATTTCTTACCGGAATAAATCTATTAAACCCTAAACTGATATGAGTCTTAACATCATCGTGCTCGCCAAGCAGGTGCCCGACACCCGCAATGTGGGCAAAGATGCCATGAAAGAAGACGGCACCATCAACCGCGCAGCGCTCCCCGCCATCTTCAATCCCGAGGATCTCAACGCGCTCGAGCAGGCGCTCCGCATCAAGGATGCCAATCCCGGCTCGACCGTCACTCTTCTCACCATGGGTCTCCCGCGAGCCTCCGAGATTATCCGCGAGGCCATTTACCGCGGAGCCGACACAGGCATTGTCCTCACTGACCGCGCCCTGGGAGGTGCCGATACACTGGCCACATCATACTCTCTGGCACAGGCCGTCAAGAAATTCGGCAAATTCGACATCATCCTCGGCGGACGCCAGGCCATCGACGGCGACACCGCTCAGGTTGGCCCGCAGATAGCCGAGAAGCTGGGCATACCCCAGGTCACATACGCCGAGGAGATAATTGACCTCAAGGACGGATATGTCACCGTCAAACGACGTCTTGAGAACGGTGTCGAGACTGTCAAGGCCCCGCTGCCTTGTGTCGTCACCGTCAACGGCTCGGCCGCTCCCTGCCGCCCCCGCAACGCCATGAGGGTACAGAAATACAAGTATGCCGCATCGCCCACAGAGGCCGACAAGCTCTCTGACCAGCGCAAGGAGCTGCTTGAGAAGCGTCCCTATCTCAAGCTCCAGGAGTGGAGTGCGGCATATGTCGACGCGGATCCCGCTCAGATAGGTCTGCCCGGCTCGCCCACCAAGGTCAAGGCAATCGAGAACGTGGTGTTCACTGCCAAGGAGAGCCGCGTGCTCGACGACAGCGACGCACAGATCGAAGAACTCGTCAAAGAACTCATCACTAACCACACCATCGGATAAGCACATCAGCCATGGACCAGAACAACATTATCGTATATCTCGAAAACGAAGATGGCCGTGTGGCCGACGTGAGCCTTGAGCTCCTTACAAAAGGCCGTGTGCTCGCCGACCGTCTCGACGTCAAGCTCGAAGCTGTTGCCGTAGGCGACAAGCTCGACAATATCGACGCCCAGGTGTTCCCCTACGGTGTCGACCGTCTCTACAAGGTCGAGGACAAGCGTCTCTCGCCCTACACCTCCAATCCCCACGCCGCTGTGCTCATCAACCTGTTCCGCGAGATCAAGCCACAGGCTTGCCTCATGGGCGCCACCTGCATAGGTCGTGACCTTGGTCCCCGTGTCAGCTCGTGTCTCCACAGCGGCCTCACCGCCGACTGTACCGCCCTTGAGATCGGTGACCACACTGACCCCAAGACAGGCAAGGAGTACAAGGACCTGCTGCTGCAGATACGCCCGGCATTCGGCGGCAACATCGTGGCTACCATCGTCAACCCCGAGTGCCGCCCGCAGATGGCAACCGTGCGCGAGGGCGTGATGAAGAAGCAGATTCTCAATCCCGAGTACAAGGGTGAGGTCATCAACCTCGATCCCGC
Source organism: Bacteroidales bacterium H5 (assembly GCA_001701225.1). Lineage (GTDB taxonomy): Bacteria > Bacteroidota > Bacteroidia > Bacteroidales > Muribaculaceae > Duncaniella. The sequence goes on along the minus strand of DAAQ01000030.1, from coordinate 2,292 downwards.
AAAATATGTCAAGGACACCGATTTCGTAGTCGAGATTATCGACCGCCATATCGAGAAATCGAAAATCAACATCAAGAATGCCTCAATCATTGTGGCAGGCGGCTATGGGGTGGGCTCGAAAGAGAATTTCCAGCTCCTCCACGACCTGGCCGACACCCTCGGTGCCGAGGTCGGCGCATCGCGTGCCGCTGTCGATGCCGGATTCACCGAACATGCGCGCCAGATCGGCCAGACAGGTGTCACCGTGCGTCCCAAGCTCTACATAGCCTGCGGCATCTCCGGCCAGATACAGCATATCGCCGGTATGCAGGAGAGCTCGATAATCATTTCGGTCAACAACGACCCCAACGCCCCCATCAACACCATCGCCGATTACGTGATTAACGGCAACATCGAGGACGTGGTGCCCAAGCTGATCAAGTACTACAAGAAAAATTCCAAATAATACCATTCAACAGCTCATCCAATGGCTAATTTCTATACAGACAATCCCGACCTCAGGCATCACCTGACCCATCCGCTGATGGAGAAGATTGTCGCCCTCAAAGAGCGCGATTATACCGACGCTGACAAATTTGACTATGCTCCCCTCGACTATGCCGACGCCCAGGACTCGTACGACCGCGTGCTGCAGATTGTAGGCGAGATTTGCGGCGACATCATCGCCCCCAACGCCGAGGACGTAGACCATCAGGGCCCCCGCGTAGAGAACAACCGCGTCATCTATGCCGACAAGACCAAGGAGAACCTTGACGCCTGCCGCAAGGCCGGACTCATGGGCATGGCGATGCCCCGCCGCTTCGGTGGCCTCAACTTCCCCATCACCCCCTATATCATGGCTGCCGACATCGTGAGCCGTGCCGATACGGGATTCGAGAACCTCTGGGGTCTGCAGGACTGCGCCGAGACCATCTACGAGTTTGCCAACGAGGAGCAGAAGGCCCGCTTCATCCCCCGTGTCTGCAAGGGCGAGACCATGTCGATGGACCTCACCGAGCCCGATGCCGGTTCAGACCTGCAGAGCGTTATGCTCAAGGCAACCGAGCAGCCCGACGGCACATGGCGCCTCAACGGTGTGAAGCGATTCATCACCAACGGCGACTCTGACATCCACCTGGTGCTGGCCCGTTCGGAGGCAGGGACTAAGGATGGCCGCGGCCTCTCGATGTTCATCTATGACAAGAACGACGGCGGTGTCAACGTGCGCCGCATCGAGAACAAGATGGGTATCAAGGGTTCGCCTACCTGCGAGCTCACATACAAGAACGCCCGCGCAGAGCTTTGCGGCTCGCGCCGTCTCGGCCTCATCAAGTATGTGATGGCCCTGATGAACGGAGCCCGCCTCGGTATCGCCGCACAGAGTGTCGGCGTCAGCGAGCTCGCATACCGCGAGGCTCTCTCGTATGCCCGCGACCGCAAGCAGTTCGGCAAGGCCATCATCGAGTTCCCCGCAGTCTACGAGATGCTTTCGGTGATGAAGGCCAAGCTCGACGCATCGCGCTCGCTCCTCTACGAGTGCGCACGCTATGTCGACATCTACAAGATTTATGACGACATCGCCAAGGAGCGCACCCTCACACCCGACGAGCGCAAGGAGTCGAAATACTACTCGCGCCTCGCAGATGCCCTCACACCTATGGCCAAGGGCATGGGTTCGGAATATTGCAACCAGAACGCCTACGACTGCATCCAGATTCACGGCGGCTCGGGCTTCATGAAGGATTACGCCTGCGAGCGCCTCTATCGCGATGCCCGCATCACCTCAATCTACGAGGGCACCACACAGCTTCAGGTTGTCGCAGCCATCCGCCACGTTACCACAGGCACTTACCTCAACCTCATCCACACATATCAGGAGGCTGAGGTACGCCCCGAGCTCCAGGCCCTCAAAGACCGTCTGGCCGTGCTCACCGAGCGCTATGCCAAGGCTGTCGAGAAGGTCACCTCGGTCGACGACCAGGCATACGGCGACTTCATGGCACGCCGTCTCGTCGAGATGGCCGGAGTCATCGTCATGAGCTACCTGCTCCTCTCAGACGCCAACCGCAACGAGAGTTTCAACCGCTCGGCCGAGATTTATGCAAATCTTGCCGAGGCCGAGGTTTCAAAGCACGCCTCATTCATCGACACCTTCAACCCCGACGAGGTGAACATCTACAAAGTAGATTAATCCCGTCCCTCCCCATACACCACCGCCCCGCAACCACGCAGGGCGGTGGTTTTTTTATATATCCCTGCCCTGCACATATGTCTTTGGAGCTGCGTCCGTTAGGACGCAGATTTACCAGTAAC
>DAAQ01000010.1 GCA_001701225.1 Bacteroidales bacterium H5 | reverse complement strand
CGATATACGCGGCCACCTCCTGGCGTGTCATCCCGCCGATGTGCAGCCTCCCCAGCACCGGGAAATTGATGTCGCCGTGCGAGTCGACTGTATAGCATGACGTATTCCCATCGCTACTATTGGAGGCTGTAGTGGTAGAAGACGTAGTATTACCGAGCTTGGTCTGAACTCTTACCAGGTTGAACAGGTTCGACAGGGCCGGGTCCTGCGTGGTCACTATTATCGAGAGCTTGTCCTCGGGCCTGACGCGGATTTCGAGCTGCTGCTGTGGGGCCACGGTCGCCCCGTCGGCCACGTCCTGGAAATAGGTTATGTTCTTCGGCGTCGAGCACGACCCCAGCATCAGGGCCGCGCACACAACGCCGGACGCGATGAATCTTATGCGCATGTTGTTATGATGTCTCTGTTTGAAATCAAAATATTGTCAGCCCACAGGCTGTACGAATGTCCCATCTACACGGACCGTCCATCTCAGGGCGGCTGTCTGGGATATTCTCAATGTATATGTGCATGTGCCGTCGGCGTCATGCACATCCTCGATGAGCCCTTCGAGTCCCACCATCATGCCTCCGCCGTTTATCCTGACACGGCTTCCGACCTCAAGTGGAGTCTCTCGCTCGACAAGATCTATCTTTATATCGGGGGTGAACTGGCCTATCTGCCGCTGGAAACTCTCCATCTCGCGCCGCGGGATAACCGAGTAAGGGCTGTCGGGCCGGTTGCTTATCCTGTAGCACCAGGCCATGTCGCCGATATGATGGAAGAGGCTTGCCACACGGTCCTTGCGCATCCTGAAGAAGAGTATGCCGGGGATATATGGCACCTCTTCCCTGACCAGCTTCTTGTTCTCCTTGCGTGTCACAATCCGTTTCGGGTAATAGAATACGACATCAGGCCTGCTTTCGGGCATAATGTCGCACACGCCTCGGTCAATATCCTCGGGTGTCTTCCCGGCCCGGAGTCTCATCACAAACCATCTCGACGCATTGTCGTTAATCAAGTCTGCGACAGTGCGTATGATCTCCTCACGACGCGACACCGAAAGCATTGCGGGATGCAAAAGCGAGAGGGCTTCATATTCCGAAGGTATCGAATCGACCATGGCACGGATTTCGGACAGATGTATGCCGCAACGCAAGGCCGCCGCAATCCATATCGCGGTTATGGAGTCGCGCGAAAATCCGCTGTCAAACCTCATCCCCGCCATGCGCAATGCCGAATGCACATCACCCACAATATTCTTCACAATCCTCTGCTCACGCACCTTTCCTTGCGACAGCTCAAACACATATTTGCGTCTGGGTGATGTATGCATGGCTGTGAGAATGTCCTCTATCTGCGGACAGACCGGGTCTGCAGACTCAAAACGCAGGTTCACCATATCGGCCAGGGACATCCGAACATCATAGAGCAGATAGAGGAAGATGTTTAGCGCTTGCCAATCGGCCGCCTCGGGAGATTTCTTGAGCACACGCGACACCATGTCAAGATTGGCCACGGCCTCCCCTCTGACATATGTCCCGGGATACTCTATCGCATCCCTCACCGACAGGAAGGGGTCATCTCCGGCATCGCCATTCCACTCCTTATATAGAGAATGGAGCTTGCCCACATACCTCTTACGTGTCGAAGGCTTGATACCACCCAAAATCATTCCGGCAATCCATATCCTGAGCCTGTCCTCAGGTGTAAGGTCTGTGTTATCAGCTTCCGAAGCCGTCACATACGACCTAACGGCATATCCTGTAATCATGTCAGCGTCTGCAGATGCAACCCTATTTTCGACAAATTCAAGGAAGCTCATCGCTATATATCACTGATTACCAATGCTATGATTTCACCTATGGTGCGAAAAAAAGTCATGCCCCGCACATATCCTCTCTTCCTCTGACTTTATCGACATAGACAAAGAGCAAAGGTTTCCAAAAGATATGTCAGAGCATTCCGCTACCACAGAATATGGGGTTAAAACTGCATCCCAAATAAATATCTCTACAATAGAGATATATTTTCGGGCGCAATGGTACAAAATTTTACCAATACAGACAAAAAACCGCGTGTAATTTTAATTCCTGGCCCTAATCGCCGCGTGACACACATTAATAATATAAAGAATCCCCCTGCTCAGGCAATGATGCCGATGAGCAGGGGGACTCTTTGACTCTGAAAAAGGGAAAGGCAGCTCTATTTACCTCGGTTTACCGACCGGCTCAGCAGCCCGGTAATCCAGAGCAGTATAATAGCACCGACCACGGATGTAATCAGACTGCCTATGATGCTGCTTGTGGTGATTCCCAGCAGACCGAACACCCAGCCACCGAGGACTCCTCCTATGATTCCGACAATAAGGTTGACGATGAGGCCGAAGCCGCCTCCGCGCATCAGCTTCCCGGCCACAAAGCCCGAAAGGATACCGATGATGATGTACCAGAGAAAACTCATAACTATAGCATTTTTTTATTTGTGAAATATCTGACTGACGCATCTTGCAGGAAACTCATAACAGGCCTCAGCCTGTCATGACATTCCTAATGGTTGAACCATCAGGACACCCTAAAAGTTTATCATGACACAATATTATTGAAGCCATGCGGTCTTTCCGTCCCATAATTTGACACACGATGCATTTGTTTGTGTCATATAGGAAATTTTTGTAACTTTGCAGTCACTGATGACTGCTATAGCAACAAAAACACGCGAGCGGCTGCTCGATGTGGCGCGTCAGCTCTTTGCCAGCAACGGGCTGGAACGCACCACCATGAACGACATCGCCACCGCCTCAGACAAGGGGCGGCGCACCATCTATACCTATTTCAAGAACAAGATGGAGATCTACGAGGCCGTCATCGAGCGCGAGGCCGAGGCCATAGTCAGGCGTCTCCGCGAGGTAGCCGTGTCAGACATCCGGCCTGCAGAGAAGCTCAGGCGATACATCATGGCCCGCTTCGACATCGTCGAGGAGACCATACGTCCGTCATCGTCGGCCACCAGCCAGTTCATCTCCTATCTCACCCTCGACTATCGTCGGCTTGAGCGCATACGCCAGCTTGCCGTCGAGAAGGAGCGCGACATATTCAAGGAGGTCATCGCCGAAGGAGTGCGTCAGGGTGTATTCGACCCTCACAAGGCCGCCATGCTCCCCACCCTTCACCAGCTCCTGTTCCAGGGTGTCGACATCTGCCACCTGCGCGACAGCTTCGGCACACTCGGCGTAGACCCCGACACGATGCGCGACGAGGTGGCAGGATTCATCATCGAAAGCATACTCACAAAAACATCAACTGTATAATAACCAATACATCAATGAAACTGCTTGAAGGAAAAGTAGCCCTTATCACAGGCGCAGCCCGTGGCATCGGCAAAAGCATAGCCCTGAAATTCGCTTCCGAAGGCGCAGACATCGCCTTCACCGACCTCCGCCGCGACGAGAACATGGAGACCACAGAGAAGGAGATCGAGGCCCTCGGCGTCAAGGCCAAGGGATACAGCTCTGACGCCTCCAACTTCGCACAGACCGAAGAGGTCGTCGCCAAGGTCAAGGAGGATTTCGGCCACATCGACATCCTTGTCAACAACGCCGGCATAACCAAAGACGGCCTGATGATGCGCATGAGCGAGGCCCAGTGGGACATGGTGATCAATGTCAACCTCAAGAGCGCCTTCAACTTCATCCACGCCGTCCTCCCCATCATGATGCGCCAGCGTTCCGGCTCGATCATCAACATGGCATCTGTGGTCGGTGTCCACGGCAACGCCGGACAGGCCAACTACGCAGCCTCCAAGGCCGGCCTCATCGCCCTGGCCAAGAGCATCGCCCAGGAGGTTGGCTCGCGCGGCATCCGTGCCAACGCCATCGCCCCCGGCTTCATCGAGACAGCCATGACCGCAGCGCTCCCCGAGGACGTGCGCAAGGAGTGGGCCGCCAAGATTCCCCTGCGCCGCGCAGGCCAGGTCGAGGACATCGCCAACGTCGCCACATTCCTCGCATCAGACATGTCGAGCTACGTCTCCGGCCAGGTCATCGAGGTCGACGGCGGCATGAACATGTAAGCCTCCGAAGCCGTTAGCAATACATACAAGGACGCAGGGACAGGCCACGGGCCTATTCCCTGTGTCCCTCCTTGATTAAAAACGATTATGCTCACATACAACACCCGGCGCCCCGCGCTCACATTGCCCGAATACGGACGAAACATACAGCAGATGGTCGACCACTGCCTCACCATCGAAGACCGCGACGAGCGCACACGGTGCGCCTATGCCATAGTCGATGCCATGGGACGCCTTTTTCCCAAGCTCAAGGAGCAGCCCGACTACCGCCAGAAACTCTGGGACCACATAATGCTCATGAGCGGCTATCAGCTCGATGTCGATTTCCCGGTCGAGGTGGCCGGTCCCGACGAGTTCAAGGAAGCTCCCGAGCGTGTGCCCTATCCCAGCCGTTTCATCCGCTACCGCCACTATGGCAAAGAGATAGAGCTGATGATAGACCGTGCCGCCGAGATGCCCGAAGGGCCCGAACGCGACGAGCTGGTGATGCTGATAGCCAACCACATGAAGAAGGTCCTCGTCTCGCTCGACCATGACAGCGTGGAGGACTACAGGGTGTTCAACGATCTGGCCGAGCTCTCGCACGGACAGATACGCCTCTCGCCCGAAGAGGTGCGCCTCTATGACTTCAAGTTCATAGCACCCCCGACGACAGGCAAGAAGAAAAAGAAACGCTGATGATAAGGCCCGAGGAAATCATACCCGCCGGAGTCTTCAACAAGACACACGGCATCAAGGGAGAGCTGTCGGCGACATTCGGCCACGATGTCGAGCCCGATACGCTCAGGTGCCTCTTTGTCGACATGGATGGGATACCCGTGCCGTTCTTCATCGAGAGCTCGCGCCCCCGCACCGCCGACACATGGCTTGTCACGCTCGACGGCATCGACAGCGAGGAGAAGGCCCGCCCCTTTGTAGGCAAGCAGTTCGGAATACACGCCGACGACCTGCCCGAGCCCGAAGAGCTCGACCCGGACGCCGACGGTTTCTATGCCTCAGACCTCATCGGATTCAGCATCAGCGACTCCACCCTCGGAGAGCTTGGCGAGATTACAGACGTCAACGACCAGACCGAGAACGTGCTTTTCGTTGTCACCGGCAGCGACGGCAACGAGATACTTATACCCGTGGCAGACGAGTTTATCGACAGCATAGACACCGCCGCACGCATCATACACACCTCAATCCCGGCCGAAATCGTAGACCTTAACAGATAAATACGGAAATGAAAGAATTTCAGGAAAAAGATGCCGTGGCCGCCATGCGTGCCACCCTGTCGCCCGAAGCATCGGCACGCATCGACGACGACGAGCTGCTCAACATCATCGACATCATCTGGGACTGGTATGACGACCAGGGCCTTCTCGAGATTGACGCCGAGGCAGACTCGGAGGATGTCAATGTCGACGCCCTCGTGAGCCATGTGCGCAAGATGCTGGCCAAGGACAAGCTCTCGCCTGTCACTCCCGCCGAGGTAGAGCCTCTGGTGGCCGCACAGCTCAGATACGAACAATCGCTCGAAGACGAAATATGAAACGCGCCCTCTTCTCCCTCATCCTTACACTCGTCCTCCTTCCTGCTGCGCTCGCCAAGGGAGGATGGTCAGACCCGTACAAAGGGTATGACGAGACCCTGTTCATGGACATGGACCTTGAGCAGAACCTCATGACCCCCGATGTCCCGGACAAGGAACACGCCGCCGTGAGCCGCCACATGAAGCGGCTCGGCACCGACCTGGCTAAGCGCGGATATACCGTCGACATGATGCGCGACGACGAGGTCGTGCTCGTCACCGTGCCCACCGACCAGCTCTTCCTCCCCAACGACACTCTCCTCGCATCCGAGGCCCCCTCGAGACTCTCACCCCTCACCGCCCTCCTCAAGACTCCCGACATGTACAAGGTTGTCTATGCCGTACATACCGACAACACAGGCTCCCCGGCATACAATATGGAGCTATCCCACCGACGCAACAACTCAGTCTACGACTGGCTGCTCAGTCAGGTCAGCGAAGACGTCATCATAATACCCTACGAGATGGGCGACACAGACCCCGTCGAGCCCAACGACTCGCGCCGGGGGCGCGCCGAGAACCGCCGTCTCGAGATTTACCTTGTCCCCGGGCCCAGGCTCATCACCGACGCCCACAAGGGACTGCTCAGATAAACCGTCAGGAATCAGAACAAAATCATCATATACAAGCAATGGCTAAAGAACTCAAAGACCTCACCAAGCGAAGCGAGAACTATTCGCAGTGGTATAACGACCTTGTGGTCAAGGCTGACCTTGCAGAGCAGTCGGCCGTCAGGGGATGTATGGTAATCAAGCCCTACGGCTATGCCATCTGGGAGAAGATGCAGCGCGAGCTTGACCGCATGTTCAAGGAGACCGGCGTACAGAACGCCTATTTCCCCCTGCTCATTCCCAAGTCGTTCCTTTGCCGCGAGGCCGAGCACGTCGAGGGCTTCGCCAAGGAGTGCGCAGTGGTGACCCACTACCGTCTCAAGAACGACCCCAACGGCAACGGCGTCATCGTAGACCCCGACGCCAAGCTCGAAGAGGAGCTTATAGTACGTCCCACCTCCGAGACCATCATCTGGGGCACATACCGCAACTGGATACACTCATACCGCGACCTGCCCATCCTGTGCAACCAGTGGGCCAATGTGATGCGCTGGGAGATGCGCACGCGCATGTTCCTCCGCACCGCCGAATTCCTGTGGCAGGAGGGTCACTGCGCCCATGCGACCGCCGAGGAGTCTGAGGCCCGCACCGTACAGATGATAAACCTCTATGCCGATTTTGCCGAGAAATATATGGCCATGCCCGTCATCAAGGGTGTCAAGTCGGCAAACGAGCGTTTTGCCGGTGCCGTCAACACATACACCATCGAGGCCATGATGCAGGACGGCAAGGCCCTCCAGAGCGGCACATCGCACAACCTGGGCCAGAATTTCGCCAAGGCATTCGATGTCACCTTCGTCAACAAGGACAACAAGCCCGAATATGTATGGGCCAACTCGTGGGGTGTATCCACCCGCCTGATGGGCGCACTCATCATGACCCACTCCGACGACAACGGCCTGGTCCTCCCCCCGCACCTCGCCCCCATCCAGGTCGTCATCATCCCCATCTACAAGAACAACGACCAGCGCGCCGTCATCGCGGCTGTCGTCAATCCCATCGTCGACAAGCTCAGGGAGCTGGGTGTTAGCGTCAAGTTTGACGACGCAGACAACAAGCGTCCCGGCTTCAAGTTTGCCGACTACGAGCTCAAGGGTGTGCCCGTGCGTCTGGCCATCGGCGAGCGCGACATCGAGAATGGCGTGGTCGAGGTGATGCGCCGTGACACTCTCGAGAAACATACCGCCCCCCTCGAAGGAATTGCCGAATACTGCAAGAACCTGCTCGAGGAGATTCAGGATAACATATACAAGAAGGCTCTCGCACACCGCGAGTCGATGACCCGTACCGTAGACACCTACGAGGAGTTCAAGACCGAGATCGAGAAGGGCGGATTCATCCTGGCCCACTGGGACGGCACGACCGAGACCGAGGAGAAGATCAAGGAGGAGACCAAGGCCACACTGCGCTGCATCCCCCTCGACGGCGACGACACCCCGGGATTCTGCATGGTGACAGGCAAACCCTCGGCACGCCGTGTCATCTTTGCCCGCAACTACTGATAAATCATTTTCACGGCGGCGGGGATGCGCCCCGCCGCCATCACTCTCCCATCACAGACAGACACAATGGACTCAAAGACCTTCACGGCCCGGCTCGCCAAAACTCTCGGATGCGACCATCAGCGTGTCTCGGCCATGACCGCCGCACTCACGGCCGCTTTAGCCGAGACAGGAGCCGAGCTTGACTCGGCTGCGATACCCGGATTCGGCACATTCCAGACAGTTAAGACAGACGAGCACATCACCGTAGACCCCGTCAGCGGCGAGCGTCTGCTTGTCCCCCCGGCAATAACAATGCATTTCCTCCCGAGCGTGGTGCTCCGTAAAAAGATGAGACTATGAACCGTAAGATTCCATTCCACGACCTGGCCGGACTCATCGCAGCAAAGGCAGCCACCGACCGCGAGGAGGCTGAGAAATTTGCCAAGACATTTTTCGAGCTTATAGCCGAGACACTTGTCAGAGGCGAGTCTGTCAGAATCAAGGGACTCGGAACCTTCGCCCCTTCGGACGACGGCGAGAACCCCGTATCATTCACCCCCGACCATGACCTGGCCGACACCGTGAATGCCCCTTTCGCACTCTTCGAGCCCGAGATTGTCGGCGACGACATCTCAGAGGCAGACCTCGCAGCCGCGACAGCAGCCGGAGCATCCGAGCCGGAACCCGAACCTGTCGCAGAGCCTGAGCCCACCCCGGAGCCTGAACCTGAACCCGAGTCAACCCCGGTCCCCGAGGCCGATGTAACTCCAACCATACCATCAGCCTCAGCCGCCCCATCGGATACAGTTCCCGACGAGGCCACACCTGCTCCCGCGCCAGCAAAGACTCCGGCTGTCCCCACTCCCATCGAGGAGGATACCGAAGAATTTGTCACCATCCAGCCCGAATCATCGGGCCCCGGATTCGGTTGGGGATTCGTGACCGGACTCATCGTGGGTCTCGCGGTCGGAGCCTGTGGCATATACTTTGCTCTCGACTATCTCTTCCCCACTCCGGCGCGCCAGACGCCCGTCGAGGTCGTTGAGATGGCAGAGATTTCGGAGCCCGCGGCTCCCGCACCGACCGACTCCGCAGCATTTACACCTGCGGTTGCCGCCGATATGCCTGCGTCCAAGCCCGAACAACAGCCCGCAACGGTCGCAGACACCCCCGAGGCCCCCGCCCCCGCACCTGTGGCCACACCACAGTCCACGGCACAGGCCGCCCCGGTCAAGGATACCGTCAAGGCCGGATACCTGCTCAACGACATGGCACGCAAGCACTATGGCAGCAAGGTATTCTGGGTATATATCTACGAGGAGAACAAGTCGAAGATAAAGAATCCCAACCGCGTCAATGCCGGGACAGTGCTTACGATTCCGGCCCCTGAGAAATACGGCATCAATGCCTCTGACCCCGCAAGTGTGGCAGCCGCAAACCGTAAAGCCGGACAGATTCTGTCCAGATTTCCCAACTGAAAGCAACCTTTTGATAAAAAAGAGCCCGCATCTGATAAATGTAGGCTCTTTTTTGCTTAACTTTGCATTCTTATTAAACTGACCGATAGTATGAACAGACACAAGGTTTACGGATTGATAGGCTATCCCCTCACCCACTCGTTTTCGAAACGTTTCTTCAATGACAAGTTCGCGGCCGAGGGTATCGACGCCGAATATATCAATTTCGAGCTTCCCGACATAGGGGATCTCATGGAGGTATTTGCCGAGAATCCCCTTCTGGCCGGACTCAACGTCACCATACCATATAAAGAACAGGTGATGCCATATCTTGATGAGCTGGACCCCGAGGCAGAAGAGACAGGGGCGGTCAACGTCATCCGCGTCAGCCGCACGGGGCGCGACAGCCTGTATCTCAAAGGATACAACACGGACGTCGAGGGTTTCCGCGACTCCATACGTCCTCTGCTAAATGCCGGACGCAAGGAGGCTCTGATACTCGGTACAGGCGGAGCGTCAAAGGCCGTGGCACAGGCATTCAGGACACTTGGCGTGAGCTATCAGTTTGTGTCGCGTACCCCACGCAAGAATGTGCTGACCTATGCCGACGTCACGCCCGAGGTCATCGCCTCGCACAAGGTCATCGTCAACACCACCCCACTCGGGATGTATCCGCATGTCGACGAGTGCCCCGACATCCCATATTCAGCCCTCACTCCCGAGCACCTGTGCTACGACCTCCTATATAATCCGGACGTCACCACATTCATGCGCAAAGCTGAGGAAGCCGGTGCCGAGGTCAAGAACGGACTCGAGATGCTGCTGCTCCAGGCATTCGCGTCATGGCGAGTATGGAACAGCTGAAAATACACCGCACATCCAATAACAATCTATATATATTTAGCCTTAGTTAATGAATCCAGTTTCCAAATCACATCCGGCCAGCCGTATCATGTATATACTGCTGGCCATAATGGTCGTGCTTCCGCTCGACCTCATAATTCCGGGTGCAAGCGTCTCGCCTGCATTCGCACTCTTCCTGGGACTCTTCTTCGCAATGGTCTTCGAGTGCCCTTATCCGAAATTCAACAAGAAAACATCCAAGTATCTGTTGCAGGCTTCTGTCGTGGGTCTCGGATTCGGCATGAATCTCATCGAATCGCTCAAGAGCGGCAGCGAGGGGATGCTGTTCACCGTAGTCTCGGTCATCGGCGTCATGGTCATCGGCGTACTGCTGGGATGGTGGCTCGCAATCAACAAGAAGACATCCTATCTCATTTCGTCTGGTACAGCCATATGCGGCGGCAGTGCCATCGCCGCCGTGGGCCCCGTACTCAAGGCCAATGACAATGAGATGGCCGTCTCGCTCGGTGTAATCTTCGTGCTCAACGCTATAGCCCTTTTCATCTTCCCCCCACTGGGACATCTGTTCGACATGTCGCAGGCACAGTTCGGCACATGGGCAGCCATCGCCATCCATGATACCTCGTCGGTAGTAGGCGCGGGCGACGCCTACGGACAGGAGGCCCTGCAGCTCGCTACCCTCATCAAACTGACACGTGCCCTCTGGATTATCCCCCTGGCACTCGTCACGATGCTGATATTCCGCGAGAAAGGGAGCAAGATATCCATCCCCTGGTTCATCTTCCTCTTCATCCTCGCTATGGTGGCCAATACATATCTCAGCCTCCCCTCGTGGCTCACCGCCTCGTTGGTCTATATCGCCAAGAAAGGTCTGGTGCTGACACTATTCCTCATCGGCGCAGGTCTCTCCATCAAGACCGTCAAGGCTGTAGGCGTCAAGCCGTTCATGCTTGCCGTAGCCCTGTGGCTCATCATAGGCGTATCGAGTTTCTTTGTGGTCATGGCCACAATCGACTGACACATCACCCAACCGATACAATCCTTGAATCTCTCCCTCTTCCCCCTGCTGCCCCTGACCGCGGCGTATGCCGCCGGACTGCTCCTCTACGGAGCCGGACTGGGCCGGCAGGGGTTGATTGTATCCGCCATATTGGCCGTAATACTCTTTGTCAGGCGGCAGAGGTCGTGGGGAATCGCCCTCCTCGGGCTCATGGCCGGAATCATCGCCGGGATGGCCGACGCCCCGGAAATACCAGGTGGAATGCCCGACAGTGTGTCGCGGAGATATTCGGCACAGGTGCTCGAGAGACAGGAGACAGACGGCTCGCAAACCCTTGTGGCAAGGATTGACTCTTGCGGCGGCAGACCGTGCCGCGACTTCAAGGCCCGGCTGATGATACCGGGCATATTGCCCGACATCGACGACACCGACCGCATCACATTCCACGCACCGCTTGCGCCGCTCGCCGACCCCCGCGACCTCCCCGACGAGGTTGACTACACCGCACCTCTGCGCAGGCGCGGCGTTGTGGCAACGGCCGTAGTCCCCTCAGACAGCATAACGGCAGTCATCCCGCAGGAGGGCCCTCTCGCCTCGATACGCCGCACCCGCCACGATGTAAAGCGCCTCATCGCCTATTCGCCCCTGTCACCTCAGGCGGGACAGTTCCTTATCGCCGCCATGACCGGCGACCGCGAACTGCTCACGCCCGACACGCGCGACATCTTCTCGACATCAGGCATAGCCCATGTCCTGGCACTGAGCGGCCTCCATGTGGCCATAATAGCCGGGGTGATAAATCTTCTGCTTCTCCCCCTGCTCCTTGCCGGACGGCGCAAGCTCCGCATGGGCCTCACGATTGTGGCACTGTGGGTGTTCGCCATAATGACCGGGCTGACACCCTCGGTAGTCCGTGCCACCATCATGGCCACGGTGATGCTTGTGACAATGATTCTCGAGCGCGAGCGTGCCCCGCTCAATGCGCTCTGCATAGCGGCCCTCGCCATACTCACCGTCACTCCGTCGGCCATCTACAACTTCGGATTCCGGCTCAGTTTCATGGCCGTGGCTTCCATCCTGATATTCTATCCCCTCTTGACAGCCCGTCGGGCGCGACACCCCTTCGTCCGCACCATCCACGGACTCGTTGCGGTGTCACTCTCGGCCACAATCGGCACAGGCGTACTCGCAGCATACCTGTTCGGCTTCTTCCCGCTATGGTTCCTCCCCGTCAACCTCATCATCTCCTTCATCCTCCCCGCCCTGCTCGGATGCGGCGTGCTGCTGGTGATTCTCGAGGCAATCGGGCTTCACGTCACCATACTCGCCACCGTCATAGATGCCCTCTACTCTGCGGTCGATTCCACCGCACGCTTCTTCGCCTCGCTGCCACACGCATATATCGACACCTCCGCGATGCCCGAGGGGGTGCTGTGGCTCTATTTCGCCCTGATTATCCTGATTGCCCTGTGGGTCATCACCCGCAGACGGGTGTGGCTTCTTGCCGCCGTCCCGACACTCGTATGCGGTGTGGTGGCAGTCATTGTCACATCGCGCCCCGGCTATCCGCAAAGCGAGCTGTTCGTCACACGCTCCTCCGCCGGGACCACGCTGCTTGTGCGCGAAGGCACACGCATGAGGGGATTCACCACCCTCCGTCCCCCCGCCATCCCAGCGCTGAGCGAACGGTGTCACCGCCTCTACGCCCCATATCTGTCGCGCCGCGGAGTCGACTCCATACGGTTTGAGTCGGTCACATCACCCGTCACATTCACTCTCGGGTCCCACAGCGTCATGCTCACCACATGCCATACATCGGTTCCCGACACCCTGCGCGGGCCCCAGTATCTCGTCGTGTGCCGCGGATTCAGGGGCAACATCATCCGGCTCGCCCGCGCCGTCAGGCCCGACACAATCCTTTTGAGCGCCGACCTCAACCGACGCCTTCACGACCGCTGGCTCCGCGAGCTCACCGACAGCGCCATCCCCGTCCGCTCCCTCCGCCCCGCCCCGCTGGTACTGAGATAAAAATTCTCACCGAAATCTTTGAAACAAACCCGGCGGCGGGGCGTTGTATTGATATGCAGACTTTCAGAATAGGGAATCTCAACATCAGGGCTGTCGGCAACTCGGCAGACCGGATATGCTATGTGCTTTATCCTCTCGACGTCCTTGGAGGATGGATACAGGATGCGGCACATATGTTTGACGTGTCTGTTGTCGAGATAACGGGCATGGACTGGGACAATGACCTCACACCGTGGCCCGCGCATGGTGAGCCGCCGGGCTCTCCCGACTTCAAGGGGAATGCCGCCGAATTTCTCTCGACACTTGTCGGGAAAGTCATCCCCGAGACAGAGCGGAGGCTGAATATCACAGACAATCCCGAACGCACTCTTACAGGGGTCTCCCTATCGGGTCTCTTCACACTCTGGCAGTGGATGTCGCACGACACTTTCCACAACATCATCTCCCTCTCGGGTTCGTTCTGGTATGACGGTTTTGTGGAATGGGTCAAGTCGCAACCCGTGCCCCGGAAGACAGGCAGGGCATATTTCCTGCTCGGCGACATGGAGGCCAAGACACGTATCAAGGCATTCCAACCCGTACAGACCGACACCGTTGAGATTGTCGGCTACCTGCACGACAACGGCATTGACGACTGTTTCGAGCTCGTCCCCGGGAACCACTACCAATACGCCCAACAGCGCCTCGTCCGCGCCTTCACCCGCATGTTCCAGAATAAACCCGAGTGAACAGGGTAAAGAAATACTGAACAATTCGCGGGTGTGGAGGGTTTTCTTTTTGAGGCCTCGTTTTTTTATATTAATTTTGTCCATTCAAACACATCCACGCGATTCTATGAAACAGACCTGCCGATATACGGCCCTGCTTATGGCTGTCATCCTCGCCGCGCTCTCCCTGCAGTCGTGCGCCGAAGATGATGAATATTATGGCAACCCGCTTGTGGGCACATGGCAGATGGTGGCGCCCCTAAACGGATTCTACAACCAGTTCACGTTCTACTCAAACGGCACCGGCACATATTATGTCGAGGACGACTGGGGCTCGGACAGCTATTATATCAACTGGTATGTCTACGGCAACCAGCTTCAGGTAGAATTTCCCGACGAGATGGATACGATGAGTTTCCTTTGGCAGATAGACGGCTATAGCCTCTACCTCTATCCGTCTGACGGAAGCGCCACATGGGTCTACCGTCTGTATTGACCGATGGAGTTCCGAACGCTGACAAAACCTCTTGAGGGACTGAAGGGGACGGTGAGCCACGCCGCCCCCATACTACTTGTAGGCTCATGCTTCAGCGACAATATCGGCGCCGAGCTGCGGGCCGACCTCTTTGATGTCATCGTCAATCCGTTCGGGCCGCTATACAATCCACTCTCAATCGCCCGGGCCATCGACATCATAATCGCGGGATGTGAGGATGATAACCCTCCGCAGCTGTTTGAGCATGACGGACTGTGGCGCGACTGGAATTTCCACTCGCGCTATGCCGCCCCGACCCCCGGGGAGGCCACACGCCTCATGACACGCTCGGTCGCAGCGGCACACGACACCCTCCCCCGGGCATCAGCCATAATACTGACCCTCGGCACCACCACAGCATACAGGCTCGCGGGGACAGGACAGGTCGTAGCCAACTGCCACAAGATGCCGTCCGCGATGTTCGACTGCGCGGAGCTGAACCTCGACGAGACCATCGGGTGTCTCGACCGGGCAGTCCGGGCCATCAGGGAGGTAAACACCGAGGCAAAGATAATCTTCACCGTCAGTCCCCTGCGCTACCTCTCTGACGGAATGCACGCCAACACCATCATCAAGGCGACCCTGCATCTGGCCATAGATGCGGTTATGCGCCACCACGAAGGAACAATATATTTCCCGGCATACGAGATAATGAACGACGACCTGCGCGACTACCGCTTCTATGCCGACGACATGAAACACCCCTCGGCCATGGCCGTGAGATATATCTACGATCTCTTCTCGCAAAGTTTTTTCACTCCCGCCACCCTCGGGACAGCCTCGGCCGGACGGCGCCTGTCACGGCGTCTGGGCCACAGGTCGTTCTCGGGTGCGCAAACCGAAATCAAGGAACTCGATCTGCTACGTCAGTACCCTGAACTCGTCGACGGGTACAAAAGATTTATCGAAAATGAACTATAGCATCAGCCGGATAGCATCGCTGCTCAACCTTAAGGAACCGGCAAACACAGCCGAAATATCATATCTGCTCACCGACAGCCGCTCGCTGCTCCATCCCGCCGGGACACTTTTCTTCGCACTCCGAACCCCATCGGGCGACGGCCATAATTTCATCCCGGAGCTATACGCCCGCGGAGTCCGCAATTTCGTCACCGAACATCTTCCGGCCGATGCAGCCGAGATGCCTGAGGCCAATTTCCTTGTCGTGCCCTCGCCTCTCGACGCGCTGCAGACCATCGCCGCAGCACACCGCGCACAATATCACATCCCCGTCATCGGCATAACCGGCAGCCGTGGCAAGACCACCGTCAAGGAGTGGGCACATACACTGCTCAGGGGCACATACAACACCGCCCGCTCGCCCCGCAGCTTCAACTCGCAGACAGGCGTCCCCCTGTCGCTCTGCGGGATTGGCCCCGACACGCAGGTAGCTATCATCGAGGCCGGAATCTCGATGCCCGGCGAGATGAAGAAGCTGCATGACATGATAAGGCCCACCATAGGCATATTCACCAACATAGGCGGTGCGCACAGCAGCGGCTTCACATCTATCGAGGAGAAAGCCCGCGAGAAAGCCACGCTGCTCGCCGGATGCGACACCGTGATATATTGCGCCGACAACACACTCATCTCATCGGTGATACCAGAGGTAGCCCATCGCATCGGATGGTCTGCCAAGGCCCCGGACGCCCCCCTCTTCATCAGCCGGATTGACAAGAAAGGGGACAGTACCGAAATCGCATATAATTATCTCTCGGGAAAGACCTCGGGGAGCTTCACTATACCGTTCACCTCGGACCACGACATAGAGAATGCCATCCACTGCCTCGCCCTCTCGCTGGCACTCGGCCTCGGAGCCGGGGAAATAGCCGCGAGGATGCCCCGGCTGGCCCGCGTCGACACACGCCTGGAGGTGATAGAGGGTATCAACGGATGCCATATAGTCCACGACACATTCACATCAGATGTCGCGTCGCTGGCCCAGGCCCTCGATTTCATGAACCGCCGCCTTACACCCGGCTATGGCAAGACGGTGATACTCGGAGACCTCACCACAGACACCCCCGAGGCTATCCCCGGGACATATCGCGAGGCGGCGGCCCTCTGCCGCGAGCGTGGCATAAGCCGTGTCATCGCCGTGGGCGAGGAGAT
Source organism: Bacteroidales bacterium H5 (assembly GCA_001701225.1). Classification (GTDB taxonomy): domain Bacteria; phylum Bacteroidota; class Bacteroidia; order Bacteroidales; family Muribaculaceae; genus Duncaniella. The sequence goes on along the minus strand of DAAQ01000010.1, from coordinate 181,425 downwards.
AGCGCGCCACGCATCGCTCTTCCCCGAGGGCATACGTGCCTTCAAGTCGGTCAAGGAGATGCTTGCCGCAATCTCCCCCTCTGATTTCCGCGACGAGCTCATCCTCATCAAGGGAGCCCCCGAGCAGCCGTTTGCCCTCATAGGCGACATGCTCGAGGCACGTCAGCACGAGACCGTGCTCGAGATAAACCTTGATGCCGTGGTCGACAATTTCAACTGGTTCCGCTCGCTCGTCAAGCCTACCACCGGAATGGTATGTATGATCAAGGCATCGGGCTACGGAGCCGGAGCGGGCGAGCTTGCCAAGACCCTCCAGACCCAGGGAGCGGCATATCTGGCCGTGGCCGTCCACGACGAGGGCACACAGTTGCGCCGCGAGGGAATCACGATGCCCATAATCGTACTCAACCCTATGGTCGACGATTTCAAGACCCTCTTTGACAACCGCCTCGAACCCGAGATATACAGCATCGAGTTCCTGCGCCGCCTCATAGCCGAGGCAGCACGTCTCGGCATCAGGGAGTATCCCGTGCACATCAAGATTGACTCGGGGATGCACCGTCTCGGCTTCCGGCTCGAGACACTCCCCGAGGTGATAGAGCTGCTGCGCGGTCAGGATCATGTGGTACCTCGCTCGATATTCTCGCACCTCTGTGCTGCCGATGACCCGATGGACGACGAGTACACACGCGGACAGTTTGAATATTTCGACCGTTGCTGCGATATGTTCCTCCCCGCATTCCCGGAGCACAAGATACTGCGCCATATCCTCAACTCGACAGGCATAGTGCGTTTCCCCGAACATCAGTTCGACATGGTGCGCCTCGGCATAGGGCTCTACGGCGTCCGCACCATGCACGACGGCTCGCAGGATGCGCTGCGTCCCGTGTCGTCGCTCCGCTCGGTGATAATCTCTGTCAAGAGCTGGCCTGCCGGAACAACCATAGGCTATAACCGCCGCGGAGTGCTGAAGCGGGACTCGGTCATAGCCACAATCCCCATAGGATATGCCGACGGCCTCAACCGTCATCTCGGCTACGGCAATGCCTCGTTCATGGTTGAGGGACACCTCTGCCCCACCATCGGAAGCATCTGCATGGACGCCTGCATGATTGACGTGACCGAGGTGCCCGGAGCCGCCCCCGGCATGGGTGTCGAGATATTCGGCGACTCGGTCAGCGTCGACACCCTGGCCGAGACCCTGGGAACCATCCCTTATGAAGTGTTGACATCTGTCTCCGAAAGAGTTAAAAGAGTTTATTTTAGGGAGTAAGTCATTGCCCGGACGGAAAATATTTCATAAATTTGCACTCAAATCTGTAAAAATCAATCTTATCACATCCATGAAAAAATATCTGCTCCCCATAGCCCTCATACTCGGCGGCACCACCGCGTTTGCCGCCGACATGGTTCCGGCCTTTCCCGGCGCCGAGGGTCATGGACGCTATACCACCGGTGGTCGCGGAGGCAAGGTGATACATGTCACCAACCTCAACGACTCGGGCACCGGCTCGCTGCGTGCCGCCGTCTCAGGCAACTCAAAGAAGACCGTCGTGTTTGACGTGAGCGGCTACATCGACCTCAAGAGCGACCTGAAGATAGGCGCCAACACAACGATTGCCGGACAGACCGCCCCCGGACAGGGCATCACCCTGCGTTACTATACCGTGCGCCCCAACGGAGACAATATCATAATACGTTTCCTACGTATGCGCCGTTCGCAGGTCAAGGATGTCAACGACGGTGCTGATGCCGCCTTCACCAGAAACTACTCAAACATCATACTCGACCACTGTTCCCTGTCGTGGAGCATCGACGAGGTGGCCTCGTTCTATGACAACCGCGATTTCACCCTCCAGTGGTGCACCGTAGCCGAAGGCCTGGCCAATCCCGGACACTCTAAGGGCGCACACTCGTATGGAGGCATCTGGGGAGGCAAGAACGCCTCTTTCCACCACAATTTCATCGCTCATGTCCAGAACCGCGCGCCCCGATTCAACGGAGCCCGCTATGGCTGGGACGGCTATGACAAGGAGAAATACAGTTCGACCGTTGATGCCGAGCGCGTGGATTTCCGCAACTGCGTCATATACAACTGGGGCAACGGCGACGGCTGCTACGGAGGTCCCGGCGGCGGATATGTCAACATCGTCAACAACTATTACAAGGCTGGTCCCGGCACCAAGAACAAGACACGCGTCACCGCTGTCTCGGTGGCATCGTCCGGCAACGCCAGCTCCGAGCATCCCGAGCTCTACGGACTTGCATCGCGCTATTTCATAGACGGCAACTATGTCACCGCAGCATCCAACCCCGAGAATTTCGACTGGGATGGCGTCAGGTATGACAGCGGCCTGCTCACTCAAGGCGGAGAGAGGTATATAAAGGATCCGAGCCATCATTTCGGCAACAACGTAGAATATGTCACCATCAGCGGCACAGACTGCGTCAAGCTCAAGCTCGATGCAGAGACAGGACCCGGCGATGTCACCACCCACACATCCCCGGTGGCATACGACAAGGTTCTTGAATATGCCGGCGCAAGCCTCTGGCGCGACGCCACAGACGCCCGATATATGGAAGAAGCACGCACAGGCACAGCAACCTATACCGGTGAGATTGCCAAGGTAGCCGGAATATCCGATTTCATCAACGACCCCGAAGGTGAGCAGATTGCGACGCGTCCCTCATATCCCGACCTCCTTGCAGAGAGCCGCCCCGCCAACTGGGACACCGACAAGGACGGCATACCCGACGAGTGGGAGACCGCCCACGGCCTCAACCCATCGCTGGCAAGCGACGGCAATGCCACCACACTTGACCCCAAGGGCTATTACACCAACCTCGAGATTTATCTGCATTCTATTGTCGAGAGTATCATGAAGGGTGGTAACGACGGTGCCACCGCATCATTCGACGAGTACTGGCCCGAGGCCGGACAATCGGGCATCGGTGAAATCGAGGCATCCAAGGGAGATGTGCTCTCAATCGAGTACTATAACCTCAACGGCATCCGCCTCGCCGAACCCGCGCAGGGCATCAGCATCCGCCGCACCGTCTACAGCGACGGCAGCATCGTGACCGACAAGGTCTACAAGTGACCCAATTGAGAATATAATCAAGACCAATAGGACCGCAGACAGGTCCTATTGGCCTTATTTCTTTAAATCATCATCACTCCATGAAAATACTTAGCGCAACAACCCTTCTCGCTGCGGCCATGCTGACTGCATCAGCCGCCACGGCTGGCGACGCCGTGCCACGTGACACATCGTTCACAGCCTGGTCAACTTACCTTAAGGTACGCAAGAACCATCCCGAAGTCGTACTTGCTCCCGCAAAGCTCCCCGACGGCGTGAAAGCCTATGAGAATGTAGTCTATTCCACACTCAAGGACACTCCCTACGGCGACCGCGACCTGCATGTAGACATCTTCCGTCCTGACGACGGCAAGACATATCCGGCCCTGATAATGATACACGGCGGCGGCTGGAACTCAGGCGACAAGTCACTTCAGGTGCCTATGGCGCAGATGATAGCCGCCAAGGGATACGTGACAATCCCCGTCGAATACCGCCTCATCCCTGAGGCAGTCTATCCCGCCGGGTTCAACGACATCAAGGCTGCCGTGAGATGGGTGCGCAAGAATGCCGCGCAATATGGCATAGACCCGGACAGGATTGCCGTATCGGGATGTTCGGCGGGAGCGCAGCTCGCCACGCTTACAGGCGTGACAAACGGCCTCGACACACACAAGGGTGACGGACGCCTCTCCGACGTATCGGCCGACGTACAGGCCATCGTGAGCATGGACGGCATAGCCACCTTCGTGTCTGACAACAATATCGCCGACGCACGGCAGCGCCTCGAGACCAAAGGCAAGATGCCCGTCAACGCCCTGTGGCTCGGTGGCCTATACGAGGATTCGCCCGCCAACTGGGAACACGCCTCGGCCATAAACTGGATCACCGATGCCTCGGCACCTATATGCTTCATCAACAGCGGCCTTCCGCGCTATCATGACGGGCGCGACCACCTGATGGAGATATACAGGCTGCGTGGCATCCATGCCGAACGCCACGACATCCCCGTCGACGTCCACCCCTACTGGTTCTTCCACCCCTGGGTCGACTCGACAGTCGACTACACAGTCGATTTCCTCGACCGAACATTCAAGAAATAACCTCCCCACCCTCATAACGCCGGAGTTTATCCCCCAGCCGCGAAGCGGCGACATATGGTAAGCCCCACATCGAGCCGTGTGACGGGATAGCCCTTAAGGGCGTACATCCCGCACACGGCGATGGTGTGGGGTAGACATACCAATATAAAGCCGGGCCTCGAAGAGGTCCATTAATCACATACAGTGCGTGATGACCAATGGCCTCCGCGAGGATACCGAAATTAAAGGGCCTCTTCGAGGCCCGGGGGCCATAATCGCGTTCCACCCACACCATCGCCCTGCGGGCTCGATGTGGGGCTTCCCACATATCGCCGCTTCGCGGCTGGGGGCATCGGACTGCAAAGCATCACCATAAAACTATTTCACGTCGCGGAGGAAGTCGGCTTCTATGATGCGGAGCTCGCCCCCTACCTTGTCGCCGTCCTGGGCCTTGAAGAGGTCAAGGTCATTGGCCACGGGCTCGACAAGCTCGGTTATCTGTCCGAAAGCCTCGCTCTCGGTGGCCGCACCTCGCAGACGTATTGTGAGCGATGACGTCTCGACAGGCTCGAGGCGCAGGTTGACATATCCGAGCGACATGTCGGTATCACCGCTCCATACCACCGTACCGTTGTCGGCCAGAATCTCTATGGGATAGCTGCGGCGGCGCCAGCCTGTCAGCTTCAGGTCGGCCTCGTCCACGGTTGTCGGGGTGGCAAACGTGTAGGTTATCCATGCGTTGCGCAGGGTGCCGTCGTTCTTCCACTCCGATTTCTCGTTGTCGTCATAGCTGTTGGCGGCACTATCCTGATTGCACCCGGCGGTCGCCGATACGACCTTGACAGTCTCCCTCAGGTCGGTATATGAAGGTGTGGCAGGTGTCTCGCCACGCTCGAGCAAGCCTCGCAACAGATTTTTCTGCTCATATGCCGTGAGGCCGTCACGCACGTCCACAGGATTTGTCCGCCACTCCACACTCTGTGCGGGAAGCCCCTCGGCCATGGCCGTGAGGCGGATTGTCCCGGCCTCGGGGAGGCTGCGGACAAGAGCGCGGTTGACGCCGCACTCGACCGGGAGTGTGGTGTCGAGGATACGGTTCCCCTCACCCTTGGCTATGCCTCCGCGCCACTCGGCGGGGCCGTCGAGCTTAAATGTCACCTCGCGGTTGTCAAGGGGACAGCGGCGCCCCTCGGCATCCACCACCTCAAACTGCACCAGAGCCATGTCGGCGCCGTCGGCCATCATCCCTGCGGGAGAGGTCTCGACCGACAGACGCAGGACGACAGGTGCCCCGGCAGTGCTTACCGAATGTTCTGACAGCTTCTTCCCGGCCTCGTCATAAGACACCGCCGTGAGCGTGCCGGGCGCATAGGGGATAGAATCGAAGGTGTGCAGGAAATGATAGTCCACCTTCTCGCGGCCTATCTTCTCGCCATTGAGCAGCAGCTCGACACGCGGAGCGTCAGACACGACATAGACAGGCTTGACAGTGCCGGGCTCATAGTTCCAGTGGCCGATGATATAAGTGCGGCTGGTCTCGGGTGTGACCCACCCGTCCCACATCACCTGATGTGCGAAATACGAGTCTTTGGGTATGCGCATGGCGTCGCTGACACCGCTGGTGCGGTAGTTTGACTCGCCGCGGCAATGAGTATTGGTGTCCGAGAAGATAATCTTCACGCCACCCGAGCTTACGCGGTCTCCCATGCCGGGACGCTGCTGCCAGTAGTCGAACCAGCGCCTTATATGCTCGATGGCGAGCTGGTCGGCGTTCAGGTTATAGGCCGAGGCATCGGCATTGCGATACAGGGGACCGTCGCCGTTTTTATGATAGGGATAGCTCCAGTCGTCCCAGTAGCGGCGCAATCCCTCGTCACGGCAATACTCCATGGCCCAGAGGGGCTGACCGCCACTCTTGTTGATATAGAGCATCTCGCCTCCATACTCCGATGTCTTGCTGTCGAGCATCTCGCGGCTGCCGATGGCACGTCCGCCATGCGGGTCAAACTCATCGCGCAGGGCCTTCATGTCGGCCATGTGAGGTTCGGAGACCGCTTTGTTGCCCGACTCATAGAATATGATGCTTGGATTGTTGCGATAGTAGACTATGGCGTCCCTCATCAGTCCGACGCGTTGTTCCCACTGCCGTCCTTCGACATCCTTCTCGGCATCTCCGGCCGGCATCGCCTGAATCAGTCCAACGCGGTCGCACGACTCGACATCCTGACGCCACGGCGCCACATGCATCCACCTGACCACATTGCCGCCCGAGCGCACCACCTCGCGGTTTGAGTAGTCGCTGAGCCACGCCGGCACGCTCATGCCCACTCCGGGCCATTCGTTGCTGGTACGCTGCGCATAGCCGTGGACCATCATCGTGCGGTCGTTGAGGCGGAACTGTCCGTCGCCGAACCCGGTCTTGCGGAAACCTGTCCGCGTCACTGTCTCGTCGGCATCGCGGCCATCGACCACAAGGCGTGTCTTCACGTCATACAGATAGCCATAGCCCCAGCTCCAGAAATGCAGCCCGCCAACCTTGTCTGACGCCTTGATGACGGCGAGAGCCCCGGGTGCCACTGTGCGGGGGTCCGAGCTGAATGTCGCGACCATTTTGCCGTCGGGGTCTGTCACCTCGGTCACAAGTTTTATTTCGGCAGCCTTTGATGTCTCGTTCCTCACCTGCGACTCCACGCAGATGTCGGCTGTGCGTCCCTGCACGTCAATATCCTTGGCATAGACATAGACCCCGGTCGTTCCGAACGACGAATAGAGGGGCAACGTCTGATAGACAGGTTCCATGACATGGAGCACCACATTCTTGGGTAGGCCGCCATAGTTGGCGTTGAAATTCTTGTTGTTCCACTGGAACTTGGCACCCGTGGCGCGTTCCTGATAGTTCCAGTCGTTGTCGGTACGCACGGCCAGCAGATTCTCCTTGCCGAACTTTATATACGGCGTCAGGTCGAACCCGAACGCCATCACGCCATTCTCGTGCGCGCCGAGATGATGTCCGTTGATATACACATCGGCCACCTGACGCGCGCCCTCGAACTCGACAAAAACCTTCTTGCCCTTGGCTGATTTCGGTATGGTGAAATGCTTGCGGTACCACGCCACCGTGTCGGTGAGGTTGTCGATGAGGACACGGTATGCCTCGTCCTCGTTGTGCGCCCTCGGCAGGGTGACGGTCTTCCACTCCGAGTCATCGAATTTCGGGCTCTCCGCTCCGGCAAAATCCCCGATGGCGAGACGCCATCCCGGGTTGATGTTATAACGCTCTCCGGCGTTCATGGCCACACTCCCCGCGAGGGCGGCGGCCAGCATTGCTATGCCAAGTCTATTCATTTGGTTGTGCAGGTCTTGAGGGTGAAAGGTTGAGGATGCTCACATTCTCGACGTTGTTTATGAATCCTATATATTTCTTCACGGTATCCACCGTCACATTGTGCATGGTGATGTTGCGTGCCGGGAGCTCGGGGCATCCGTCGAGCAGATAGACCACATCCGCGCTCTTGACATGCACATCGCGCATGTGCAGTCCGTCGATGCGTGTGAGCCTCTTCTCGTATGTCGGCACCAGCGTGCGCCACTGATACAGTACCTCCGTGGCTATCTCCATCACGCTCTTGGCGTGTCCGGCGGTGACATTCTCCATGATGATGTTCTCTATCACGCCGCCGCGGCGATGGTTGGTCTTGAGGTAGAAGAGCTCGTAGACACTCCCCGGCGCAGTGCAGTCGTGCATATATACGTTGCGCACTCCACCCGAAATCTCGCTGCCTATGCCCAGCAGCACATGCCCGGCCAGCACATGACAGTTGCGCACCACCACATTCTGCGTCGGGGTGTCGAGGCGCCACGCGTCGCGGTTGCGTCCCGACTTGATGACCACGGCATCGTCGCCCTGGTCAAAGGTGCAGTTCTCGACCAGCACATTGCTTGTCATCTCGATGTCTATGCCGTCGTTGTTGTGTCCTTTGGCATGAACGTCGAGGTTGCGGGCTATCGCACCGTCGCACATATAGAGGTGGATGGTCCAGAACGGGCTTTCGCGAATCCTGAAACTGTCGAGCAGGACGTTGCGGCAGCGGTTGAGGTGTATGAGGTGCGGACGCATGTTGTTCTCGCCCTGTGCCATCTGCCTCTGTTCGACCGGGATATCGGTCGATGCCATGGTATAGAGCTGTTTCAGGGCCTCCATGTGCGGGGCGGGACGCTTGAACCACACTTTCCACAGGTCCATCACCGGGGCAAGTGTGCCCGTGCCCGTGATGGCTATGTTCTCGCAGTCGAAGGCATATACCAGCGGCGAATAGTTGTAGCATTCCATCCCCTCCCACGATGTCATCACAGCGGGGAGATAGTCGGCGGGATTGTCCGTGAACCTGACCACGGCACCCTCGGCAAGGTGCAGGTTGACATTGCTCTTGAAATGTATCGGCCCGGTCACCCACTCGCCGGCAGGAATCACCACGCGGCCTCCCCCTGCGCGGTGACAGGCGTCGATGGCCTTGGCGATGGCCTTGGTGTTGTCACGCCCGGGCCCTTTGCGGGCACCGTATTTCGTGATGGGGAAATCCCTGTCGGGAAATATGAACTCATGCAGGTCGGGCATCGGGAAAGGTGCCTCGACCCTGACGGTGCGGTATTCGGCCCGCATCTGGGGCAACGCACACGCGATAAGAAACAACAGGACAAGAAGTTTTTTCACGGTGATTGATGATTGGAGTTTTATCTGTTGCAAAAGTACTGATTTATGGCGAGAAAAATCCCCCTTTATCGGTCAGATAGAGGGGGATTATCGGCAAAAAGGTATTATTTTCAGTTTCCGTACGGTTTTTCAGCCTCAAAGAAGGGTGCTTCGGGCCAGTAGAACTCCGCCGGGTCGTCGGGATGGGCCGGGTCGTATGCCGGAGCATCCTTGAGATGTTTTGCCAGCTCGGGAGCGGCCTTCTTCAGCCCCTCGCGCACACATTTGGCCACCTGAGTGGCGCCGAACGGATTGAAATGCGTGTTGTCGGCCAGTGCCTCGGTCTGTCCGGGATAGGTGTTGGCCGGATAGTGGACGAAGGCCTTCTTGGAGTCTTCCGTACCCATGGTCTCGTAGAGGGTCTTGGTCATGGGGTTGAGCTCGATGACGGGGACACCCTCGCGTGCGGCCACCTCGCGCATAGCCTGCGGATAGTCGCCGTGCGTGTCCTTGATCTTGCCGTTGTCGTCAAAGTGGCGGCGTGCCGTGGGGGTGATGAACACGGGGTTCAGCCCGGCGGCGCGGGCGCGGTCGATGAATATCTTGAGGCAGGTGGCAAAGTTGTAGTATGCTCCCTTGCCGGGGCCGCGCTCCTTCTGGTCGTTGTGGCCGAACTCGACAAGCATCCAGTCGCCCGGACGTGCCATGGAGAGAACCTTGTCATAGCGTTTCGAGTCGAGGAACGACGAGGCCCTCTGTCCGCTCTCGGCATTGTTGGCCACACACACGCTGCTGTCGAAATATGCCGGCATTATCTGTCCCCAGCTCGCCCAGGGCTCCTTGGTCTGGTCTACGACGGTGCTATTGCCGCAAAGATAGACTGTAGTCACGCTGTCGGCGTCGGTGACGGGGGTGATGGTGACGCTCTGCACCGCGGGGGCATGGCCCGTGAACTCGAGGGTGAGCTTGTCATCCCATGTCGGGGTGCCCACCTCGCGCGGATTGATGCGCACCGAGTCCTTGAGGCTGATGCCTTTCTGGCGCTTGTGCACGATGAAGGTCCTGTCCTCGAACTTACCCTTTGCCGTGGCCACGTCATCAAGCATCAGGCGGCGGCTCTCGGCGCGGACTGTGGTCTGGGCCTTGCGCTTTTTGTCGCCGAGGCGCACGGTCACCTTATAGTTTCCGTCGGGCACGCGCACCGAGAAGAAATACGGCTTGCCATCCTTGGTCGGAGCAGTGCCGAAGTCATATCCATATCCGTCAAACTCGTTGTATGCGGGCACGTTGGCATCCATGGTGTATGAATACTCGACGGGAAGGAGGGCATCCTTGAGCGGACACGATGTGCCGCGCAGACCCTCGGCGATGCTTGCGGCATTGAGGCGCGCGCCCTTCTTGGACGAGTGCGTATGGTCTTTCTTGAAATAAGGGGGTGTCCCCTCCGGGCCTATCGCCTGATATTTCTTTCCCGAGATGGCATTGAGGTCGATGTAATATGCCCCTCCCTGACGGGCGGCCTGACGGGCCCAGAGGCCGAAGCTGGCGGCATTGCTCTCGATCTTGCCGTCCTGCCACTTGTTGCGGGGCGTATGGCTCAGCACGATGGGTATGGCACCCTTCTCCTTGGCGTCCATGATGAATTTGCGCAGATACCAGCCGTATGTATAGATGACCTGGTTCTTGCCCGTGGCCTCCATCCTGAACACCTTGCTCTCGCCACCTGCGCCATGCAGCTCGCCGCGGGCCTTGCCCGTATTGATGTCGCCGCCATCATTGTGGCCGAACTGCATTATCACATAGTCGCCGGGCTGCAGGGCGTTATATACCTTGTCCCAGCGTCCCTCGTCGAGGAATGTCCTGGCGCTACGTCCGGCCATGGCGTGATTCTCGACCGAGACCTTTGTGGTGTCGAAGAGCTCGTGCAGCACACTGCCCCACCCCCACATCGAGTCGTCGTCCTTGTCCTCGTTCTTGACGGTGCTGTCGCCGATGGTGAAGACCACCGGGCGTCCCGGTTTGCGCGACGAGCCTGTCTTGGTGTCAATCTCGACAGGGAGCAGATATTGGGCCAGCTCCAGCCCCTCGACTCCGCGCAGACCCTCCGCGGCAGACTCGGCGTTGACCCTCGCGCCGAAGGCCGAGGTGTGGATGCGGTCGATATAGAACATGGTCTTGACCTTCTCCTTGCCAAACCGCTCGAACTTGCTCGCTGTAATCTCGTTGAGGTCTACGAACGGAACATTCTCGGCCTCGGCAACCTGACGGGCCCATAGGCCGAATGTCTTGTTCACGCGGGTAATCCTGGTCGAGTCCTTGTCGTCCCATGCGTTGCGTGGCGTGAGCGAGAAGAGTATCGGTCTCGCGCCCTTGGCCTTGACCTCGCGCACAAAGCGGCGCATATACTCGCCATAGGTATATACGGTGTCGGGCTCGCCTGTCTCCTTGATGGTCACGGCAAGGCTCTCCTCGCCTATGCCGGGTATCGAGGCGCGGGCGCGTCCCGAGTCATACGGGCCGTTGTCATTGTGTCCCAGCTCGATTATCACCCAGTCGCCGGGGCGGACACCCTGCAGCACCTCGGGCCACAGCTTCTTATAGAACGTGCGGCTGCTCATGCCCCCGAGGGCATGGTTCTCGACCGTGATGCGGCCGGCGTCAAAATACTCGGGCATATAGTAGCCCCAGCCCCACTGGCCGTTGCCGCCGTCGCCGAGTGTGCCGGTGCGCATGGTCGAGTTGCCGACGAGAAACAGCACGGGGTTGTCGCCCTTGCGTGTCGAGCCCGGCACGGGGCGTGCCGTGCGGGCCTTGTTGAGGCTGTCGAGGGTGTTGTCTATCACACCGTTGACATCCTCCATCGGCGACGAGATTTTCTGCTGGCCCGACATGGCCATTCCCATGCCGAGCGCAGCCAGTGTCAGTAAAGCGCCTGATAGTCTCATGTTTCTTGGTATTATATCTGTCTTTTTGTGATGATTATCTTATCAAGGTACCCCTGAAGGTCTTCCCTTTCAGGTCGGGGCCGAAATAGAATCCCGGTTGTGTGGGCTGGTTGTAGGCCACGTTCTGGTTGGCGATGCTGTGGCGGTATGCGGGCTCCTCGAGGAATGTGTGGAACCTGTAGGGGGTGTCGAAGGTCGAGACATAGAGCCTGAGCTCCGAGCTGTCGGGGGTGCGCATCAGCACCTCCTCGCGCCAGTCGCCGAGGATGTCCCCCTGCAGGCACGGATTGGCCTTGGTCCAGTTGTTCGACACGGCCCCCTCGAATACCTGCAGCGGCTCGCAGACACCTTTCTCCCAGTTATACTTGCTCACCGTATTCCTGTCAAGCAGCTCGCGCAGCAGGTCACCGTCCCACCACACGGCCATATTTATAGGAACGCCCGCGGTGGCATAAGTATTGTATTCCTGCGGCTGAGTGAGAAGCGTGCCGTCCCATGCGCGGACTCCACCCGTATTGGGCGACCACAGCTCGATGCCGGGATGCGTGGGGTCGATGTCCGCGGCCATGCAACGGCCCACATCCTGGTCGCTGGGATATTGCAGTATCACCTTGCCCGTGGCCGCCTCGCGCAGTGTGGTCCCGTCCTTGCGGTTCTCATGGCAGCACCAGACATAATACTTCTCATTATTGATGTCAGAGAGCAGGTGCATGGCGTCGCCGTGATACATCCCGGTCGAATAGAGTCCTGTCCCGTCGTGGTCTACGGCCATCTGTCCGTAGATGATCTCGTCGCAGCCGTCGCCGTCGACATCGGCCACGCGCAGGTTGTGGTTGCCCTGTCCGGCATAATCGCCGCAGCCGGGATTGTCGCTGTCGAATACCCAGCGCGACTTCAGCTCCTTGCCATCCCAGTCCCATGCGGCCAGCACGCTGCGGGTGTAATATCCGCGGCACATCACAGCCGATGTCTTCCGGCCGTCAAGACAGGCCGTGGCCGCAAGGAAACGGTCAGAGCGGTTGGCATAGCTGTCGCCCCACTTGCGCAGGTCTCCGCGTTCGGGGATGTAGTCGACTGTAGCCATAGCCTCGCCTGTCAGACCGTTGAACACCGTCAGGTATTCCGGCCCGGCCACAATGCGTCCCTTGATGTTGCGCCAGTCGGCCTTGCGCTCGCCTATCATGCGCCCTGTGCCGTCGACCGAGCCGTCTGCGGTCTTGCATATCATCTCGGCGCGTCCGTCGCCGTCAAAGTCAGCCACCAGGAACTGCGTGTAGTGAGCTCCGGCGCGTATGTTGTCGCCGAGGTCGATGCGCCACAGACGTGTGCCGTCCAGACGGTAGCAGTCTATGATGACAGGGCCGGTGAATCCGTTGTGGGCATTGTCGTGCGAGTTTGTCGGGTCCCATTTCAGGAAAATCTCATACTGCCCGTCGCCGTCCACGTCGCCTATCGAGGCATCGTTGGCGGTATAATAGTACTCCTTGCCGAACAGGTCTACCCCGAGCTCGGGCTTGTCGAGCGGAATGCTTATATATCCGTGCGGAGACCCCGCCGGGAGGGTATATACGCCCCCGTCCTTATGCCCCTTGAGGGCCCTGACCTCATATCGTGCCTGAGCGGCGCCGGTGTATGGGTCTTTGTAGAATGTCCTGTCTGTTATCGGTTTCCTGTTTAGCTTGTGTCCGTCACGGTAGATGTCGAACGCCTGGTCCATAGGGTCGGCGGACAGATAGCGCCACGACAGGGCCACCGTATCGGCGTCCTGGCGCACGGCAACCACCCCGCGGTCAAGATGCTCGGTCTTAAGCCGCGAATAATCATAGCCCGATTGCCCTATGGCGGCAGCCGCCGTGAGCAGTGTGGCAGCAAGTGCCGGAAGTCTGTAAGACATATTCATCATTTCTTCTATATAAAAGCAGGGGGCATCGCCCTGAGTCGATGCCCCCTTATCAATCTTATTTACCAATAGTAAAGGTGGGGCTTAGCCCTCGGCATATCAATAGCCGGGGTTCTGCCATTCAGCCTTCTGTGCATCCGACAGGTTTGTACCGTCGGGATTCTGCATGTTGTCGAGGAATGTCTGGGGAATAGGACGCAGATAGTGCTTCTTGGCATCGAAATAGCGTACGTCGGGGTTCAGCTTGACGGCGCGGGTCTCGATGGTCTTGGTGCGCGAGAGGTGCTCCCAGCGGTTGAACTCGCCCACGAGCTCGCGGGTGTGCTCGTTGAGGATGAAATGGAGGGCACGCTCAAACTGACCGCTCACACCGATCTTGGCCAGAACGGCCTCGTCCTCGGCGGGAAGCTTGTCCCAGCTCCAGTTGGTCATCACGTTCTCGGTCGAAGCGTATGTCACAGCCAGACCGGGGTTAGAGAGATAGTAGGAGTTCATGCCGAGGTTACGGCCATTGAGACCATCAACATTGGCAGCCTTACCGGTGACATTGGTTGTCTTCATGGCAGCCTCCTTTGTTCCGTCAACATAGTAGCTGCGGTTCTCACCTTCGTGCCATGCGCCACGCTTGCGCACCTCGTCGATGTCGGTCTTGGCCCCGGGATAGTCATTGAGGCGAACCTTGATCTCGGCACGTATCAGGTAAGTCTCGGCCAGACGGGCCAGGATGATGTCGCGCGAGCCGCTGTCACCGCCAAAGGCGTTGAGGTAGCCGCAGGTGTGCTTGATGATGCCGGGATACATGTTACAGCCCCACGACTGGTATGCGCCGGACTGACGTGCATCACCGAACTGGTCACCCACAAACTGACCGTTCTGATAAAGAATCCACGAATCGAGGACAGGGAAATTGGGCTTGCCTGAGAAGGTCGATGTGCCGTTGCGTTCCTGGTTGGGGGCAGGCAGACGACCCTCTACGTCATTGAAGTTGGCATCTGTCTGATACTTGGCGGCACCAAACTTGAAATTGTCAAATGCATGCTCATCCTTCTTGTTGATGACAAACACGATATAGGGATTGCCGAAAGTGAGCTTGTCTGTACCGAGATGCTGTGCGGCATTGTACTGGTCAAGATTCTTGGGCTTGCCTGTCTTGTCGTCAACAGATGTGTCGAGGGTATTCTCGAGACAGGTTCCAAAGACAGTACCGAACGATTTCCAGAGACGGGCGTCGTTCACATTGTCGAACACCGAGAGGGTGTACTCGGTGGGACGGAAACGCTGGAAGCCCTTGCCGCCGGTGAGACAGCCACGCATGTTTGTCTTGCCTGCGGTGACGGTGTAGATTGAGAAATTCTCGAACTGGGGATTGAAGAACGCACCCGGGTTGCGGTTCATTGTGCGGCCATAGAAATTCTCGTCCTGAGGAACGACCACGAGGAGCTCGTCACTCTTCTCGATGTCGCAGTTAGGACCGGTCCAGTTGCCATAGACCTCGGTCACATCCTTCTCGAGCTTGCGGGCCGAGATGGCATAATCGGCAGCCTTGAGACCATCGCGGAGATACCGCTCCTTCACTGCCGAGTTCCAGTCGTTGTTGCGCTCGGATGCGGCAAACAGATAAGCCTTGGCCAGATAGTGGGCGGCCGAAGCCTTGGTCCAGCTCACACCCTTGCCGGCAAGTACATTGTTCTCGCCGTCAAAGAGGTCGTATGCGGTCTTGAGGTCAGAGATGATCTGCTCCCAGCACTGCTGTGCTGTGGTGTTCTCGAACGAGCGTACGATACCTGTGGTGGGGGTAGTCTGCAGAACGCAGTGGCCGAACTGCGAGGTGAGCATATAGAAGCTGAATCCGCGATAGAAATATGCCTGTGCGAGACATGAGTTGCGGATGGCATCGTCCTCGATGAGAGATGCACTGGCAATGATGGTGTTGGCCGAAGAGATGCCATAGTAGACGGTATCCCAGATATTGGCGTTGGTGCCTGTGTTGCCGTTGGTGGTAACCCATGTCGGAGCCATACGCACGTCGTATGTGTTCCACATCTCGTTACACATGTCCGTACCGATGGCAAACTCGTCGGTTCCGCTCATGGTGGCGTTATAACCCTGCGACTCATAACCGCCAATCCAGCGGATCGAGCTATAGAGCGAGAGGGTCAGCGACTGGATGCCTTCGGGAGTCTTGAAGTAGTCAGTCGAATATCCGGTGGTGTACTCCTCGTCGAGGAAGTCCTCGGAGCACGAGGTGAAGCCACCGCCAAGGAGGGCGGCAAGGACACCGGTTGCGATATATTTGTTGTATTTCATTTTTCTGATTTAGTTTAAGGGATTAGAAACCGATTTCAAGACCGATTACCCAGCTGCGGTTGTAGTAGCTCAGGCCGGTGTCGAGGTCGAGGCCGTCAACCGACTGATAGATGTCGAACGGGTTGATTACCTGGCCGTAGATCTTCACGTTCTTGAGCTGGGTCTTGCTGAGGATGCTCTGGGGGAGTGTGTAGCCGAGCGAGATGTTACGCATGCGGATGAAATTGGCCTTCTGATAGCCGTGAGACTTGGCATATGCATCAACACTGCCTGTCTGCACCGATGTCAGGATAGGCTTCTGATATTTTGCACCGGGGTTGTCGGGAGTCCAGTAGTCTGCGAAATCCTCTGTGAGGTTGCCGTAACCGAAGAGCTCTGCCGGACGGTCAATCCAGTATCCGAAGCGGCCATAGATCTGGAAGCTCAGGTCGATGCCCTTGTATGTGAAGGTGTTCGACCATCCTGCGGTTGTGGTGGGGCGCTTGTTGCCGATGATGATGCGGTCATCATCGTCCATGTCATAGTCACCGTCTACGTCGTAAGGCTTGACCATACCGGCTGTGAAATTGGTACCCTTCTCGGCCCACTTGGCCATTTCGGCCTCTTCGCCTTCCTGCCAGATACCTGCTGATGTATAGCCGTAGTACACGCCGAGCTGCTCGCCGATGAACCAGCTGTTGGCCACGTCATCCTCCTTGCCGTTTGCAAGCTCGTCAATTTTGTCCTTCTGCCAGCTGACGTTGAACGATGTCGTCCAGTCGAAATCGCGGGTCTGTACGGGGATAGCGTTGATAGTGAACTCAACACCCTTGTTAGAGGTCTTGCCGATGTTGCCGATGGTAGAGTTGTAACCGGTGACGGTGGGGATGGTCATCTTGAGGAGCAGGTCCTTGGTCTTGGAGGTGTAGAATTCCAAGCTACCGTTGATGCGGTTGTTGAGGAAACCGTAGTCGATACCGAAGTTCCACTGTGTTGTCTTCTCCCAACCTACCTCGGTGTTGGCCATGACGAGCATATCCTTGACGGCGGCGGGGTCATTCATAAGGTAAGCCTTCTCCTGGCCGTCGGCGGTGGGAACGAATACAGACTGGATCTGGCCGAGGGTCGAATAGGGGTCGATTGCCGAGTTACCTGTCGTACCGACACCGGCGCGGATCTTGAGGTTGTTCATCCATGCGATGTCGCGGAGGAAAGACTCCTGCTGGATACGCCAGCCGAGAGACATCGAGGGGAAGAAGGCCCACTTGCGGCCCTTCGAGAGCTGCGAGGCACCGTCCCAGCGGCCCGATGCGGTGATGAGGTAGCGGTCTGCGAAACCGTAGTTGAGTCGGATCATGTAAGACTCGAGCTGACGCTCGTTGATGCCGGTGCTCATGCTTGCGCCGTTCTCCTTGTTGGTGATGTCGAGCGAGCCCATCGCATTCCACTTGTACATATCCTGCTCAAGGCGGCTCAGGTTCATCGTACCTGTCTCATAGTTCCACTTTGAGGCAGTCTGGAGGAGGGTTACACCTACGTTGTGTACCTTATTGAAGGTATTGTTATAGGTGATCATATTGTCGAGAGTCCACGAGAAATCGCGGCGTGTCTGCCAGCGGGCCTGGTTGTTGCCCTCGTTCATCCACTTGTAGGCCGACTGGGTGTCAACGTAGTCACCCTGACGCCAGTTGCGGTAGTCGGGGCCGAACTGCAGGCGATACTCGAGGCCCTTGAGGGGTGCCCAGATCTCGCCGAAATGGAATGTGCCTGCAAACGAACCGAGCACACGGTATGTCTCGCGCTCCGAGATGTTGTGCTCCCACTCGTTGATGGGGTTGTAGGCCTGGTTGTCGCCGCCGGGATACTTGATGCGCTCGCCGTTGGCGTCGTAGGGCTGTGCCCAGTTGTAAGCTTTCTTATAGAGCAGATAGATGCCGTCTACGGCATTGGTGCCCGAAGGAGCGAATGACTTGGACATGCCATAGTCCTGATGCTCGCGCGAGGCGTTGATGTTCATGCTGAGGGTGAACCAGGGCACTGCAGTGATGTTGACACCGAGACGTGCGGTGTAGCGGTCATACTCCTGGCCATACTGTGTACCCTTGTTCTTGAGATAGCCGAACGAACCGAAGGCGTTCATCTTCTCTGTACCGCCGGAGGCGCTGATAGTATGCTCCTGAACGAAACCGGTGCGGGTAGCCATGTCGGTCCAGTCGTACTGCTTGATGCGCGAGGGATCCCATGTGCCGTTGTCCCATGCTCCCATGATGTTGTCGTATGCGGTGGGGTCTGTGATAACGCTGAAGATGGCAGCGTCATTCTCGCGCGAGTTGCCGGTGCGGGGATCGGCATACTTGGTGGGATCGCTGTTATAGGCGGCCCAGCGGCGATAGTTCACATAGTCGGCGGCGCTGACATTTTTGTCGCGGTCAACGAGATTCTGCCATGTCACTGAACCCGAGTAGTTGAGGCTGAACTGGCCGGCCT
This sequence comes from Bacteroidales bacterium H5, assembly GCA_001701225.1. Classification (GTDB taxonomy): domain Bacteria; phylum Bacteroidota; class Bacteroidia; order Bacteroidales; family Muribaculaceae; genus Duncaniella. The sequence continues at coordinate 162,955 of DAAQ01000010.1, read as the reverse complement.
TGCCCTGCTTGGTGGTGACGATGACAACACCGTTGGCACCACGCGAACCGTAGATGGCGGTTGCGGATGCGTCCTTGAGGATGTCGATAGACTCTATGTCGCGGGGGTTGAGGGTCTCGATGCCCGAGCCGGACATCAGGGGCACACCGTCGACAACATAAAGAGGTGTGTTGGATGCGGTCAGCGAACGCTCGCCACGGATGCGGATGTCGCCGACTTTACCGGGACGCTCGCTGGTGGTGATGTCGACACCTGCAGCCTTGCCCTGCAGTGCCTCGAAGGCGTTGCTGACAGGGCGGCTCTGGAGCTCCTCGGCACTTACGTGGCTGAGTGCGCCGGTCACGTCGCTCTTCTTCTGTACGCCATAACCTACGACAACGACCTCGTCAAGAAGCTCGCTGTCCTCAGACATGGTGACATTGATCTCGTTGCGGCCCTTGACCTCCTCTACGACGGTATTGTAGCCGACATAGCGGAACTCGAGCTTACCATTGGCGGGGACATTCGTGAGCGAATACTTGCCGTCAATGTCGGTGGCGACACCATTCTGGGTGCCGACAAGCATTACTGTACCGCCGATGACCGGCTCGCCTGTGGCGTCGGTGACGGTACCATGCACTGTGAGCGCCTGTGCCACGGCTGTCATCGAGACAACCAGCATCATCAGGGCTGCAAGGAAGAACCTGGGCGATTGGAGCCCCCGTTTTCCCGAACTCATAAGGTGGTTCATGATAATTTTGGTATTAAATAAATAAATGGTTGAGAATATTAGTTAAGGTAGTATATGTGAGGAAGCAGTTACATCAGCCGGACACATCAATCCGACGAGGCAAAATTACATTTATTAACAGAATACAACCGTTGGTTTTCGTTCAGATAGGGTGGATTTTCTGTCAAACCCCCGATTTGGGATATTTTCGGGGGTGGTTGGTAGATTTTCTGAGGGCGTTATAACCCCCTCCTGTTTAACGCACGCCCCGCGGACGCGGGGCACAGCCATAATAGCCTATGGGCTTGCCCATAGGTCTTGAAGGCACACTACACATCCGGACCCCTGCACGGGGGTCCGCGCACCGCGACTCATGTGCCGCGACCCCCATACGGGGGCCGCAGACACACATTATCCTATACCTCGGGGCAAACCCCGAGGCTATTATGGCCACGCCCCGCATCGGCGGGGCACCATCGTCCAGATGGTTTGAGATTCTGCAGAGCAACTGCCCTACCTCAATCGGTGGCCATCTTCAGCACGGCGGGGCGCAGGCCGGGGGCGGTGGCGGTGAGGGTGACGGGGCCCGCACCCGTGGTGCTGCGCAGTATCACTGTGGCCGCGCCGTTGAAGAGGCTGCGCGTATCGCCCACGGTGAGCTCGTTGCTGTTGATGTCGCCGTTGATGACGCCGACAATCTCGGCGGGGCCATCTACCTTGAATGTCACGAGCCCGGCGGCCTGACGGTCGCGGCGCCCCTTGGAGTCGAGAGCCTCGACCTTGACATGCTGCAGGTCCATGCCGTCGGCCTGCCATGCAGTGTTGTCGGGGGTAGCGCTGAGACGTGTGGCCTTCCCTGTAGTCTGCAGCTGATGGGTTGCGACAGGCTTGGGCTGACCGTCGCGGTATGCACGAGCCTCGATGCGTCCCGCCTTATAGGGTATGCCGTCCCACACGATGCGGTTACGGGCCTTGGTGTCGCCGACATCATTGCGCTTGCGTCCGAGACTCTTGCCGTTGAGCAGCAGCTCTACCTCGTCGGCATTGGTGTAGGTATAGAGCTTCACGGAGTCGCCCGGCTCGAAGTTCCAGCCGTCGGTGAATGTGCGGCCACCCATGGCCACGCCGTTCCACTCGGTTGTCTTGGTCTCGCGGAAGGGAGCGACATAGACCATCGGCTCGTCGGGCTTGAAGAACGAGCGCAGGAACCATGCCATCGGCTTGGGCTCGAGCGAGATGTCGAAGACACCCTGTGCCCAACCCTTGGCGGGCCATCCGTGCGACTCGCCGAGATAGTCGATCATGCCCCAATAGGCAAGACCTATCACCTTGCCGAGATCCATCTCAAAGAAATTCGGGCCGAGACCGCTCGTGTTGGCCTCGCTCTGATAGAACATCATCCACGGGAAACGGCGCGAGTCGCCGGGGAAATACATATACCTGTAGTTATAGGCGGCGATGTCGGTCTCCATCACAAGGGGTGCGGGGAGCGAGTCGGTCTTCTCGTTGCGTCCACGGGGATGCATGGCCACTGTGACAGGGCGTGTGGTGTCATAGCGGTTGAGGAGGGCCTTCTGCAGATGGTAGGGTGTCACGCCCCAGTCGTTGTATGCGAGGTCGGGGATAAGCTGGAGCTCATTGCCGAGGCTCCAGAACACCACGCAGGGGTGGTTGCGGTCGCGGCGCACCCACTCGGGCACATCGTGCTGCCAGCGCTCGGTCCAGTCGGTGCGTCCTCCGCAATACTGCCCGGTCCATTTGTCATAGAGCTCGTCTACCACAAGGATGCCATACTCGTCACAGAGGTCGAGCAGCGACTTGCTGTAGGGGTTGTGCGACGAGCGTATGTGGTTGAAACCGAAATCCTTGAGCATCTTGATACGCTTCTCGATGGCAGCTGGATAGGCTGCCGCGCCGAGGGCACCGAGGGTGTGGTGGTTGGCGATGCCCTTGAGGAGCACCTTCTTGCCGTTGAGCTTCATGCCGAACTCGGGCGAGAACTCGAGCTTACGGATGCCGAAACGCTCGCTCACCTTGTCGGCCACAGTTCCGTCGGGGCGATAGAGGGTTGCCTCGAGGGTATAGAGGTTGGGATTCTCGCAGTCCCACAGCAGGGCGTTGTCTATGGCGATGCTGTCGATGCGGAACTCGCGCACCTTCTGACGGCGGTTATTCCACAGGCGGTTGCGTCCGGCATAGACCTTAGAGCCGTCCGGGCCGATGATGTCAATACCGACCTCAAGCGAGTCGGCCTTGACATAGTTGGCCATCTCGGCGTCGACTACGACAGTCGAGCGGGCCGGGTCGACGACGGGAGTTGTGATATGCAGACCGTGGCGTGTGAAATACTGCTTCGGGTCTGTGACATTGATGTTGACGTCGCGATAGAGGCCGCCGCCGGTGTACCAGCGCGAATTTTCGGGCTTTCCCGTATCGGCGCGCACGGCTATGACGTTGGGCTCGCCATATTTAAGCTTGCCGGTGATGTCAGACTCGAACCCGAGATAGCCGTAATCCGTCCCACCGATGCGCTCGCCGTTGAGCCACACGTCGCCCACAAGCATTATCCCCTCGAAATCGAGCAGCACGCGCTGTCCGTTCCACGATGCGTCGGGGGTGAATGTCTTGCGATACCATCCCTGACCCATCTCCTTGAAGCCGCGCGAGCTGAGGCGGCTGGCTATGTTGGCCATCTCGTTGGTCTTGTCACCCTTCTCAGAGGCGTCGGGGGCAACCCAGGGCTGGTGTATCTGAAAATCGTGAGGCACGTTGACCGTCTGCCACGACGAGTCGTCAAAGGCCGGGGCCTCGGCTCCGGGAATGTCACCGGGGCTGAAGCGCCACCCCCGGTTGATGTTGTGCGAGTCGCGCGCATACGCTCCGGCAGAGCAGAGCGATATGGCGGCCGATAACAGGATAAGTGATGAAGGTTTCATGGTATAAGTTGACTGTCTGGATTTTTCAGTTATTTTTGAGGAACTGCGAGGGCGACATGCCGTATTCGTCCTTGAACGCCTCGCGATAGTGGGCCGGACTGTTGAAGCCCGTCATATATGATATTTCGGCTATGCTGTAGTCGCGGCTCTTGAGCAGCTCGATACTCTTGCCGAGCTTGACCTTGCGCACATACTCGACAGGCGTCAGGCCGGTGAGCCCCTTGACCTTGCGGTAGAATGTCGAATGGCTCATGAACATATTGTCCGTCAGGAATGCCATGTCAATCTTGGCGGTAGTCATGTTGTCGTTGATGAGCGTGTCGAGCTTGTCGAGGAACTCACGGTCGAGTTTGCTGAGTCTCGGCATCACCGGAGCCTCTTCCGGCACATCGGGCGAGGGGGAGACCTCAGGTTCGGGATGGGGAGTGACCTCCACACCCGATGAGGCATGCTCGGCCACCGTGCGCGACAGGCGCCTGCGTCCCTCGAGCAGGTTGGCTATTCGGGTCTTGAGCAGCTTGGCGCTGAACGGCTTGGTCAGATATGAGTCTGCGCCGCTCTCATATCCCTCTTCCTTGTCGGCGGTGGTGTCCTTGGCCGTGAGGAGTATGACGGGAATGTGCGAGGTGCGTATGTCGGCCTTGAGGGTGCGGCACAGCTCTATGCCACTCATGCCAGGCATCATGATGTCGCTGACAATGATGTCGGGCGTATTGCGCAGGGCCATGTCAAGACCCTCGTTGCCGTTAGAGGCACTGATGACGGTATAGTCGCCCAGAAGCGATTTGCCCACATAGTCGCGTATGTCGGCATTGTCCTCGACCACCAGCACCACGGGACGGTTCTCGACCGGGGATGTCTCCAGACCTCCGGCCTCATCCTTCTTCTCGGGCTCGGGGCTCTCCTGATGGATGGCGTCGGGATATATCTCGTCCATGCGTATCAGGAAGCTGAATGTCGAGCCGACGCCAAGCTTGCTCTCGACACGGAGCAGACCCTTGTGCAGCTCGGCAAGCGACTTGACCAGGGCAAGCCCGATGCCTGTCCCCGAGGCCTGATGCTTGCCTTTGGCCTGGAAATAGCGGTCGTATATGCGGGGAAGCACGTCGGCCTCTATGCCGTAGCCCGTATCCTCGACGGATATGCGGGCATACTGTTCGTCTTCGTGCATACAGGCGTCGAGCGAGAGTGTGATATGCCCCTGCCCCGTATATTTTATGGCATTGGAGATGAAATTATTGACTATGGTGGTGATTATCTCGCGGTCGAAATACATGCGCGGGCTCAGGGGCTCGACCGACAGGCGGAACTCGACATTCTCATTCTTGTAGAGCTCCTTATATCGCAGTCCTATCTCCGTTATGAGATCCGAGAGGCTGCCGCGCACCACGGATAGCTGACGGTTTTGCGTCTCCATCTTGCGGAACTCCATAATCTGGTTTATCAGGTTGAGCAGCCGCACCGAATTGCCGTGTATGCTCTTGATCTGCGGCACAAAGGCTGCGGGCAACAGCTTGTCCTGCGCAAGGTCCTCGAGTGGGCCGAGTATGAGCGTAAGGGGAGTGCGCAGCTCGTGGGCCACGTTGGTGTAGAACCGCATGCGCTCGGCGTTCAGGTCCTGTTCCTCCTGGCGGCGCTTGCGCTCCATGTCGAGATAGCGGCGCTGAATCTCATACTTGCTGTGCAGCTTGAGGCGCTTCTTGTACGAGCGGAGCACATACCACACAATCAGGGTCACAGCTATTATATATAATGTGATAGCCCACCACGTCTGCCATAACGGAGTACTGACGGTAATATTGAGAGAGTGTGTGTTTGCATCGTTCCACTCGCCGTTCTTGAGGCGTGCCCTTAGCTTAAGACGGTATTTGCCCGGTGCGAGATTCTTGAAATATACCGAATTGTCGTTGCCGATATACTGCCACTCGCGGTCGACACCCTCGAGCAGATACGAATATTCGGTCTGCGGTGCCTCGGCATAGTTGTCGACAGAAAAATGTATGCGCAGCGAGTTCTCGTCATACGGCACCCGTATGTCACCGTCACGTCCGCCGAATATGCGGCGGTTACCCTTGGCGGTCACGTTCTCGACACTCACCAGCCTGACGGCAGGCGACGGATTCTTGACCTTGGATATATGCGGACTGTGCGAGCTCAGGCCACCTATCGAGCCCCAGTAGAGGGTACCGTCGGGTATAAGCGCCACCGACGCGGCCGAGAAGCCGCTCTCGGGGAGACCGTCGCGATAGTCGTAATTCTCAAACCTGTCGCGTCCTTTGCGCAGACATGAGACACCCGAATATGTCGATACCCAAATGTTGCCCTTCAGGTCCTCGCACACCGAGCGGATATTGTCTTCGGCAAGACCGTCGTCGTGGTTGAATATCTCCATCTTGCCGGGGTTGTCCTCGTCGGCCATCTTCACAAGTGCCTCGTCGGTAGCCACCCACACGTTGCCGTCGCTGTCCTGATAGAGCTGGTTTATATTGTTCGAGGGGAGGCCGTCACGTCCGTCTATGCGCACCCGGCGCACCCCGTCGGTCTCGAACACGAAGAGCCCCTTGCCCATCGTGCCGACCCACAGGCGGTCTTTCGAATCCTTCATCAGGGCCGAGATTGTGGGACGGGGCATATCGTCGTTATAGACCTTCTCGGGTGTCACCACACCGTCGCGGTACGAGTATAGCGAGTTGGCGGGGCCGACCTCGGTGCCTATCCATATACGTCCGTCACGGTCTTCAAGGAAGGCGCCGACGTTGAACGTCTGGCCCAGGTCGATATGCTCGAAGCGGTCTGCCGCGACATCAAACTTGATGACACCGACGTCGTTGACCCCGAGCCAGATGTTGCCCTTGCGGTCGGGATAGACCACAGACACCACAGAGCGGTGACGGTTGAGATATGGCCCGAGATCCCAGCGTCGCACCACGGTGCCGTTGCGGTAGAGCGCGAGCGAGTTCTCGCCACCTATCCACAGGTTGCCCTCGTAATCCGAATCTATGCCATATATGCGCTGGGGTGCGCCGAATACAGAGCTGAGGTTGTCGGTCTTGAACTCAGTGACGGTCGAAGGTATGAAATCGACTCCCGTGCTGTAGTGGCCGACCCAGATATTTCCGTATCCGTCCTCGCATATCTTGCGGACGTTGGGTGAGGATAGTCCGCTCTGCGACGGACTCACGGACTGCACGCCATAATAGGCCTGGGCCGTGGCCGAGTCTGTGCGCAGGTCAAGCAGGGTGACCTCGCCGAGATCGGATGCAAGGACTATATGTCCGTCAAGTGTCTCGGATATGTCATAGATATTGTCGACATTCATCGTTCCGGGACGTACCGGCACGGGCCTGAACTGGCGAGTGGTAGGGTTGAACATCACAACCCCTTTGTTGGTGCCAATCCAGACATTCTGGCGCGAGTCAATCTTGACTATGCGTATATAGTTGGATATTAGATTATTAGGGGGGGGCTCCACCTGCGGTCTTGAAATTTTCGGCCTTGCGGCGGTTCACATCGACCACCGTCAGTCCGTTGCCAAACTGCCCCACATAGAGCTTTCCGGCCCCGTCATCGACAAGCACGCGCGTGTGGTGGGCCAGTTCGGGAAACTCCGTGTCTGGATAGTTGGTGAATGTGTCGGTCTTGGGGTCGTAATGCTGTATTCCCTTGATGCGGTGCAATATCCACAGTCCTCCGTCGGCGGCACGGCTTATGTCGGCTATGTCGTGGCTCAGCAGCCCGTCCTCCGAGGTCAGGGTGGTGAATTTCCCGGTGTTGCAGTCATAAATCCCGATTCCACGCAGGCGTGTCCCCATCCACAGGCGCGAGGTGCGCGCGTCATAGAAAAGGCAGACAATCTCATCGCTGGGTATCTCCGAGTTGCCACGCGTGAAACGCTCGATGTTGCTCCCCGAGATGCGGTTGAGGCCCGAGTTCGTCGCCACCCACAGGAACCCGCGGCAATCGAGGGTCATGTCATTGACAAAACCGTTGCTCAGACCCTCCTTGACACCGATATGCCTGATGTTGGGGCTCACGGTGACAGCGGCTGAGAGCAATGGCAGCATGAAAAGGATGACGTAAAGCAGGTAGCGTCGCATCTCTGTCTTCTGGTTGGTTTAAGGTGGCCCTTGCGGACTTGCGTTGCAAATATACGAAGAATAGTTCAATCAACGCACCCCGCCGGACGGATTTGATTAAAAAACATTGTCGAATGAATAAAATGACAGACTTATAACCCGTATTTGAAACATAAAACCCGCACTTGAAACAAGAATAATTGCTAACTTTGCCATCGTGTAACCCTTACCATCTGAAATCATGAACAGACTGTCCGCATTACTCACCCTGATACTCGTTTCGGTGGCAGCCCACGCCGCCGTGCTGCGCCACGGCGAACCCATAAGGGTGTCGCTCGACGAGGCCGAGGCCGTGCATGTGAAAACAGCCTTCGGGATACTTGAGAGTGACCTCCACTCGGTGCTCGGGGCACCCGCTGAGACCGCTGCCGGGGAGGCTGACATCATTGTCGGCACGCTTGGCGTCAATCCGCTCCTCGACACCCTCGGCCTCGACTATGCCGACCTGCGCGGACGGCACGAGGGATTCATGCTTGAGTCATTGCCCGACGGCCGCATCGTCATAGCAGGCTCAGACAGTCACGGCACCATGTACGGCATGATGGAGCTGTCGCGTATGCTCGGGGTGTCGCCCTGGGAGTGGTGGGCCGACGTGACGCCGCAGCCTAAGGACTCGCTGGAGATTCCGGCGGGATTCCGCACCATCCAGTCGCCGTCGGTCAGGCTCAGGGGCATATTCATCAATGACGAGGACTGGGGACTGATGCCCTGGAGCGGCACCACATTCGAGGCCGAATGTGGGTTGCACACCATCGGGCCGAGGACAAACGCGAAAATCTTTGAGCTGATGACCCGCCTGAGAGCCAATTATTACTGGCCCGCAATGCACGAGTGCACACGTCCCTTCTTCCTCACCCCGGGCAACCGTGAGGTAGCCGAGAGATATGGCATCTATATAGGTGGCTCGCATTGCGAGCCGATGGCGTCGAGCACCGCGGGCGAGTGGCCCGCGAGAGGCAAGGGCGCATACGACTATATCAACAACCGCGACAGCGTGTACGATTTCTGGGAGCAGAGGGTCAGGGAGGTTGCCGGACAGGAGATTGTCTACACCCTCGGGATGCGCGGAGTCCACGACAGCAAGATGCTCGGCGCAAAGAGCGTCGAAGAGCAGAAGGAAGCCCTCGGCAGGGTGCTCGCCGACCAGCGCGGACTCATAGCGCGGCATGTCAACAAGGATGTCAAGGAGGTGCCTCAGGTATTCATCCCTTACAAGGAGGTGCTTGATGTCTATAACGCCGGACTCGAGATGCCCGACGACGTGACCCTGATGTGGTGCGACGACAACTACGGATACATACGCCATTTCCCTACCGAAGTTGAGAGGGCCCGCAAGGGTGGCAACGGCATATATTACCACGTGTCATACTGGGGACGTCCTCACGACTACCTGTGGCTCTGTACCTTCAGCCCCTATCTGCTGTGGCAGCAGATGTCGATGGCCTACGACAAGGGCATACGCGATATGTGGATACTCAATGTCGGCGACATAAAGCCGGCAGAGTATCAGACCGAGCTCTTCATGGATATGGCATGGGACATGGACGGCGTCCGGGCCAGAGGGGTCAGGAACCATCAGGCCGGATTCTATGCCCGTGAGTTCGGCGACACGCTGGGAGGGCGCATCGCCACGGTGATGGACGAACACTACCGCCTGGCACAGATACGCAAGCCCGAGTTCATGGGGGGCACCCGCACCGAGGAGGCCGACCGAAAGTACTGGTCAACAATCCGCGACATCCCCTGGACCGAGAGGGAGGTCAGGGACAGGCTCGCGGCCTACATGTCAATCTCAGACAACGTGGAGGCAATGTGGGGACTCGTGCCTGACAGCCGTAAGGACGCCTTCTTCCAGCTTGTGAAATATCCCGTGCAGGGTGCCACGCAGATGAACGTCAAGACCCTCGCAGGGCAGCTCGCCCGTTACGGCAAGGCTTCATGGGCGGCCTCGGACATGGCCCTCGACAGCATCATAGCCCTTACATATACATATAACGAAGGGATTGCCAACAACGGCAAATGGCGTGGCATCATGTCGCATGAGCCCCGCAAGCTGGCCGTCTTCGGCCCTGTGCCACACGAGGAGGCCCGCGTCCCCTATCCCTATACCCAAGAACCTCTGATGACTCTCGACGGCATGGATGCCGCCGGTGAGTGCACACCGCATCCCGGCCTCGGACACGGCGCCCGCAGTGTGGCGCTGCACAAGGGGGAGCCTGTCACCTTTACGTTCGACATCCCCGCTGCCGACTCGCTGGCGGTAGAGCTGATGATGCTCCCCACACACCCCGTTGAGGGTGACGCGCTGTCAATGACGGTGAGCATCAACGGCTCCGAGCCTCGCACCGTGAACTATGCCACACAGGGGCGCAGCGAGGAATGGAAACAGAACATACTGCGAGGACAGGCCGTGAGACGCATCACGTTCAGCCCCGCGCAGGGAGGAAAGAATAAGGTGACCCTGACACCCCTGACCGAAGGGGTTGTCATAGACCGCATGGCGATATACAGAAACAACTGACAAAAAACCGCATATATGGAAAAGACTTGGAGGTGGTTCGGTCCGAACGACAAAATCACCCTTGACATGCTCAGACAGATAGGTGTCGAAGGCATAGTGACATCACTCCACCACATCCCCAACGGCGAGGTGTGGAGCTATGACGAGGTGATGAAGATGAAAAACTATATCGAGGAGCACGGCCTGCGCTGGTCGGTGGTGGAGAGCCTGCCGGTGAGCGAGTCAATCAAGTATGCCGGGCCAGACCGCGACAGGCTCATCGAGAACTACAAGGAGAGCCTCGCCAACCTCGGCAAAGCCGGAGTGAAGACCATCTGCTATAATTTCATGCCTGTGCTCGACTGGGCCCGCACGGACCTCGACTATCCCAATCCCGACGGCACGACAAACCTCTATTTCAACCGCGCCGAGTTCGCATATTTCGACGTCTACATCCTCAAGCGTCCGGGGGCCATCGACGACTATGACGAGGAGACCCGCGCACGCCTCGAGGAAATCAAGGCCGGGATGACTCCCGGACAGGAGCACCGTCTGGTCGAGAACATCATCGTCAAGACCCAGGGATTCGTCAACGGCAATATCTCTGAAGATGACCTGGCACCCGTCGAGACCTTCCGCAAGCTGCTCGCGCTCTACGACGGCATCGACCGCGACAAGCTGCGCGAGAACATGAAATATTTCCTCGAGGCCATCATGCCCGTGTGCGACGAGTATGGCATTGACATGTGCGTGCATCCCGACGACCCCCCGTTGCAGATACTCGGACTGCCGCGCATCGTCACCTGCGACGAGGATATCGAGTGGTTCCTCAACGCCGTGCCCAATCAGCACAACGGACTGACATTCTGCGCGGGGTCGCTCAGCGGCGGAGCCCACAACGACGTGCCCGCGCTGGCGCGCAAATATGCCGACCGCACACATTTCGTGCATGCCCGCATCTGCCGCGTGCTCCCCAACGGCGATTTCAAGGAGTCGAGCCATCTCGACCCGCGCCTCATCGACGTGATACGCACCTTCGAGACACGTCGTCCCGGCGTGCCCATGCGTGTGGACCACGCCCCCCTCATGCTCGGCGACGAGAAGATGGGATATAATGCCGGATACTCGTTCCATGGCCGTATGCTCGCGCTCGGCATGGTCTCGGGCATCATGGCAACAATAGGTCAGGAAAACAACAACCAAGCATAATACATTATGAACGAACTATTTTCTGTCAAGGACAAAGTCGTAGTCATCACAGGCGGTACCGGCGTGCTCGGCGCATGCATAGGCAAATATCTGGCCTCGGAGGGTGCCAAAGTGGTGCTGATGGGACGCCGCAAGGAAGAGGGCGACAAACTCGTGGCCGAGATTGAGGCCGAAGGGGGCGAGGCGATGTTCCTCGTCACCGACGTGATGGACCATGCCGTGGTTCAAGGCAACTGTGACGAGATCATGGCCAGATACGGACGTGTTGACGCGCTGCTCAACGCCGCCGGAGGCAATATGCCCGGCGCGACAATCGCACCGACCGGCACATTCTTCGACATCGACGTCAAGGCATTCGAGAAGGTGCTCAACGTCAACCTCACCGGCACCGTGATACCCACGCAGGTATTCCTAAAGCCGATGGTCGACGCAGGCAAGGGCGCCATCGTCAACTTCTCGTCCATGGCATCGTTCCGCCCCATGACGCGCGTGATGGGCTATGCCGCCGCCAAGGCTGGAATCAACAACTTCACAGCCTTCATGGCCAACGAGATTGCCACCAAATTCACCTCAGGCATCAGGGTCAACGCCATCGCTCCCGGCTTCTTCCTCACCAACCAGAACCGCTCGCTGCTCACCAACCCCGACGGCTCGCTGACACCGCGCGGCGAGGACGTGATACGCCAGACCCCCTTCAAGCGCTTCGGCAAGCCCGAAGAGCTCTGCGGCACCATACAGTATCTCATCTCCGACGCATCGCTCTTCGTCACCGGCGCCGTCGCCGTAGTCGACGGCGGATTCAATGTATTCGCAATGTAGAATCAGGGAACTAAGGCAAATAAGGCTTATAAGTCTTATATGTCTTATATGCCCTATCTGTCTTAGTTCCCTCACCCCATAACCCCATCAATGAAATCCATCCTTCTTGCGGGGGCGTTGCTTGCGGCCACATCGGCATGCGCGCAGACCGAGCCCACCACCGCATATATATTCACATATTTCGAAGGCGAAGGCCCGCTGAAAGAGAACCTGCATTTCGCCGTCAGTGACAACGGCTTCGACTGGAAAGCCCTCAACGCCAACAAGCCCGTGGTCATGGCCGACACCATATCCGTGAGCGGCGGCCTCAGAGACCCCCACATACTCCGTTCGGAAGACGGCAAGAGCTACATGATCGTGGCTACCGACATGTCTACCGTCCGCAACGGCTGGAAAGAGAATCCCGGCATAGTCATGCTGCGCTCGGACGACATGGTCAACTGGACCCATTCTGCCGTGCATCTCTCAAAGGCATTTCCAGCCGAGTTCGGCGACGCCTACTGGGTCTGGGCCCCGCAGACCATCTACGACCCCGAGGCCGGGAAATATATGGTCTATTTCACCGTGCGCCGTCAGGACGAATCCAAGGGACTCGTCACATATTATGCCTATGCCAACGAGGATTTCACAGCCTTCGAGAGCGCGCCGCAGGTGCTCTTCAACACCGAGAACGGCTGCATCGACAACGACATCGTGAAAGGCCCCGACGGACTCTGGTATATGTTCTTCAAGGACAACGAGAACCTTGAGAAGCACATGAAAGGCATCAAATACGCCACCTCAAAGAGCCTCCACGGCCCATGGGAAGAGTGCGGCCACTATGTCGACGCCTATGCCGGGCATCCGCCGGTAGAAGGCTCGGGAGTCTTCAAGCTCAACGACTCCGACGAGTATGTGCTGATGTACGACCTCTACACCTCAAAGCGCTACGAATATCAGACCTCCAGGGACCTCAGGACCTTCTCAGATCCCAAGCCCTTCACCAAAGACTTCGCACCGCGCCACGGCACCGTCATGCCAATCACAGCCTCCGAGCTCACCGCCCTCAAATCCAAATGGGGCAAATGACACCACCTACGCAGACGGCCATGTATGGCCGTCTGCGCTTTGTATTACATTTTTATTAAAAAGATTGTGGGGATGATGCGGGTGAGGGTAAAATTGACTATATTTGCAGCGTTATGGACACAAGCAAGATACTGGTGGTCGATGACGAGGCCACATTGTGCGATACGCTCAAATTCAATCTCGAGATCGAGGGCTATGAGGTCGACACGGCCTACAGCGCTGAAGAGGCCATGACCCTTGACCTGAAACAGTATGACCTGATTCTGCTCGATATAATGATGGGCGAGAAGAGCGGGTTCGACATGGCACGCGCCATGAAGAAGGACCCGCAACTGGCCCGTGTGCCCATAATATTCTGCACGGCACGCGACACCGAGGACGATATGGTGGCCGGACTCAACCTCGGGGCCGACGACTATATCGCCAAGCCTTATTCCATACGCAATGTGCTTGCAAGGGTACGCACGGTATTGCGCCGCACATCTCAGCATGAGACTGCGGCCTCAGAGAGCCCTACATCTTTCGAGGGCCTGTCTGTAGACCCGTCGCTCAAACGCTGCACTGTCGACGGCACCGAAGTGCGTCTGCCGCGCAAGGAGTTCGAGATACTGTGCCTGCTGCTCTCGAACCGGGGGCGCATCTTCTCGCGCGAGGAGATACTGGGACGTATCTGGCCCGAGGAAGTTGTGGTGATAGACCGTGTGGTCGATGTCAACATCACCCGTCTGCGCTCAAAGATAGGGAGATACGGCAAAATGATTGTCACACGCTCGGGCTACGGATATGGGTTCAAGGCTTAGGATTCCATACCATATACGGCTCTTCATGCTGCTGTTGGGATTCTCATGGTTTCTGGTGGGATGCTTCGTCATGTTCCAGTATTACCGCGAGAAACAGTACAAGATAGACAAGCTCGACGGACAGCTCCAGATATTCAACACCCACCTGATTGACGCGCTCGACACAGATTCGATAGATTTTCTGGCCACCATCTCGGCGCAGCGTCTGCCGCTGCCCGGACTGCGCATCTCGGTGATAAATACCGACGGCTCGCTGGTGTTCGACAATACCCTCGACAAGCTCCCGGCCGAAAGCCATCTCGGGCGCCACGAAATCAAGGAAGCCATAGCCAACGGGAGCGGACGCACCATCAGGCGCCATTCGGCAAGCACGGACGACACCTATTTCTATTCGGCGACAAGCACCCCGGACATCATCGTGCGCTCGGCAGTCCCCTACTCTCTCTCCCTCCAGGAGATTCTGCAGGCCGACCGTTCGTTCCTGTGGTTCATGCTCGGCACGACCCTGTGCGTGAGCCTCGCGGGATATTTCGCCACACGGCGGCTGGGACGTACTATCACGCGCCTCAACCTCTTCGCAGCCAAGGCCGAGAAGGGGGAACGCATATATGACTGGGAACCATTTCCACACGACGAGCTTGGCAGCATCTCCAACCATATAGTGAGGCTATATGTGCGTCTGCAGCAGACGATGGCCGAGCGTGACGCCGAGCATTGCCGCGCCATGCACGAGCAGCAGGAGAAGACCCGCATCAAGAAACAGCTGACAAACAACATAAACCACGAGCTCAAGACCCCGGTGGCCTCCATCAAGGTATGTCTTGAGACTGTGCTTGCCCACCGTAACCTTCCCCCGGAGAAACATTGGAAATTCCTGGAGCAGTCACTGGCACAGACCGACCGGCTGGCACACCTCATGGGTGACGTGGCCGACATCACGCGCATGGACGACGGTGCCGCGAACATCTCCAAAGAACCGCTGAGCCTGAACGGAATACTCGCCGAGATTGAAGAATCCGAGACTCCCCAGGCCGAAAATGCCGGGATGAGCCTGCGGGTCGATGTGCCCGAGGGGATGGAGATATATGGCAACCACACCTTCATCAGCTCGATATTCCGCAATCTGATTGACAATGCGATAGCTTACAGCGGAGGGGACAGCATAGTGATACGCCTCGAAGGGGAGACCGACGACAAATACACATTCAGCGTGACCGACAACGGCAACGGCATCCCTACGGAGCACCTTGAAAGGATATTCGAACGGTTCTACCGCATCGACAAGGGTCGCTCGCGCCTTATGGGGGGCACAGGACTCGGCCTCGCCATAGTGCGCAACGCCGTACAGTTGCACGGGGGTACCATCCATGCCACAAACCTCCCCGAGGGTGGACTGCGCTTTACCTTCACATTAAGCAAACGGGACGACAAGGCATGACAACAATTTATATCTACACACGCAAATAATTCATTAAAAAAACCTTTCATATCAGAATTTTATTATATCTTTGCCATTGATTATCAAACTACCAGATATGGCACGACCAATAAAGGAAACACCGATACTCTTCGGAGAAGACGCAAGACGTTTTGAGGAACGCATGAAAAATCCGCCGAAAGAATCTGCGGAAGACAAGGCACGCCGCGAAGCAAACTATCGTGCCGCTATGTCTATGTTCGTGAAATGACGACATGGAATCAGAGGAGATAGCCAATACATATCAGATACGGCGACTTGCAAAGGGTGAAAGTATCTCTGCATTTGATTGTGGAGATGCAGACTTGAATGATTTCATATTGAATGAAGCCATTCAATATCGTCAGGCACGTCTCGCTGTCAGTTATGTTATAGAAACAAAAGAAACAAGACAGGTCGTAGGTTTTTTCAGCCTTGCAAACGACAGAGTCTCAATTTCAGACTTTGAGAACAAGACAGAATTCAACAGATTCCGAAGAAAGCGTTTCGTCAACGAGAAAAGACTCAAAAGTTACCCGGCAACTAAAATATGCCGGTTAGGCGTTGACATATCAGTAAAAGGAAAGTCTCTTGGTACATTTATCCTTGATTTCATAAAATCATATTTCGTCATTGACAATAAGACAGGATGTCGTTTCATAACTGTAGATGCCTATAAGGATGCCGTCCCGTTCTACCTCAAGAATAGTTTCTTACCTCTGAGCCAGGAGATTGACGGCGACCACACCAGATTGCTTTTCTATGACCTCGATGAGATTGAGGAATAATAATATCTGATAAAGATAGATTTTTCTTCCACAAAGGCAAAAAAATTTTGGCATGTCGGGGATTTTTTGTAATTTTGCGACGCTATTTGCGGAAAGCAGGTAGCGACAACATTTTTTCAACCATATCAATCACCCGGCCAAGCCTCGCGGCAAGGTCATAATTCACAAAATCAAGAAACCCTAAAATGATTATCGTACAAGTCAAGGAAGGCGAGAACATCGAGAAGGCCCTCAAGAAATTCAAGCGCAAATTTGAGAAAACCGGCATCGTGCGCGAACTCCGCTCACGCCAGGCCTTCGAGAAGCCCTCTGTAACCAACCGCAAGAAGATGATGAAGGCTGTCTATGTACAGCAGCTTCGTCTCAACGAGGATTAATTCCCCGCGACGCGATTGAAATCTTCAACCATCCCCAACTAACCGAAAGGAGGTTTGCAAGACTGACAGAGGCGTGGCGCCGACACAAGCGCATCTCGCCTGAACATTGAAAAAGCGATATAATACATCCCACAAGACACCACATTGGCGGTGAGAGTTCCCGGCCCCTCGACAGGGGATGCGAAACCTCATCGTCATTGTCATATCTCCACCCCACAGTGCGATTCATTGCCGACATACTCACCCTGATTTTTCTCGCTGCCTGCAGCGGGCGCCCGACAGCGCCTGCCGATGCCCTGTTTGTCAACGGCGACATCGAGGTGTTCGCCGACAGCATGACCGTCGGTGGTAAGCTGTTCATACCTGTGCCGCACACATCGGCCCTGGTCATGAGCTCGGAATCGCCTGTAGCAGACGCACTGACATCCTCAGAACTTGCCGACACGGCACTCACCCCCCTCTCAATATGGATGTCAGGGGCCATGCTCGACCCGGAGAGGTCGATGGAGGCACTGCGCGCACTTACGGACAGAGGACGCGTGAAGCGCGACGGATTCCCGGTTGAATACAGATGGCCCGAGTGGGGGGCCGCGGCATGGGAGGTGTACTGTGCCACAGGGTCTATGGAATGGCTGCGCGAGGCATACAGCACAATCATGACCTCACTGCGGGCCGAACGTCCCATAGCCGGTACCTCGGAGGGACTGATGCGAGGGAGCAGTCCGCGACTCGACACATCATATCCGTCATGGATGACGGCTGCCGACCGCACCTCAAGCCTATCCTTTTATGTCAATATCTTCCATTGGCATACCCTCGAGGTGGCCGCAGCCATGGCCGACACATTGGGTCTCGGGGCCTCGGTTCCGCTAAGGCTTGAAGCCAAGGAGGCCCGCAACGCCATCAACAACCGCTTCTGGCTTCCCCCCTTCTCGCGCTACGGAGCGATGCTCTACAGTGAGCCTTACCCGATTCTCGCCCAGACATCAGACTGCGGCGCCAATGCAGCCGCTACCCTACTGTCGCTCCCCATTGCCGAGATGAGCGCCGCACTCGTCAAATCCTTTCCAACGCTGGCCGAAGGGATTCCGCAATACTATCCGCTCGGCCCCGGAACCACTGAATATACACCCGAGACCCAGGCACTGATGGCAATGGCCGCGGCCGATGCCGACAATGAGACCGCCTTCTGCAACTCTGTTGGCGCATTGTGGGCCATGTCGGCAAAAAGGGATGTGAGCCGCGAATGGACCGCCGTCCTGCTCAAGTCACTGCTCGGACTGCATTATACCCCGAATGGAATCGAGGTGCATCCGTTCATACCCGAAAAATTTTCCGGCTCGCGCACCATAGGGCCCTTGCCATACCGCGACGCCACGCTGACATTCACGCTCCATGGCACAGGCGACCGCATAGCCTCGTTCAGCATAGACTCTATAGCGGGCACACCGTTCATCGCGCCCACTCTCACAGGACATCACGACATAGAGATAGTGATGGCGAGCAACAGAATCTCGGACGGCACATCTGGCAAATCCGATGATGACGGCAGCGTAACCCTGCCTCCCATGCCTAAGATAGAGAAGACAGCACCGAACATACTGACCACACAACAGCCAGAGGAAGGGATGAGATACGGGCTATATCTCAACGGGACACTCAGCCGCCTGACCGAAGAACCGATATTCGCCATTCCGGCAGACAGCTCGGTGCTCGCTGTGACCACCGTTGCAAAAGACGGCCTGGAGAGCCTTTCGTCGGCCCCGGTCATAGACCCGAAATCGGTAATAACGGTGAGTGCCACATCCATCACCCCACGCCGTCCGCCGCTCAACCTCATCAAGGACCGCGAGACAGCCACACGATATATCGAGCTGGCCCCGCGCCACAACACACGCCTCACATTCTATGTCAACATCCCTGAGGCCGGAAGATATTTCGTGCGCATCGTATGCTCAAACGGCTCCTCTGCCACCGCCATACGCACGCTCGGCATCATCGACAGCACAGGCATAGACCGCCCCACAGGCATACTTGTGTCGCCGACCGTACGCGAGGCCGACTGGATCACCACCGCGCCCTCCACTTGGGCCGAGGCTGAGCTGACAGAGGGCCCTAACCGCCTCTCGCTCACCTATATGACCGGGACCGTCCTGCTCAACCGCATAGAACTGATAAGACGAAAATGAAGACCATAGGAATACTCTCAGACACACATTCATGCTGGGATGACAGATATGCAGCCCATTTTGCCGGATGCGACGAGATATGGCATGCCGGAGACATAGGCGACATCACCATACTCGAGCGCCTGCGCGCCGTGGCGCCCGTGGTGCGTGCGGTCAGGGGCAATATCGACCACGGCGACGTGTGCCGCGAATGCCGCGAGACCGAGCTGTTCACCACCGAGGGAGTCACCGTCTGGCTTACGCATATAGCAGGCTATCCCGGACGGTATGCTCCCGGAGTAGCCCGCATCCTTGCAGAGAACCGCGTCAACCTTATGGTATGCGGCCACTCGCACATACTCAAGGTGATGCCCGATGCTCGTCTCGGACTGCTGCACATCAATCCCGGCGCCGCAGGCTATCACGGATGGCAGAAGGTACGTACCCTCGTGCGCCTGACCCTCGACGGAGGAACAGTCAAATCACTTGACGTCATCGAGCTCGCACGCGGGGAGAGATGACATGACAGACACATCAGTCACATCCGACACATCTTTTCTTGAGTATCAGCCTCACGTGCGGGCGCATGTCGGGCATAGGTATGACCCATGCACGGTCATAGTCGGGATGGAAGACCCCGAGCGTCGCCTTTGATACATGTATTCCGTATTTCTCCTCGAGTATGAACCTGTAGACACTGAGCTGCAGGGCATAGTGCCAGTAAGGGGTATCCTCTATGTTGGATACAGGGTGGAAGCCCGTCTTGCCATAGCGGCTGTGGGCACAGATGGTGCCATAGCGGTCAACGAGCTTGCACGAGCGTTTCCAGTCCCAGAGATTGAAAGTGCCCTGCGGCGTCCGCTCGAGAAAGTCAAGTGTCCCCGCAAGGTCGTAATCCTCATGATATATACGCCACTCCGTGCGATAGGGATGCAGACGCATCGAGGCGGCAAACGGCCTGAACAGACGGTATGCATCGGTGTCGTCGACACAGTCGTCGCCGAGATAATAGCGTTCTATCTTCTCGTGCATCGCCGTGCCCAGCTCGCGGGCACGGCGCCCCTCGGCCTCCCAGCGGTCGATGATGACCTGCGGGTCTACACCTTCGCGCAAGGCTATGCGTGGCGCCCACTCCTCGGCGTCGAACTGCGGGAAGCACTCCTCGACAAGGGTGGTCACTGACTTGAACTCACGTCCGGCGTGAGTATAGACGTGCGACTCAGGGTCGAAATCAAGGAACGGGTCTCGCGGATGGGCGTTGAATTCGTTATAATTCATCTCCCGTCGCCACCCTCCATCCTCTTGGCCTCGTCCCAGAGGGCATCCATCTCGCCCAAGGTCAGCTCCTTGAGTGGACGTCCCATCTCCTTGGCCCTGCGCTCGATGTGGTTGAAACGGCTGATGAACTTGGCGTTCGTGCGCTCGAGGGCGTTCTCGGAATTGATGCCATAGAGGCGCGCGGCATTGACCACGGCAAAGAGCACATCGCCCATCTCGGCCTCCATCTCGTCGGGACTCATGCCCGAGGCGGCCTGCGAGAACTCTGTAATCTCCTCCTTGACCTTATCCCATACATCCTCGCGTTTCTCCCAGTCAAATCCGACATTCGCGGCCTTCTCGGTGATGCGCTCGGCCTTGATCATGGCCGGAAGAGCCACGGGAACACCCGACAGGACGGTCTTGTTGCCCCCTTTCTCCTTCAGCTTCAGCTCCTCCCAGTTGCGCAGCACATCGTCCGTGCCGTTGACCTCGGTGCTGCCGAACACGTGCGGGTGCCTGTAGATAAGTTTCGTATTGAGTGCGTCGCACACATCGGCGATGTCAAACTCGCCCTTCTCCTCGCCTATCTTCGCATAGAAGAGCACATGCAGCAGCACGTCGCCAAGCTCCTTGCGTATGTTTGCGTTATCCTCCTTGATGAGGGCGTCACACAGCTCGTAGACCTCCTCGATGGTATTGGGACGCAGCGACTCGTTGGTCTGCTTGGCATCCCACGGACATTTGACCCTGAGAATGTCAAGAGTGTCTATGACACGCCCCAGGGCTTCGATTTTTTCCTGACGTGTATGCATCGGCTTATCTTACGGGAATCTTCTCTATGCGGCGCTGATGGCGTCCGCCGTCAAACGGAGTGTTCAGGAATGTCTCCACGATATTGATTGCTGTCACGGTGTCGATGAAACGCGCGGGCAGCACGAGGCAGTTGGCGTCGTTGTGACGGCGTGCCAGCTCGGCCAGCTCGGTGTTCCAGCAGTGTGCGGCACGCACGCCCTGATGCTTGTTCATGGTAATGCCGATGCCGTTTCCCGAACCGCACAGGGCGATGGCGGGATATATCTCTCCGCGCTCGAGCGCCTCGGCACAGGGGTGTGCGAAGTCGGCATAGTCACAGCTGTCTGCCGAATAGGTTCCGAAATCCTTATATTCGATGCCCTGGGCCTCGAGATAGCCCTCGATAACCAGTTTCATCTCATAGCCCGCGTGGTCACTGCAGAAACCCACGGGAATGCCGGGTTTTAGTATCATATATGTGATGTGATTTTGTTTCTCTTCAGTCTTGTCAATAATCTTCATCGATATCGGCGGTGCCCTTATGGGCAAGCGAGTTGAGCGGACGCATCACATTGACCAGCGTCTGGCTCCATGCCGTCTCGAACTCGTCGCGCATCGAATTGATGGTCTGAGCCATCATCTCGTCGCCGAGCGCACCGCGAATCGCCTCTGTGAAATTGTAGAAATACTGGAACAGGTCACACAGCCCCTCGGCGACACTGGCACCGATAGGGGTATCCGAATATTTCATCTCCTCCTCAAACACCTCGAGATACACATCGTCGGGCCCGAGCAGATTCTCGATCTTCAGGCGCAGCGACTCATAGTAGTCTTCCTCGAGATAGTTGTCGAGGCCACCCTCCTCATCGCCGTCTATGGTGACGATGCGTGTCAGGTCTGTGGCGGTGATATAGATGCGCGGCAACAGGCGCACCAGCGCGCCCACAAATTGTGCCGGCTCCATCGAGTCGACCCCCTCGAGGGTCGAGCAATACTCGCGGCAGAGCCCGATAAGGCTCAGGGTGTTAGGCTTTAAGTCCATATAATCTGTTTGTCTTGATATATTCATATACACCCGATGGCAGGAAATATGTCATATCCTTGCCTCGGGCTATGCCTTTGCGGATGAATGTGCTCGAGATGTCGGCCACCGGGGCGTTTATCACCTCGACGCGGTCGTCATAGACAGTCCCCATCGGATAGCCGGGCCGAGGATATACGACCACGCCATAGTCCGACAGTATGTCCTCGGCATCCTTCCACTGCTGAAATATCTTCCAGTTGTCAGCCCCGATTATCACCTTGAACGAATGCTGCGGATAACGCTTCGAGAGATAGCGCAGGGTGTTGATGGTATATGACGGCCTCGGCATCGACAGCTCGATATCGTTGACACGCAGCCCTTTGGTATCGCCCAGCGCCATATCGAGCATCTTGAGGCGATAGACATCGGGAATCAGTTCCGTGCTGTTGACTTTGAGCGGATTGAGGGGCGACAGCATCAGCCACACCTCGTCAAAACCCGCATACTGCTGCAGGTAGCTCGCCAGCATCATGTGGCCTATGTGGACGGGGTTGAAAGAGCCCCCTAACAATCCGATGGTCATACAGTAGTGATTTGTAAAGTTTGCGTTATCCGTCTCAGGCGATGAAACCCTTGATTATGCCGTCAACCTCCGCGATTGCCGTCTGCAGGTCATCGTTGACCACGGTGCGGTCAAACTGAGGGGCAAACGACAGCTCATACTCCGCACGTCCCACACGCTGGGCTATCGCCTCGGGGGTCTCTGTGCCACGTCCTTCGAGGCGAGCCCGCAGGGCATCGACACTCGGGGGAGCGATAAAGATGCTTATCGCCTCAGGGCCATAGAGCTTCTTGACATTCACGCCACCCTTGACGTCGATGTCGAGTATCACGTTATGTCCCTCCTCGACCACACGGCTCACCTCGCGCTTGAGGGTGCCGTAATATCGGCCCGGATAGACCTCCTCATACTCCACAAACTCATCGCCCGCGATTGCGCTGCGGAATTCCTCGTCGGTCAGGAAATAGTAGTTCACGCCATGTGTCTCGCCCGGACGCGGACTGCGGTTGGTGGCCGAGACCGAGAAGCGCATATCTATCTCGCCGCGCTCGAGCAGTGCGTTTATTATGGTGGATTTACCGCACCCCGAGGGTGCGGAGATTATTATGATCTTGCCTCTTTTCATTCAGGTAGGATTACAATACGTTGAGCACCTGCTCCTTAATCTGCTCCAGCTCATCCTTCATCCTCACTACGAGCCGCTGCATCTCCGAGTGATTGCTCTTCGAGCCGAGGGTGTTTATCTCGCGTCCCATCTCCTGGGCTATGAATCCGAGCTTCTTCCCTTCGGCATCACCGGCGCCGTTCATTGTCTGCATGAAATACTCGAGGTGCTGCGCCAGGCGCTGCTTCTCCTCGTTGATGTCAAGTTTCTCTATGAAGAAGAAGAGTTCCTGCTCAAGACGGGTGCGGTCAAACTCGACTCCGTTCAGGTTGGCAAGCCCCTCCTCCATGCGCAGACGGATGCGCTCTATGCGCTCACCCTCATGCTTGGGCACCTCGGCCAGCAGGGTGGCTATGCGCTCGACACGCAGGGCAAAAAATTTCTCGAGCTTCTCGCCTTCGGTGCGACGATAGTCCATCAGGGCCTTCAGTGCCGTGTCGAGAGCCTGGAGCGCGGCGGCGTTCTCCGAATCGTCGGCATCGGCCGGAGCCTCCGATTTCATCGAGTCCGGGAACCTCAGCAGCAGTGTATACCAATCGTTGGGTTCGGGCAGCCCGAGCTCGTCGCGCATCTGTGCGATGCGGGCGGCATACTGTCGCAACGCAGGGATATTGAGTGTCTGCTGTGCCTCGCCTGCCATGGTCTCGACATTCACGGTGACATCTATCTTGCCCCTCAACAATGTGGAGGCCACGCGGTTGCGCATCTCAAGCTCGACACCGCGCAGCGACGAGGGCACACGCATGGCTATGTCGGCCTGCTTGCTGTTGAGCGACTTGACTTCAACCGTGATTTTCTTGCCCGGGAGTTCGGCGACGCCTTTCCCGAAACCCGTCATGGAATACAACATAGATTTTAAGCTGGTTTTGATTTCCACAAAGTTAGTTAAAAAAACAAAAACCGCCAAATAAATCTATTCGTCAAATATATTCTCGAGTTGCGATACGGACGGATTCACTGCAACAACCTTACCTTCGGGGTTGACGAGATATGACGCATATCCCTGAGAGGGGTGATAATCTGGCGTGCGGCTGCCGCGCCGCGTGTCAGAGATATGATACTGGGTCGACCTGTCGAGGCCGTCATGGCTGACAATCTCGTCGTACAGGCGGCGGTTGTCATCGGTATTGACCGACAGCAGCCTGAGGTTTGAATTGCGGTGCGAGCGCAGGAATCTGTCGTACTCGCCCGCGGCTATGCGCGACACGGCATTGTGCGAGTCCCAGAAATTGACCAGCACATACTGCCCTTTGAGCGAGGAAATATCCACCTTGCCTGCCGTGTTGGTCGCGGTATCTATGTGTGGCACGGCCTCAGGGTCAGTGTCCTCGCGGTTGACCCTGACGGCAAATACAGCCACCATCAGGGCAATCACGATACAGAATATTATATATTTAAGCGTCTTGTTCATATTCATAGAACAAAACATGACACATTAATGTTGTCGGCCGTCAGAAAGGATAGCCTATGGCAAGATGGAACGCGAGCGACTTGCCGAACGACTCCATGTTATAGTATCCGCGACGCGAGGTGTGGTACGGGGCATGGATGCCGATGCCGAGGTCACCGCGTATGACGAGCATGGAGATATTGAATCTCAGGCCCACACCTGTGCCGAGCGCCAGGTCTCGCAGGAATGTCGATGCCTTGAGCTGTCCGCCGGGACGAGAAGGCTCGTTCTTGAGGGTCCAGACGTTCCCCGCGTCAATGAAAGCTGCACCTTCGAGCGGGCCGAGTATCGGGAAACGCAGCTCGGTGTTGGCGAGGAAGATGAAATTGCCTGTCTGGTCGAAATAGCCGTTTATCTGGTCGGCCGGTGCGCGATAGGAGCCGGGGCCGATAGAGCGCACGGTGAATGCCCTGACCGAGTTGGCCCCACCACAATAGAACTGCTCGCTGTAAGGCACCTCCTTAGAGTTGCCATAGGCATAGGCGGCACCTACGGCGACACGGTTGACCAGCCACATCTTGCCCATCAGCCTGCGACCGTAGACAATCTGGCCGTACCCCTTGACAAACTGCGAGAACGGAGTGCCGAACAGGGTCTTCTCCCCCTTCTTGCCGCACAGCTCGTAGATGCTCCAGAACAGGTTGCCGGCCTGCTGCAGCGTCACCTGCACGTTGATGGTGTTGTTGCGGTTCATGGCCCGGTCGAATATCATCGAGTAGGACATCTGCGGGATGAACTGGTCCATGAAACTGAGCGCGATGGCCGGATTGGCGTTCATGATCGAATCGAACACCTGAGTGGTATGCTGCAGCTTGGTGTACGAAATCTTGAATGGCGTGAAGGTGTTTGAGATATATCTCGACGACCGCCAGTCGTATGCGATTCCGGCGTTGAACTGATACATCTTGAAATAGTGCGGACGGTTGAGCATGTCGATGCCCAGATTGATGCGGGTCCAGTTGATGTCGCGACGCGAGCGGGGCACAAAGCGCGGGGCCAGAAGCCGCGGGAAAGCCAGCGTGCCGTTGAGGCCCAGCTCGTACGAGTTGAATGCCGAGCTGCGGCCGCTTCCCGTCTGCCACTCATACGAGCCTGTCAGGGTGACGTTGAGCTGCTCGCCCCCGCCGAAAATGTTACGGTTGGTGACACCGAACGAGAGGCCCGGGCCGAGATAGGAGTTTGACTTTGACGAGACATTGGCCTCGACCGATGCCTCGAGCGGGCGGTCGAAGGTACAGTCTATCAGCACATCGAGCAGACGCTTGTCCCTCTGCGTGGTGTCAGGGAAGACAGATATGTTGATGTTGTTGAATATTCCCATCCTCGACAGGCGTGTCTGCGTCAGGTCCATCTGGCGCACCGAGAACGTGCGCCCCTCACGGAAGGCTATGCAGCCGGGCACAAGCCCCTTGCGCAACCGCGATGGCCTGAACTGTATCAGTGTCCCCCTGTCGGTCTGGATGGTGTCAGGGGTGCCTCCACCCTTGTTGCGGTTCACGATTGTCGTGATCTTGCCTGTCCTGAAGCGGTCGAGGGCCCATGGATGCAGGTTGTCGGCCACATCCATGCGCAGGGCTATGCGCTGCCGTTCGATAGTCGAGTCGGCGAGATATGTGATATACTCGGGACGGAAATAATAGTATCCTCTGTTGCGCACCGTATTGGCTATCTGCACACGCAGTGCCGCCAGCGAGTCGGTCGAGTAGCGCGAGCCGGGCTTGAGATAGCGCGAACCCCGCGCAACCGAATCGATGAGATGATAGAGGTACGTGGTGTCGGGCAACAGTTCGATCGAGTCGAGCAGATAGGGCTGACCCGGCTCGATGCGGTAGAGTATCGAGGCCTTCTTCTTGTTCTTCTTCTGTATGAGCTCGTATGACGATGTGCCTGAGAAATATCCGTTGTCGTCGAGCAGCTTGTCGAGCATGTGCACCCTCACCTCGGGCCTCACGTCGCTCACAAGTACCGGCTCCTCGACAAGTTTCTCGTATATCCAGTGCTTGAATCCGCTCTTGGGATTGGGCCAGTTGTTGTAGACCCACAGCCCGTAAGGGATGGGTATGCGGTATTTGGCCGACCCTAACAGAGCGTTGTTAGGCTTGACCGAGACGGCATTCTCGAGCGTCGAGACCACTCCCGAGGGGAATTTCTCACCGTCGGGCGTCTCTATGTCTACCCCCTTGAGGCCGGTATAGAGTATGTCGTCCTTGCCAAGCCGCTTGGTGGTCGAACACCCTGTGGCAAGCATGGCGGCCACGATGGCGGCGATGATATATATGATGCGATGTTTCATATCGGTATGCTGCATTTAGTCCCGTTTGATGCCGATGAGTTCCCACAGCGAGTTGAGCTTGCGCTTGAGCACGAAGCCGACGCCTGTCTGCGTTATCTCGCCCTCGAGTATGCTCTCGTAGCCCGTGTGGCGGAAGATGCGCACATACATCGTGCCCGACCTGTTGAGCATATATTCGAACGAGATGTCATTGATGAGGTTCTGCGAGAAATTCTCGTCGGCGTTCGCGTCGGTCGAATAGTTGCCCCCGACTACAATCTTGAACCTGTCGTCGAAGAGGCTCTTGGAGACACGGTAGCTGTATGACGTGGTGGTCGAGGTCGACCCCTCGTAGGTGCGGTCATACTGGTCTATGCCGAACGAGATGTCTACACCCTTGATGTTGCTTGCCGCCCACGAGTTGAGCTGCGATGTGAGGAACGAGAACAACGGATTGCCCGACAGGTTGGTGTTGCCCTTGGTGCCCGAGCCGGAGTACTGGCCGTAGAGCAGCAAGTTCATGGCCTGGCTTGCCCTCTGCTCGGCCGACATCGACGATAGCTCGTTCTGCACGGTTATGTCATCGTCGGTCGAGACGTCAAACGCCACGTTCATGTTCTCGAGGGTGTTTGTCACGGCCACCGAGACATTGAAGTTGACCAGACGCGAGTTCTGCCCGCTCTGCGTCACATTGGCGCGGAGCACGTCGACGGCACGGATATTGAGCACGGGATTCATGACGTCGCCGTTGAAGGCCACATACGACCCCTCCTGGAACTGGAAATTCTTCTCGGTGAGGATAGGTGGCTGCGAGTAGCGCACAAATCCGCCATTAATGTTGAGCCTGCCCGTGAGGCGCATGCCGTTGAGGGGTGACATGGAGAAGTCGAGGTCTCCCGCCGAGAGCACCTGCACCTTGTTCGAGCCGCTTGTGTTGAGGTCGACATTCACGACCGAGCCCTGGTTGATGTGCAGGTCGGCGCTTACATTCATCGCCATGGCTGTCTGGACAACCGAATCTGCGGCAGCCACCTGCGCGGTGTCCGCGAACTCGACGAACTTGACCATATCGTCGTCGCTCTGCTGGGTTATACCTGTGCCCGCATCGGTGAGGACATAGGTCACGTTCGTGCCCTCGAGCAGCGAGACATCGGCCTTGACTCCCATATATCTCATGTTGCCCTTGACAGACGCGTCTATGTCGAGGAATGCCTTGCCATAGACCTCGGCACCGCGGGGACGGTCTGAGCCGACCACCTGTATGTTTCTGGCTGAGGCATCGAGCGCAAGGCTCATGTCCGAGAGGCTGCGCAGATTGACCTCGCCGTTGATGGCAAGCGGATTGCTGTTGCATCCCCAGATGTTGAAATCCTTGAACGATACCAGATTGCTGTCGACGGGTATCTTCTCGTCCGAGAACCTGAATTCGGTGCCGAGCATTGCCACCTTGACATTGGTGCTGTCGAAATTGATATAACCGTCAAAGACAGGCGCGGCCATGTCGCCGGTAATCTTCATCGTGCCGTTGAGCATGCCGCTCAGAGTGGCCATACCTTCGGGGATAAACGGATTGACCACACGCAGCGGGAACTGTATCATATTGAAATCCAACAGGAAGGGAGATGCGAGTGTCGAGTCGTTGAGTACGCCGTGGGCTGTTATCGTGCGCACGGAGTCGACCATAAGCCCTACATCGGCCATCAGCTTGCCACCGGGGGTGTTCTCGACATTGACATCAAGACCGAACGACCCTACCCTGTCCCGTCCGTAGTACAGGTCATCGAGGCTGATTGTACCTTTGCCCGTCAGCACAGGCTCCTGATATGTGAAATGCAGGTTGGCCGAGAGCTCGCCCTTGACAGGGGGCGCAAAAGGATTGATCGAGAGCCAGTCCTGAAGCTGCACATTGGCGGCCTGTACGATGATGTCCTCCTGTCCTCCCGCATGGCTGTGGTGTCCTGCGACAAGAGAGTCGCCGGCATGTGCGGGAGTAAATATCTTGATATAGCTGTCACCGCTCGATATGCGCAGGTCTGCGTCTATATGCTTGTCTGCCAGGTTGAGGCTGATGAAATTGCTGTCGTTGAGCGTCCATGTCTTATATGCAATCACCGGCTTGCGCGGCACTATGTTCACCGAGACCACACTGTCGGCTATCGCGGCGTTGACACCCACGTTGAACCCGCGCTCGCCGTTGATGTTGCGCTGGCTCATGAAGACAGAGGCGCGGTTGAATCCCGCGAAACCGTTGATGTTGACATGTGCGAAATCGTCGAATGTGCCGGGACGGTTGTTGACCGTGGCCTTGTAGACAAGATAGTCGCCATGCTGTATGACGTTGACACGCACCGTGTCGAGACGTGTCCCCGAGGCATCGAGCCTCAGCACCTCGGCACCGAGCTTGATGAGCGAGTCGTTTGCCATCGCACCCCTGAACGTACTGAACCGTATGCCCGACGAGGCAAGTATCTCTGACGCCACATTTCCGTTGCCCATCCTCGCATCGAGCGCGAAGCGCGGCATCAGGTCATTGATACGGCGCACGTTGATGCGCATGCTGTCGGCCTCGGCCATCACCTCGGAGATGGCCGGAGTGAGCGAGTCGATGAAACTGAGCAGCGGTGAGGGCGACGAGAACCGCATATCGAGGTCACCGTTTGTCAGGGTGGCTTTGGTGCCGTCAGCATTTCCCGATGCCAGCGACAGGTCGACGGGAGAGCCCGGGCTCAATGTCATGCCCGGCAGCCGCCAGTATAGGTTGCTGACTCCGGCGGTGACATCCATCCCCCCCGAGGCAATCTCATAGAAGCCCGCCGAGCGTATGGTGGCATGGCCGTTGTTCAGGGAATCTGACAGATGGAGGGTCTGGAGGTTGATGTCGCGCAGGTCGCCCGTGAGGTCATAGCGCACGGTGTCACCTTTGAGCAGCGCCGTGAAATCCAGCGATGCGTCCGCGCCGGGATTGCGGCTCACAAGACGGCCTGTGGCCTCGCCGGCATGCAGGGCCACATCAAGCGCTATATCCTCGTACCGCTCCTTGTTATACTCGATATCGGCGATTTTCATATCGGCGTCTATCGATGTACCTGCGGCCATGGGATTATATCCCTTGCCGTCCACGCGCACCCGCCCCGTGACATCTCCTATGCCCAGTTCGGGCATAAATACATCGACGGGAAACCTGTCGAGCCTCACATCGGCATCATAATCCTCGGTCCGTGCTGTCCACGAGCCGTCGGCAGCTATGCGTCCGCCGCTCGTAGTGACCTCCACCGAGCCCTGTGCCTCGCCGGGATGATAGTCGACATCACCCTTGAGCTGCAGTGCAGGGATATGCTTTATGGGGAGAAAGGCGAACTGTCTGTCGCTCAACGCGGCCAGAGAGCCGTCTACAGACAGGTCTGCCCCGGCTTTGGCCGGGTCCAACGGATGGTCTACGGTGCCGTTGGCACGCATGCGCACCACTCCGGGCATGATTACGTCAAGCGAGTATATGTTGAGCTGCCCCGAGGTGCCGTCGATGTCGGCACTCAGGGACGCGGGCTTCAGCGGAGCGGTCATAGCCTTCATGTCGGGGAATGCGAGGGCCACATCAGAGGGGTCGATACGTCCCGACCCTTTCAGCATCAGGGGCACCGAGGGGTCGGTGGTGATATCGCCCATCCCCATCATGGCATCAAGACGCAGCACAGAGCGCAACGTGCCGACCGAGAAACCGGTGGCACGCATGGCCTCGTCGTCCATCACAAAAAGTCCCTCGGCGTGCAGCGGCAGCCCGCACCGCTCGGTGGCGTCCAGACGGCGCAGGGGCACACGTATAGAGGTGCCCCGGTTATAGAACGAGTCGACCTCGATGATCACATCATTTACAGCTATATATGAGGGGTCAAACCCGGCCATCGGAACGACCCCACGCTGTGCATAGAGGCCGTCGCGGGCCGTAAGGCGCAGTGTGTCGGCAGTGATGGTCCACATCTCCGAGTCGTCCGTCGGTTCGGATTCCTCCTTGCGTACAGGCGCACTCTCCCCGCCGGGGGCCGGATAGAGATAGGTAGCTCCAACGCTGTCTATGCGCAGGCTCTGACCGAAGATACGTTTGTTGGCCATATCCACCGTCGCGTCGCGCAGCACGGCCATGTCGACCGTACATCCCAGCGAGTCGATGACAGGAAGCATCTCCATCGAATATCTCACATCCGACATCCTTATGAGCCCCGCCTTTATCAGGAAAGGTGTCGACTTTGCCGTGTCGACAGGTGTCGCGGTGGTGTCCTCGAGCATACGCAGCCTCACCCTCACGCCGTCTATGTCGGCGCGGTCGAGTCCTATAGCGTTGGTTGTCAGATTCATGTCGGCACCGTCGATGACACCGCGGTCAAGGTGGGCCCTGAGCCATAACACAGAGTCACGGTTGCCGAGCTGGTAGAATGCCGTGTCGAGCTCGATGCGCTCCACGTCGACCTGCTTCCTGAGCAGTGGCATCAGCCTGACGGTCACAGCGGCCCGCGAGGCCGTCAGCATCGTGTCGGCATTGGCCTGTATCACGGTCACGTCATCGACCTTAAGCCTCAGCGGGAACCCGAGCCTGAGGCGTCCCACCTCAACCTTCATTCCCGTAGCCTCGCCCACCTTGCGCGTGGCGAGCCCTACGGCCCAGTCCTGCACAAACGGCACATAGAGTAACGCGGGCACCAGGAGTACCACGACCAGCAGACTCAATAGGGTCCAGCCAAATATTTTTGCAATCTTACGCACGGGACAAGAGTAAGTGTGACAGGGATGAATTAATTTCAGTTGACGTGAGTCGTTGAGAGTGATGACATATTATAAACCCCTATATGCGGGGTAAAGTTTGGCTTCCGGGGGCAAAAAAACTCTCGCGGCACAAAGTTTTTTCACATCGGTGCGGCGAGAGTAATAAGTTGATGTCTGTGCGGGCGCGGCCTGTCATGCCATGACCCGCAAACGAGGACAGATCACTTGTCCTGGACGAGAGAAACAAGGATTTCCTTGCTGTCGTCACTGGGAGTGAACGCAATCTTGCCTTCGCGGGCCAGCCACCCGATGGCGGCAAAAACCTCGCGGTCATTCTTGAGCTTGGCAATCTTCTTGAGCTGCTTTGTGTCCAGGGTCTCGGCCTCGTTGAGTGCGGCCCACACGCTTCCGGCCATCTGGCCAATAGTCTCTGTGTTCATTGTCAGTGGATTTTTAAACGTTATTGCATAGGTTCCCGATGGAACCACCGCAAAATTAATGAATTTTTGTTAATTCTATTATATTTTGACAACAAATTTCACTTACCTATTGTTCATTCGCGCCAAAAACATATTTTTTGCTGCATTTCGCAGCCTCACGCCCCATAATCACCCCCAAAACCACCCGGGGGTTGGCGGTTTCAAGGATAATTCGTATTTTTGTGGTGCGAACTGTCGGGGATGCTGCGGCGTTATACCGACAGAAACTTTAGATACCCAACGTTTATCCATCACGCCTATGTCAACCTCACGACTGCGCGGCATGGGGGTAGCACTCACCACCCCCTTCAGACCCGACGAATCAATAGACTATCCGGCACTCGACGCCCACATCGACTATCTTGTCGACGGGGGCACAGACTATATCGTCGCACTCGGCACAACTGCCGAGACCCCTACCCTGTCGGCCGATGAGAAACGTGAGCTGGCACTGCATATACTTGACCGCGTGGCGGGACGTATCCCCGTTGTATTGGGAATGGGTGGAAACTGCACGCGCAACCTGGTACGCGAGATTGCTTCGATGCCGCGCCTCGGCGAGTTTGCCGCAATCCTCTCGGTTGTGCCGTATTACAACAAACCCACACAGGAGGGGATGTACCGCCATTTCAGCGAGGTTGCCAAGGCATCTCCAGTCCCGGTGATTCTCTATAACATCCCCGGACGCAGCGGGGTCAACATGAGCGTCGACACCACCATAAGGCTTGCAAGGGAGAATCCCGGCAAGATAATAGGCATAAAGGAAGCATCGGGCAACATGGAACAGGCCGGACTCATCATCACGCGCCGTCCCGAGGGTTTCCTCGTCATTTCGGGTGACGACTCCCTGGCCCACACAATGATAGGATTGGGTGGCGACGGCGTAATCTCTGTTGTCGGCAACGCATATCCCCGCGAGTTCTCTGAGATGATACATGTGAGCCTCGACCCCGAACGTCATGACGAGGCCGCAAAGCTGCACCAGCGGTTCTCGGCCCTCTACTCGCTCCTATTCAAGGACGGCAATCCGGCGGGTATCAAGTCGCTGTTACATTGCCTCTTCCCGGAATATGCCGAGGTGCTGAGGCTCCCCCTTGTTCCCGTCAGCGAACCCGTCCGCCGCGCCATCCACACCGAGGCAGAGCGGTGATTAGCTCCGCCCATTAGCCCCGCCTTGTGCGGGGCATTGGAATGTAGCCCCGAGGCTTGCCTCGGGAGAAACCGCCTACCATCAGGAAGCGGCCCCATAGGGGTCGCGGAATACCATCCACGAAATCGACGGCATTCCCGGATACCCTTCGGGCACCCGGATAATAATTGCATCTCATACCCCGAGGCAAGCCTCGGGGCTACTTTTCCATGCCCCGCAAGCGGGGCAATCCCACCCTCCCCTTTTATTTCTTTTCTTTCTGCCGCAGGAGGAAATTGCTGATGGCGAGCGCTACCTTGGGGAGGCCGACAGGCATCTCTCCGGCCAGCATCTCGTATAACTGCTCGGGGTGCTCCTTGGCAACCTGCATCACACGCACATATTGCTCGCGGGTTATGACCGACGAGAATTCGGTGAGCATATCCTTGTCTATCAGTTGCGCGATATGGTTGTAGACCGTCTGGGTCTTTATCCCCTTGGTCTCGGCGATGGCGGGGATGTCATATCCCGACTGCAGCAACAGCAACGTCTCGCGGGGAGAGAAGCCCGAGCCAAGCCTCTCCCTGATACCCTTGTGCTTGCGTATGGCGGTGACGAAGGGCTTCCAATATTTCACGGTCTTACGCTCGCCTATGCCCTCGACCTTCGAGAATGCCTCCATGTCGAGGGGTTCGGTACGCACCAGCTCCATCAGGGTCTTGTCTGTGAGGACGAGATACGGGGGCACCATCTCCTCGCGAGCAAGTTTCAGGCGCACTTCCTTGAGCGATTCCAGCAGAATCTCGGCGGGAGACATGTGCGCGGTGGCCTCCGCCTCGGCCTGACGCCTCCCGCTCTTGCGCCGCTCGACAGGCACATAGACCGCGAGCTCGACCGGGAGACGCCCCATCAGCACCTCGCGGCCATAGGGTGTGATCTTGAGGTGGTTCCCCTCGTTATAGGCTATGTCTATGAGCCCCAGCTGAATCATCTGTGTG
Organism: Bacteroidales bacterium H5; assembly: GCA_001701225.1. GTDB lineage: Bacteria > Bacteroidota > Bacteroidia > Bacteroidales > Muribaculaceae > Duncaniella. The sequence goes on along the minus strand of DAAQ01000010.1, from coordinate 128,604 downwards.
ATATACGCGTTCCACTCGCCGAAACTCATGTCGCGCCCCGCGCCGTAGGTCTTGATGGTGTGATAGCCGCGCTGTATCAGCTCCTGGCGCGACGCTCCGCGCAATATGTCTATCAGCATGGTGATTCCGGCGCTCCCGTTGATGCGGACTATGGCACTGAGGGCCTTCTGCACGGCTATGGTGCCGTCGAAGCGGTGAGGAGGGTTGAGGCACACGTCACAGTTGCCGCAGTCATGGTCCATGCTCTCGTTGAAATAGCTGAGGAGTATGCGCCTCCGGCACAGGGACGCCTCGGCATACTCTTTCATGCGCGTCAGCTTCTCGGAGTTGAGGGCCTGCTGCCCGCTCTCGTCGACGAAATTCTGCAGCGTGGCTATGTCGGCATACGAGTAGAACATCAGGGTCTCGGCGGGAGCTCCATCGCGTCCGGCACGTCCTATCTCCTGATAGTAGCTCTCGATGTTGCGCGGCATGTTGTTATGGACAACCCAGCGTATATTGCTCTTGTCTATGCCCATGCCGAAGGCCACGGTGGCACATATCACCTGAAGGTCGCCGTTGATGAAACGTTCCTGTGCCTCGTTGCGTTCGTCGGCCGAGAGTCCGGCATGATATACGCCCGACCTGTAGCCGCGCTCGCGCAACTGGCGGTCGGTGTCCTCGGCACCCTTGCGCGAGATGCAGTAGACAATCCCCGAGTCGGTGCGGTGGCGGTCTATCATCTGGCATATCATGTTGATGCGCTGTGTCTTGCCGGGATTGACCATGACCTTGAGCGAGAGATTGGGCCGGTCGAACGAACCTATGAACAGCGCCGGGTCTTCGAGACGGAGCTGCGTGGCTATATCCTCGCGCGTGATACGGTCGGCAGTGGCCGTGAGCGCCATCACGGGCACATGGGGATACATCTCCTTGATACGGGCAAGCTGCGTGTAGCCGGGCCTGAAATCATGGCCCCACTGCGAGATGCAGTGTGCCTCGTCGATGGCGAAGAGCGCAATCGGCAGCGACCGCGACCAACGGTCCATCTCAAGCAGCAGACGCTCGGGCGAGATGTATAGCAGCTTGACACGCCCCGTGGCAAGCTGTTCGAGTATGTCGCGGTTCTCGTCATCGCTCTGCAGCGAGTTGACCGAGGCCGCGGGAATACCGTTTGACGTCAGCGCGGCCACCTGGTCTTTCATCAGCGCGATAAGCGGAGAGACCACTATCACCACGCCACCCTCCGAGAGCAGCGCGGGCATCTGGTAGCATATCGACTTTCCGCCCCCGGTGGGCATCAGCACCACCGAGTCGCGGCCCGACACAGCCGCCGAGATTATCTCGAACTGCAACGGACGGAAACTGTCATACCCATAGAACCGCCTCAGCAGAGCGGTAGCCTTCTCCCTGATGTCAAGCATATATCCTCTATCTTGTATCTTGTGATTTCAGAACGCATTTTCCTCCTCGTGGAACGCGTTGATGACGGTGCGTATGATAATCTTGATGTCGAGCAGGAAGGTCCAGTGCTCGATATACCATATATCATGCTCGACACGCTTCTCCATCTGCCACAGTTCTTCAGTCTGTCCGCGGTAACCCATGACCTGGGCCCACCCCGTGATGCCGGGCTTGATGAAATGGCGTACCATATAGTTGTTGATTAGGCGGCTGTAGTCCTCGGTATGTTTCAGCATGTGGGGACGGGGGCCCACCACAGACATGTCACCCTTGAGCACGTTGATGAACTGAGGGAGCTCGTCTATGCTGGTGCGCCTGAGGAAATCGCCCAGACGTGTCTTGCGCGGATCGTTCTTGCTGGCCTGTACCGAATCGGCGTCATCGTTGACGCGCATGGTGCGGAACTTGTAGCACCAGAAATCCTCGCCCATATACCCTGTGCGCTTCTGCCTGAAGAATACCGGGCCCGGCGAGGAGAGCTTGATGGCTATCGCCACGGGAATGAATATGATGGGTGACACAATGAGGAAAGCTGACGAGAAGAGTATGTCGAACAGGCGCTTCACCCCGGCATTATACGACTTCTCGAGCGGATTGTTCAGCACGGCCATCACAGGCACGCTCCCTATATGCTCCTGGCCGAAATTACGGCTCAGATAGGGTGAGATCTGCGGCACATAGTAGAACCTCATCATCCTTGCGTCGCACACCCCGAGGGTCAGCTGTACCAGCTCACGGTTCTCGCCCGAGTGGGTATAGAAGAGCTCGTCTGGCCTGTACTCGTCGGCAAAAGCGGCGAGATCGCCGAAATTGCCCCTGTAGAGGTGCTTGTATGGAAAATCCGGAGGGCAGTAGAGGTCAAAGAACCCCTGCACGTCATATCCGAATCCGGCATCCGAGAGCATCTCCTCATACAGACGCCGGGCAGTGTTGCCGCAACCTATTATCACCACCTTGCGCGAGTTGCCTCCGCCGCGCCTGTAATGCTTGAGCAGCATCTGTCCCGACACGCGCCACAGGGTCAGCGCGGCGCTGAACAGCAGATAGAGCTCGGCCATGACCTGCCACGGCACACCGTCCAGCTCCATGACATAGAGCAGCGATATGAAACAGAGGGCCTGGGTGAAGGCGGCCAGCAGCGTCGAGCGCATTATCCGCTCCATGCGCAGATAGCGCTCGCGATACACGTCGCTCACCCACAGCGCAGCCGGGATATATGCCACATTGAGCAGCAGCCACACCAGACGGGTGTGCAGGTCGGCGACACCCGGGTTGAGCGTGACTGTGACAAAGAAGGCGCAGTTGAGCACCACAAAGTCGACAAGCGCGAACAGTGTGTGTATGAATCGTCCGTATTTTCCCCTTTGGAACATTTGCAATCGGTCAGATTAAAAAAGCCTGACGCACATCGGCGTCGGCAGGGCACAAAAGAGCGCCAAGCCCTTTCTGTACGCCGGGCTCCGGCAGACGGTCCTCTCCTCTCTCCTCATGCACAGGATCCGTCACCGGGAGTCCGAAGGCTTGGCGCTTGGTTCGGTATTTCAGAGCTTGCTGTCGATAGACTTTATCTTCGACTCGAGGTCAGCGAGGTCGTCGCGCAGCCTCTGCACACGGCGCTGCATCTCGCGCAGCATCGAATCGGCGTTCTTTGAGCGGGCGGTGAGGAATCCCATGTTGTTCTCATAGGTCTGCAGCTCGCTCTTGCGCTGCTCGTATGCACGCAGCAGACGCTCGCGCTCGCGATAGAGACGCTGCGAGTCGCCCTCCATCTCCGAAAGCGAGTTCTCGAATGCCTCCATCTTGGAGCCACGCCGTCCCATGCTCAACGTGTCATAGAGAGTGTCGACGACAGCACGGTAGTCGGCATATATCTTGTCTTTCTCGGCAAACGGCACATGGCCCACGCTCTGCCACTCGGCCTGGAGGTCCTTGACAGCCTTGACTGTCTCCTCGCGGTCTGTGACGGGAGCCGAGGCCAGAGCCTTGAGCTTCTGGATTATCTCGGTCTTCTGCTCGAGGTTGGCACGCTCGTTGCGGCGTGTGCCTGACGAGTTCTTCTTCTTGCGCTCGAAGAAATAGTCGCACGCGTCGAGGAACCGGCGCCACACCTGGTCGGAGTGCTTCTTGGCCACGGCACCGATGGTCTTCCACTCCTTCTGCAGAGCGGTGAGCTCCTCGGCGGTATTACGCCAGTCGGTGCTCTCCTTCAGTGCCTCGGCACGCTCGCAGAGCGCAATCTTCTTCTCGAGGTTCACCGCAAGGACATCCTTCATCTTCTTGAAGAAATCTGCCTTTGCAGCAAAGAACTTGTCGCAAGCCGAACGGAACCGGGTGAACAGTGCCGTGTTGGTCTTGCGCGAGGCATACCCGAGCTTCTTCCACTCCTCCTGTGCGGCGATGAAATCGCGTGTCATGGCATCCCATGCGGCATAGGTCGCCAGACCCGAGTAGTCGAGGGCCTCGACACGCTCGCAGATGGCCGTCTTGGCCTCCTCGTTCTCGCGCTCGCGGGCCTTGCGCTCTACAAAAAAGTCCTGATATTTCTTATGTATCTCGGTCGAGAGCTCCTTGAAGCGGCCCCATATCTGCTCGCGCACATCCTTGGGCACAGGGCCGATGCCACGCCACTGGTCATGCAGCTCCTGCAGACGCTTGAATGCCACGATGACATCCTCCTCTGCCTGCAGCTTCTCTGCCTCCACGATGAGGGCCTCCTTCTCGGCGAGATTCTTCTTGAAGTCATAGTCGCGCAGCTCCTTGTTTATCTTGAGCTGGTCATAGAACCGCTCCACGGCGTCCTGATAGCTCTTCCAGACATCGCTGGCCACGGTCTGCGGCACCTCGCCAATCTCCTTGAACTGTGTCTGCAGCTCGCGCACAGTCGGGAAGGCGCGGTTCACATTGTCGGTGTCGGCACTCAGTTCGAGCAGCTTGTCGATGATTGCTTTCTTCCTGTCATAGTTGGCCTGCTGCTCGGCCTCTACGGCGGCACGGTATGCGGCTTTCTTCTCCTTGATTACGGCAAGGAGGGCCTTGAAAACCTCTTCGGTCTTGTCAACGGCAGGTGTGAAATCCTCCTCTGTGCCTCCGGCCTCAAGATAGGCGGTGCGCTCGAGACGCTGCTCCTCGTTGCGCAGGGCATAGAACTGCTGTTTCAGACGGGCCACCTCATCGCTCGATATGTCAGCCGGCTCCTTGCCCGATAGCTCGGCCAGCTCGGCTGTGATTTCCTCTTTGGACATGGTGTGGCGCGCCGCAGATGTCTCGGAGTCATTCTCCGTCACAGTCTCGGCGGCAGCCTCTTGGGTCGTAGTGTCCGGTGTGGTTTCGGTCTCTGTTTTCACGGTATCGGCTGCAGGTGCGGCCTCATTGTCTAAGGTGTTGACCTGAACCTGCGAGGGTTCGGTCGACGGGTCACGCTGTTCCATAACAGTTCGTAGTGGGGGATGAGGTATGTGATAAGTTTGCTTCTGCCACAGGCGTTTTTCCCGCAAAAGAGGCAAGCGCCCGCGACCGAAGGGGATCGGTAAAAAAATCGCAATCTGGAAAGCCGCAGCATTTCCGACGGCTAATTTAAGCATTTTTCCGTAAAACCACAAAAAATTCATTAAAAAATTCAACTTTCCTCAAAAAACGCTTCCCGCGCGCCACTGTTCAGTCATATCCAGCACCACATTCCTGTCGTTCACCATCTGTAACAGTCCGTTGGTCGACAGGCTTAAACTTTATCTCCGCCAAATATCTTATAGATATAGTCACTCAATATATATGTACGATGAATTCAGGAAAAAACTTGACAGCCTCACTCCTCTCCCTGGCACTGATGTGTTCCGTCACGGCCATCTCATCCTGTTCGGGAAAGACATCTGCCACTGATACCGCAGCCGCTGACACCATACAGCAGAAAACCGACCGTAAGGGCGGCAAGCCCGGAGGCCCGCAACTGGGCACACCCGGCGGAGGGCCTGTCATAGACAAGTCGGGCGATGCCGTCCTGCAATCCATGATAAAGACAGAGGTGCCCGAGTTCAGGCAGCTCGAATACACGGATGCCGAGACCGGCAAGACCCTGCACTACAACCTCTACACCCCCAAGGACATGAAGGAGTCAGCCAGATATCCGATGGTGCTCTTCATGGCCGACGCAAGCACCCCCGGCACCGATGTGACACGCCCGCTCACCCAGGGTTACGGCGCACTGGTATGGGCTACCGACGAGTGGCAGAAGCAACATCCCTGCTATGTGCTGGTGCCCCAATACTCGGGTGTGGCCGTCAACGACGCCTATCAGCACACCGCCGAGGTTGACATGGTGATGCGGCTGGTCAAGGAGATTGCCTCCGGGAAAAACGTCGACTCCAGACGCCTCTACAACACAGGGCAGTCTATGGGAGGTATGATCTCCATGTATTATAATGTAACATATCCCGACGTTTTCGCTGCCTCGATATTTGTCGACTGCCATTGGGACAGCGCGACATTCCCCGAACTTGTCAAGCATAAATTCACATTCATCACAGCAGGTAAAGCAGGTACTTTCGGAGCACTCGAGACAGCGGCCGACAACGCCGGGATAAGATATGAGTATGCTGAATGGAGCGCCAGGTTGCCTCAGGCCGAACAGGACCGTCTCGCCACCGAGGAGCTGGCAAAAGGCGCACCCATCAACATTATCAATTTCGAGTCCAAGACCGTCCTCCCCGCCGACGGCAAGGGGAGCGAGCACATGTACTCGTTCGACTATGCCTACAGGCTCACCCCTGTAAGGGAATGGTTGTTCAGGCAATCAAGGTTAATATGATTCATGCAAGGTAAATAAAGATTGGTTTAAGGCAACACATTCCGGGCAAGACCGCCAAATCGGTGGTCTTGCCCTTTTATTTATAGGTTCAAGTATCGGGTGGAATTGCCCCGCTTGCGGGGCAGTGAAAAGTAGCCCCGAGGCTTGCCTCGGGGGAGGTGGCCCACCACCGACAAGCGGCCCCGCAGGGGTCGCGGAATACCCGTACGTACAGATGACGGTAATCCCGGATACCCTTCGGACACCCGGATAATAATCGCTTCCAATACCCCGAGGCAAGCCTCGGGGCTATATTTCCACGCCCCGCACAAGGCGGGGCAAATCGCCAGTTAACATATGCTATCTCAACACTGCGACTCGGTTCCCGACTGCGGGGAGGGAGACTTTGCCGTCCGTGACTACGGCGGTGTGGCCGGTGTAGAGGTCGGTGACGGTCTCGCCATCCGCAAATACGCCATAGATGTCAAAGCCCCTTCCGGCTTCGGGAAGAAGGCGTATCAGCACTCTGTCCTCATCATCATATCTCAGCACCGTATGCACGTCGAGTGTCTTCTGCCATCCGCGGGCGATGACGGGATTTGAACGGCGTATCTCACCGAGGCGGCGGAAATGGCTCAGGAGCAACGTGTCGGTGTCATTCCAGTTCATGTCCGAGCGGAAGGCCTGGGCCGCGTCGACATTGAGGCGCGCGTCGCTGAGGCCACGTCCGCTCTCGTCGCCATAGAATATCTGCACCGTGCCGGGGGATAGCAACAGTGCGATTGCGTTCTCAAACATCTTCGAAGAGTCGGCGTCGCGATGATAGGAATTGTTGAGATAGCTGAAGGGATGCCAGTCGTGGTGGGCCCGGACGCTGTCGGCGTATGCCTGCCAGACATAGGCTATCCCGTCGAGGTCGCCCGATTTCGGAAAATAGAAATTGACCATGCTCGAGAATCCGGCATCGGCATAACCGGGCTTACGGTCTATCGACGCGCCGTCAAAGTCGCCTGTCATATAGAACCTGTCGGTCCACCCGGCACCCGGCACACCCTTATGTCTCGCACGCCAGCGGTCCAGGGCGGCATTGCATGCCTCGTTGAGTTCTTTCCATCGTCTTGTATGCACATTCTCCACTATGTCGCAGCGGAAACCGTCGATGCCGAATTCCTCGACCCACGATGCTATCCACGCCGTGACATATTGCATCGGCGACCAACGGCGGTCGGCCCTGTACCGGCGCGCCGATGGGTTGACCCACGGGTCATTGTCGTGCCCTTCGCCATCCCATTTGCGGTGCAGGAAGGGTGGAATCCCTACAGCCTCATCGCTCTCGTCCTTGAAATCGGGCATCCCGTAGAGTGTGGCCTCAAGGGGATTGGTCTCGTCCCATCCCTCGTCGGGCATACGTATCCAACCGCGGTCATACCATCCGTTCCAACCGAGGCGCCCCTCATAAAATCTGTCATAGCTCCAGTCGCGGCGGTGCATGGCGGCCTCCCCCGGAGTCAGTCCCGTGTCGGCAAATCCGTACTGCACCGCATCGAGCAGTGTCGGATAGCCGGGGTCGTTGAGGTTGGCACCGAGCATGACCCGAATTCCCTGCGCATGGAGGGTATCGACAAGCTCGCGCAGCTCCTCGACGGTGCCATAGTTGCGGTCGGTCTGCGTATAGTCGAGAGGATAATAGCCGTGATAGCCGTAGTGCGGAAAATCGTTGACCGCGCCTGACCCCGACATCCAGCCGTGTATCTGCTCATAGACATCGGTCATCCACACGACATCCACGCCTAGCGACGTGAAATAACCCTCTTTGGCCTTCTGCAGCATCCCCTTGAAATCACCGCCATGAAACGTAGCGGCATTGAGCCGTTCGCTACCATAGTCGGTGATGCGGCCATAGTTGACATCGTTGGTGGTGTCACCGTTGCAGAAACGGTCGGTTATCACAAAGTAGACGGTCGCGCCTCCCCAGTCGAATTCCGGGCACGACGAACCGCAGAATGCACCCGACGCACAGGCCGTGAGCGCAAGAGTAAGCAACAGGTTTTTCATCGCAGTATTTTTCCGGCAAAGTTAGCACCCGGGCGCCGCGCATACAATACTGAAAAATAACCATATCCCTGCTGCATCTGTCACAGCAGCCTCATGGCTGTGGCAGCCGTCACGGCCTCGATGCTGTTGCCTACACTCAGCTTGGATATGATGTTCTGGCGGTGACGGTTCACGGTATTGACGCTGATGCCGAGCAACGCGGCTATCTGCTTGCTCGGCCTCCCCTCGCGGATAAGACGCAATATTTCCTTCTCGCGCTCTGTGAGAAGGTGTTGCCTCCGTGCGCCGAACGAGAGACACTGCGTCTCGCCTGTAGTGTTGCTGACGATACACGGGCTTATCCCATCGCCACGGTCAGACAGGTCGGGCGACAGGTCATAGCAGCATAATATGAGCCACATACTGCCCGCAGGCGATAGCCCGACAACCTGCGTACTGTTGTCGACATATCTATACACCCCCTCGCGGTCTCTCATCCTGATGCGGCAGGTGGCCTTGAACAGCGTCTTCTCGCTGGGAGGGAGGGCGTCAACACGCCTGAAGAACTCATATTCGAGCATCCTCTTGTCAACCAGATCCTCGGGGTGGAGACGGCTGTATATCTCATCCTCATCGCTCGACGCGACTTCCTGGACAAGAAACGGGACATCAGAGAATCCCATCAGACGCCCGAACCCTCCGGCCATGACATAGCAGCGGTCGCACGAGGCGTCGGTTATCACGGCACACGCCCCGTTAACACCGATCATGACCTCGGCCCGTGCCCGCGCAGAGGCTACGTCAGCCGGACTCAGGTTCTCACGCCCGAGATGCTGGGCCTCATAGATGCTGTTGAGTTCCTTACGCAGTATATCCATATCCTTAAGCCCCGGCAGTGACCCTGGGGCGCATGCGCGACATCACAGCAAAGCCGAGGGCGCAGACCGAGCAGATGGCGGTGATGACCATGGTCGTGAGCATGATGTCGACGATGCCGACCAGCGGAGAGACGATGCCCCCCGCGAGGAATCCCATCGCGCCGAATATGGCCGAGGCCGCGCCGACATACTGTCTCCCCTCGTCCATGGCAAGCGTCGTGGCCGCCGTGAAGATGAAGCCCACGCATACCAGCATGACGAATGTCAGGAGCTCGAACGGGACGAAACTCCCCGAGAGATAGTGGCAGGCTATCTGCAGTACAGACACCACCGTTATGCCCGAGGCACCGAAGAGGGCGGCGTTTGACATCTGCCTGAACTTAAGCGACAGGGCCGAGCCTATCCCTATACCAAGCGCATTGATGCCGAAGATGACGGCAAACACCAGCTCGGAATATCCGAAACAGTCCTGTATGATGAACGATGCCGACGAGATATAGGCGAACAGCACGCCGTTGGCAAACGCGAACATCAGCACATAGACCCTGAAATACCTCATCCGCACAAGCCGGGGGAAGGCCGACATCAGGCTCAGCACAGAACCGCGATGGCGTGCCTCGCCGGGCAGCGATTCCCTGAACACGATGCACATGCCCAGCAGCACGACCCCGATTGTGAAGAGGATCCAGAATATCCCCTGCCATCCCACAGCTCCGGCCACAAGACCACCCACCACAGGAGCGGTGACGGGAGCGATACCGTTGACGGCGCCGATTATGGCCAGGGTCTTGGCAAGCTCGCGTCCCGAATAGCAGTCGGTCGAGATGGAGCGCGACAGCACTATGCCCCCGGCTCCGCCCAGTCCCTGCATGAAGCGGCAGATGTTGAAGAACTCAATCGTGGGCGAGTAGATGCTGACCACCGTCGAGATGGCAAAGAGCACCATCGCGGACATCAGCACCGGGCGTCGCCCGTACTTGTCGCTGAGAGGCCCGAAAAATACCTGCCCCACCGCCAGGCCGAGCATACTTGTGGCAAGTCCCATCTGCACCTGCGACGGGGTGGTGTGGAATATGGCCGCCATCGACGGCAATGTCGGGAGATACATGTCGGTGACAAACGGCCCGAAAGCCGAGAGCATACCGAGGAAAACTATGAGGAAGAGATAATACTTTTTGCCGAAATTGACTGTACCTGTTGTCATGGACTTATCAGAAATTTTATGCAAAATTACCAATTATTCGTGAGATAACGCACAAAAACCGGGGCCATGTCTCCCTGAAATCGGAGACGGCCCCGGATGTCATATAACAAAAAACCTGATCAATGGTGATGTGGATGAGGCTCCTTCTTCCCGATGAGATGCCTTATCCAGATATAATAGCCGGTCAGAGGGAGTGATGCGCCGAGCAGGGCGCCCAACAGCCAGAGTATGCGGGTGAAGATGCCACCCAGCGAGCCTGTGTGGATGGAATAGATCCATCCCCTCAGCCTGTCGGCACCGTTGGCGTCGGAATACATGGCCGAGGGTGTCACCTCGCCCGAACGGCGGTTGAACTCATACCGGTCGGCGGCACGGCTGTTGCCGGTGGTGCCGAGGGTGACAGTGGCGGTCTCCGGCCCTACGGTTATCTGCGCGGCTCCCGGATTCTTGGCTTGCAGCTCGTCATAGACACCCTGCCAGCGTCCGAACTCGGAGTGACGGCGACCCTCGCCGCCATGACCGTGACGGCCACCCCCTCCACGGCGACCCTCGCCGCGGCCTCCGCGCTCGCCATGACGTCCTGCACCTTCTGCCTGAGGGGCCTGACCGAGATTGCGGGGAGTATGCTCCACACCGCACACGGCATAGAATGCCGTGCGATACCAGTCAAACGACCATGTGAGCCCGGTCAGGGCCATGGCCAGCACGAATATCAGGGCATACATGCCTCCGGCCACATGGAGTCCCTTCCAGAACCCTTTCCACCCTTTGGAGAAGGAGATGGAGAGGCTCTTTCCGAGATTCTTGCGTGCCCGCGGCCACCATATCACGACACCGCTGATAAGAGCGATGACAAATATGAGCGTGGATATGCCCACGAGGAGCTTGCCTACCTTGACGCCATCGCCGTGCGGATTGGCGCTGTCGAGCAGCCAGCGGTGCAGCCTGAACATGACCGAGAAGAATCCGAGACGCTCGTAACGCCCTGTAATCTCGCCCGAATACTGGTCGATGAACAGTGAGGCCCGGCGGGGCTTGGAGAGATTGACCTGATAGGTGCGGTCGATGTCAGAGTAGACTGTAACCCCGGTTATCGACACGCTGTCGGGCAGGGATGCCTTGACGGTCTCCATGAGCTCGTCCATAGGGAGCGGGCTCTCCATGGTCTCGTCGACATAATAGACATCGCTCCTGACACTCCTGGTTATCTCAGGCTCTAATATGAGCATCGCGCCCGAAAAACAGACAAGTGTGATGATGATGCCGAACGGCACCGAGAGCCACAGGTGTATCTTGCGGAAAAACTTGATCATGGCCGATTATTTTACCGGGGTCATATAGCCGAAGCCGGTGATGTCGGTGGCCTGGATGGTCACGCCCTTAACGGCCTTGGCGGTCTTGGTGTCGATGGCATAGATGGCGGGATACTCGTTCTCGACATTGACGGGGATATATACCTTGCCGTCGCGGTTGTAGACGGTCTTGCCTATCGAGGTCACACCTGCGGGGAGGCCGGTGACATAGGTCAGCTTCCTGTCCGAGGCATCGAATATGGCCAGCTCAGTGGCGGCGGGATTCTTCTCGGTGAGCGAGCGGTCGTACATCACCATCAGGAAGCAGTCGCCCCCTGCAGGCCAGCAGCGCATGAACGAGCGGTTTCCGCCCGGTGTCTGTGCCTCGATGTCGCAGTAGTAGTCGTCAAACTCGGTCTTCCCGGCGGGGATACGGCACACGCCGGCGGGGAGCTTGGTCTTCTGCCCGGGGTCGGTCATTGTCTTGGCATAGCTTGCCGAAAATACATAGATGTCGCCGTTGTCGGCAGCCCAGACGGTCTGGTAGTACTGCGAGCGATAGCGACTGCAGGGGGTGCTGATGCGGTCGGTTTTGGCCAGCTTGGGGTTGAGCATGTCGGCATTGTCATAGATTGCCACCCAGCACTCGTCGGGATACTGTGTGCCCACGAGCTCACCGGCCTTATATGACCCCGCACCCGAGCCTCCGGCCTCGGTATGCACCAGATGCTCATAGCCCTCGCGCACCCATTTGCCGCCGTCGGCAGCCACGCCATACTGGCTCAGGCCCATCGGCACGGCACCGCAATAGAGCTTCGAGCCGCTCTGCTCGGCACCCGCGAGAGTCACATACTCACCATTGCCGAGAAAGTTCTCCATGCTGTAGAGGCCAGTAGATGTGTTGTTGGTCGAGGTCTCCTCGTTGTAGACATCGAGATAGGTCACCAGCAGCGTCATGGGCTTGTAACCCTTGGCGTCGGTGAGCGATGCGGGACCCTCGCCGGTCGACATGGTGATGATATAGTCGTCATACATGCCGTAAGACGAGAAGCGGCTGATGTTGTAGCGTGTGGGACGCGCCTCCATTTTGCCCGAGGCATTGAGCACATAGCTCCTTGTGGTTCCGGCATTGCCCTGGTTGTAGGTGAGAGCATAGAGGTAGTCCTTGTAGAAAACCCATTGCGTGGCACCGTCGTTGGTGAGGCCGTTGTTGACGGTCGAGAGCTCCCCTTCGTCGAGGCTCTCGCCTGTCAGGAGCACGTATGATGTCTGGCTGGTGCCCTGCACGCTGGTGGCAAACACATATTTGCCACCGGTGGTCGAGCCGCCGTTGTCACCCTGTGCGGGTTCATCGTTGTCCGAGCAGGAGGTCAGTGCCACCGCAGGGACCATGGCTGCCGCGATGGCAAGCCTGAAGAGTCTTGTTGTCATATCCTTATGGTAGTTTTGATTTGATTAGTTTCCGAAATATACCCTCACCTTGCCATAGAAGGCACGTCCGGCTTTCTGGAGGCTGAAATTGTCGTAGAGCCGCGCGTCCGTAAAGTTGCGGCACTCGAACGACAGGTTATAGCGTCCGTTGGCGATGCCGTATGACACCGTGAGGTTGTGCGCGAACTGGTCGGGCACCATGTAGTCCGAATTGTCGGCGCCGATGTTGGCGCTGTAGTAGCAGAAGCTATGGGTGAACTGGTTGTCGTAGGTCACCGTGAGTACGTTGCCCTTGCGGCCGAGTCCGTGCCAGTAGAAGTTGACATCCGAGTCGGCGAACATGTAGGGCAGGTTTGGCATCCTCTCGCGGTAAGCTATGTTGGGCACGGTGCTCCCCTGGGCGGTGGGCATATTGTCGCGCACGTTCATCTGCGTGAAATTGCCCCCGAGGCTGAGCCATTTCGAGAAGCTGTATCTCGCCGATATGCTCACTCCCTTGGTGTCGACCCTGCCGTAGTTGACGTATGTCGCGGCCGACTTGCCTCCGCTCAGGGCCATGATTTTGCGCTGGATATAGTCGCGTGTGTCGCGATAGATGAATCCGGCCTCGACATAGATGATGTTGCTGCCGAAGGTGGCGTTATAGCTCAGGTTGAGGTTGACGTTATGGCTTGCCTCGGGCTTGAGCGAGATGTCGCCCACCTCAAGGTCTTCGTCGCCGAACATCTCCTCGATTGTAGGGAGACGGAAAGCCTTCTCATACGATGCCTTGAGCTGGAAGCCCAACGGCATGAACCATGTCCCGGCAGCCCCGTAGCCCGTGCAGTCGACACTGCGCGAGGTCATGGTGTAGACATCCTGGGCCGAACTCGTGGCCATCGGGCCCGAGACATGCTGGTGATAGTATTTGCCGAACACCGAGAAATTGAGGCGCGATATGGGATTGAACCTGTAGGACGCGCCGACAATGTTCTTGCTGGTGCGCTTGTTGAACTCGTCACGCGAAGGGGGCGTGGTGAGCAGGTCCTCGTTGGTACGGCTGAAGGCGTTGAATACATCGTTGAGCGTGAACACATGCCTGGAGCCCAGACGGTAGTTGGCAGTGAATGCCGCCGACCAGTTGTCGTTGATGGCATCCGAATACTGATACGACTGCTCTCCGGGAGCGTTGAGCGGTGCGGTCTCTCCGCGCCAGTTGTACTTGACCGACGCCGTGTCGACATTGGTGCTGTTGTTGCGGTTATAGTTGGCATTGAGCGAGACGTCGAGACCCTTGGTGAGGAGATTGCGCTTGCCATATTCGAGCGACGGCTGTATGGTGTGGCCGTGACGGTGTTTCTGTCCGTAGACAATCTCCTGGCGCACACCGGTCTGCATCTCCTTGTACATGTGCGAATATGTCACGCCGACCATCAGGCGGTCAGCCCAGGGCTTGTTGACGAATCCGGCCTTGGCCACGACAGCCTCGTTGTGATATGTGTCGTTGAACCTGCGCACATGCTCGACCTTGCTGCTGTTGATGGCGCCGGTCTTGAAGTCCTCGACCGGCGAGTCGACGTAATAATCGTTGTCCGAATAGTTCTGGAATGCGTTTATCTCATATTTGAAACCGTTGCGCAGGGTCTGGCCGAAATTGACATACGACTTGTGGGTATTGAACGAACCATACGAATAGGATGCGTCCAGAAACCATCTGCGCTGGCGTTTGGGGGTCACGATGTTGATGACTCCACCTATGGCGTCCGCACCGAACCCGACAGGCACCACGCCGCGATATACCTCGATGCGGTCGGCGAAATTGACGGGGATATTGTTGAGTCCGAACGAGCTCCCTACCCCTTCCTGCGGCACTCCGTCGATGAACACCTTGACATGCTTGCCGCTGAAACCGTCCATCGTCACGGCCATGTCCGACCCGACACCGCCGCTCTCGCGTATCTTCATGCCCGGAGCCTTGGCCAGTGCCTCGCTCAGGGTCTTGGTGGTGTTGACCAGCTCGCGCGTATTGACCGCCGTGGCGTTGAAGGCCGAGTTGCGCACCTTGCTCAACTGATTGCCAACCACGATGACCTCGCCGAGCTGTGTGGTCGGACGGAGCTTTATGTTCTGTTTCAGCCGTTCCCCCGATTTGAGGGTTATCTTAGCCTCAACCTTGTCAAATCCTACGGCAGTGCATACCAGGGTGTAGTTTCCCGGAGCTGCCTTGATGTGATACAGTCCTTTTTCGTCAGTGTTGGCCGAGAATCCGGTATCCTTGAGATAGACGGTGGCAAAATCAACGGGCTCGCCGTCGACCGAGATGACCTTACCCGATACCATGGTGCCTCCCGGAGCAGCCAAAGCGCTGAATGACAATATGAAGAGAGATATGAAGAGTAGAACTATGCTTTTAGCTTTCGACATTTCATAGAATGATTAAATTGCTTTTTTCCAATGCAAAGTTCGTCAGTTTTTATTCTTCATAAAATACCTACTTTTGGGTATGTCAAATTTCAAAAACCTGATATTAAGGATATTATACATATCTCAAAATATCAATAATTGGTCAATAGCACAGATGCGGTGGCGAATGTCACACACGCCCGGGCGCAGGGCACGACAATCACTGAAAATGATTATATCCCCTCGTGACGCTTGCGTGCGGGCATGATGCGCTCGTGCATATACCTGAACACCACAAACAGCACCGGCACGATGAAGAGCAGCGCGAGAGTGCCGAAGAGCAGCCCTCCGACAGTGCCCGTGCCGACCGAGATATTGCCGTTGGCACCTACACCCGACGCGAACATCAGCGGCAGCATACCCACCACCATCATCAGCGACGTCATGACTATGGGACGGAACCTGGCCTTGGCAGCCGAGACGGCAGCGGCCACGAGTCCCATCCCCTCCTTGCGGCGCGCGGTGGCATACTCGGTGAGCAGGATGGCGGTCTTGGCCAGCAGACCTATCAGCATGATGAGGCCGATCTGCATATATATGTTGTTCTCGAGTCCCCACCAGCGCGCGAACAGGAACGAGCCCGCAAGTCCGAACGGCACGGCGGCGATGACGGCAAAGGGTATTGTCAGGCTCTCGTAGAGGGCACACAATATGAGGTAGATGAACGCAAGACAGATGCTGAAGACAAGCACTGTCGTATTGCCCGACGATGATTCCTCTCTCGACATGCCACCGAACTCATATCCGAACCCGGTCGGGAGAGATTTTGACGCCACATCCTTTATGGCGGCTATGGCCTCGCCAGAGCTGTACCCCTCGCCCTGCTCGCCGAATACCGAGATGGAGGGGAAAAGGTTGAAACGCGAGAGACTCTCGGAACCGTAGACACGTGTCAGGGTGATGAAATTGTCTATCGGCGCCATCTCTCCCGACGATGTGCGCACATACATACGCTTCAGGGCCTCGGTGTCGAGGCGCATGTCGGGCGATGCCTGCACCATGACGCGGTAGAGCTTGGTGAACCTGTTGAGGTTCGACGAGTAGCTGCCTCCGACATAGCCCGAGAGGGTCGAGAGGACATCTGCCGGCGAGACATTGTGCTGGAGGCACCTGGCCGCGTCAACCTCGACCATATACTGCGGATATTTGGTGTCGAAGGTGGTGTATGCCCTCGAAATCTCGGGCCGGGCGTTGAGCGAGTCGATGAAGGTGCGCGTCACCTCGAGCAGCTCGTCTGTGGTTGTGCCCGAGCGGTCCTGGACATACAGTTCGAAACCGCTGCCCGTGCCATATCCCGAAATCATAGGCGACTGCGAGGCCCGTATCTGGGCCGACGAGATTCCGGCAGTACGGGCATATATCTCCCTTATCACAGAGTTGATGTCCTGACCGTCGCCCTTGCGCTCGCTCCAGTCCTTGAGACGTATGTTGAACGACCCCGCAGATGCCGACTGGTCGTGACGGGCGTTCTTGCCGCTGACACGCGAGTATATACTTATCTCCGGGATGTCGCGGATGGCAGCCTCGATCTCGTCCATCACGGCATCTGTCTCGGCGAGGTTCGACCCCGGCGCAACCTGCACGTTGAGGCTTATGGTGCCCATATCCTCCTGCGGCACAAGCCCGGTCTTGGCCGTTGACATGAGCCACCACAGTCCCCCCGCGGCCAGCAGAAAGAGGGCGAGCACAATCCAACGTCTCTTGAAAAGGAACATGATGCCGGTGCGATACTGTCCTGTCACGGCACGGAAAGATGCGTCGAAGGCATAATGGAACCTCGTGACATAGCCTGTCTTCTTCCCCGCACCGTCGGTTGCGGGACGCATCAGTATCGCGCTCAGTGCCGGGCACAGCGTCATGGCGTTGAGCAGCGAGATGCCGACAGCCACCGCCATAGTGAGGCCGAACTGCCTGTAGAACGTGCCGGACGTGCCACCCATGAAACATACTGGGATGAATACGGCCATGAACACTACGGTAGTCGTGATGAGCGCGGCAGAGAGACCTCCCATCGCCTTGACGGTGGCCACATAGGGGTCATCCTCACCGGCCTCAAAGCGTGCCTGCACAGCCTCGACCACCACCACCGAGTCGTCGACCACAGTGCCTATCACAAGCACTATGGCGAACAGTGTAAGCATATTGAGTGTGAAACCGACGGCATAGATGAAGGCGAATGTCCCCACAAGCGACACAATTATCGAGATGGCCGGAATAAGCGTGGCCTTCAGGTCGTGGAGGAAGAGATAGACCACCAGCACCACAAGTATCAGGGCGATGACCAGTGTCTCGACAACCTTATATATGGATGCGTCAAGGAAATCCTTTGTACTCGAGATGTCTGTAAGCACCATTCCGGCAGGCAGGGTCTCCCTTATACGGTCGAGGGTACTGTCAATCTCGACAATCACCTCGTTGGCGTTCGAGCCCGCTGTCTGCGCTATCATGGCGTTGGCCCCGGGATGGCCCGATGTCTGGCTGAGCATGGCATAATTGACCGCCCCCAGTTCTACGGTGGCTATATCCTTGAGCCGCAGCATACTGCCGTCAGGGAGAGCACGTACCACAAGATTCTCATATTCGGATACATCCTCATATCTTCCCCGATATTTGAGCACATACTGGAATGTGTTGGCCGACTCGGCCCCGAGTGTGCCAGTGGGCGACTCGATGTTCTGCTCGGCCAGCACCTTGTCTATGTCGGAGGGCACGAGGCCGTATTGCGACATCTTCGACGGGTCGAGCCAGATGCGCATGGCATACTCGGCGCTGAATATGTTGACCTCACCCACACCGGCAATACGCGAGATCTGCGGCTCGATATTGATTTTCATATAGTTGGTGAGGAAATTGGCGTCATACCTGTCGTCGGGACTGTAGAGCGTGATGGACTTGAGCGTACTGTTCTGACGTTTCCTCACCGTGACACCGCTCTTGGTGACCTCGGCGGGGAGGAGCCCCTGGGCCGATGCGACACGGTTCTGCACGTTGACCACCGCCATGTCGGCATCCGTGCCCTGCCGGAAATAGATTGAGATTGAGGCAGTGCCCGTATTGGTGGCGGTCGATGTCATATACATCATGTCCTCGACACCGTTAAGCGACTCCTCGAGCGGGACGATGACACTCTTCATCACCGTCTCGGCATTTGCGCCGGTATATGTGGCCGATACCCTGACGGTGGGAGGCGCGATGTTGGGGAACTGCTCGATAGGAAGCTGCATCAAGCCGAGAATACCGAGAATCACTATGAGCACCGAAATCACTCCGGCCAGCACAGGCCGGTCTATGAATGTCCTTACTGTCATCTTGAATGGTTCTTTCCCGCAAAATTATACTATTAAACCATACGCCACCACATCGGTCTTATAGATAAATGACCAAAGGCCCCACTGTGGTGGCGAACGGTCATAGCTTCTGTATCACGTTAATTATAAAATGATTAACTTTGCCACCAGAAATATCATCTTCGCCAATGAAGCACCTTCCGCTCTACATAGACCTCGCGTTCTGTCTCATTGTCCTCCCGACAATGATAGTGCTTTTCCCTGTCGAGCGGTGGTATCACAATTTCTCAGGATATGTCATGTCGGTAGGGATATGGCTCTATCTGCTCTATTTCCTCAACCGCACTGTCACGGTGCCTGAGCTTTTCCGCGGGAGGCGCGGCCATATCCGTGCCGCCATACTCACGATACTCTCATTCGTGATTACCTATGCTTTCTCGCGCGTGACCCTCTACACACCCAAGCCCAGCATACATGACATAGGCATAACACGTATGCTCCCTAACATACAGCAATACCAGCAAGCGGTATGGACACTGTTCATGATTGTCGAGACATTCAGCTTCGCTGTAGGACTGCTGACACAGACCAACATACAGCGTGCGCGGCGCCGCGCTGTCGAGGCCGAGAGGGACAAGGCCGAGCTTAACCTCTACAAAGCCCAGATCAAGCCCCATTTCATGTTCAACACCCTCAACTCTCTCTACGGGCTTTTCCTTACGGGAAATCCCGGCGCACTCGAGTCGCTTGAGAAGTTCATCTCGATGATGCGCTACATACACACCACCTCATCGCGCGACATGGTGTCACTGACCGACGAGGCCGCATATATACGCCAGTATGTCGACCTGCAGTCGCTGCGCCTGAACGGAATGACAGAGGTGTCGCTCGACATCGACGCCCCTGACGGCTCGGTCACAGTGCCACCGATGCTGCTGGTAACATTTGTCGAGAACTGTTTCAAGCACGGAGTGTCGCCGGTCGAGAAGAGCCGCATCTCCATATCGTTGCACGTGCGCGACAGGCGCCTCACGTTCGAGACGGCAAACCGCATATTCCCCGTCCGCAAGATAGGCGAACACATGGGCATAGGCAACTGCCGCAGGCGCCTCGAGCTGCTATATCCTGGACGGCACGAGCTGACGGTCACCGACGACGGCAAGAATTTCAATGTCAAACTCAGAATAGATTTATAATCCCCACACCATGGTAAAATGTGTCGCGATTGACGACGAACCCATCGCCCTCAGCATAATCAGCGAATACTGCCGCCGATTCGGCGACATAGACCTCGAGTGCTTCACCTCGCCTATAGCCGGGATGGAACATATCGCCTCAACACGCCCTGACATAGTGTTTCTGGACATAGAGATGAACTCGCACAACGGCATCGAACTGGCGCGCCGCCTGCCCGAAGGGACTTGCGTCATATTTACCACCGCATACTCGCAATATGCCCTCGACGGCTTTGACGCCGACGCCATCGACTTTCTGCACAAGCCCATATTCTATCCCCGCTTCGAGAGAGCCATGGAGAAAGCCCTGCGGTGGCTTGGCTCCAGGACAGCTGACCCCGTACACAGCGACGCCATAACACTGAAGGTCGAGCACAAGACCGTCGTGGTCAATATCGCCGACATAACCTTCATCGAAGCGATGGACAACTATGTCAAGGTCTACCGACGCAACCTTCCCATGGTGCTGTCTCAGATAACCATGAAGGAGATGGAGGCCATGCTCCCCGCCGACAGGCTGATACGCGTACACCGCTCGTATATCGTGGCCTTGTCGGCCATAGACCGTTTCTCCAACCGCAAGATCTATCTGCATGGCTATGAACGGCCGATTCCGGTAGGACGCAAGTATATCGAATCATTCAATAATCTGTACAACATATTCAAGATAAAGGAAAACTGATGAAAAGAACTCTCACCCTTATGCTGGCTGCACTCGCCACATCGGTGTCAGGCATGATATATGCCGGCACACCTGTCAGCCAGTCCGAACTTCCCAAGGCCGCACAGACATTCCTGACAAAGAATTTCCCCGGCGACAAAATACGCAAGGCCGAGAAAGACCAGGGACGCCGCGGCATGGAGTATGAGGTCGACCTGACCAGTGGCGCCGAGGTAGATTTCCGCGACAACGGCGACTGGAAGGAAATCAAGGCTGCCAAAGGTACGGCAGTCCCCGCGGCCGTCATCCCCGCCGCCATCTCCAAATACGTGACGGCCAACCATGCCGGAAAGAGCATCGTCGAAATCTCGCGCAAGCGCGGAGGCTATGAGATCGAGCTCTCGGACGGCACCGAGCTCAAGATGACCGAAGACGCCAAACCTCTCACCGGGCGCCCCCAGGGCGGCCCGCGCGGCTCACGCCACTGACATCACTGACTCGCATACTGTCTCTATTACATACTGTCTCTATTATCTATTATCTGTTACGGCAGTGCCCAGGATTTCTGTTTCCCGGGCACTTTTTTTGCCGTTTACCCATTAAAATGGTTTAATTGCATACCATTGTTTTTACGGTTTATTATGTAATTCGTTCAATTATAGTTAAATCTATGTTAATGGCATTTACGATATTAAACGTCTGAGTGTTATTATGGTCAAAGAGATAAACAAAACGAAAACAACAAACGAATAAAATACAAAAGGAATCATGAAAAAGAAAGTTTTAGGTATCGCACTTCTCGCAATGTCATTCGTAGGTTTCAGCGCCGCAGCCCAGACCCCCGCCACCAACGCTCCCGCCCAGCAGGAGACTGTCAGGAAAGGTGACCGTCAGGGACGCAAGGCTCAGGTCAATCCCTTCGAGGGAATGAACCTCAGCGACGCACAGCAGGCACAGCTCAAGCAGCTCAACGAAAAACGCCAGGCCGAGCGTCAGGCCCGCAAGCAGACCCGTAAGGATGAGAAGCAGCGCAATGATTCGGCCCGCATGGCCGAGCGCCGCAACGAGAAGAAATCATATCTCGACCAGGTCAAGACTATCGTCGGCCCCGAACAGTACGTGGTATTCCTTGAGAATTTCTACGTCAGCGGCGGCAACAAGGCTGCCATGGGCAACAAGCAGGGCGGCAAGAACGTCAAGTCGAAGGATGGCCGCAAGGGTCACGGCGACCGCAAGGGCAACCGCAACCACGCCCACTCGTTCAACAAGGCTGCCGGCAACGTAGCCAACAACGCGCCCGCATCCAAGTCGTAAGTACATAACAGATGATATGAGCGAGAGCTCCGGCCACAGACTGTGGCCGGAGCTCTCTGTATTTTATGTCGCCTCACTCTCACTCCCTGTCTATCTCCGAGAGCGCGAAGGCATAGGCGCCGGCCGATATGGCACGGCTCGCACCCAGCTTCGAGAAAGTGACACCGATGCGCTTCATGCTGTCATACTCGACAGTCATGTCGGTGCCGCGCACGGCTATGCGGCGGGGACTCCCCTTGGCAAAGCTCGCGAACTCCACGGGATTGTCGAGGTCGAACACCTCCATCTGCACGCGGCGCACGGGATCACCCCCCAGGGTGGCCAGTGAGCTGCGCAGCTCGGCCAGCAGCGACGGCAATATATGATGGCGGGCAGCCGTGATGCCGCCACCTATCACTATGATGCCGTCGACAAGCTGTGCGGCGATGGCCATGGCGTCGCCCGCCGTGGCGCCGAACTCCGCGAAAGCCCGCTTTGCGGCCTCGACATCACCCTCGCGCTTCCCGTCGGCAATCTCGCATATCTCTTTTGGCTCGAAGGTGTGGTCGGTATGTCCCGACACCTCGGCATAGACACGCCTGATGGCACGGACGGCCACCCCCTCCTCGGTGATGATGCCGGGGCGTGACCTGTGGGGAAGACAGAATGTCTCCACGCACGAGTTGTCGCCGCGGTTGAGCTGTCCGTTCACCACCATCCCGACACCGAATCCGGTACCGAACGTATATCCGAGCAGGTTGCTGTACCGCTTGCTGCTCCCGGCCTCGGCAAGACGCCGGTTGATGTCGGGCAACGCGCCGCACAGGGCCTCGCCATAGGCGAACAGGTCACCGTCATTGTTGATGAATACGGGAATTCCGAACTCATTCTTCAGGAACGGCCCGAGCGCCACCCCCTCGCGGAACGAGGGGAAATTGGGCAGATACCCCCCGATGATGCCGTTGGGATAATCGGCCGGACCGGGAAAGGCGAAACTTATTGCCACCGGTTTCTCGTCAAGGCGGGAGATAATCTCACGGAATCCCTTCACCATCGTGTCGAGACAGAGGTCAAGATTGTGAGCGTTAGAGGGATATGTCACCGGTTCGGTGACATATTCGCATCCCCGCATGGCGCCGAACACCAGATTGGTGCCCCCGGCATCGAGGGTTATTACTGTCCTTTTGTCGTGTCTATACATATTATGTCAGAGTGTTATGGTCTGTGAATATCTTATGTCGTCCGATGAATGTCCTACCCCAATGACAAATTCGCCGGGTTCAAGGACACGCAGTCCGTCGGCGTTCGTGAACCCGAGTTCGGCCAGCGGCACACGCAGTGTCACGGTGCGCGTCTCGCCGGTGCGCAGGCTCACCTTGTCGAAAGCCTTGAGCTGACGGACAGGGGTCAGCACGGTGCTGACGGGGTCGCTGACGTAGAGCTGGACCACCTCCTTGCCGTCACGGGCGCCGGTGTTTGTCACATTGACAGTAGCGGTCACAGCATCGTCGCTGACCGAGACAGAGCCGTCAGAGTAGCTGAAATCGGTGTATCCCATGCCGCTGCCGAAAGCCCAGAGGGCATAAGGTTTCTCGAAAACATAGTGCATTGCAGGTTGCCCGGGCGAGCCGCCACGGTCGTTGCCATACTCGCGGTCGGTAGGATAATAGTTGTAATAGCAGGGGAGATTGCCTGACGAGCGCGGAAACGACACATTGAGCCGTCCCGAGGGGTTGACATTTCCCACCAATATGTCGGCCAATGTATTGCCCTGCTGCTCACCTCCATACCATTGCACGAGGAATGCGTCGGCATTATCCTTGACCCAAGGCATGGCGAGAGGCTTGCCCGAGATGAGTATCACCACAAGGGGCTTGCCTGTGGCCTTGACAGCCTCGAGCAGTTCGGCCTGACGCCCCGGCAGCTCGAGCGAAGAGAGGTCGAACGCCTCGCCCGCAGTCGAGTTCTTGGGGCCACGTCCGAGGAATGTCGAGCGCGTGCCCACAGCCACTATGGCCACGTCACTTTTGCGAGCAGCCTCGACAGCCGAGGCGATACCCGACCCGTCCCGGCTCCACCAGTCGCAACCCTCGGCATAGTTGATTTTTACGCCCGAGGGGAGGCGGTCGCGCAGACCGTCGAGCAGCGAGACACCCTCCTTGCGGTCTGGACGCGTCCAGCTATAGTCGCCCATCACGGCAAAATCGGCATTCGGGCCTATCACGGCCACAGATGTCAGCCGCGAGGGGTCGAGGGGAAGGATGCCGTTGTTCTCGAGCAGCACGGCACTCTCGTCGGCCACCTCTTTTGACAGTGCGACATGCGCTTTGTTCCTGATTGTAGCCGCAGGGGCGGGATAATCTTTGGCAGGATTGTCAAAAAGACCGAGCCTGAACTTGACGGCCAGGACACGGCGCACGGCGTTGTCGATGTCGGCCTCGGCGATAAGCCCGTCGGTAACCTGCTGCTCGAGGGTGCGGTATGCGTCGTCCACATCAACATCTATTCCGGCGAGCAGCGACTGCCTGGCCGCTTCCTCAGAGGTTGCCACGGCATGGTGGAAGGTCTTGAGCCTGTCGACCGACCCCCAGTCAGAGTAAACGTATCCGTCAAATCCCAGCTCTCCGCGCAATATGTCTGTCATGAACCGGCGCGAACCCGACACGGGTACGCCGTCGTATGCGCTATAACAGCTCATTATCGCCATCGGACGGGTGTTAGCGATGACCTTTGCAAAGGGATAGAGGTAGAGATTGCGCAACTCACGTTCGCCTCCGCAGACATTGGCGCAGTTCAGGCCCCCGGTAGGCGTGCCGTGAGCCACAAAGTGCTTAGGCATACATGCCACGCCATTCTCCTGATAGCCGCTGACAAATGCCGTGGCCATCTCGGAGATGAGATACGGGTCTTCGCCGTATGTCTCCTCGACCCTGCCCCACCGCAGCTCGCGTGCTATGTCGAGGACAGGCGACAGCACCTGACGCAACCCCATCGCACGGGCCTCGGCGGCACATGCAGCCGTCATACGGTTTATGAGTGCCGGATTGAAGGTACTCCCCTGCGCCAGGGCATGGGGAAATATCGTGCAGCCATCCTGGAGTATTCCCTGGATTCCCTCGACACAGGTCAGTGCCGGGATGCCGAGGCGTGTCTGCGACATATACAGTCCGAGGCTGTCCATAATCTCGCGACAGCGTGTGGCGGGATGGTCCATGTCGTGGACGGTGCCGATGCCATAACCCTCAAAGCGCCCATCAAATTCCCGGGGCTCGCCGGTCTGGCGGTTCTGCAACTGCAGCACCTTCTCGTGCAGCGTCATCCGCGACAGCAGGTCCTCGACCCTCTCGTCAACCGGCGCGGAACTGTCTTTATATATAGGTGTCTTGGCCGATGACATGATGCCCGGTGCAACGAGCATCGCGAGGGCCATCATGGGCTTAAATATCTTTCTCATTCTTTGCTGACGTATTTATCACACTGAATTCATAGAGCGAGGGGGGTGCCGAGGCACGGGTGATGTTCATCCTTATCTTCTCGGCCTTGCAGGGATAAGGGAGGCGTATGGTGCGGCAGTCCCCTATCGGAGTATCCGAGATGTGTATGGTCTCCCAGCGGCCGTCTCGCAGACATTCTATGTCGAAAGCCTGTATGCGGTTCACCCTCCGGTTGGCGATGTTGTCGATAGGTTCGGTATCGCAATACTCGAATATGGTAATCTTGTCGAATTCCTCGTCGGGGTCAAGCCCGAATTCGATCGAGGGGGTGAGGTCGGCAGAGGCCCAGCGGGTCTGCATTCCGCCGTCGCAGGCCTTGGCGGCTCCCCACTCGTCATCCCCGTCCCACACCGAGCTTGCCGATGCCTTCAGCTCGAGATAACGGCCACCTGTGGGGAGTGGCTTGCCCGGCTCGATGCCCAGACGCTGACGCAGGGCCACGGCGGTCTGTATCTCGTGCTCGCGCAGACGCCCCGTCCTATCGGGGGGAATGTTGACCACCAGACTGTTGCCGTTTGATGTAGTCCAATAGAAGAGTTCCTCCAGCTCGTCGAGGTCGCGCACCGGACGCGGAGTCTCTTTCTGAAACCAGTTCCATTCCTTGCTCAGGCAGATGGTGTGCTCGAAGGGGAGATAATACGACTTGCCTCCGTGCAGATACTGCTTGCGGTCATGCCTGCTTGCAATCTTGGGATCCCAGAGGCGGAAATCGCCGGGGAAATAGCGCAGATGGAACAGGTTGTCGCCTGTCATGCGGTCGGGCAATACCTCGACAAATCCGCCATTGTCATCCTCGGATGTTCCGATGGTGCCGTTGACACCGACGGCACAGTTGGGATGATATTTCTTGACCAGCGAGTAGATGCGCGGAATGTCCCACTCGGCGCCGGGCTTGTCCCACGCGCCGTCGAGCCAGAGCTCGCATATCTCGCCGTATCCTGTCAGCAGCTCGGTAAGCTGTCCGCACATATAGTCGACATACTTGCCGAAATCCTTGCCTGTGTATGTCGGCTCGTGTCGGTCCCACAGAGAGTAATAGATGCCGAATTTCAATCCGTATCTGCGGCATGCATCGGCCACAGCCCCGACGACATCGGTCGTATTGCCCGACGAGGCCACGTCATAGTCGGTCAGCTTGCTGTCCCACAGACAGAAACCGTCGTGATGTTTTGTCACGAGAAGCACATACCTGAACCCGGCATCGCGGGCCGCGCGCACCCACTGGTCACAGTCAAGGTCTGTCGGGGCGTATGTCGTGGCCGGTTCCGTGCCCTCGCTCCATTCCTTCTCGATAAAGGTGTTCATGCCGAAATGGATGAACATGCCGTATCCCCTCTCCTGAAGCTGCCTCTGGGTCTCGTCGGGAGCCAAAGACGGCTGTATCTCTGCAGATACAGCCGTCAGTGCCCCGACGACCATGATGAATATAAATGATGTTATCTGAAAAAGTCTCATAACCGTCGTTACCTTATGGGATATCTTACTGTCAGTTTGCGCCGAGTGGCTTGAAATTCGCGTCGCGCTTCATTCCCTTTGCGGCTCCGGCCTCGGTGCGGGCGTGGATGTCGCCCATCGAGATGACCTTGAGCTGGTTGCGGAAATCCTTCTCGCCGAGCGGAGTGGTGACGTGGATGGTCCGCTTTCCGCCGGGCATGACGTTGAAATAGTTGTCAGAGAAGAAATTGTCGATTCCGTCGAGCGACAGGAACACACCGCGGGCAAAGACATCCGACCCGACAGTGACATCATATCCGTCACCTGCGGCGGCGACCTCTATCTGATAGTCGGGCGCGGTATAGTTCATGAACTTCTGCTTGGTCGAGAATCCGACATTCTCATAAGTGCGTCCCCCGGTCTCGAAGGTGGTGTGGAATATGACATCCCCCTTCTTGCGCCCGTCGAGCAGACCTGCGACTCCGGCCGAAAAGACCTTTGTCGATGTGAGGGGCTTGGCGGTGAAATCGAATGTCTTGCTCATCACAGTCTTGCCGTCGAGCGTCATGGCCGTGAGGGTGAACTTGCCACGTGCCGGAGTGCGGCGGTCGGTGACGATGTTTACAGACAGCGTGTCGTTGATGACCACGGGCGACACAAGGATATCGTCGTAGGCTGCCTTCGAGTAGTACTGCTGTGCCTTCCAGCGGCCATAATAGTCGCGTCCGGCCCACGAGGCCACAGGCCAGCAGTCGTTATGCTGCCACACAAGGGTGCCCATGCAGTGGGGCATGTCACGGCGGTGTGCCTCGACAGCGGTCTTGATGGCATCGCCCTGCAGTATCGAGCCCACATACAGGAACGAGGGGAAATCCTCGGGTGTACGGAACTCCTCGTCCATGTACTCCTTGATGAGATTGTTGGCATAAGAGCCTGCACGCTGGTGGGCCATCATCACCTCCGAGTTTATGGCCCAGTCACGCTCCTGCGGAGCATAGATCTTGACCGACTCGAACTCGGGGAACGACTGGAAGCCATATTCCGAGAAGAACCTCGCCTTCTCGATGTTGTAGTGGCCTATCGAGTCGCGGCCATGCCAT
Organism: Bacteroidales bacterium H5; assembly: GCA_001701225.1. Classification (GTDB taxonomy): domain Bacteria; phylum Bacteroidota; class Bacteroidia; order Bacteroidales; family Muribaculaceae; genus Duncaniella. The sequence continues at coordinate 100,596 of DAAQ01000010.1, read as the reverse complement.
ACGCCCCAGTAGTGGGCGTCGCCGTGTATGCCGTCAGAGGGGGTGTCCTCCATGGCATAAGGTGAGGAGGGACGGTAGCTGATGCCCCCGCCACACTGCTCCACGACCTCGGGGAGGGTGCGGAAATACATATCCTTGAACTGTTTTGTCGTCAGCTCCTCGACACCCTTCTCCTTATAGTAGTTATAGCGTCCGCCCCAGCCGTAATATACGTCCTGGCACTCGTTGTTGCCGCACCAAAGGGCTATGGAGCAATGGTTGCGCAGACGCTCGACATTGTCTATAGCCTCCTGACGTATGTTGGCAAGGAAAGCCGAGTCTGCGGGATAGGTCGAGCAGGCAAACATGAAATCCTGCCAGACCAGTATGCCGTTGCGGTCGCAGAGCTGATAGAAATAGTCGTCCTCGTAGACGCCGCCGCCCCATACGCGTATCATGTTCATGTTCACGTCCTTGGCATCGAGCACATGCTTCTCGTATCGCTCGCGGGTGATGCGGGGCAGGAAATTGTCGAGCGGTATCATGTCGACACCCTTCATGAACACGGGCTTGCCGTTGAGCTCGAAGGCAAGCGAGCGTCCATGCTCGTCATCCTCGGTGATGAGCCTGAGCGAGCGTATGCCGATCTCCTCGTCCTGCGACACCTCGTCGTCGCCGGCCTTGACCGATGTCGAGAAACCGTAGAGATAAGGCTCGCCCAGACCGTTGGTCCACCACAAGCGGGGTTTCTTTATGGTATAGTCGAGTGTGACAGTGTTGAGACCCTTGACAAGCGGGGTCTTCTTCGTGGCCACGGTCTTGCCGTCGGCTGTGATAGTGACGGTGGCGTCGGCCACATCCGTGTCAGAGTTGACGCGCACCACGGTCGAGAGATTGGCCCTCGCTGCGGTGACATCCTTCTGCACATACTGCACGTTGTCAATCTTGAGGCCGTTCCAAGTCACCAGGTCGATGTCTCGCCATATACCCGAGGTGACGAGTCGGGGACCCCAGTCCCAGCCGTAATGATATCCGGCCTTGCGGGCGAAGATGCTCAGGGTCTTGTTGAAGATGCCGCCGTTCTGGCTCTGGTCGGGACCGGTGTTGAACGTATAGTCATACTTGTCGTATTTGGGGAGGTCGACCTTGATGGGCGAGTTGAAATAGACCTCGAGCAGGTTGTCACCCTCGCGCAGCTTCCCCTTGACATCGCACGTCCATGTGCGGTGCATGTTGTCGGCCCTGAGGATGCACTCGTGGTTCAGGTAGACGTCGGCGTATGTGTCGAGCCCCTTGAATACAATCTGCTGGTTCTCAGAGGCCACCTCCTCGGGGGTTGCCTTGAAGGTGGTCTCGTACATCCAGTCCTCCTTGTCAACCCACTGCACGCCGCGCTCATTGAGGCGGAAGAATGGGTCTTCGATTATCTCGTTGGCCATCAGGTCGGTGTGAACCGTTCCGGGCACCGTTGCAGGATACCAGATGTCCGAGCGTCCCTGACGGAAACGCCAGTTGTCGTGGAGAGTGCGCGAGCTCACGGCAGCTTCGACCCAGAGCGAACCGAGGGCAAGCATCGCGAAGGCTGTAATTGCAGGTATTTTCTTCATGATGTGATTTACCGTGAGTGCTGTTTAGATTTCAAGACTGAGATTCTCTCCGGGCTTGAGCGTGAACATGGCCAGACCGTCGGGAGTTGACTTGACCTTGACGAGCTTGCCGTCGAGTGTCACCTTCATCCCCGCAGGGATGCGCACCTTGAAGGTCGAGCCCTTCTCCGAGCGCAGGGTGGCGCGCACAGGCTTCATATCGGCCCACTCGATGTCTGCCTCGACGCCGCCACGGGCGCAGATACCCTTGACAGAGCCCGAATTCCATGCCGCGGGGAGCGCGGGGAGGAACTCGATATAGCCGTTCTGGCTCTGCATGAGCATATCGCAAATGCCTGCCACACTCGCCTCGGTGGCGTCAAAGCTGAAGATGTCGGCCGGAGCTCCGGCTATACCCTTGGGCGAGACAGTCATGAGATTCTCGCGTGTAAAGTTATGAAAAAGATCCTGAATATAAAAATGCGCCTTTCCGGCATCCTTGAGGAACGAGTAAAGTCCTATCATGTTGCCGCAGCTCCATTCGGTGTTCTCCCAGTTGGGGTCGGCGGTCTGCGCGGCCAGCGAGCGCCGGGCGCCCTCCATCAGCGCGGGGGTCTCGTCGTACGACATCTGTCCGAAGGGATAGAGTGCCATGAGGTGAGACGAATGGCGGTGCGAGGGGTCCTGACGGGTCACGTCGAGCATCCACTCCTTGACAAGGCCGTCCTTGCCCACCTCAAGCGGGGGAAGGCGCTTTATGTCCTTCTCGAGACGCTTGCGCATATCCTTGTCGACCCCGAGAATCTTCGACGACTCTATGCAGGCTTCATATATCTGATGTACAACGGCGCGGTCCAGCGTAGGCATCATGGATGCCGAGTGACACGAACCGTCGTCGAGACGGAAACCGTTCTCGGGCGAGATGCTGGGCCCGGTGACGAGATAGCCGCTGCGGGGGTCTTCGACCATATAGTCCATGAAGAACCGGGCGCAGCTCTTCAGCATTGGATAGCCTGTCTCGCGCAGATACTCCTTGTCCTGAGTGTAGAGATAGTGGCTCCAGAGCTCGGTGGCAAGCCATGCGCCTCCTGTCACGTTGAGACCCCAGCTCACGTCACCGCCGGGTGCCGTGTAGCCCCATACGTTGGCCACGGTATGGGCACACCATCCGTTGCAGCCATAGAGCTTCGAGGCTGTCTCGGCACCATATTTCTCAAGATGGCGCAGATACTTGAACAGGGCTTCGTTGCACTCGTGGAGGTTGGCCTTGTTTGCCGACCAGTAGTTCTGGTTGATGTTGATGTCGAGATGATAGTCGCAGGTCCACGACATCTGGCATGCCAGGTTGTCGTTCCAGATGCCCTGCAGGTTTGAGCAGAGAGGCGAGTTGGGACGCGAGGATGCAATCTGCATATAGCGTCCGTAGCGGAAGAAGAGGGCGTCGAAAGCCGGGTCTACCGCTCCGTTCTTTATCAGGTGCAGACGGGTGTCCGTAGGGAGCGAAGACAGGTCTCCCTTGCCCTTCAGGTCAATAGACATGCGGTTGTAGAGGGCCGAGTGGTCTGCCACATGATTGGCGCGCAGACGGTCGAACCCGAGCCCTTTGGCACGGTCGACATTGGCCTTGGCGCGGGACTTGTAGTCATCGCCTGTATAGTCTGTCTGTATGTCGATGATCAGCGTCATGGCGTCGGCACCCTTCACAGACACGCTCTTGTCGGTGCAGGTGGTCGAGCCACCCTCGGCATCGACCCTGATGTCGCCGGTGAAGCTGACACCGCCGGGGCCGAACATATGATATGCCACCTTGCCGTCGAAATTCAGTCCGGCACCCGATGTGGTGATGTCGGCCTGACGCAGCAGCTCGGTCGAGACGGTTGCGTTGACGGCACCCTTCTCCGAGGCGGTGAAACGTATGGCAAGCACATTGTCGGGATAGTCGCATATATATTCGCGGGTGTAGGTCACGTCGCCGGACTTGTATGTCGTTGTGGCGACACCCTCCGAGAGGTCGAGCGAGCGGCGGTAACCGCTGATGGCGCTGTCGAGACCGTCGATGTCGATGACCAGATCACCCACAGGCAGATGGGTACCGAACGAGGCCGAGCGTCCCGAGAGATACTGACGGGTGAGCTCGTTGCCGCGGGCGATGTCGCCGTCGAAGAAAGCCTTGCGTATCTCGGCCAGCCGCTCGGGGCCGCAATTGTCGTTCTGCAGCGTGTCACGCTGGCCCGACCACATCGTGATTTCGTTGAGTGCGATACGGTCGCGGTTTATGCCGCCGTAAACCATCGCACCTATCCGGCCGTTGCCGAGGGGAAGCGCCTCCATCCATTCTCTGGCAGGCGTGTTGTACCAGAGCTCATGGTCTGCGTCAGCGGCCGACATCCCTGTCGCCCCCAGGCAGAGTCCGAGCACGGTCATCCCGTATTTCGATAAGATTTTCATGATGATGTATTTTGTTGAGATTGGTTTATCAATATTTTACCCGGTGGCAAAATTAGCGCAAAGATTTTCCACTCCGTTTTAATAATTCTCCGTTAAATTTAATTATTTGTTCAAGCCGCCGTATTTATAAGATTTGCGTCACGGTTTGCCGAATTTGTGCGACAGGCTCACGGGAGGAGGCGCGTTTTTACTTTTTTATCCTAAAATTTGCACAAAATCGTCAAAATAGCTAATTTTCGGTACTGAATCGGCCTCTCAGGTTCAGATTGCGACTTTTGTTAAAAAAATTTACTTATTTATTCCGGCCTAAAATATTGCAGTGGAGTAATTTTGAGCCGTGAAAGATAAGCACTGTTTGGTGAATTATCCGTCAGCCTTGAATTTAATAAAGAATGATATAATAACGATTCAACATGAGATTTAAACCAGTCGCACATTTCAAAGCGGCAATGGCGGGAGCGCTGTTGTTGCCTTGTCTATGTATGTCGTCATGCCAGGACGACTACATATACGACGACAAGGCACCCGACAACCTTGGCGCCAGCATCTATGATTATCTCAGCGAGAGTGGCGAGTTCAGGTATTTCGTCAGGCTGATTGATGATCTGGAATACCGCGAGGTGCTGTCACGTACGGGCAGCAAGACCCTGTTCCCGGCCAATGACGAGGCCTTCGAGAGGTTCTTCCGTGACAATGCGTTCGGAGTGTCCCGTTATGAGGACCTCACCGTGGCTCAGAAGCGGAAGATCATGAACACAAGCATGGTCAACATGGCCTATCTTGCCGAGATGCTGTCTAACGTCGCCGGAGCTGACGGTGCCAACGAGGGCATGGCCCTGCGCCGCTGGGCGTCGGGTTCGTATCTCGACGACGTGTCGACACAGGCTCCGGCACACCTGCTGTCGAGCCCCTACTGGAGCCGTTTCGCAAACCGCAACCTCTACATGGTCGAGAACGCGCCGATGATAGTGCATTTCACCGACCGCCAGATGGCCACACAGGGGATGACGGCAGAGGATTTCGCCGTGCTCTACAACGGCAAGAGCTATGCCGCAGGCGACATCTATGTCAACGGCGTGAGGATAGCGCAGCGCGACATCATCTGCAAGAACGGATATATCCATGTTGTCGAGGATGTGCTGATGCCCCTCTCGACAATGGCCGACGCCGTGACGACCGCACCCGACACAAGGACATTCAGCTCGCTGCTCGAGAAATTCTGCGCACCATACTACAACCCCTCTTACACGGCCGAGGTCAAGGATTTCTTTGACGGCTCTACTCCCCTGCGTCCGCTGGTCAGCGGGGTCGACTCGGTGTTCGTCAAGGGGTATTTCAACGAGCGCAGCCACACCGAAGGCCCTCTGGGCGAGTCGCTTTCGAGCTACGGCATGCTTTATTACGACCCCTCCGAGCCGGGCTACTCGATGAACTCGTCCGAGCAGGACATGGGCGCGATGTTCGTGCCCACCGACCGCGCCATGGACGAATTCATCAACGGCGGCAAGGGCAGCTACCTGCGCGACGCATACGGCAGCTGGGAGAACATCCCCACCGACATCCTCGCCATGTTCATCAAGAACCATCAGAAGAGGTCGTTCACCGCATCGCTCCCCCACTCGTGGGCCACGCTCACCGACGAGACCAGCTATCCCATCTCGATAGACAAGAGCAATGTCGAACGCTGCATAATGACAGGCAACGGCCCTGTGTATGTGGTCAATACCGTATTCCCGCCCATCGACTATCAGGGTGTCTACGCAGCCGTGCTAACCGACGACAACATGAGCGTCATGAAATGGGCCATCACCGACGACTGGACCAACCTGTCTGACACCGAGGCCATGCGTTTCTACATGTACCTGCGCTCGATGGAGAACATGTATAACCTGCTCGTGCCCACCGACGAGGCCATGAAGGCATACCGCGAGCCTATCTCGTGGGCCATCGGAGGCTCGAGCCGAGAGATATGGTCGTTCAACTACGACAAGGCCCTCAACACCGTCCAGGCACAGGTCTATACCTCTGACGCCCAGGGCAATCCCGGCACACTCAAGCGCACCGTCACCAACAAGCGCATCATCCGCAACCGCCTGCGCGACATCATAGACATGCACATCATAGTGGGCGACAATGACGGCGGCAAGCTCTCGGGCTATGCCGATGACGGCTCGTCGCGCTATCTGCTCACCAAGGGAGGAGGCACCATCGCTGTCAGCGGACGTGGCGCCGATGTCAGGTTCAACGGCGGCGGCGACATGGAGAACGGCGTCGCCGAGGCCACAGTCATCACCGGCAACAGCGGACAGCCCTGCCGGTATGACTCTGACAACGGCCGCACATTCTTCATCGACCACATACTCCACGACGCCTCGACAAGCGTCTACGACCAGCTCGCCGCCCATCCCGAGTACAAGGCGTTCTTCGACCTCTGCCGCGGCCACGACCAGGTGCTGACATATTTTGCCAACGACACCGATGTCGAGGAGATATTCAGCTCTAAGATCGGCTCGACATCATCGGGCCTGGGCATGGTCGTAAACTCGTTCAACAATTTCCGCTATACCATCTTCGTGCCCACCGCCGAGGCTCTCGACGAAGCCTTCCGCAACGACCCGCAGCTCTATACATGGGAGCAGATCGTGGCCGACGAGGACTATGCGTCGAAGAAGCGCAAGACGCTCTATCTGCTCTCGTTCCTCAAATATCATTTCATGGACAACTCGGCATATATCAACGGACGCCACTACGGGCCTCTGAGCTACGAGACCGCCGCCCGCAACGAATATGACAAGTTCCACAAGCTCACAGTGTCGAGCGACGGCACCGGCCTCACAGTGACAGGCGAGAACGGCAACCGCGCCAGCGTCATCACCGCCGGAGGAGCATATAACGTCATGGCGAGAGACTTCATAGTCGACGCCGCTGACTACACGCAGGCCACCAACATCACCGCCTCGTCGCGCGCCGTGATACATCTGGTAGACAAGGCCCTCGGCTATTGACCAAAACCATGAAACATTACAGGCACAATGAAAAATAGCATACTATACATATTGCTTCTGGCGGTGTTGCTGTCACTGCCGGGAGTATCCCTGGCGCAGAGCTCAAATCTGGTCAGGGGCACAGTGCTCGACGAGCTGGACGAGCCACTTATCGGCGCGGCCATCTACGAGATGGACAAGACAAACCGCGTGCACAGCACCGCCGTCACCGACATCAACGGCGAATTCTCAATCAAGGTAAAGAATCCCAAGAACAAGCTCAAGATAAGCTATGTGGGCTATGACGCCATCGAGGTGCCCATCCAGCCCGAGATGACCGTGAGGATGAAGAGCAACACCACCCTCCAGGAGGTTGTCGTGACGGGCCAGAAGATGCACGACGACGGCACGCTCCCCATCAACAGGGCCGAGATTTCGGGTGCCGTCCAGAGCATCAGCACCGAGGCCTTCGAGGGTCTGGCCGTAGCCTCGGTCGACGACGCGCTGCAGGGCCGCATGGCAGGTCTCGACATCGTGAACGCCTCGGGCGACCTCGGTTCGGGCTCGTCGATGCGCATACGCGGCTCAGGCTCGATCAACTCCAACTCGCAGCCGCTCATCGTGCTCAACGACATCCCCTACGAGAGCCATGTCGACGGCTCGTTCGACTATGCCAACGCTACCTCCGAGCAGTTCGCCAACCTCCTGAGCATCAACCCCGAGGACATCGAGGAGATTACAGTGCTCAAGGACGGTGCATCGGCAGCCATCTATGGCGCCCGCGGTGCTAACGGCGTCATCATGATCAAGACCAAGCGCGGTGTCAAGGGCCCCACCCGCGTGCAGTACCTCTACAAGTTCTCGGGCCACCGTCAGCCCAAGGGGCGCAAGATGCTCACCGGCGACGACTATACGATGCTGATGAAACAGGCATATTTCAATCCCCGCCAGGACGAAAATGCCTGCGACATCCCCGAATTCAGCTATGACCCCACATACTCGGAATACGAGCAGTTCAACAACAACACCGACTGGGTTGACGAGGTGACCAAATACGGTTTCGCCCACGACAACACAATCAACGTCACCGGTGGCGGCGACAAGGCCAAATACCGCATCTCGCTCGGCTATCTCACCCAGACGGGTACCATAATCGAGCAGAAATACGACCGTATATCCTCGCTCATGAACCTCGACTATCAGGTGTCAGACCGCCTGAAGTTCTCGACCGAGTTCTCGCTGACCCACTCCAAGAACAAGCAGAACTACAAGGAGGAGTGGTACTCGGAGGGTCTGCTCGACATCGCATACCGCAAGATGCCCAACGTCTCGGTCTACCGCCAGGACGCATTCGGCAACAACACCTCAGAGTTCTATAACATCCCCCTCACCTCCAGGCTCGACGACAGCCAGAAATATCTGGCCAACCCCGTGGCGCTGGCCCATCTCGGCAAGTTTGACGAGGTGAACATGCGCATCATCCCCACCCTGCGCCTGCAATACGACATCCTTGACCCCAACAAGCACAAGCTGCGCTATTCGGGCTATGTGCAGTTCGACATCGAGAACAAGCGCGAGGACAAGATGCTGCCCCGCGAGGTCTCGTCGCAGGCATGGAACAACGAGAACATCAACCGCGCCTACGGACGCGAGGCCGAAAGCCTCAACATCCAGACCAAGCACGACCTGCTCTTCGTGCCCCGTCTGGGCGACAAGCACTCGTTCATGCTCTATGGCGCGTGGGAGCTCACCACCGGCAACTCGCACTATCAGGAGTTCCGCAAGTACAACCTCCCCAACGGCATCTCGAACCCTGCCATGGATGGATACGAGAACACCATGCGCAGCGAGCGTGGCGAGTGGCACTCGATGGCCTTCATGGGACGTGTCCACTACACATTCGACGAGAAATATGTCATCGACGCCACCCTCCGTGCCGACGGAAGCACACGCTTCGGCCCCGGCCACAGGTGGGGCACATTCCCCGCAGTCTCGGCCAAGTGGATTCTCTCGCGCGAGAAATGGTTTGACAGCTGGCGCACATGGCTCGACCTCTTCGGCATCCGCGTGGGTTATGGCAAGACCGGCCGCATGCCCGACTACGAGTACCTGCACTATGCACGCTACAACTCGAACTGGGACTCGGCCGACGGCAACAACTACATCGACATCCCCACGATGAAGCCCACCACCATCCGACTCTCCAACCTGCGCTGGGAGACCACGACATCCTATAACGCCGGTTTTGACCTCAACCTGGCCAACTACCGCTACAACCTGGATTTCAACGTGTTCCACGAGAAGAACAACGACCTTCTGTTCAAGGACCAGACCATCCCCTCGTCGACAGGTTTCGGCTCTATCAGCTATGTCAACGGCGGCAGCATGGAGAAGAACGGCTGGGAGCTGAACTTCTACACCAACAACATGCTCCGCTTCGGCAAGGACTGGTCTATCGACATCAACTTCAACCTTGCCAACTATAACAGCAAGGTCACCGACCTGCTCCCCTCGATTCTCGACTCGTATAACGGCGAGTTCGACTACAACAACGGCTCATACCTGACCCGCGTGCAGGTGGGCAACGCCTTCGGCTCGATCTACGGATTCCGCTACAAGGGTGTCTACCAGTACTCCGACTATGTCGAGGGACGCGAGGGCACCTGCCCCGTGGTGCGCGACGCCGACGGCAATGTCGTCACCGACGCCCAGGGCAACCCCCTGAACATGTATTTCGGCTACGGCAGGGTCAACTACAAGTTCCGCGGCGGCGACGCCATCTATGAGGACATCAACCACGACGGCAACATCGACGAGCTCGACATCGTGTATCTCGGCAACTGCAATCCCAAGATATATGGCGGCTTCGGATTCACCGTCAAGTGGAAGAACCTCTCGATGAACACCTTCTTCAACTTCCGTGCGGGCAACAAGATTGTCAACTACGCCCGCATGAACGCCGAGAACATGTATGGCAACGACAACCAGTCGGTGGCCGTCAACTGGCGCTGGCGCAAGGAGGGTGATGTCACAGATATGCCCCGCGCCCTCTATCAGTATGGCTACAACTGGCTTGGCAGCGACAGGTATGTCGAGGACGGCTCGTTCCTGAGGCTCAAGTACATCACGTTCAATTATGCGTTCGACCGCGAGCTGCTGCGCAAGATCAGGCTCCAGACCCTGAACCTGTACCTCACGCTCAACAACGTGGCCACATTCACAAAATACACCGGCGTTGACCCCGAGATTTCGCCAAACAACGTCGGCATAGCCGAGGACCGCAGCAACACGCCGCGCTCGCAGTATTTCACATTCGGCGTAACAGTCGGAATTTAATCAGAATCATCATGAAAAGACTTTTAAGAAACATACTGATGGCCGTGGCGGTGAGCATGCCGCTCACAGCGTGCGAGGACTTCTTCGACCTGCGCCCCACCAACGAGATGGTGCTCGACGAGTTCTGGCAGACCGAATCAGACGTGCTCAGCGTGACCGGCGCCTGCTATCGCGCCATGCAGCAGCCCGGATTCATGCAGAGGCTGATGGTCTGGGGCGAGTTCCGCAGCGACAATGTGATACTCGGCAACAATGCCGGTGGCGACCTCATCTATATCAGCTCGCTCAACATACTCCCCTCTAACGGCTATGCCTACTGGGGCGATTTCTACAACGTCATCAACCTCTGCAACACCGTCGAGCATTTCGCTCCGCAGGTGTGCGAGAAAGACCCCAATTTCACACAGGCACAGCTCAAGGCATATCTGGCTGAGGTCAAGACGATACGCGCCTTCTGCTATTTCACGCTGGTGCGCACATTCCGCGACGTGCCCCTCATCACCGAGCCCACCATCGACGACACACAGGTGTTCCAGCGCGAGCAGAGCGACCCCGACGAGCTCATCGACTATCTCATCAGCGACCTCCAGGCCGTCGAGAACGATGCCGTCGAGGCATGGCCCAACAGCGAGTACACCAAGGGACGCTTCACACGTGCCGGGCTCCGCGCCCTGCTGGCAGACATGTGCCTGTGGCGCAACCGTTACAACGACTGCATCACATATTGCGACCGCGTCATGGGCGACACACGCAACGTGCTCTCGCTGACAGGCGCCAACGCATATAACCGCAGCGTCTTTGTCGAGGGCAACTCGACCGAGAGCATCATGGAGCTGCAGTTCACGCGCAACAACATACCCAACTACACGCTGTGCGAGTTCTACGGCACCTCGGGAGGCCACTCGGGCTGGGGCCACCAGCAGATGATGGCATACGACTTCAGCACCACCGGACTGTTCCAGCCCACCGACCTGCGCGGCATCGACTCGTTCTACTCGTCATCGTCGCTCGCGGCCTTCCCCATCAAGAAATATCTGGCCTACCGCAACGAGACCCACACCACCAACGTGCGCGAGTCGGACTACATCGGTGTCGACGGAGGTGCCTCAAACTGGATACTCTACCGCCTGCCCGACGTGATGCTGATGAAGGCCGAGGCGCTTGTCGAGCTCAACTCGTCGCTCGAGACCGCCTTCAACCTGGTCAGCACCGTCTATGACCGCGCCAATCCCGAGGCCGGCACAGGGTCGCTGAGCTTCAGCGCGTACAGCACGCAGGACCGCATGCGCAATCTGGTCTTCGACGAGCGTCAGCGCGAACTGCTGTTCGAGGGGAAGCGCTACTACGACATCATACGCCGCATCAACCGCGACCGCTCGCAGTTCCAGAACATCGTCAACACCTACCTGCTGCCCAAATACTCGTCGCTCGACCAGTCGACCGTGACCAGCAAGCTCAGCGAGCTCAACGCCCTCTATATGCCCATCAAGGACACCGAGCTGCGCAGCAACAAACTGCTCAGACAGAATCCATTCTATAAAGTATCATCCTCAATCGAAAAGAACTGAACGCCATGAAAAGATTCTTCAAGTTCCTGAAATCGGGTCTCGCGGCCATCGTGCTCGGCCTCATGGCCGGGTCGTGCGGCGATGATGTCAACGACGACAGCTACTACACCTTCACCGGCGATACGGTGGCCTCATACTGCGGCTCCTCCGAGTCCTACTCGGTCTTCTCGGCGCTGCTCGACGACACCGGGCTGGGCTCGCTGCTCTCGACCTACGGACACTATACCTGCTTCCTGCCCGACGACGCGGCCTTCGCACGCTATTTCGCCACCATCGGCAAGCAGTATGCCAACCTCACTCCCGACGAGAAGAAGGAGATTGTCTTCAACCACGTCATCAAGAGCGCGGCCACCGACTACTCGTCCGAGCATTTCGAGGAGGGCTCCCTCCCCGAGTCAAACATGAACGACAAGTATGTCACCATATCCTATCAGGCCGATCCGGCCGGAGGTGGCCTGGTCATCCATGTCAACAAGACCAGCACCATCACCGAGAAGGATATCGAGGTGCACAACGGCATCATACATATCATCGACAACGTGCTCACGTCGAGCGAGGAGTTCCTGCTCAACATACTCGACAACAACGGCGGCTTCACCATCTTTGCCGAGGCCATGCGCGTCACCCACCTCAACGACAGCACCGAGCGCATCATCGACGAGAGCTATGTCTGCCCCTACCCCTCGGGCGAGCTGCGCAAGGGTGAGATGACCTTCAAGATTCCCACCGTCAAGCGTTACGGCTACACCCTCTTCGCCGAGCCGGACGAGGTGATGGCCGAGGCCGGAATCCACTCGCTCGACGACCTCAAGGCATACGCCACCCGCTATTACGGCAACGAGGACCCCGGTGACCCCACCTCGCGCGACAACGCCCTCAACCGCTTCGTGTCATACCACCTGCTCGACCGCCAGATGTCGACCAACTCGTTCATCTATAACGGCAAGTGCACATCGGCCAACTTCATGTCCGAGCGCAAGGAGTATTACGAGACCATGTACACCTACCGCCTCATGGAAATCAAGGCCGGCAACCGCATCAACACCCGCCGCGACGGCACATACGTCGGTCTCTCCGAGACGCACAGCAACCTGAGCGGTGTCAACGGTTTCGTCCACTCGCTCACCTCCATGCTTGTCTACGACGAGGATGTCATGACAAACGACGTGCTCAACAAGCGCATCCGCTTCGACTTCTACAACGTGCCCCCCGAGCTGACCAACAACAACATCCGCTGGCAGCTTGCCGGTATGGCCGACGCCTCGGGCTATGTCATCACCAACGATTTCTGCAGCAAGCACCTCTCGTTCAGCGACGAGACCGAGATAACCATGTGGGCCTCCGAGGGATGGACCAATTTCGAGGCCGACGAGCTCAAGCTAAACGGATGGTATGACTTCTCGCTGCGCATGCTCCCCGTGCCTCCGGGCTCGTACGAGATACGCATGGGCTACCGTCAGGAAAGCTGGCGCGGCATTGCGCAGCTCTTTGTCGACGGCGAGATCCAGGGCATTCCCCGCGACCTGCGCATCGCCGGGACAGACCCGCAGGTGGGCTGGATAGCCGACACAGGCACACCCTCGGATGCCGAGAACGACAAGGCCATGCGCAACCGCGGCTACATGAAGGCACCCGCCTCGATATGGACCCTCCAGGGCCAGACGACACTGCGCGAGAAGGAGACCTGCCTGCGCATCATCATCGGCCAGTTCAATTTCCAGGAATACGGCGCCCACTACCTGCGCGGCAAGAACGTGTATGCGCCCGACCAGGAATTCCACGGCGACTATATCGAGATTATCCCCACGAGCCTCATCGACACTGAGGACATTTACTAACAATCCAAACGTATCAAACAGAATGAAAAGATATATCCTGTCACCGGCGGTGATGTCGGCCATGCTCCTTGCCGGATGCAACGACGCATGGGACGACCACTACACCGCCGCTCCGGCCGAGGTCTCGGGCGCGACAGTGCTCGAGCAGATGAAGGCCGACCCCGAGCTGAGCGATTTCGTGCGCATGGTGGGGATAGCAGGCTATGAGGACCTGCTCAACTCGTCGCAGACATTCACCGTATGGGCTCCCGTCAACGGCTCGCTCGGCGACGTCGACATGTCGGACAAGGCAGCCGTGACCCGCACGGTGGCCAACCACATAGCCCGCTTCAACATCTCGACCTCCACTCCCGCCGACGAGGGTGTCAAGATGCTCAACGGCAAGCTGATGTATTTTGCCGAGGGTGCCATGTCGTTTGGCGGCGTCAGCCTCATCAAGACCGACATCCACACAGGCAACGGCCTGGTGCACAAGCTCTCGGCCCCGATACCCTACGCATACAATTTCAGGGAATACATCGACACGCACGCCTCGACATCTGAGATAGCCTCGTTCATGGCCCGCTTTGACGAGATGCTCCTCCCCTCGCAGATACCCGGCGCCACAGGCACACAGGCATCCGACTCGGTGGCCGTGAGCTATAACCGCCTGCTGCAATATCCCGACCTGGGCCTCGGCAACATCGCATCCGAGGACAGCGTATTCTCGATGGTGGTGCCCGACAACACGGCCTGGCAGAAGGCTTTCGATGAGATAAAGCCCTATTTCACCACCTATAACACCGACCCCGAGGTGGCCGACTCGATACAGCGCATGCAGACATCACTTGCCATCGTGAGCGACCTCGTGTTCCGCACAGGCCTGGCCGACCCTGCCACCGCCGACTCGGTTGTCAGCACCACAGGCAGCGTCATCTCCGACCCCTCGGCATTCTTTGCCGGGATGGATGAGATCCAGGCCAGCAACGGACGCCTCTTCCTTGCCTCGTCGCTCAACTACGACATGGCCGAGACCTTCAACAAGCCCATAGCCATCGAGGCCGAGGCGCAGTCGGGACGCACACCCGCCGCCGGAACCACGGTCTATACCCGCAACGTCTCCACCGACAACCCCTATGCCTCGCAGATCAGCGGCCAGCGCTACATCGAGGTGTTCCCCGTCTCGTCGTCGCGCCAGCCGGGCGTCACATTCGCCATCCCCGACATCCTGGCCGGGGCATACGACATCTATGCCACATTCGTGCCCGCAACGGTGGCCGACGGGTCAAACACCACGGAGAGCACCCGAGTGCAGTTTGCGGTGAGCTTCATGGGCGCCAACGGACGCACCCAGAGCAAGGCGTTCAACAGCCGCGACTTCATCACCTCGCCCACAGAGATGACCGTCATCAAGGTCACCGAGGGCTTCAGGTTCCCGGTGGCAAACTACTATGACCGCCTGTGGAAGATGGACCCGAAGAACGACCCCAACGACCGCGTCACGACGACATCCATATATGTCTCGACAAACGTGACAAACACAGAGTTCAACCAGAATGTGCTTTCGCGCAGATTCCGCATAGACCGCATATATCTCGTCCCGGTCAGTACGGATGATGCCGCATCAAAATAAAACACAGACTACCATGATTAAGAATATACTGAAACACAGTGTCGCCCTGATGCTTGCGGGGCTCGCGCTCCCGGCGGCGGCACAGGATATGAAGGTCGAGGGCACCGTGGTCGACGGCAGCACAGGCGAGAGCCTGCCCGGCGCACGTGTCACCATCCTCAACGGCGAGGGGGCTGCCATGACCGGCGACAAGGGCCTCTTCTCGATAACCGCCCCCGGCAGCGGAGCCATCCTCAGGGTGGAGATTCCCGGATACACCGTACGCTATATCCCCGCCTCGGCAAAAGAGGATATGACCATAACCCTCCAGCCCGACACATCATACGGATTCTCGGCCGGAGGCGGACTCTCGTCCCTCTCGGCAGCCTCGGTGTCATCCTTCCCCATCGAGGAGATCAACGCCGACCAGAGTGTCAGCAACCTGCAGGGCAACCTCTTCGCCATCTCGCGTTCGGGAATGCCCGGCAGCGGCCACTCGGTCTATGTCGACGGACTCCACTCGATAACCACATCGTCGCAGCCCCTCTATGTGGTCGACGGCGTCATCTGGGGCGAGGCTCCCGAGACGACATCGGTCATGCAGGGGTATTTCTCCAACCCCCTCTCGCTCATCGACCCGCGCGACATAGCCAAGGTCACGGTGCTGCGCAACGGTTCGGCAGCCTACGGGGCCAAGGGGGCCAACGGCGTCATACTCATCGACACACGCCGCGCCCACGACGCGGCCACCCAGATCGAGGCCTACGCCATGCTTGGTGTGCGCACTCCCGGCAAGAAGATGCCAATGATGGATGCCGCCCAATACCGTACGTACGTGTCTGACGTGCTCAAGGGCCGATATGACAACTCGTCTGAGGTGGGCAAGCTCAATTTCCTCGACGACGACCCCGCGTCACCCTCATACGCACTGACACACAACGACACGGACTGGCAGGACCTCACCACACGCGACGCCATAATGATGAATTACGGCATCAACGTGCGCGGAGGTGACGACCGTGCCCTGTATGCCTTCTCGCTCGGATATGCCAAGAGCGACGGCTCCGTCAGGGAGACATCCTTCGACAGGCTCAACATCCGGTTCAATTCGGACATCAACCTGTGGAAAGGGTTCAAGACACGCTTTGACATAGCCTTCGCGCAGGATACCCGCAAGATGCGCGACGACGGCCTCGATGCCATATCCTCGCCCGGATACCTCTCGATGATCAAGGCCCCTCTGTTTCACCCCAACATCCTCACCGCGTCGGGTGGCGTGACCAACAAGTTCGCCGACGTCGACGAGCTGGGCATCGGCAACCCCCTCTCCATACTCGACCTGGGCATCGGCAACAACCGCAATTACCGCTTCAACCTCAACGCCCTGCCCCGCTATGAGTTCAACAGCAAGCTTGCCCTCCAGGGCCGCGTCAGCTATACCTTCGACAAGATGAAGGAGAACTCCTTCCTGCCCGACTATGGTGTCGAGGAGACAGACCTCGTCAACAACAACGGCGAGATATATGCCGTCTCGCGCAACCTCGTCAAGAGCCAGATGGGACGCTTCACATCGTTCGACATAGACGCCCACATCGAGTACAATCCCCTCAGGAGCGTCGACAATGACCTGGCCCTCACTCTGGGCTACCGCTATATGAACGATACCTACAACTACTCGTACGGCGAGGGTCACAACACCAGCTCGGACTACATGAACGACCTGTCCAACACCAGCGCCTCGCTGCATTTCTCGCACGGACTCGACTCCGAGTGGCGCAGCATGGCATGGTATCTCACCGCCGCCTACTCGTGGAGGAACCGCTATTTCGTCAGCGCCGACGCCGCCATGGAGACCTCGTCACGGTTCGGCAAGGATGCTCCCGGCTCGCTGAAGCTCGGAGGTGTGGCATGGGGCATATTCCCCACCGTCAACGCCGCATGGGCCATATCGTCCGAGGAGTGGATGAAGGCCGTGAGGTGGGTGTCGCTGCTCAAGCTCTATGCCTCATACTCGGTGGCCGGAAACGACAACCTGCCCGTCTATGCCAACCGAACATACTACGGCTCGGAAGGCCTGATGGACAACGCCTTCGGATGGGTGCTTGAAAACATAGGCAATGACCGCCTGAAATGGGAGACCACCTCGACCATGCGCGCCGGACTCGACATGAGCTTCTTCAACGACCGCTGGGCTCTCGGTGTCGACGTCTACCGCTCGCAGACCTCAGACCTGCTGATGCGCAAGACGCTGCGCGAGGAGGCCGGACTCACCTCATACTGGACCAACGACGGCAAGCTGCGCAATATCGGGTTCAATATCTCGACATCGGTACGCGCCCTCAACCTGCGCGACTGGAAACTTGACCTCGGACTCTCGGTAGGCCATTACAAGAACAAACTCATCGAACTCGGCACAGGCGAGTTCACCACCGACGTCATGGGTGCCCGCATACTCACCGCCGTGGGCAATCCCATCGGAGTCTTCTACGGATACCGCACCGAAGGGGTACTCGCATCGGCAGCAGAGGCAGCCGAAGCCAACCTCGGCATAGTCAATACCGACGGCAGCATCACACGCTTCGAGGCAGGCGACATGAGGTTTGCCGACACCCATCGCGACGGCATCATCAACGACCGCGACCGCGTGGTCATCGGCGACCCCAACCCCGACCTGTTCGGCAACTTCAATTTCCGCCTGCAGTGGAAGGGACTCTCGCTCTCGTCGATGTTCACTTTCGTCACCGGCAATGATGTCTACAACGCCCTGCGCGCCAACCTCGAGTCGGGCAGCAGCGTGGCAAACCAGACCGTCGCACTCATGAACCGCTGGGTGGCCAACGGCCAGCAGACCACCATCCCCCGCGCCACATACGGCGACCCGATGGGCAACGCCCGCTTCTCTGACCGCTGGATCGAGGACGGTTCCTACATGAAATGGAAGAGCCTCCAGCTCAGCTATGAGATACCGCTGCGCTCGTCGTTCATCCAGGGCCTCACAGTGTCGGCCTCCATGCACAACATCCTCACCTGGACCAAGTATCTGGGTCCCGATCCCGAATTCTCGTTCGGCACATCGCCCCTCTACATGGGTGTCGACGCCGGCCTCATGGCACCCGGCCGTGAATTCTGCTTCGGTGTCAAGATTAACCTCTAATACGCCACAGACATGAAACTGACCAGAATAATACCTTTACTCCTCTCGTGCGGCGCCCTCATTGCCACCGCAACCGCCTGCGAGGACATGCTCGACACCACATCAAACGGCTATGTGTTTGACGACGACCACAACCTCGACTCGGCCAACGACTCGCTCTACTCGGCCATGGGCATCCTGACACAGATGCAGGCCCTCGGCGAGCGCTATGTCATGCTTGGCGAGCTGCGCGGAGACCTCGCCGAGGTTCCCGCCACGGCCCGTGTCGACTACCAGAACCTCAGCCTCTTCGAGCCGGTCGGCGAGGATAGCCCACTGCTGTCGCGCCGCGACTACTACAGCGTCATCAACAACTGCAACGTGGCACTGGCACGCATGGACACCACCATCACCGAGCACGGCTCGCAGGTGATGCTGCCCGAATATGCCGCCATACGCACCATGCGCGACTGGACCATGTTCCAGATTGCGCTCGCATACGGCGAGGTCAGCTATATGGACCGTCCGCTCCTCTCGGTCGACGACACAGCCCGGGAGTTCGCCACCGTAAGCCTTGACGACCTCGTGCCGCGCCTCATCGCAGACCTCGAGCCGTTCGCGGAACGGAATACCCCCGACTACGGCAGCGTCGACGGGCTGCAGGCGGCAAAGTTCTTCATGAGCCCCGCATTGCTGCTGGCCGACCTCTGCCTCTATGACGGACGCTACGAGCAGGCCGCACGCATGTACTACAAGGTCATAGACGACGCCGGATACACCATCAACATCGACCATGCCAACACATGGACCACATCGGTACGCGCCGAAGCCGTCAAAGGACACATCGAGACATACTCTAATGAAGCTGTCGTGATCCTCCCCTATGCCTCGGACGCCAAGAAATACCATCCCGACATGGTCAACATCACCTACAACACAAAGCCCGGCATGGTGCCCGCGGAATGGTGGGTCAACGACATGAACGCCGCCACACATTTTCATATCGACCGCCTCGGCATCACCAATATCTCGGGCTATCTCGAGGGTGACCTGCGCGGAATGTTCACCGACCGCGAGGGCAACACCATCTCCTCGGCCTTCGGCTACGAGCCCACAAACAAGGTCAGCACTCCCCTGGTCATGAAATACCTGACCAACGGCACCTCCTACTCGTCGGTGAGCAATCCCGGCAATCCGCTGCTGGCCGAGACAAGCGCCGTGCTCACACGCAGTATTGCCTTAGCGCGCAATCCGCACCTCTACCTGCGCTATGCCGAGGCTGTCAACCGCGCCGGAAAACCGACCCTGGCGTTTGCGGTGCTCAAATATGGCCTGCGCGCCGAGATTCTCGATGACGAGACAAAGGTCGACCCCGCCGAGCTGGCCGACGGTGTGGAATGGACAAATTTCGCCGATCAGAAATACAACTCCAACTACGGCACCGCCATGCGTGGCCGCGGACTTGGCATCGGCATCGAGCAGACATCATACGTCATCCCCGAGGGACTTGACAAGGATGCCGTCACGGAATGGGTCGAGGAGAGGATTCTCGAGGAGATGGCGGCAGAGACAGCCTTCGAGGGCAACAGGTTCTTTGACCTTCTGCGCATCTCGCGCCACCGCGCCGACCATCCGGCCTTCATGGCGCGTCAGATTGCACGACGCTTTGACAATCCCGCCCGGATAGAGGCTAAACTGGCCGACATCAGCAATGTATGGGTCAGGTAGAAAAATAGAACAAATGCTCCAGTGATATGTGATTACGCCAAATTTTAAAAATTTTGGCGTAATCATTCTTTACAGGCACGACAGAAAATCTGAACTTTGCAACATCGGCGGCAAGCCCCGCAACCATGAAACCGGAAAACAGACTTAAATCAATAAAACCATCAGCACGATGAAGAAATTTACCCCAATCATCACCTTCGGCCTGCTCGCCATGGCAATGCCCTCGGCAGCACAGGCAACCTTCGAGAAGAACCCGACCGACTTCTGGACAACACACCGCACCGCCGCCTGCATGGGCGACTTCACAGGCAATGACCGTCTCGACATCTTCTATGGCGGCCAGGGCAACAACCGTTTCAACGACCCCGTAGGCTGGTGGTGGCAGATCCAGCAGAATTTCTGCATCAACAACGGCGACGGCACCTTCACCATCGACGGCTATGACTATACCGAGCGCCAGTATGTCGACGAGGAGACCGGCGAGACCAAGACAGCATACGACCGCGTATGGAGCAACCACGGCGTGCGCGGTTCGTCGCAGAACCAGTATGCCGCCATCGACTATAACAACGACGGACTGCTCGACCTGCTCCTCTTCGGCCAGTACGAGTGGGACATCTTCGCAAACGATGACGAGAAGCAGCCCCGCTATCTGCTGCTTTACAAGAATCTCGGCGAGGGCAAGTTCGAGCTTGTAGCAGACGCGGCCTTCCCCATGATGAAACCCGACAACGATACATCCAACTACTCGATTGCAGTCGGCGACTATGACCGCGACGGCTATGTCGATTTCGTCGTATCGGCTACAGACCTCGAGCGCGAGGACAACTATCCCGGCCGCACCGTATCGCTCTACCGCAACCTCGGGGGCACAGGCGCATTCCAGGACATGAAGATTGCCGAGACCAAGGGTGGTGTATGGACCAAGGAGGTCAAGGACGAGAACGACAACGTCATCGTAGAGAAGAAGCAGCTCGAGGGCTATTTCCTCCCCATGAGCGGCAACGTGCATTTCGCCGACCTCAACAATGACGGCTGGCTCGACATCATCACCGACGGCTGGGCCGACGACAACTGGGACGGCATACATCAGGGGGGCAACACAGCCAAGATATACATCAACCAGAACGGCGAGAAATTTGTCGACGCCACACCCGACGCTCCCACTTTCGTTACACTCCGCAGCTCTGCATCGAACGTCGCTGACCTCGACAAGGACGGCTATCTCGACTATTTCATGACCGGATACGGCGACAACGGCTATGGCTGGAATGCCTTCCTCTTCTACAACAACAACGACAACTCCACATTCTTCGACGAGCCCCTCACATGCGACGCTCTCGGTCTCGAGGGCACCGAGAAATGCCGTCAGATAATCCGCGACTTCAACGGCGACGGCTATCCCGACATCTACTACTCGGGCGCTACAGGCTGCAAGATCTATTACGGCAACCTCATGGGCGGCTTCGAGATGGCAGAGCAAGGTCTCCCCTCGTATAGCTCCGGCTATGCCGCCGCAGGCGACATCAACGGCAACGGCCTCTCTGACCTCTTCATGTGCGGCTACAGTGACAATGGCGCAATGGCACAGCTCATGCTCAACACCACCGCCACTGCCGAGGCTCCCGCAGCTCCCGCCAACGTCGCAGCCACTGTCGAGAACGGTATGCTCAACATCACATGGGAATACGACTCTGAGGCAGCCATCGCCGACGCCCTTGTCTACAACATCTTCGTCAAGAAGGCAGACGGCAGCGTCTACACCCTCGTCCCCGCAAATCCCGAGACAGGTTTTGTCAAAGTAGGCTATGGCCGCACCTCGGGCCTCCGTCCCCAGCTCAAGAGCTACTCGATTCCCGCTCCCGAAGGCAAATGCACCGTCGGCGTCCAGGCCATCAGCACCCTCAACGAGACATACAGCGCCTTCACCACCGCAGAGACAGGCTCGTCGCTTCTCGGCTCAATTGCCGCAGACAATGACACGCTCGAGGTTATTGTATCTGGCGACGCCATCACAGTCAACGGCACCGACGCAGCTGTAGCAGTCTATGACATCGCAGGCCGTCAGGTTGCCGCAGGTATCGCCGGCGAGGCAATCGCAGTTCCCGCACACGGTGTCTTTGTGGTTACAGCCGGAACAGCAGCAAAGAAAATTGTAAAATAAAAGGTATAAGGTAAAAAGATAATATAGGTTCGAGACACACCATTCAGGCCCCGCACTTTTCTGCGGGGCCTGATTCGTCTTACATGGGCCCGAAAGTACAAAAAAGCCCCCATATTCCGCATTTATTACATTAATTGGGCTATTTTTTCAAATACTCGCCACGGATATTTGCTAAATTTGCATTGTAATAACCACAGAAATCATTTATCACGACTCAACGATGAGAAATATATCAGCTAAGGCGACAGCACTGTTTTTTTCAATTTCGCTATCGTTTGCGACCTCCGCACGCGAGATAAGTTATGACGGATGGAAAGTCTCTGTCAACGACCGCACGGGTGGCGTCTCGATGTCACACAACGGCAAGACGCTCATCTCGGGGAGCGTCGCCGAATGGTGTGCCGGAGGAGATACACTCACCATGGCCGACTGCCGCAACCTCAGGGTTACTGTATCTGACGGCACCGGGATGTTCGGGCCGCAGAAGCGCATCAGCCTCTCGGGAAAGGCAGGCAAGACCGATGTCGTACAGGATATTTTTCTTTACCCGGGCAAGGATTTCGCAGCCACACGTCTCGAGCTCTCGTCGAGGGACGGAGTCTCGTCGCGCTACATGGCGCCCGTGTCGGTGACCGCGCCCTACGACCTCTTCAGCCGCACAGGCAACAGCGTCATATTCGTCCCCTATGACAACGACGCGTGGGTCAGATACCGCATCACCCCGTTCGGACAGCAGGCTCCCGAAAGCTATGAGGTGTCCGCGATAATCAATGCCGACACACGCGAGGGTCTGGTGATAGGCTCGCTCGAACATGACACATGGAAGACCGGCGTCAAGGTCTCTACCGACAGCACCTGCGGCATCGACACACTCAGGGCATACGGAGGCATAGCCACAAACCTCACGCGCGACATCATCCCACACGGCAAGGTGACGGGACGCACCGTCAAGTCGCCGCTCATGATGGTGGGTCTCTTCGACGACTGGCGCGACGGCATGGAGAGCTTTGCCGACGCCTGTGCCACCGTAGCACCCAAGATAGCATCGCGCGGTGGACGCCCCTTCGGGTGGAACAGCTGGGGCAAGCTCCAGACCAAGATAAACTATGACAAGGCCACCGAGGTCTCTGACTTCATCCACGTGAACCTGCAGCCCGCGTCGTTCGAGAACGACGGCGTGACATACATCGGCCTCGACGCCTTCTGGGATTTCGGTTTCAAGCCCGAGCAGCACAAGGAGTTCGTGGCCCGCTGCCGCCGCAACGGCCAGAAAGCCGGTATATACTACTGCCCCTTCACCGACTGGGGCAAGAACCCCGACGCCACCATAGGCGAGATGCCGCAATACAAGTTCAAGGACGCATATCTCTATGGCGACGGCAAGATACTCGAGTTTGACGGCGCATATGCCCTCGACCCCACCCACCCCGCCGTACAGGCCCGCATCAGGCGTCAGCTCGACGAGTTCAAGGAGTGGGGCTACGAATATGTCAAGATAGATTTCATGGCCCACGGCGCATACGAGTCCGACTCGCATTTCGACCCCTCGGTCACCACCGGCGTCCAGGCATATAGCCGCGGAATGCAGTATATCGACTCGGTAGCCGACGGCAAGCTGTGGATCAACCTCTCCATCGCTCCCCTCTTCCCCGCCAACTATGCCCACAGCCGCCGCATCGGATGCGACGCATGGGCCGACATCAACAACACCGAATACACCCTCAACGCCCTCACCTACGGCTGGTGGCTCGACCGGGTATATCACTACAACGACGCTGACCACATCGTGCTCGAGGGCGTGAGCGACGGCGAGAACCGTGCCCGCGTCACCTCGTCGGCCATCACGGGAGTCTATCTGCTGGGCGACGACATGAGCCTCGGAGGCGACGATGCCGTCAAGGCACGCATCAGGCGCAACATCACCAATCCGGCCATCAACCGCATGGCCCGCGAGTGCAAGTCGTTCCGTCCTGTCGAACCCGGACGCGGCGACAGGGCTGCCGACGCCTTCTGCCACACCACACCCGAGTGCATGTACGTGGCCATGTTCAACTTTGCCGACAAGGGGGCTCTCAAGACCATCCCCCTGCGACGTCTCGGCCTCTCGGAGGGCCGGAAATACACCGCCACCGAGCTCTGGTCGGCAGACAATATGGAGCTCGACGGCGACATTGCCATCGAGATTCCCGCCAAAGATGTAAAAGTACTCAAGATCAACCTCAAGTAACCTCAGCCATACCATGAACAAGTCAACATTCACCGCCATACTCACAGCCATCCTGACGGCCCCCTGCGTGATTGCCTCTGATTTCAAGGCCACCGAGGGAGACTGGACCATAGAGATACCCGAGTCGACCGCCTCGCTCACCATAAGCCACAGAGGCAAGGCCATATTCAACGACGCGTATGCCGCCGCCACATACAACTATGCAGGCGAGGATGCCTCACTCACCGTGAGCTCGCTCCACCCCTCGGCAATGCCCGAGGTGAGGGTGACCGATGTCACGGACTGCTTCGGCGACGGCAAGACCTACGAGATACGCTACGCAGGCGCAGATGTCGTGCTGACCCACCGCCTGAGCTTCTACAGTGCCCTCCCCTACATGACAGCTCAGGTCACGGTCGAGAGCGCCGATGGCCGCACGCTGCAGTCGGGCTCGCTCACGGCCCTCGCCGCCGGAGCCCCCTCGACACCCCTCAACGGAGCCTCAAACCGTATGGTCTGGGTGCCCTTCGACAACGACGGGCATCTCAAATATGAGATAAACCGACTCAATGACAATGCGGAATGTACCTCGCATGAGGTCGGATATGTCTTTGACGGCGAGTCTCGCCGCGGCATCATAGCCGGGTCTGTCGACCATGACACATGGAAGAGCGGCGTCACCATTGCCGGGACCTCAGGCTACAAGCTCGAGAAGTTCGAGTGCCTCTCCGGCCTCACCAACTATTTCACCCGCGACGCCCTGCCCCACGGCAAGGTGTCGGGCACCTCGGTCTCGTCGGCACGATTCTTTGTCGGCGTCTATGACGACTGGCGCGAGGGACTCAACGACTACGGCGAGGCCAACACCAAGGTCGTGCCCAAGGCCCCCTGGACCGGCGGCAACCCGATGGGCTGGAGCTCGTGGGGCGTGCAGCAGAACTACATCAACTATGACGGCGTGGTCGAGTCGGCCCGCTTCATCAAGGAGAACCTCTTCGATGCCGGGTTCCACAACGCCGACGGGCGCACCGTCATCAGCCTGGACGCCTTCGCCACAGACAACATCTCGTCGGCCAACCTCTACAAGCTCGGCACTAAAGTGTTCGGCGAGGGCACATACCGCGACGGACGCGAGACCAAGGAGGGAACAAACCAGATTCTCGGCGAGTATTGCGGCCCGCTGGTGGCCTGGGAGTGGGCTCTCGACAGCAAGGTGCCCGGTACAGGCCTCAACGGCACACCCGACTATACATACCGCGACATAGCCCTGCGTGTCAACGGCGAGCCATACAAGGTCAACTCCAACGGAGGATGCGCCGTAGACCCGACCCATCCGGGTGTCAAGGCCAATATCGAGTTCTTCATGAAGCAGTTTGCAACAAACGGCACGAAATATATCAAGGCAGACTTCCTCAACAACGGCATCATCGAGGGCGACCGCTGGTATGACCCCTCGGTCACCACAGGCGTACAGGCATACAACTACGGCATGAAGCTGCTCTATGACGAGGCCACGAAATACGGCATGTATATCGTCGAGTCCATCTCGCCCATATTCCCCTATCAGTATGCCCACGGACGCCGCACATGCTGCGACCGCTTCAGCGAGATTGGCGAGACCGAATATGTGATGAATGCCATGTCGTACGGCTGGTGGACCGACCGCCTCTATACGGTCAACGACCCCGACCAGCTCGTGATGTGCAAAGCCGGACACGGAGCCCGCGAGACACTTGGCGAGAACCGTGCGCGCGCCACATCGGGCATGTGTACAGGCGCCTTCATATTCGGCGACAATTTCAGCGAGAAGGTTGTCTACACCGACGACAACGGCCATACCCGCGGCGATGTGGTGGGCTATCCCGAAGAGTCGCGCACACGTGCCCTCACCATCATGGGCAACAGCGCCATCAATGAGTATGTGCGCGAGAACACAGGTTCCTTCATGCCTGTCGATGGACACAAGCCCTCGTCGGGACAGAGCGCAGAGAGCATCTTCGTGCGCCGCACCGACAAGGCCGTCTATGTGGCCGTGTTCAATTACGGGCGCATCTTCTCGTCGAGCGGACGCATCGAGCTGAGCCGCATAGGCATGCAGCCCGAGGATGCAGGGACGGTCACCGAGCTCTGGTCGGGCGACGAGGTGACACTCTCGGACGGAGGCCTCGACTACAACGTACCGGCCAAGGATGTCAAGGTGTTCCGCATAATGCTCGCGGGCCAGTCGGGCATAGCCGAGACATCGGCTGTCACGGACACCACCCTCCGCGTGACCCGCGTGGGCCACAAGACATTCGCCATTACCTGTGACACAGACATAGCATCATATCGCGTCTACGACATCACCGGCAAATGTATCATCTCTGACTGCGGCACCGCTCCCTGCAACGTAAGCCTCGACGGGTATGCCGGAGGCATATATATCGTCAGCGCCACACTCGCAGACCACACCTCTGCCACCGCCAAGATAGTCAACAGATAAACAAGCACAAGCACTTCCAACCGCCTATGCTCAATATCAGAAACATATCACTCGCACTGATAGCGCTTCTGGCAATATCCTGTCCTCCCGCGCTCCACTCTGCCATCCACTACGCCTTCAAGCAGATTGTCAGCGACGAAGGGCTCTCGTCAAGCTATGTCAAGGCCATAGCACAAGACTCGAACGGCTTCATCTGGCTGGGCACCAAGAACGGCCTCGACCGCTTTGACGGCGTATCCATACGCGCCTTCAACTGCCACGACCCCAAGGCCGAGCGCGGCAACAATAACATCGGAGCCATCTACGAGGATGCCGACCGCAACCTCTGGATCGGCACGGACCGCGGAGTCTACATATTCAATCCGCGCACAGAGTCATTCACGGTGTTCGATGCCGAGAGCCGCAACGGCGTGCGCATCGAAGACTGGGTGCAGACAATCCAGGGTGACCCTTCGGGCAATATCTGGATACTCGTGCCAAACCAAGGTGTGTTCCGATACAGGGAGGACAAGATTGAATACTATAGCGTCACCTCGCACAACGGCGACAAGGAGAAACTTCCCCTCTCATTGCTTGTGACCGATGCGGGCAACATATATGTCGGCACCAACCGTCAGGGCATATATTTCTATGACAGCCAGACCAATATGTTCCGCAAGCTCGGGTCTGCGAGCAACGATTTCTCGCCCTTCGACGGGATGACGGTGCAGTGTCTGGCCGAACTCCCCGACGGAAGCATCTGCGCAGCCACACGGCAAGGGGCCATGCTCCGCATCACCCCTTCCACACAGACCGTCTCGGCGATACCTTTCTCGGGTAGTGGCAAGCTTGTGGTACACGACATGAGATGTATCGGCAACGAGCTGTGGCTCGCCTCGACCGACGGCATATTCACCATAGACATCCATACCGGTGCCGAGGGGGAGATAAGCAAGCAGACCATGGGACGCCGCTCGCTCTCAGACAATACGGTCACATACCTCTTTCTCGACCGCGACAGCAATGTCTGGGCCGGGACCATGTTCGGAGGCGTAAATTTCATCCAGCGCTCCGGGCTGATATTCGAGAAATACGGCGCCGACATCACACGCCGCGGCCTCACCAGCAATCATATACGCGGAGTCGCCACCGACTCTGAAGGCAAGATATGGGTAGGCACCGAGGAAGCCGGACTCAACATACTCGACCCCGCCACAGGAGATGTCACGCGTCTCCCCTCTACCTCGCCCGACAACAAGATAACCCTCTGTCTCAAGGCCATCGACGACAAGGTGTATGCCGGATTCGTGCGCGGCGGATGTGTCGTGATGCAGGGGGGCCGTCAGGTTGGCACACTCGGCATGAACCTGCCCCAGGCTCTCAACGACATCTACAGCATACTCCGCGACAACGCCGGAAACCTGTGGATAGGCGCCTCGTGGGGCCTCTACCGCCGTGACCGCGACCAGGATAGCTTCACCCTCATCGAGGATGTGGGCTACGGCTGGATGCACGACATGATACAGGCATCGTCCGGCACAATATGGATAGCCTCGATGGGCGAGGGTGTATGGTCGTACAATCCCATCACCGGGACATACCGCCACTATGGATACGACGAGGGGCATACCAACGGTCTGCGCTCAAACTCGATCAGCTCGGTGACCGAGGACAGCAAGGGACGCCTCTGGTTCTCGACCGACCGCGGAGGACTGGCACTCTACGTGCCCGAGACAGACTCGTTTGTGTCGTATGGCACTGAGAGCGGTTTTCCCGACGACACCGTGTATGACGTGCTCGAAGACACTCACGGATTCCTGTGGTTCGGCACCAACCGCGGACTTGTCAAGTTCAATCCCGAGACCGGCGAGGTCAAGATATTCTCGAAAGGCAATAACCAGTTCAACTACAATGCGGCCACCAAAGGCTCCGACGGACGATTCTATATGGGTGGCATCGACGGGCTGCTGGTGTTCAATCCCGAGGCCGACGACAGTGCCGGCGACACCGTCCCCCTGTTCTTCACCGATTTCAGGCTGACAGGTACCTCGATCGGCACTACTCCCTCGACCAACGGACTCACCGAGAGCATCCTGTACTCAGACCGCATATCTCTCGACCCGGACGCCGGTAATTTCTCTGTCAGCATAGGGTCGCCGCACTACACTGCCCACGGCAACGAGCGCATCCTGTACCGGCTCCTCCCCGTCAACGATGACTGGGCATTGGTGACAGACCCCTCAAATCTCTCGTTTGCCGGAATCACCCCGGGCCACTATACCCTGCAGGTGAAGCGTGCCGGTGACGAGTCGGAGCCCAGGTCGCTCCACATCACCGTGCGTGCCCCCTGGTATCAGTCATGGTGGGCCAACATCATCTACATCCTCTTCATAGTGGCCTTCGGTGCATTCTGCTGGATAGTCTACCGCCGCCGCCAGATGCGCAAGCTGTCCGAGAAGGAAGAGATGTTCACCATCGAGAAGGAGAAAGAGCTATACAAGAAGAAGATGCAGTTCTTCACCGAGATAGCCCACGAGATACGCACTCCCCTAACCCTCATCGGCACACCTCTCGAGGCAATCGAGGAGATAGGAGTCAAGGACAACCGTATCGAGCGCTATCTCAAGGTGATACGCCAGAACACGTCACGTCTGCTCGACCTCACGGGCCAGATGCTCGATTTCCAGAAGATGGACTCTGAGACACATGCCCTCAAGTTCGAGACAGCCGACATCAACACGCTCATCCAGGACATCGTGGACCGGTTCGAGATGACAATCTCGACACGCAGCAAGGAGCTGTCGTGCAAGCTGCCCGACCGTCAGGTGCTCGCCAAGGTCGACAAGGATGCCGTGACGAAGATTCTCAGCAACCTCTTCAACAACGCCATGAAATACTCGGACCACAGCATCGAGATCTCGCTCGAGGCCGATGACGAGAATTTCGCAGTCACTGTCAGGAGCGACGGCGAGAAGATTTCAGGCGAGAACCGTTACAGGATTTTCGAGCCTTTCTATCAGGCGTCAAACAAGACCGACAACGGCGGTGTGGGCATCGGCCTCCCCCTGTGCCGCACGCTCGCCCACCTGCATGGAGGCACCATCGAGCTTGTCGACGACAATGAACCCAATTCCAACACATTCAGGCTCACACTCCCCCTCAAGGTAGACATCGACGAGCCCGTCATGGACGCCAGTCCTGTCATGGCCGAGTATGTGATGGAAGAGGACTCGCCCGTCATGTCGAACAACTCGAGCTATTCGCTGCTGTTTGTCGACGACAACGACGAGATGCGCGAGTTCCTGTACGACCAGCTCAGCAAGAACTTTGTGGTCGAGACCGCCTGCAACGGCGAGGAGGCCCTGGCCAAGATGCGCGAGCACAGCTTCGACATCATAGTTACCGACATAATGATGCCGGTCATGGACGGATACGAGCTGTGCAAGGCCATCAAGGCCGACCCCAACCTGTCGCCGATTCCAGTGGTATTCCTCACGGCCAAGAACGACCTCGAGAGCAAGGTCCGCGCACTCGAGTGCGGAGGCGAGTCGTATATCGAGAAACCGTTCTCAATCAAATATTTCCGCCAGCAGATCAAGTCGCTGCTCGACAACCGCCGCCACGAGCGCAAGGCATTCCTCAACAAGCCCTTCTTCACCGTCGACAACATGAAGATGAATAAGGGTGACGAGGAGTTCATGAACAAGGTGGTCAGCCTCATCAACGACAACATTGCCAACGAGAATTTCAATGTCGAGAGCATGGCCGACATCTTCTGCATGAGCCGGAGCAGCCTGTTGCGCAAGATAAAGACCCTGTTCAACCTCTCGCCGGTCGAGCTGATACGCATCGTGCGCCTCAAGAAGGCCGCCGAGCTCATCCAGGAGGGCAAGTACCGCATGGGCGACATCTGCTATATGGTCGGCATCAACTCACAGTCATATTTCACGCGTCTGTTCTTCAAGCAATTCGGAATCACGCCCAAGGCGTTCGAGAAACAGTGTCAGGAGAAGGCCAGACCCGAAAAACCCGTAGACAGCACCGAGATAACAACCGGAATCTGAACCAAACAAAATAACCAAGATGACAGCAAGAAATACTCTTCTGCTCGCACTCGCGCTCACGGCGGGTGCGGCAGAGGCCGGGGTGACCTTGCCCGCTCATGTCACCGACAACATGATAGTGCAGCAGAACAGCACCCTGAAAATCAACGGAATGGCCACACCGGGCTCAAAAGTCACAGTGACTCCGGGCTGGGCCGCACGCCCCACGGTGACCAAGGCCGGAAAAGACGGACGCTTCACCGTAGCCATAGCCACGCCGGCCGCCGGAGGCCCCTGGTCGATGACCGTCGGCGACAGCGACGGCGACATCACCGTCGAGAATATCCTCTCGGGCGAGGTGTGGCTCTGCTCGGGACAGTCGAACATGGAGTACCCGGTACAGGGATGGACCACGGTGATGGACTATGACCGCGAGGTGGCCACCGCATATCATCCCGACATCCGTCTGCTGCAGGTGAGGAAAGCCACAGCCTTCTCACCCCGCGAGAATGTCGAGGTCAACGGAGGGGGATGGCAGATATGCTCGTCGGCGAGCATGGCCGATTTCTCGGCGATAGCCTATTTCTTTGCCCGCGAGCTCTCCGGGCGTCTCGGAGTCCCCGTTGGTGTCATCGATGCCACATGGGGTGGCACCCCCGCCGAGGCATGGACCTCGGCCAAGGCCCTCGGTGCCGTGCCCGGATTCGAGTCCGAGCTTGCCGACCTCAAGGAGGCCGGATATGATGCCACAAGGCTCAACGAGATATACACCCGCAAGTTCAACAGCTGGCTGGCACTCGCATCGTCGCCAAAAGCCGATTTCGACAAGGGTGTCATCCAGTCGGGCGAGGGGTGGAGACAGATGCAGGCTCCCGGATACTGGGAGATGTCCGATCTGCCCGGCTTCGACGGCATCGTGTGGTTGCAGAAGAGCATTGACATCCCCGAAGGGATGGCCGGAAAGCCGCTGACACTCAATTTCCGCGCCATCGACGACGAGGACATCACCTATTTCAACGGTGTCAAAGTCGGCGAGGGTTCGGGATATGATACCCCGCGCTCATATACAGTGCCCGGCCCGGCAGTCAAGGCCGGAGAGAATGTCATCACCATCCGCGTCAGCGATTTCGGCGGCGAAGGTGGCATAGCCCCCGGCACAGCCGAGGCGGTATGCGAGGGAAACGCCATACCTCTCTCAGGGTCATGGAGCTATCTGGTCGACACTGATTTCTCGCAGCTTCCTCCCAAGCCGGTGGCTCCCCAGGGCTCGAGCTATCCCTCGGTACTCTACAACGCCATGATTTCCCCGCTCGCCGGTATGCCCGTCAAGGGTGTGCTGTGGTATCAGGGATGCGCCAATGTGGGCCGCGACAGACAGTATGAACCTCTGTTCAAGGCCCTCATCAACGACTGGCGCGAGCTGTGGGGCAAGGATATGCCCTTCTATTTCGTGCAGCTCGCCGGATTCCTCAAGCCACAGGCCGTACAGCCCGACTCGGAGTGGGCAGCCCTGCGCAATGCCCAGGCCAAGGCACTTGAGCTCGACAACACGGCTATGGCCGTAGCCATAGACCTCGGCAACCCCGCCGACATACATCCCAAAGACAAGCAGGATGTCGCCCACCGCCTCGCGCTCATAGCCCTCGGACGTGACTACGGCAACGACGAGCCTTATGCGGCTCCGCGCTGCGTTTCAGCCAAGACCGAAGGTAACTCGATGCTCCTGACGTTCGACGGCCCCGTCTGCACTCCGACATCGGCCATCACAGGCTTCATAATAGCCGGGAAGGACGGACGCTTCACCACCGCCACCCCCGTGCGCGAGGGTGACAACCGCCTGCGCCTCTCGGCACCCGGTGTCAAGGCCCCGGTGACCGTGCGCTACGACTGGGCGGATTTCCCCGGAGGCAACCTGCGCGGCACCACAGGACTCCCCGTAGCTCCGTTTGCAAATGACAGATAAACAGACACATCAATTCACAGCCATGATAACAAACCGATCTTTCATCACCCTCGCGGCTGCAATGCTGCTGAGCCCCGCCATCGGCCTGGCCGAAAACCTCATAGTCATCGAGACCGACAGCAACGCACTGGTCTATGACGTAGCCGACAACAACCGCCTATACCAGCGCTATTTCGGCAAGAAACTCAAGAACCGTGCCGACTACTCGCAGATACCCGATGGGCCTGAGGCCGTCATAACCCACGGCATGGAGGACTACTACGAGCCCGCGCTCCACATCAACCATCCCGACGGCAACCCCTCGACCCTGCTCAACTATACCGGCCATGAGACAAACCGTCTGGCCGACGGCGCCGAGCAGACCGTGATAACCCTTGTCGACCCGGTCTACAAGGACGAGGTCAAGCTCTTCTACACCGTCTATCCCGAACATGACATCATCAAGACCCACACCGAGATAACCAACCGCGAGAACAAGCCCATCGAGGTTGAGAAATATGCCTCGTCGATGCTGCACTTCAACAACGGCGACTACTATCTCACACAATTCAACGGCGACTGGGCATCGGAGGCCAACGCCTCGGAGACCAAGCTCGAATATGGCCGCAAGCAGCTCGACACCAAGCTCGGCGCAAGGGCAAATATGTTCTGCTCACCATTCTTCCAGCTCGGACTCGACGCCCCGGCCTCCGAGAACTCGGGCGACATCCTCGTCGGCACCCTCGGCTGGACCGGCAACTGGCGTTTCACCTTCGAGGTCGACCACAAGGGTGAGCTCCGCATCATCTCGGGCATCAATCCCTACGCCTCGAAACGTACCCTGCAGAAGGGTGAGACCTTCACCACCCCCGAGTTCATCTTCACACTCTCTGACGAGGGGCGTGGCAAGGCGAGCCGCAATTTCCACGACTGGGCACGTGACCACCAGCTCCACAAGGGGAACGACACCCGCATGACCCTGCTCAACAACTGGGAGGCCACATACTTTGACTTTGACGAGGAGAAGCTCAAGAAGCTCATCGGCGAGGCCAAGGAACTCGGCGTCGACATGTTCCTGCTCGACGACGGATGGTTTGCCAACAAATATCCCCGCCACAGCGACACACAGGGCCTCGGCGACTGGGAGGAGACAAAAGACAAGCTCCCCAACGGCATAGGCGCCCTCACCAAAGCCGCCAAGGAGAACGGTGTCAAGTTCGGACTCTGGATCGAGCCCGAGATGGTCAACCCCAAAAGCGAGCTCTACGAGCAGCACAAGGACTGGGTCATCACACTGCCCAACCGCGACGAGTACTATTTCCGCAACCAGCTCGTCCTCGACCTCAGCAATCCCAAGGTACAGGACTATGTATATGGTATCGTCGACAACCTCATGACCAAATATCCCGACATCGCCTTCTTCAAGTGGGACTGCAACTCGCCCATCACCAACATCTACTCCAACTACGAGAAGATGAACCAGACACACCTCTATGTCGACTATGTGAAGGGCCTTTATAACGTGCTCGACCGCATACAGGCCAAATATCCCGACCTGATG
Source organism: Bacteroidales bacterium H5 (assembly GCA_001701225.1). Classification (GTDB taxonomy): domain Bacteria; phylum Bacteroidota; class Bacteroidia; order Bacteroidales; family Muribaculaceae; genus Duncaniella. The sequence continues at coordinate 66,028 of DAAQ01000010.1, read as the reverse complement.
ATGATGATGTGCTCGGGTGGCGGTGGCCGCTCGGACTACGAGGGGCTGAAATATTTCACCGAGTTCTGGCCCAGCGACAATACCGACCCCATCGAGCGCCTGTATATCCAGTGGGGCTTCTCGCAGGTATTCCCCGCCAAGACACTCTGCGCCCATGTCACCACATGGAACCGCTCGACCCCCGTCAAGTTCCGCACCAACGTTGCCATGATGGGCAAGCTCGGATTCGACATCAAGCTCGATGACATGTCCGGCGACGAGGTCGAATACTGCAAGCGCGCCATACGCAACTACAACTCCTTCAAGCCCGTCATACTCGAGGGTGACCAGTATCGCCTCGTATCGCCCTACGAGGGTGAGCACGCCGCCACCATGTATGTGGGCAAGAACGACGGCGACGCCGTGCTCTTCACGTTCGACCTCTATCCCCGCTACAAGCAGTCGATCTTCAAGTCCGAGGCCAACGTGAAGCTGGCAGGACTCAACCCCTCGGCCCGCTACAGGATCACCGAGACCGACCGCACCGACGGCAACGACCATACCGTGGGCGAGTACTCGGGCGAGTACCTCATGACCGTAGGCCTCCCCCTCTTCACCCTCAACCGCCTCAACAGCCGCGTATTCAGCATCAAGAAAATCTGACCCAATCCTCACGAGAACCGACAGCACGACATGATAAGAAAAGCCACCGTCGCATGCGCCCTCGCCCTTGCCACACTCCCGGGCGGCGCGGCCACATACTGGTCTCCCGATACTCTGACCGAATCCATCACATACATTCCGGCCTCGGCCGGCCCGCACTCCGACCATCTCGAGATGGCGGGAAAACGCATCGCCGCAGTGGTGCGCTATGGTGTCAGGCCCGACGGCACATTCAGCATCGACAAGAGTCTCGTATGGCCCGGATTCCGTACGATTCCCAACAACACGCACGGGTCGCTGATGCGACGGTCGGCTTTCGATCCTGTCAGCCTCATACATATCAACGGCTCGCAGATAAGCGAGAAGGTGCTGTCGGTGACTTTCGACGGCATACTCACCGCCGAGAGCGACATATTTGACGGTGTGCGTCTGCACAGGTCGTATTTCACCTCCACAGAGGCCCCGGCATTTATCGAGAGTTTCACGATGTCGAACTATGGCAACGATGCCGTATATGTCGAAATACCCTCGTCGCGCCAGGTGCTCACGACACTGGCCGAGAAGGGTGTCGACGGCAGCTACGACATAGTGGCAGAGATTCAGGGCGACCGCACATGCCGCCTCGCTCCCGGCGAGACCATAGCGTTCTCGGCCGTGACACGGGCTCTCCGCAAGGGTGAGAAACCCACTGCGGTCGATGCTGGTGCCGAGGAGTGTGCCCGGCGCGCACTGGTACAGTCTCTGACAGGTTCGCTGGTGCTCGAGACACCAGACCCGGTCATCAACCGTATGTTCGCATTCTCCAAGCTGCGCGCCTGCGAGTCGATATTCGAGACCAAAGGGGGCCCGCTCCATGGCCCCGGCGGCGAGACCTATTATGCCGCCATCTGGGCCAACGACGAGGCCGAATATGCCAACCCGTTCTTCCCGTTCACGGGCTATGCATACGCCGACAGCTCGGCCATGAACTCGTTCAGGCATTTCGCCCGCTTCATGAATCCCGAATGGAATCCCATCCCCAGCTCTATCGTGGCCGAGGGTATGGATATATGGAACGGCGCGGGCGACCGTGGCGACGCCGCGATGATAGCCTACGGTGCCTCGCGCTATGCCCTCGCATCAGGCAGCATCGCTATCGCCCGCGAGCTGTGGCCCCTCATCGAATGGACGCTCGAATACTGCCGACGCAAACTCAGCCCCGACGGCGTGGTTATGTCAGACCACGACGAGCTCGAGGGCCGTTTTCCGGCAGGTGACGCCAACCTATGCACCTCATCACTCTATTACGACGCACTCATGTCGGCCTCGCACCTCTCACACGAGCTCGGCCATCCTGCCCGTGTGGGTGCAGCCTATCGCAAACAGGCGTCAAGACTTGCCGCCGACATTGACCGCCATTTCGCCGGGCCTGTCGAGGGATATGACACCTATGCCTATTATACAGGCAACGACCTGCTGCGAGCATGGATCTGCATCCCCCTTACGGTCGGAATCTTCGACCGGTGTGACGCGACAGTCGATGCACTGTTCTCGCCGTCGCTCTGGACCGACAACGGACTTCTCACCCAAAGCGGCACCTCGACCTTCTGGGACCGCTCGACCCTCTATGCCCTGCGCGGTGTCATCCACGCAGGTGCCACGGAGCGAGCCATGCCATATCTGAAATCATTCTCGACCACACGACTCACAGGCGACCATGTTCCATACGCCATCGAGGCATGGCCCGAAGGTAACCAGCGTCACCTCTCGGCAGAGAGTGCCCTCTATGCCCGTATCTTCACCGAAGGCATGTTCGGCATACGCCCTACCGGATTCAGGACATTCGACCTCACGCCGCGCCTTCCTGCCGAATGGGACAACATGGCCCTGCGTGGCATCAAGGCTTTCGGCTCGGACTTCGACATCGAGATTGCCCGCGCCAAAAGCGGCGACATCCATGTCAAGGTCACCTCTGAGGGCCGTGTCGTCGCAGACAGGAAAATCAAGGATGGCAAGAGCTTAAACATCAGGCTATGAAATACGGAATCAGGCCTTTCGCAATTGCTATGGTTGGCTTGGCAGCCATCCGTGTTGCCTCGGCAGAGACTGTGATTGATGTCGGGCCATGCAGTGGTGATGCGACCGCGACCTTGCGCGAAGCCATAGCGAAGGCAGCTGGCCACAACGGTAAACCTGTCACCCTCCGTCTCGCGCCCGGCAACTATGACATCAGCCGCGAACAGTCGTCAAGACATCTCTATCATATCTCCAACACCGCATCGGCCGAGGAGAATCCCGACCAGACAAAGCATATCGGCATATGGTTGAAGGGAATGAAGAACGTGACGCTCGACGGCAATGGCGCATGGCTCGTCACACACGGCGAGATGACCCCGATTGTCATAGACAGCTGCACCAACGTGACGCTGAAGAACTTTACACTTACATCCGCCGACCCCTCGGTGCCTGAGTTCAAGGTCCTGTCTGTGGACCGCACCACCATGACCATCGAGATCACACCACCCTCTCAGTTCGAGATAACCGAGGCCGGAGAATTCAGCTTCAAAGGCGAAGGGTGGCGGTTTGCCGACGGAGCCCACGCCACCACCTATCCCGAGTTCGCGCAGGTGTTCTATCCCGAACAGAACGTCACGCTGCGCTGCGAGTCACCCCTTCAGGGACGCCGTTGGGCACGCAGTCTTGGCGGACGGGTCGTTCAGTTCGGCTATAAGAATGCCCCTGCAGTTCATGCCGGAGAAATCTACCAGCTCCGACACGGCATACGCAACGAGGCGTGCGCCTTCATCAACTGCAGCCGCGATGTCAGGATTGAGAATGTCGAGTTCAATTTCCTCGGCAATTTCGGCCTTGTGGGCCAGTTTTCCGACAACCTCACCTACGACAATATCCGCTGCCGCCCCCGCTACGGCTCGGGCCGTACCGATGCCGGATTCGCCGATTTCGTGCAGATGTCAGGGTGCAAAGGCAAGATAGTGATACGCGATTCCTATTTCGAGGGAGCGCACGACGACCCGATCAATATCCACGGCACCCATCTGCGTGGCGTGGCCTCCGAAGCCCCCGACCGCCTCACCGTAAGGTTCATGCACGGGCAGACATACGGATTCCAGCCCTTCTACAAGGGAGATAAGGTTGAGATTGTTGACCGACATACACTCAATTGCCTCTCCGAAGCCCGTCTCACCGGGGTGAGCCGCATCAATGACTATGATTTCGAGCTGCACCTCGACCGTAGTCTCCCGGCCCTCCCTGACGGATATAGTATTGAAGATATCGCTGTCGAGAATGTCACATATACCCCCGAGGTAGAGATTACCGGCAACTATTTCGCCCGCATCCCCACACGCGGCATCCTCATCACCACGCGTGGCAAGTCGCTGATACAGGACAACATCTTCTTCCGCATGCCTATGCCGGCGATTCTCGTCTCGGACGACGCGCGCGGCTGGTATGAATCCGGGCCGGTACGTGACCTCACCATCAGGCGCAACACCTTCATTGAATGTGGCTCGCCCGTCATCGCCATCACGCCCGAGATAGACAGGTTTGACAAAGCCGTCCATACAGGAATCACCATCGAGGGTAACCGCTTCATAATGAAGGAAGACACCAAAGCTATCCGCCTCAACGCAGCAGACAATGTGGTGATTCGCGACAATATCTTTGACCTCCCTCCAGGCTCGCACGAGGATGCGGCATCACTTATAGAGACCGAGAACACCACCGGGCTGACCCTCAGTGGCAACCGTACGGTCATAACACCTTAAACAACAGAATAGCTATGGAATTTTACCGACGCTTCATAATACTATTGTTTGTTTTGTCATCCCTCATGGCATCGGCGGGGCCACTCAACGTGGCACCTCTTGCCAAGGCGAGTGCCTCGTCGTGTGCCGCGGGATATGACGCTTCGGGCGTCAACGACGGCATGGCACGCATCGACGGACGAGGCGAGTGGGCCTCGGATGCCAAGGAGACATTCTGGGGCGAGATAGATTTCCCCTCAGTGCGTCTAGACTGGGACAAGCCTGTCGAGATTGACCGCATCCTGCTCTACGACCGTATGGATCCGGCCTCGCACACCGCAGGAGTGACTCTGAGGTTCAGCGACGGCACACGCCGCGACGTGGGCGAGATTCCCGCCGACGGCTCACCCCGCGAGGTCGAGCTTGGCGGAATCACCTCGGACTATGTGATTGTGGAGATTTGCGACGGCACAGGCGACAATATCGGACTCTCGGAGATAGAAGTCTACCCTACTCCCGACAGTTGCGGCGATTTCGTCTCGATGGTCAATCCGTATGTCGAGACTACCCGCGGACGCTATTTCTTCTTCATCACAGGGTGCCAGCCCCAGGGAATGATAGGCGCCGCCCCGATGACCCGCAACAAGAATCAGGGTGGCGGAGGCTACAACTATAACGACAGCCACATACTCGGATTCCCTCAGATACACGCATGGATGCTCTCGGGCCTCACCTTCATGCCGGCTGCCGAGGGGGTCGACCTCTCGCACGGCGAGCAGGGATGGCGCTCGGCCTTCAGCCACAGCGGCGAGATAGTGCGTCCGGGCTATCACCGTGTCTATCTCGAGGACTACGGGGTCTGGGTGGAGCAGACCGCCACACAGCGCACCTCGATGTACCGCATGACCTATTCGCGCGACACGGTCGCATCACTCCTGTTCAACCTCGGTGGCCATGTCGCGACATCCACCATGGTCAATGCCGATGTCAAGGCTGTGTCAGACTCGCGCCTCGAAGGTGAATTCACCACCGTGGGACGTCTCTGGGGAGGCCCCGACTCGGTCAAGGTCTATTTCGTCGCCGAGTTCGACCGTCCCTTCGACCGTCTCGACTCGTGGGGCCCGCAGGGTATCTCAAAAGATGTCCGCAGTCTCGTCTCGCGCTATCCCAGCGTTGCGCGCAACGAGGGGATGAGCTATCACGATGCTCCCGACACGGGTCTTGACGCACGGTTTGCCGTCAAGGCGGGAGAGCCTGTCTGCGTGCGCATGGCCATATCGTATGTCAGCATTGCCAATGCAGCCGAGAATCTGCGCGCCGAGTCGTCAGGCAAGGATTTCGACACCATCCTCGCCTCCTCGACCCGCGAGTGGAACGACTGGTTCGGACGCATAAACGTCAAGGGGGGTACACGCACACAGAAGGTCAAGTTCTATACCGACCTGTGGCATACGCTGCTCGGACGCCACAAGATCAACGACCTCAACGGCCAGTATCCCGACCGCACACGCGGCGGCCGCATCGAGGGGAAGAATGTCATCAACCCCGATTTCCGTATCGGACAGCTCCCGATGAACCCCGACGGTACCCCAAAGTTCAACATGTATAACACCGACGCGCTGTGGCTCACGCAATGGAACCAGAACACCCTGTGGGGACTCGCATGGCCCGGGCTGCTCGACGATTTCAGCGCCTCGATGCTCGAGTATGCCGTCAACGGCGACCTGCTTCCCCGTGGTCCCTGCGGCGGAGGATACTCGTTCATCATGAGCGGTTCGCCCGCCACTTCAATGATAACAAGCGCATACCAGCGCGACCTGTGCCATAAGTGGAATCCCCGCAAGGCATATCCCCTGATACGCCGCAACCACGAGAAAGGCGGAATGCTGGGCTATAACTACGAACGTGAGTTCGGGTGGTATGACAGCCACGGCTATGCTCCCGGACGCGGAGGCGTCACCGTGCAATGGGCGTTCGAGGACTGGGCACTGAGCCGCATGGCCCTCCGTCTCGGCAAGAAGAAGGACGCCGAACGTTTTGAGCGCCGCTCGCGCGGATGGCGCGAGTGCATCCATCCCGACATCAGGCTCCTGTTGCCGCGTTGCGAGGATGGCTCATGGCTGCACACCGACCCCTTCAGCGGATGGGGTTTCGAGGAGGCAAACGCATGGCAGACAACCTTCGGCCTGTCACACGACCTTCCGGGACTCGCCGAGGCCATGGGTGGGGCCGATACCCTCTGCTCGATGCTCGACCACGCCATGCGCGAGAGCGTTGCCGGAGATTTCGTGGCCGGATACGGCTCGGGGTATGTCAGCTATGCCAACCAGCCGGGCCTCTCCACGGCCCATGTCTTCTCGCACGCCGGAAAGCCCTGGCTCACACAATACTGGGTGCGCCGCGTCAAGGAGCAGGCCTACGGCTCAATCTCACCCTCGCGCGGCTATGGCGGCCACGACGAGGACCAGGGACAGATGAGCGGCGTGAGCGCGCTGATGGCCATCGGACTTTTCTCGGTCAACGGCGGTTCGGACATTAATCCATGTTACGAAATAACCTCTCCTGTATTCGACGAGGTGACGATAACCCTCGACAACGAATATTATGAGGGGAAAGAGTTCAGGATTATAACCCACGGCAATTCGGCCGACAACTGCTACATCACACGCGCCACCCTCGACGGTGAGCCCTACAGCTCATTCCGTCTTCCCCACGACCGCTTTGCGCGCGGAGGGGTGCTCGAGCTGTGGCTCGGCCCCGAACCTAACCGCGAGTGGGGTCTCGACTGACAGAAACAAACGAAACCATAATACGATATGAAAACCAAGTTCTTGACACTGGCCGCAGCCCTCATGGTCCTTCAGGTCTCGGCCGGAGAATATACCCGTCATGTCAACCCGTTCATCGGCACGGGCAACATGGAGGGAGGCCTCTCGGGCAACTGCTATCCCGGTGCCACTACTCCTTTCGGCATGGTGCAGGTCTGTGCCGACACCCATCCCGCACCCGACTGGTATAACGCCTCGGGTTACAACTACAACGACTCGACGATATACGGTTTCACTCATACCAGACTGAGCGGCACCGGCGTGAGCGACCTCATAGACATCTCGCTCTTCCCCACCGTAGGCGACCGCACCACATCGCGCTTCTCGCACAGCAGCGAGTCGGCATCGCCGGGCTATTACAGCGTGATGCTTGCCGACGAGGGGATCCGTGCCGAGCTCTCGGCCACTCCGCGCACAGGCATACACCGCTACACATTCCCCGCCGGAAGCGCGGAGCGCCGCGTATGGGTCGACGTCGACCGCTCGATGGCCAAGGGAAGCTGGGGCTGTCACATCATCCAGGGACAGTTGCGTCAGGTCTCGCCGACGGTGGTCGAGGGATACCGCGTCATAACAGGCTGGGCCAAGATGAGGCGCGTGTATTTCAGCATCGAGTTCTCGCAGCCGGTCGAGATTGTCGAGCTTCGCGACGGCGACCGCAAGATCACCGACGGCACAACCGTCATCAACGGCAACGCACCCAAAGGGCTGTTCCGCGTACTCGGCTCAGGCAATGATGTCGTGGCCAAAGTCGGCATCTCGCCCGTCTCGGCAGCGGGAGCCCGTCAGAACCGCATGGCCGAGGCGCCGGGCAACGATTTCGACACCTATGCGGCAGCCGCCGACTCGGTATGGGACAGTCATCTCGGACGCATCGAGGTCAAAGGTGACCCCGAAAGGCTCACCACATTCTATACCGCCCTATACCACACCATGATACAGCCCAACCTGTTCAGCGACAGCGACGGCTCGTTCATGCTCCCCGACTACTCCGTTGCCAAGGTTCCATCTGCAACGCTCCCGGACACCGGAGCAGAGCGCCGCTACACCACCTTCTCACTCTGGGATACCTACCGCGCCGCCCATCCCCTCTACACCATCCTGTGTCCCGATGTAAACCGCGATTTCGTCAACTCCATGCTCGACCACTATGACGCCTACGGCTACCTGCCCATATGGCATCTGTGGGGCCAGGACAACTACTGCATGATAGGCAATCACGCCATCCCCGTGGTGGTCGACGCCGTGCTCAAGCAGACACCCGGCATAGACCCCGAACGCGCATTCAGGGCCGTCAAGGGGAGCTCGGTCAACTCTCACACCAACTCGCCCTTCGGAGTCTGGGAGAAATACGGCTATATGCCCGAAGACCTCCAGACCCAGTCGGTATCAATCACCCTCGAGATGGCATACGACGACTGGTGCGTGGCGCAGCTCGCCGCCAGGCTCGGCCATACCGAAGACTACGAACGCTTCATCAGGCGCTCGGCCAATTACCGCAACCTCTTCAACCCCGAGAGCGGTTTCTTCCAGGCGCGCATCTCAGACGGCGCATGGCTTCCCGGCTTCGACCCCGTGGAACATGGCGCCAACGGCGGCAACCCCTTCACCGAAGGTAACGCATGGCAATATTTCTGGTATGTGCCGCAGGATGTCGACGCCCTCGTCGGCCTCACGGGCGGACGCAAGGAGTTCGAGAAAAAGCTCGACACATTCTTCACCCTCACCGAAGAGCGTGAGTACAAGAACCAGAACGTCTCGGGCGAGATCGGCCAGTATGCCCACGGCAACGAGCCTTCGCATCATGTGGCCCTGCTCTACAACTGGGCCGGACGCCACGACAAGACCACAGCCATGGTACACCGCATCATGACCACCCTCTATGACAACACATCGGCCGGATATGCCGGAAATGACGACTGCGGCGAGATGTCGGCCTGGTATGTGTTCAATGCCATGGGGTTCTATCCCGTCAATCCCGCCTCGGGCGAATACAGCATTGGCCTCCCCCTCTTTGACGAATGTACCGTACACCTCCCGTCGGGCAAGGATTTCACCATCACCGCAAAGCGCAAGAAGGTGGACAGCACCCGCGTGCGCAAGATAACCCTCGACGGGAAGCCACTCGAGGGCCTCACCCTGCGCCACAGCGACATCCTCGGGGGCGGCAGACTCCATTTCAACATCGACTGACCCCACATCACTCCACATAAAGCGGACCGTCCCCACCAACGGCCCGCTTTTTTATTTGTTACGATTAACAAAATCCCGAAATCCCGATTTTTGTTTGGTATGATTAACAAAAATCCGATTTTCCAAATTTTGTTTGGTATGATTAACAAAATTTCCTACCTTTGTGATATGGAAATAATCTCAAGAGACATATACATCAATCACATAATGCGTTTTCTCGACAAGGGCCTCATGATTGCCCTCACGGGACAGCGACGTGTGGGCAAGAGCTATGTGCTGCGTGAGCTTGCATCGAGAATACGCGACACAAAGCCCGATGCCAACATAGTGTATATAAATAAGGAGAAAAAAAAATATGACGGCATCCGCACCGACTCTGACCTCAGTGCCTATCTTGCTGACAAGCTCCCGGATGGCGGGGAGAATTATCTTCTCATAGACGAGGTGCAGGACATCCGGGGATTCGAGAATACACTGCGAAGCCTGAACTCTGACGAGGAGTGCCAGATAATCGTGACCGGAAGCAACGCCAAGATGCTCTCGTCAGAACTCTCGACCTATCTCGGAGGAAGATACATCGACATCCACATACAGAGTCTGTCATACCGGGAATTCCTGAGATTCCACAACCTCACTGATTCTGACGAAAGTCTCGACAGATACCTGTCGATTGGGGGTCTCCCCCATCTCTATCGCCTCGGGCTGGAGAATGCCGACATGATATGGGAGTATATACAGAACATCTACAATACCATAGTACTCAAGGATGTCGTGCAGCGCGAGGGGCTCCGCAATGTCACGATGTTTGAGAACCTCATGTCTTTCATCAGTGACAACACCGGCCAGCTTGTTTCAGCCACATCTCTCTCGAAATACCTCAAATCGCAGAGAATCGAGCTGACACCATTGTCGGCGATAAACTATCTTAAAGCCGCCTCAAACGCCTATATCATCAACAAGGTACAGCGCTATGACATCCACGGCAAGAAACTGCTTGAGACCAACGACAAATACTATTTCGAAGACCTCGGGTTGCGCAATCTTCTTGTCGGCAACAACCGTGCCCGCGACATCGAGAAAATCATCGAGAATGCCGTCTACCTGCATCTCAAGAATCTTGGCTACAAGGTGTCTGTGGGAGCCCTTCCCGGCGCCGAGATTGATTTCGTCGCAGAGAAGAACGGTGCTGTGATTTATTTTCAGGTGGCATACCTGCTTGCAGATACGGCTACAGTCGAACGTGAGTTCGGCAATCTGCTTAAAATACAGGACAATTATCCCAAATATGTCATATCAATGGATCCGATAGTCAGCCCCAAGGACTATGAAGGTGTCACTCAGCTACCGTTGCGCCGATTCCTGATGACCGAATCATTTTGACCCCTCCATCTTTTCCCTAAAGGTGCCATTGGTGGGCGGGATGGCGTGGGGGTGGATTCAGATTTGGTGGATTGCGATAAAATGTCTAATTTTGGGGCGGATTTTCAAAAGTTTTGACTATCAACATCATCTAAGAAATGGCTCAGAAACCGTCGATTCCCAAAGGTACACGCGATTTTTCGCCCGCCGAAATGGCCAGGCGCAACTATATATTCTCTACCATCCGCGAGGTGTTCCGCCTCTATGGATTCCAGCAGATAGAGACTCCCTCGATGGAGAACCTGTCTACCCTCATGGGCAAATATGGCGAGGAGGGTGACAAACTGCTCTTCAAAGTGCTCAACTCGGGCGATTTCCTCAAGGGGGTCGACAAGGAGATGCTTGCCGCGGGCGACTCGCTGCACACCGCCTCGGCAATCTGCGAGAAGGGTCTGAGATATGACCTCACTGTCCCCTTCGCCCGCTTTGTGGTCTTGCACCGCAACGAGCTGCAGATGCCCTTCAAACGCTATCAGATACAGCCCGTATGGCGTGCCGACCGTCCGCAGAAGGGACGCTACCGCGAGTTCTATCAGTGCGACGCCGATGTGGTAGGCTCTGACTCGCTGGTCAACGAGGCCGAACTCATCGGCCTGGTAGACGAGGTATTCCGCCGTCTGGGCATACGCATCGTCATCAAGCTCAACAACCGCAAGGTGCTTGCCGGAATCGCCGAGCTCGCCGGAGCTCCCGACAAGATTGTAGACATCACCGTGGCCATAGACAAGATTGACAAGATTGGCCTCGACAAGGTGAAGGAGGAACTGCTCGAGCGTGGCCTCACCACCGAGGCTGTCGACAAGATAACACCTGTCATCACCCTCAGCGGCACCAACGACGAGCGCCTCGAGGCCCTCGGCAATCTGCTGGCGGCATCCGAAATAGGCACCAAGGGTGTCGAGGAGCTGCGCGAGGTGATGATGATGGCCTCGCATCTTGGCCTCACGGCCGACGTCGAGCTCGACGTCTCGCTGGCACGCGGACTCAACTACTACACCGGCACCATCATCGAGGTCAAGGCCAAGGACGTGCAGATAGGAAGCATCACCGGGGGTGGCCGTTATGACAACCTCACGGGCGTATTCGGAATGCCCGGTCTCTCGGGCGTAGGCATCTCGTTTGGCGCCGACCGCATATACGACGTGCTCAACACCCTCGACCTCTATCCGGCCGAAATCTCGGGTGCGGCCAAGGTGATGTTCACCAATTTCGGCCCTGCCGAGGCGCTGCGCTCAATGGAGGTGATGCGCCGTCTGCGCGCCGAGGGCATCTCAGCCGAGATATATCCCGACAATGCCAAGATGAAGAAGCAGATGGGACGTGCCGATGCCCTCGGCATCCCCTATGTGGCCATCATCGGAGAGACCGAGCTTGCCGAAGGACGCATAACCCTCAAGAACATGGCCACAGGCGAGCAGCAGTCCCTCACCCCCGACGAACTCATAAATACACTGAAAGGTTAAGGGGGCACAAGATTATGAGGTTAAAGGTTAAGGGGAGTTTATTTAAACTTTAATCTATAAACCCTAAACTTTAATCTTTAATCTTTAAACTCTAAACTTTAAACTCCCCTTAACCTTTAACCCTTAACCCCATAACTCCAATGATAATTTCCGACTCGCTGGCAACCTTCGGGCGCTACTGCATATTCATGACGCGGGTTTGGAACGTGCCCGACCGCTGGCGCACGTTCTTCAGCCGGACAATAGCCGAGATTACAAAGCTCGGCATTGACTCCATACCCCTTGTCATAGTCATCTCCATCTTCATCGGCGCCGTCTGCACCATCCAGATGCAGCTCAACATCGTGTCGCCTCTCATCCCGGCCTACTCTACAGGGCTGGCCACGCGCGAGATTATCCTGCTCGAGTTCTCAAACTCAATTCTCTGCCTCATACTCGCGGGCAAGGTCGGCAGTAACATCGCCTCCGAGATAGGCACCATGCGGGTCACCGAACAGATTGACGCCCTCGACATCATGGGCATCAACTCAGCCAATTTCCTCGTCCTCCCCAAGATTGTGGGCTTTCTGCTGTTCATGCCCGTGCTGGTGGTGTTCTGTATCTTCACCTCATTCATGGGAGGTGTGCTCATCTCTATCATCACAGGCATCATACCCCTGAGCCGATTCATCTACGGACTGCAGACCATGTTTCAGGAATGGTATGTCTGGTACGGCCTAATCAAGTCGCTCTTCTTCTCGTTTATCATCACGTCTGTAGCCTCGTTCTACGGCTACTACGTCAAGGGTGGTGCCCTCGAGGTAGGCAAGGCCTCGACCAACGCCGTGGTCGCATCCAGCATCCTTATACTGCTTCTCGACGTCATACTCACAAAACTCCTGCTCCAATGATTGAAGTCAAGAATGTCACCAAGTCCTTCGACGGCAAGACCATCCTGCACGATGTCTCGGCCACCTTCGAGACAGGCAAGACCAACCTCATCATAGGTCAGAGCGGTTCGGGCAAGACCGTCCTAATCAAGAGCATCATCGGCCTGCTCATGCCCGAGAAGGGTGAGATACTCTTCGACGGCCGCGACATCATGAAGATGGACCACAACCAGATCAAGGAGCTGCGCAAGGAGATAGGCATGCTCTTCCAGGGGTCTGCACTCTTCGACTCGGAGACCGTGCTCGGCAATGTCATGTTCCCCCTCACCATGTTCACGAGCATGTCTGCCGCCGAAATCAAAGACCGCGCCCAATTCTGCCTCGAACGTGTCAACCTCAAGGGTGCCGGAAACAAATATCCCTCCGAAATCTCGGGCGGCATGCAGAAGCGAGTGGCCATAGCCCGTGCCATCGCCCTCAACCCCAAATACCTCTTCTGCGACGAGCCCAACTCGGGTCTTGATCCCCGCACATCCATCGTCATCGACGAGCTGCTCAGCGACATCACCCACGAGTACAACATCACCACCGTCATCAACACCCACGACATGAACTCCGTGCTGGGAATCGGCGAGAACATCATCTTCATCAACAAGGGACACCGCGAATGGGTAGGCGACATGGAGGCCATATACCACACCTCAAACGAAGCGCTGAACGAGTTCGTATTCGCCAACGACCTGTTTCAAAAAGTCAAGCAGTACGTACTCAGCAACGAACGCCCCCATAACCCTATAACCTTTAACCCTTAACCTTTAACCCCACCAAAGATGGCAACCATCCGGATAGACACCCTTGATGCCGAAGGCGTGGAGGTCTTCGCCACCCTCACCGAGGCCCAGTTGCGCAACCGTCTCGACCCCGCCAATGCCATCTTCATCGCCGAGAGTCCCAAGGTCATAGCCGTGGCCATGGACGCCGGTTACCGGCCCGTCTCCATGCTCTGCGAAGAGCGTCACATCACAGGGGATGCGGCCCCGCTCATAGCCCGCTATCCCGACATTCCAGTATATACAGGCACGCGTGAACTGCTCGCACGCCTCACGGGCTACACCCTCACACGCGGAGTGCTCTGCGCCATGCGCCGTCCGGCGCCCCGTCCGCTTGACGAGGTCTGCACCCCCGATGCACGCCGTATAGTAGTCATCGACGGCGTGGTCGACACGACAAACATCGGCGCCATCTTCCGCTCGGCTGCCGCGCTCGGCATCGACGGCGTGCTACTCACCCCCGACTCATGCGACCCTCTCAACCGCCGTTCCATCCGCGTCTCCATGGGCTCGGTCTTCCTTGTCCCCTGGACATGGCTTGACGGAGGGCTCGAATCCCTCCATGCCCTTGGATTCAAGACAGTGGCCATGGCCCTCACAGACCGCTCGGTGCCCATCGACGACCCGCAGCTATGCGCAGAGCCCCGTCTCGCCATCATCATGGGCACCGAAGGTGACGGGCTGCCGGCCTCAACCATAGCCGAGGCCACCTACACAGCCCGCATCCCCATGAGCCACAACGTCGACTCGCTCAACGTCGCCGCAGCCGCCGCAGTCGCCTTCTGGCAACTGCGCTGACTATTCCCCGTTCAGGGAGCAGCGCTCCCGTCCTCAATCTCAAACAGGTCGAAATCGGCGTATGAAGGGGTCGGAACCAGGGAGGGGGTGATGCAGAAGAGGCCGGTCTTGGCGCCGACCCAGACACCAGGTGTCACAGTGCACAGAGGGCCGAGGGGGTTAAAATTGATTCCATCCTCAGACCACGAATAGCTGCAAAGGTCGTTTGGCAACAGCTCCGCACGCAGCCATACGCGCGGCGAGGAACAAGCCACGGACGCCTCGGTCTTTAGCCGGACAGGAAAACGTCTGTCACCGCGTCCTGTGACCACGATGACCGAGTCTGAGGTTACGGCTATATATGAATATCGGGTGCCGTACATCACAAGTCCGGCACGGCTAAGAGAATCCGTGAAATGGGGCTCTACGACGGTCGTGGCCGTGAAACGCTCTGCCGGGAATTTCTGCAGATACAGGTTGGGGGCATAGTAGAGATTCCCCTCCTCCGAAGGACAGTTCACGGCATTGAGTCTCAGCCATCCCGGACGTTCTGTAAGGCTGTACCATACGTCGCGCGGATTCCCCTGCCACTGCCATTGCAGTCCCGGGACGGAATCGCTGAAATCATCCGACATCTGCATCCTCACTGATGCACCATCCTCCCCAACATTGGGACGCCTGTATGCCAGCACCGGGTGTCCGTTGTCGCCCATCTCTATCCATCCGTCGTCGGTCCAGCGGGCCGGCTGCAGATGCACCACGCGCCCGTGGATGCCTTTGGACTGGAAATGGATGAACCACCATTCCTTACCGTCGGGCGTATCGACAAGTCCCCCCTGATGCGGGCCGTTGATGCCTGTGTCGCCCGACTCGAGCACGCGGCGCGACTCGTAGGGCCCGTATATCGAGCGCGAGCGCAACACCGTCTGCCAGCCGTCGGCTACCCCTCCGGCGGGTGCAAGGATATAATACCATCCGTCGCGCTTCATCATCTTCAGGCCCTCAAGGGTCGGATTGGCTACTGTGTCGCAATAGACCGTCACCCCGTCGTCGAGCAGGCGTTTTCCGTCGGAACTCATGCGGTGCAATATCGCCGGGCCTCCACGATGCAGCGAGTGGACGAGATATGCCTGGCCGTCGTCATCCCACAGCGGACACGGGTCTTCCCACTTGGCCACATCGACCATCTGCGTCAGCTCCCAAGGCCCTCGGGGGTCATTGGCTATGGCCACGAAAAGCCCCTCCTCGGGTGTACAGAAATGGACATAAAACCTGCCGTCGTGAAACCTTATCGACGGTGCCCACGAGCCTTCGCCGTGGGCCGGACGCCCGTAGCGTCCGAAAGGAAGCGAGGGATAGACGTGCGAGACTATCTCCCAGTCGACAAGGTTGCGCGAGTGGAGCACCGGGATGCCGGGCATGGCGTTGAAACTCGAAGCCACCATCCAGAAATCGTCACCCGTGCGGATTACGTCCGGATCGGAGTAATCGGCATGGATGACGGGATTGGTGTATGTCCCGGCACCATGTAGGGCCAGCGACATGAAAATCAGTATTAAGGTTGTGACACTGCGTGACATAGTGCCACAAAGTTACGCAAAAACGCGCAACCGGTCAAGTCATTCACCCAATACGTGCATAGCCTCAAGGCACATGCGCGAATTGTGGTAGGGACATTTCCAGAATCCGGCCTTGTCATCGGTGCGGTTCACGCTGCCGTCGGCGCGGCGCGACCAGTACCATTCGCCCTCCTCAGGGTCGACGAGCTTGTCGGAGATATAGCGCCATGTCTCATAAGCCTTGTCCTCATACCCGGGCTCGCCGTGGAAACGCGCAAGATAGAGCTGTCCGATGACATTCTCGGCTTGTACCCACCAGTGCTTGTCGTTGTCATAGTTTCCGGCGGGATGGCGTTCGTAGACCATCGAGCCGTCATGGCAACGCCCCTGCAGACCTGCCCCGGCTATGTGACGCGCGTGGCGCAGGGTCTCGGCGGTGAGCCCTTCATCACCTATGACCTGAGCTGTCTCGAGCAGCAGCCACGAGGCCTCGATGTCGTGTCCGTAGCTCTCGGCTCCGGGGAGCTCGCGCCAGTCGTCATCGAAGAAGAGCGTGAGGTGATGGGTGCGCTGATTCTCGATACGATCGAGGAAGAGGCGCAGCAGATAGCGCGTAGCCTCCTCGACATCCGCAATGCGCGGATGGCCGGGAGCCTTCTCCTTGAGCGCGCGCAACAGATTGGTATATCCCTCGATGATGTGGAGGTGGGTGTTCATGGTCTTCGAGGCATTGGCGTCATGCTCGCTCAGCCGCATGTCTTCAATCGGGGTCCAGTCGCGGCGCGTGGCCTCGATATATCCCCCCTTCACGCGGTCGCGGGAATGTTTCTCGATGACGTCAAACAGCTCTACCGCCGTGTCAAGGGCCTCGTTGTCGCCCGTGAGGCGGTAATATTCCGTGAGGCCGTATATCATGAAGCCGATGGCATAGAACTGTTTCTTGGTGTCGAGGGGCTCGCCCTTGGCATCAAGGCTCCAGTATGTGCCTCCGAACTCGCGGTCGATGAAACGCTCCATGATGTAGCCGTATGCCCTGCGGGCCATCCCGGCATACTCCTGATTGCCAAGGACGCGCGCGGCGGCAGAGAATGTCCAGAGTATGCGGGCGTTGAGTATGGCACCCTTCGGAGCCTCCGGGTCGAGGCGGTCGTCGCCGTCGCGTCGCCCGTAGAATCCACCGTCTGGGTCGGTCATACGCTGTATCCAGTAAGGGAGGATGCATCCGGTGAGGTTGTCGAGGAGTTCCTGTGCGAAAATCTTCTTATCCATAATCATGCCGGTTCTACAAATTCTTCAGTGTCAATGGTGACAGGCTTCTCGCGGCGTGTGCGCAACTTGGCAACAATCTCGTCCATCTCGGAGGTTCCGAGGGGATAGAGCCAGACGAAGCACATGGAGAGCAATGCCACTCCGGCGGGAATGAACGTCATCAGCATCCACAGGCAGGTGATTGCGCTTGCGGGCTGCACAATGTCAAGACCCATATTCGAGTCATTGCGCTCGATATATCCCTGGGCACTCAGCATCCACATCACCGAGGCACCGCCGATGGCACCGCCGAACTTCTGGGCCATCGAGGCCGACGAGAAGATGAGGCCCGTAGAGGCCGACCCGGTGCGCAGCTCCGAGTAGTCGCTGACGTCGGCATACATCGACCACACAAGGGGCGACATCATGCCGGTGAGGACAGAGATGATAATCTGGAGCAACAGCATCAGCAGCAGTCCGCCGTTGGTCGATGGTGAGAGGGTGAAGAAGAGGACGCTGAAGACGATTAGCAGCAGGTCTACCATCAGGAATGTGGGTTTCTTGCCAATCTTGGCGGTGACAGGCACCGCGAGGGCCACGCCGACCATATTTGCGACCTCGCCGACTCCGAGGAAAAGGCCCGAATAGAAGAGCACGGACAGCGAGAAGAGCATGATGTGCTGGTCACCCCCGATGACATCGGCAAAGAAGAAGGCCACCGTGGCGCCGCGCACCGTATTGAACAGGTTGAAGCAGAGCGACGCGCCGTTGAGCAGCCACCAGGGCTTGTTGGTGACGAGCATCCTGATGTCGCTGCCGAGCGAGGCAGACGACACGGTGGTCAGTTGCTCGCGGGTCAGATAGAAGCAGAGCAGGAAGAGGCAGAAGCAGCACGCGGCAATGACAATCATCGAAGCCTGCCAGCTTGTCTGCAGCGAGAAACCGAACTCGCCCGCAAACATCTTGCACAAGGGATCCCAGGCAAAGAGGGCTATGAACGAGCCCCCGTAAGCGAAGAACATGCGGAACGACGAGAACACCGTCTTCTCCTGCGAGTTGTCGGTCATCACACCGAGCATGGCTCCATACGGCACATTGATGCCCGTATAGACCGTCATCATCAGTATGTATGTGACGTAGGCCCACACCAGACGTGCGCCATAACCCCAGTCGGGGGTTGTGAAGAGCAGTATGCCGCATATCGAGAACGGCGCGGCCACCCAGAGCAGATAGGGGCGGTACTTGCCCCAGCGGGTGGTGGTACGGTCGGCCACAATACCCATCATGGGGTCGCTCACGGCGTCCCAGATGCGGGTGACCAGAAGGAGTATGCCCGTGTCGACAAGCGAGATGCCGAACACGTTGGCATAGAAGAAGGGGAGATAATAGCTGAAGACCTTCCAGAACATGGATGATGCCATGTCGCCGAAGCCGTAGCCGATTTTTTCGCTTAATTTTGCCATGGAACAGAGATTCAGGGGAAATTGCATAATGGTCGTGACGGGGCTCTGACCACCCCGCCACGACCCGTAGGGATTATTTTTTCAGGTACTCGAGGTTGGCGTCGATGAGCCGGTCGAGTGTCTTGACAGACTCCGAGGTCGACAGACCGTCCTGAGGAGTGTTGAGACAGTAGTCGACGAGGCGGTCGATGGTCGAGGTGGCCACGTGCATACGGGTGTCGGACGAGGCATAGTAGATGAACACCTTGCCGTCCTCGTCGGCAATCCAGCCGTTTGAGAAGAGCACGTTCATCACGTCGCCGATATACTCCTCGCCAACGGGGGCCATGAGGTATCCGCCCGGCGACGCTATCTTCTCCCAGGGCTTCTCGAGCGAGGTCATATACATGTAGAGGACATAGCGCAGGCCCGAGGCACAGGCACGCACGCCGTGGGCCAGGTGCAGCCAGCCCCGCGAGGTCTTGATGGGATGAGGCCCCTCGCCGTTCTTGACCTCCTTGATAGTGTGATAATAGCGGGCGTCGATGATCTTCTCCTCCTTGACCTCGGCATTGGTGATGTCGTCGATGAGGGCCCAGCCGATGCCACCGCCGCTGCCGGTGTCGATAAAACCGTCCTGCGGACGGGTGTAGAGGGCATATTTGCCGTCGACAAACTCGGGGTGAAGTACGACGTTGCGCTGCTGCGACTTGGACTTCAGGTCGGGCAGACGGTACCAGGTCTTGAGATCGCGTGTACGGGCAATGCCGCACGATGCCGTGGCAGCCGAGAGGTTGCCGGGCTCGGCGGGATCCTTGCGCTCGACACAGAAGAGGCCGTAAATCCATCCGTCCTCATGGGCGGTGAGGCGCATGTCATAGACATTGGTGGCGGGGTCGTCAGTCTCGGGCATGGTGATGGGATGCTCCCAGAAACGGAAATTGTCGATGCCGTTGGGACTCTCGGCCACGGCGAAGAACGACTTGCGGTCCATCCCCTCGACGCGCACGACGAGCAGGTATTTCCCCTGCCACTTGATGGCGCCGGAGTTGAGTGTGGCATTGCACCCTATCCTCTCCATGAACCAGGGATTGGTCTCGGGGTTGAAATCATATTTCCAGGTCGGGGGCACCATGTCGGCGGTGACCACGGGATTCTGGTATCTGTTATAGATGCCGTTCCCTTCAAGCATGATATTGGGGCGGGTCACAAGCTCTTCATAGCGGGCAAGGATGAGGTTCTTGCGGTATTCGAATGTAGACATATCTGTATTATGGTCTATTGTTATTTTACGAATATGGTTTTGGGATTGTCGTGGAAGGCCTTGAAATCGGCCTCGGCCTGATGTCCGGGATAAGGCACATAGAAATGCTTCGGATTCTGGCTCTCTATGGCGTTGCGCCATACGCAGACGTATGCTATGGGCAGGTTCTCGATCGAAGGCATAAGCACACCGGTGTACCAGTCGGCCACAGGAAGGCTCTCGGAGCCGGTCTCGGTGAATGCGGCGAGCTTGCCACGCTTCTGCGCCTCCTCGACGACATAGGGAAGCTGTGCGGCTATGCGGGCCTTGTAGGGCTCCACGCCGTCGGCACCGTCAAACATATATATGTCCGTGCCGAGTATGTCGACATACTCGTCGCCGGGATAGGTCGAGAAATACTGCTCGCGCGTCAGGTCCTTGTCGGGCGAGTAGGCCCACACCACATTGTCGATTCCCGCCGAGTCGAAACGCTCGCGGGTGAGGCGGTAGAGAGCGATATACTGCTCGGGGGTAGAGTGACCGGCGCCCCACCAGAACCACGAGCCTGAGTTCTCGTGCCACGGACGGAACACCACGGGGATGCGGTTGCCTTCGGCGTCCCTGAGCGAGCCGATGAAGGCGGCCGCGCGGTCAATCCATGCCGTGAGGGTGTCCGTGACAGCCTGCACCGAGTCCATCATGGCGAGGGGAGCCGCCGAGACATCCCACGAGCCGCCACCGCTGACGGGGTTGCGCGGATGCCACGAGATAGCGTTGATGCCTCCGCGGGCATCCTGACGGGCTATCTCCGAGGCCATAAAGCCGAACGGCACGCCGTCGAGGTTCCTGGCCGAGTCGAGCTCTATCATGCCCAGGTCCCAGCTCATAAGACCGGGATACTCGCCTGTCACGGCCCTGACATCCGAGCCACCCTCGGCATACTTCCATGTATGCCCGTAAGCGGTGTCGTCGTGGTGGCCGAAATAGAAGCGGCCCGACTTTGCCACCGAATCCATGCGGGCTATCAGTGCCTGCGCGGGTGTCTGCGCCGCGGGCTCCTGTGCGGTCTTCTTCTCGGCCGAGCATGAGGCCAGTATGACGGCCAGTGCGCCGATAGTGATTTGTCTGATTTTCATTTTCAGGTTTTTATCCAAGAGTTACTACTATGTTGTTTTCAGATCCTTCGGGCTGCAGGGATATCAGGTTCCCCTCGACCGGCTTGCCGTTGACTGTCACGGTGCGCACGCCACGGCACACGCGGGCCGGATTCTCGACCTTGATATGGTATCGGGCGCCGCGGAATGTGCGGTCTACCTCATATCCGGGCCATGAGTCGGGGATGCAGGGGTCCACGCGCAGGCCGTCATAGTCGGGCCTTATGCCGAGGATGAACTGCGTGACGGCATACCAGTTCCATGCGGCGGTGCCCGTGAGCCACGAGTTCTTGGCCTCGCCGGGACGGGCGGCATCCTTTCCGGCAGTCATCTGGCAGTAGACGTATGGCTCGACCTTGTGCAGGTCACTCTTATCCTCGAGATATGCGGGACATATCTTGGCATAATACTCCCACGCCCTGTCGCCGCGTCCGAGCACGGTCTCGCCGATGATGACCCAGGGATTGTTGTGGGCGAATATCCCGGCGTTCTCCTTGTATCCGGCGGGATAGGACGAAATCTCGCCATAGTCGATGACATACTCCGAGAAGGGGGGATTGTTGAGCACAATGCCGTGCTCGCAGTCGAGATATGTCTTGACCGAGTCGAGCGCGGTCTTGACGAGACCGTCCTCAAGGCCGATTCCGGCCATCGTGCACCAGCCCTGCGACTCGATGAATATCTTGCCCTCGCGGTTCTCGTGCGAGCCCACCTTGCGTCCATAGTAGTCGTATGCGCGCAGGAACCACTCGCCGTCCCAGCCGTATTTCCTAACGGCCTCGACCATCCGGGCCACCTCGGCCTCGGCGCGGTCGGCCTCGGCATCGAGCCCCACACGGCGGCACAGGGCGGCATAGTCGCGCCCGCACACCACAAACTGGCCCGCAATCATGAGCGACTCGGCCTTCGAGCCCTCGGCCTTGTTCTCGGTTGTCTGGAACGACTCGTTGGGGTCGTTCGAGAAGCAGTTAAGGTTGAGGCAGTCGTTCCAGTCAGCACGCCCTATGAGGGGAAGCCCGTGGGGGCCGAGGTTATTTATCACATGGTCGAACGACACGCGCAGATGCTCCATCAGCGGCACCTCCGAACGGGGCACGTTGTCGAACGGCACAGGGGCGTCGAGTATCGAGAAATCGCCTGTCTCCTTGATATATGCCACCGTGCCGAAGACGAGCCACATGGGGTCGTCGTTGAATCCGCCGCCGATGTCGTTGTTGCCGCGCTTGGTCAGCGGCTGGTACTGGTGGTAGCACCCTCCGTCGGGGAACTGGGTCGAGGCTATGTCAATGATGCGCTCGCGGGCGCGGGCAGGTATCTGATGCACGAATCCCACGAGGTCCTGGTTTGAGTCGCGGAATCCCATGCCGCGCCCGATGCCGCTCTCGAAGAACGAGGCCGAGCGCGAGAAACAGAACGTGACCATGCACTGATACTGGTTCCAGATATTGACCATACGGTCGAGCCTCGTGTCGCCCGTGCGGACGCTGAACCGGCTCAGAAGGTCGTCCCAGTATGCCTTGAGCTCGGCAAATGCGGCATCGACCTTGGCGGGGGTGTCGAAGCGTGCCATGAGCTCGCGGGCGGGGGCCTTGTTGATTACCCCTTTCGACTCCCATTTCTCCTCCTGCGCATTCTCGATATATCCGAGCACAAACACCAGCTCCCTGCTCTCGCCCGGAGCGAGCGTGATGTCGAGCTGATGGGCCGCTATGGGGCTCCAGCCGTGGGCGACGGAATTGCGGCAACTACCCTCCATCACGGCGTCGGGGGTGTCGAAACCGTTGTAGAGTCCCATGAATGTCTCGCGGTCGGTGTCGAATCCGTCTACCGCGGCATTGACCGTATAGAACGCATAATGGTTGCGGCGCTCCTTGTATTCTGTCTTATGATATATCGTCGGGCCGTCCACCTCGACCTCTCCTGTCGAGAAGTTGCGCTGAAAGTTCTCCATATCCGTGGCGGCGTTCCAGAGGCACCACTCGATGAACGAGAAGAGCTTGAAGCTCTTTGTCTCAGTCGACCCGTTGGTCAGGGTCAGCTTCGTGACCTCGGCATTGGTGCCGAGGGGCACGAAGAAGAGTGTCCTTACCCTCAGGCCGTTCTTTGAGCCCTCGATTATGGTATAGTTGAGGCCGTGGCGGCACTCGTAGCTGTCGAGTGGCGTGCGGCACGGTTTCCACGAGGGGTTCCACACGGTGTCGCCATCCTTGATATAGAAATATCTGCCCCCGGCATCCATCGGGACACCGTTATAGCGGTAGCGGGTAAGGCGGCGGAACTTGGCATCGCGGTAGAACGAATATCCTCCGGCAAAATTCGAGATGAGCGAGAAGAACTCCGTGTTTCCAAGATAGTTTATCCAGGGCCAGGGGGTCTTGGGCTCGGTGATGACGTACTCGCGTGCGGCGTCGTCAAAATGACCGTATTTCATCTATTATCGGTATTACAGTTTGAAATCACCCCTGTTGAGTACGAGGGGATTGTTCAGGACGGTCTTCCACTCGCCGTTCTTGTTCCACTCCTTGCCGAGTGCGGGGCGGTTGTTGTCCCATTCGTACCACCCCATGAAATAGCTCCACAGGGCTCCGTTGGCAAAATCCTTGTCGGGCGACATGAGGTTGCCCGTCTCGGCGAGGGCCACCATCTTGTGTCCCTCGACAGCCGAGGTGAGCAGGTTGAACTTGGCTGACTGGTCGGAATATGATGGCTCGTAGAGGTCTGCGCCCACGATGTCGACACAATCGTCGCCGGGATATGCGGCGCGTAGCTTCGAGACAGCGGCGAGCTTACCCTCGTCGGATGTCTGCATGGTCCATACCCAGACGAGGTTGTTGAGCTTATAGTCGTTGGTGAGGGTGTTGTAGAGCCATTTCCAGAGGGCCTTGGTGGTCTCGACACCATCCTTGCCCCACCAGAACCATGCGCCCCAGGTGTAGTCGCCCGCAGCCTCGTGGAAGGGGCGGAACAGCACGGCGATACCTGCGTCCTGGAGTTTCTTGAGCGATTCGGCCATCTCGGCCACATCGGCCAGAGCTATCTTGTTTTCCTCGGTGCCGCTGACAAGTATCTTGGCGGGGTCGAAGGGCATATCCTTGCCTGTCCCGTAGCCACCCTTGCCGTCGGGCACATTCCAGTGCCAGCAGATGGCGGGTATGCTTCCGGCGTCCCATGCCGACTTGACGGGAGTAATGTCGCCATAGTCAATCCAGTTGGCGGGCGAGTAAGGGATATGTATATAGTCGAAACCTATGATTGCGGGCTGTTTTCCGGCGCTCTTGGCCACCTCATCATAGAACGACGAGCCCCAGGCCACCTCGCCCATCACCCCCGAGAGGATTTTCTTGCCATAGTTGTCATAAAGCAGTTTATACACCTTGCGCGCACTCTCTGTGGCGTTGCTGTTGGTGAGATTTGCGGCTATGCTCACCACCGGGGGCACGACCTCGGCCTCTGTGGCAAAGGAGAGCTGGATGGCGGCAGACTTTGCGCCCGTGGGGTTTGTGAAGGCTCCCTCGGCAAATGTGACCGAGTATGCCTTGCCGGGCTCGAGGCTCAGGGTTGCGGTGACTTTGTTGATATTGACAGTATAGGGGTTGGTATTGCCGTTGAGCTTGCAGATGTCTGTGGCTGTGGCAGTGACCGAGGTGCTGAAAGTGAAAGTCACCTCCTTAAGGTCGGCGCTGACAGTGCTTCCGTCTGCAATACTTGTCGATGTAAGGTTTATAGGTATGACTGCGGGAGCCGGTTCATCGGGGTCATCCCCGCCACAAGAGGTCAATAATACACAGGTAGAAAGAGCAAAAAACAATGATCTGATTGGAAACATGGGGTTTAAAGAGTTTAAAGATTAGAGTTTAAAGTTTAAAGAGATAGCTTTTGTCTTTTTGTCGCGGGTTCCGGCTTCAGCCGGGACCATTCCCTGATTTTTTTGAAAACGGGAGGGGAGCGGGGATGCTCCCCTCCCGTCTGAAGATGGAATTGTACCTATGGGAGTCTTATTCGATGGTTATCTTGTCGAGCTGGAAATTGGATCCTGTCACCACAAGGCCACCGTTGTTGATGAGGTCATCGAGAACCGCCTGTGTGAACACAACCTCGAGGGGAGATGCAGGTGTGTCATACTGGCCGGGTATCGGGTCGGGAAGGTTGCCCCAGCCATTACCGTAGCGCAGCGATATGCACCACCACTCACCGTCGGCCACTGTCGTGGTCGTGTAGAACCTTACGGTCGAGCCGGGCTTGACTGTAGACCAGTCATAGCCGCCCCATGCGAGGTCCTGATTGCCTTCCCAGCCGTTGTTGACCCAGGGACCTGTCCAGACCACTGTCTCGAGCGAGTTCTCCCACTCTACGGTCACCTTGTTCAGCACATAGTTCTGGCCGGTTATCACGAGACCTCCCTTGTCGACGAGGTCGGCGAGGACATTGGCTGTGAGCTCTACGGCGAGGATACCCTTCTCGGGAGTGTCATACTGGCCGGGGATCGGGTCGGGCAGGTTGCCCCAGCCGTCGCCGTGGCGCAGCGATACACACCACCATTCACCATCGGGAACCATCGGAGTCATGTAGAGGGTCAGGATTGCGCCTGCGGGCACCTGGCTCCAGTCGAAGCCGTCCCATGCCAGATCCTGGTTGCCACCCCATGAGGGATTCTCCCACATGCCTTCCCAGATGGTCATGCCCACGTGGGTTGCGGGTATCACGGCGATATCATACGAAATCTCGCCGTTGCTCGACACGAGTGTCACCTTGGCGGTCTTGCCGCAGCTTCCGGGCACCTGGACGATGAGCTTGTCACCGTTGAGGATATACTGCACGTTCTGTCCGTTCACCTGCACGGCGGTCAGCTTGTCGGCGTTGGCCACGGTGAGGACGAATGTCTCACCGGCGCGTATCTCAGTCTCCTCGCCGGGGAGCTCGGTGGCGTATGCGCACTCGGGTGCGGTGAGCTCGATGGCGGGAGCCTCGACAACCTCACCGTTGGTGAGCACGAGGGCGACCTCGTTGCTACCTGCCGGGAGTGTGGCGGGCACAGTCACGGCAAACTCGGTTGCCGTGGTGTTCTTGACCTCGACATCGGTATTGCCTGCAAAGCGGATGGTCTTGACATGGTCGAGGTTCACACCCTTGACGGTGAGAGGACCGGCCAGGGCTGCGGGTGCGGGGTCATAGGCGATACCTGTGGGCTTGATGGTAGAGAGCTCTACCTTGACCTCGGCGCCCGATGCTGTGGCCAGCACAGCCTCGCCCGATGTCAGACCCTCGGGGATGGTGAGGGCAATCTCGGTGGCACTCTTGGATGCCGGCTCGACAGGCTCGGCGGTGCCGGGGAAGAATACCGTCGTCACAAGCTCCATGTTGACACCCTTGAACTTGATGGCGTCTCCGCCCCAGAGGTCGGCGGCGGGTTCGGCCACAACCTCCTCGGGCACTGCCACGCCGATGGTGGCGGCCGCTACCTTGACACCCGATGCGGGGATGATGCAGACGGTGCCGTCGGTGACGTTGGCGGGGAGCACGAATGTCAGGACATTGCCCTTGACGGTAAACTCAACCTCGTCGTCGTTGGGCATGGTGACCTTGGTCACGAGGTCGAAATTGGTACCCTTGATCTCGACGGTCTGGCCGGGCTTGGCACCGGTGAGGTCGAGCACCTTCTCGACTGCGGGGAGAGCCACGGTGAGCTCGTCGTCAGAATATATCCAGTTGGGCATCTCGGCGGCGTCGCTGATGATGATTCTGCCGCTCTGGGCCTCGGCGGGCACGCGCAGCTTTATCTCATAGCGCGAGTGAGATGTGAAGTCATCCTCGGGCACGATGGCCTCGTCGGTGAAGATGACCTCGTGTATCAGGTTGAGATAGTCACCCTTGATGGTTATCTCGTCGCCTGCCTTGACCGAGAGGGGTGCCACAGACTCGAGCGTGATGGGCTCGGTGAATGTGAGCAGCGTCTTGGTCTTGATCTCGCCTGCGGCGTGGTGAAGCACAACATAGCCGGGCTCGGCATTCTGAGGCACGGTGATGCGTATCTCCTCGGGAGAGACGCGTGTGATGTCGGTGATATCGCCGCAGCCGGGGAGGGTGACAGACTGAATCTGGTCCATGCCCGAGCCGAGGAAACGGAGCTCGCCGCCACGGGCCACGGGCGAGGGGCCGAAGACGTTGAGTGTCACGCCTCCGATATACTGGTTGGTGCCGAAATCGTCATCGTCGTCGCACGATGTCAGGGCAAACCCCGTCGACAACATCAGGCACGCCATGGCCGAGGCCATGAATTTATGTAATCTTTTCATTGTGATATTCTCTTAAGGGGATTATTCGATGGGAACAACGCGGATATTGTCGACACAGATGACGGGGTCGCAGGTTGTGCCGTTGACACCACCGTGATATACGAAGAATGTGAGTCCGTCAAGGTCGGAGGTCGAGATGCTGCGGCCGCACTTGCCACCTTCGTGGGTGAAATTGAAACCCGAGAGGGGCTGCGATACGGTCACCCATTTTCCGGCGGTATCATACGAGCCTGTGGCAATCCACGGAGTCCAGAGGCCGCGGGGCTGTGCTGAGTCGGCGATATACGAGTTGGTTCCGGCACCGCTGTTGACAGTCGCATACGAGGTGAAAATCATCTGCATGGCACAGGTCATCCAGGGGCTTGCCGAGGGAACAAGCACCTCAAACTTGATTTGCAGTCCGTCGATGCCATGTTTCTCGATAAGCTGTGCGAACTCGGGACGCTGGCTCAGGGGGCCGTTGGCACCCGATGCATCAGGCCAGAAATTGAACGAGAAATTATCCTCGGCCCACGATGCCGAAGCCTCGCCGTCGAGAGTCGGCCCATCCATGTAAAGATAGCTGCCGTCGATGGCATCGATACCCTCGTCCTCGCCGGGATTGTGCACCTTGCCGGTACGCCAGCCGTTGGCTATGGCCAGACCGCCGCGTGTGCCGTCCCAGTCGAAGAGGATATTGGTGGTGTCATGGAACTTGTAGCCCGAACGGCTCGAGCCATAGATGCTCGTCACGGTCATGTAGCCCTCAGTCCAGTTGTCGGGGACTGTGAAGGTGATTGCATTCTTTGCGATAGACTTGATATTCTCGCGGGGCACCTCGATATTTCCGGCAAAGAATACCTGCAGGGGCACAGACTCCTCGTCGATGAAATAGTCGCCATAGATTGTGGCGAGCTCGCCGGGCTTGGCCCATTCGCACGAGATGGAGCGCACCGACGGAGCGGGCACGAGCACCTTGAAATCATACTCGGTCACAACACCTGCCGTATTGTGCATGAAGATCTTGTTGGAGACCTTTTCAGGAATAGTGCCGGGAACTGTGACAAGCATGGTGTGGTCGGTGACCAGCGCCGTGTTTATGATGGCCTTCTGGTCGTTGAAATATATCTCGTGGATAGAGGTCAGGTTGTCGCCCACGAGGCATATCTGGTTGTCGAGATACGCGCCTGTCAGGAGCGAGTCCTTGGTGGCGGGGTCGACCGTGCGGACATACTTGACCACGGGGGTGCCGTCTGTCAGCTCGAACTTGTCGGGCTCGTCGTCGCACGACACTGCCATGAAGCCAAGCGCGAGCGCGGCCACGGGAGCGAGCCACCTGTATGTGAATGATTTTTTCATTTTATGCTGTGTAGTTCAAGGAGATTAGTAACTGTATGTTGCACGCACGTCGACATGTATCGGAGCCTCCATGAGATGAGGATTCTGCACCACATCGACATTGGGGAAGGGGATGGTGAACGACGATGCCGTCACATTCGGGGCCGGAGTGTCCTTGTCGTAGGCTGCCTCACCCGCGCCCTCTTTCTCGGCTGCGAGCTTCGGATCCCATTGGCCGGTCTCGTAGTAGTATTTGTAGAGGGCATCGAGATTCCAGTATGTGTTGCGGCGCTGTGCCTTGATTTCGGCTATGCAGGCGTCCATGTCATAGTACGAGCGGCGCACATAGTCGTACCAGCGGTCACCCTCTCCGGCCAGCTCGAGGCGGCGCTCCTTCCACACGTCGTCAAACGTGATCGAGGTCTTGGGGGTCGCGGTGGGGATGGCGCGCGAGCGCACGTCGTTGAATGCCTTGAGGGCCGACGCGTCGGTGGTCGAGGCGTTGTTGCCGAGTACAGCCTCGGCATAGATCAGATACACGTCAGAAAGGCGGAGGATATGTGTGGCAAGCGAGTTGGCCATACGCTGGGCCGGAACGCCTATACCGGCTTCGTGGTCGGCGTTGTTGCCGAAGCAATGCTTGACGTTATACGAACCTGTGCCGCACTGCCATTGGCCGGGGCCACCTTTGCCATAGTCTGAGTCATAACAGAACCTGAGGACATCGAAACCACCCTTGTCCTGCCAGAAGAAAGGATAGACATCGCCCGGGAGCATCATGCACTCCTTGCGGCGGGTGTCGACGTCGATACGGCTCGAAGGCTCGTCGAGGGGAGAGACGCCGAAAGCATCCTGGAGGTCGACCGACGGGCCACCCCAACCGCCCCAGCAGTCGCCATTCTCGTCAAAGCCCTGGGGTGCGAGGTCACTCTGCAAGGTGTTCTGACGCGTCCAGTGCGAACCGTTGACAGTCCAGCGCCATGCGATGAGGCTCTCCTCGCTCTTGTTGTTGGCCAGACGGAACACGTCGCCGTAGTTGTCGAGCAGGTGACGCCCCGAGTTGTCGATGACATCCTTGGCATAGCGGGCGGCAGCCTGGAGGTCGGCCTCGTTACGCGAGCCCTGCATACCCAAGCCGGCGCGGGTCAGATAAACCTTGGCGAGCAGACCCTCGGCGCAATAGTAGTCGATGCGGCCAGCATCGGCACTCGGGGGCAGAAGCTCCATGGCCTTCTCGAGAGTCATGATGATATACTCGTAGATGTCGGCCTTCTCGACCTTGTTGATGTCATTGTACGACCCGCCCTCAAGCTCGGCGGTATTGTCGTGGATGAGGGGCACATCGCCGAATGTGCGGACGAGGAAGAAATATGCCAGGGCCTTGAGCGTGAGGCACTCGCCCATTGTGGCATTCTTAGTCGCAACCGAGGGGCCCTCGGCTTTGGCGATGTTGTTGTAGACCTGGTTGCAGTGTCCGATGACCGACCAGAGCGATGCGCTCATGTTGGTGAGGTCGGTGTCTGTGCCCTGCAAGGTGAACGTGAGATAGGGAGACGAACCCCAGTACATGTTGCCCGACATCACCTCGCCTACCTTGATGAAACCGCGCTGGAAATCGTACCAGGGGGAGTTGTAGAGGTAGTAGACACCCTGGTTGCACTGCGCGTCATTGGCGTAGAAGTTGTCGTTGTTGTACTGGTCCTCGCCCGGTTTGTCGAGGAAATCGCCACATGACACAGAGGCGAATCCGAGGACTGCGGCGAGAGCCGAGCGGTATATGAACTTATTGATTTTCATGATTTGACAGAGGATTTAGAAGGAGAAGTTCAGACCAAACGAGTAGGTTGTCGGCGAGGGATAGCGGCCAGAGTCAAAGCCGTACGTATGACCTGACGCATCCTGAGTGTTGTAGCCGACCTCGGGATCGTAGCCCTTGTATTTGGTCCATGTATGGAGGTTCTGGATATTGCAGTAGAGGCGCACATTCTCGAGGCGCAGCGTGCGTATCCATTTCTTGGGGAAGGTATAGCCGAGCGTTATGTTCTTGAGACGGATATATGAGCCATCCTCGATATAGCGGTCCGAGATACGGTCATTGTCGGCGGGATCGTTGAGACGGGCAGCCGGAATCTTGGCATCGGGGTTAGCAACACGGACATTGGTCACGTCGTCATACCAGTGCTGACCCTCGGGATAGACCTTGGAGGCATCGACAGGCACGAGGCGTGCGCGGTCGTTGACGATGTCGAGCTGGTTGACCCATACGCTCTTCATGTCGGAGAGGCGCAGCGACAGGTAGTTCATGACATCGTTGCCGTGCGAGCCGTTGAGGAAGATATTGAGGTCGAAACCTTTCCAGCGGAATGTGTTGTTCCAGCCGAAGGTGAAATCGGGCATCGGGTTGCCGATCTCGGTGCGGTCATAGTCGTTGATGACGCCGTCGGGCACACCGTCGGGGCCCGAGATGTCCTTATACTTGATATCGCCTACCCATACGGTGTTGCTCTTGTTGAAATTGCCGTCTTCGGGATACTGCTCGGTCTTGGGCGAGTCGAGCAGGTCCTGATAGTCCTTGTAGACACCATCGGTGACATAGCCGTAGAAGCTGTAGAGGGGCTTGCCGACCTCTGACACGGACACGACATCCGAGTACTGGCCATAACCTACAATCTGTGCGTTGGCGGTACCCGAGAGCTTCCTGAGCTCATTCTTGTTGAATGAGATCTGGAAATCTGTCTCCCACTCGAACTCGCCCACGAAGGGGAGCACACGCAGCTCAAGCTCGATACCCTTGTTGCGAATCTCGCCATAGTTGCCGAAGGGAGGATCGAGACGTGCCGAGGTATTGGTAATCTCGCTCGAACCCATATATGTAGGCAGCTGAAGAGCCATGAGCATATCCTTCGAGGTCTTGATATATGCGTCGGCGATGAAATTGATGCGGTTGTTGAGGAAATTGAGGTCGAGACCAACGTTCCACTGCTCCTGAGTCTCCCACTTGATGCCTGTGTTGGCAATCTGCTTGGGACGGTATGATGTACCGAAATCAGACTCCATCACGTCCATAGGCGAACCCCACTTATAGCCGCCGATATTGGCGTTACCGGTCTGGCCCCAGCCGAGACGGAGCTTACCGTTGTTGATGATGTTCTGGATTCCTGCAAAGAACTTCTCGTTCGAGAAACGCCATGCGGCTGCCACCGAGTGGAAACCTGCCCAGCGGTTGTCAGGGCCGAAGTTGGACGAACCGTCATAACGGTAGGTATAGGTGAGCAGGTAGCGGCCATCCCAGTTGAGGTTCTCGCGGGTGAAGAACGATGCCATAGCCGACGAGCCGTAACCTGTGCCGATGTTGAAGGTCTTCGAGTCGCCGAGAGCGGGGTTCTGCACGTTGTCAGAGGGAAGGCCCTGGGCGTAGACTGAGGTATAGTTGTATGAGGATTCCCAGCACTCCTGACCGACCATTGCGGTATATGAAAGCTTGTTCCACTCGCCGTTATAGGTAAGGTAGTTCTTTACCTGCCAGAACCATGAGGAGTTCTTCTGACGGCGGGTCTCGTTTATATCCTTTACCCAGCTTCCGAGGTCAATCTTGGGATCGTATGTCTTGGCCATCGAGGTCGATATGTCATAGCCAAGTTCGCTGTGCCATACGAGACCCTTGACGGGGGTTGCCTCGAGGAAGATGTTACCGTTGAGTTTAGTACGGTTGAGTCGGCGGTCCATCATAGTGGCGAGTGCGATGGGGTTGGGGTTGGTATACCCCTCGCGTACAACAGACGCATAGTTGCCGTCGACATCATAGATGGGCACGTCGGGGAGAGATGTGAGCGAGTAGGTGATGACACCCTCGTCACCCTCGGCACGCTGCAGACGCTCGTTGGTATACGAGTACATGGTGCTCATGCCGAGCTTGAGCCAGCTCTTGAGCTGGGCGTCGAGATTGGAGCGCACCGAAAAACGGCGGAAATTGGTGCCGATGAGCGTACCGTCCTGGTCCATGAAAGAGCCTGACAGGAAATACTGCACCTTGTCCGAGCCACCCTGGGCCGAGACGGTGTGCTGCTGCTGGAAGGCGGTACGCAGCATGGCGTCCTGCCAGTTTGTGCCGACACCGAGGATAGAGGGGTCGGAATACTGCTTGTCGGGGTTGGCGATGTAGCCTGCCTCGGCAAAATCGTTATAATACTCGGCAAACTCGCGCAGGTTGAGCATGTCGAGACGCTTGCTCTGATGCTGCCATGCCACCATGCCGTCGTATGTGAAGCGGGCCTCTCCAGCCTTGCCTCGCTTGGTGGTGATGAGCACGACACCGTTGGCACCCTGCGCACCGTAGATGGCGGTTGCGGATGCGTCCTTGAGTACCTCCATCGACACGATGTCGGCGGGGTTGATGGTCGAGAGGGGTGACACTGCCGAGGCCTGTCCGTTGCCGAGTTTGTCGCCGAGGCCGAGACCTGCGCCGTTCTGGCTGGATGTCTGCACGATAACGCCGTCAATGACGTAGAGGGGCTCTGCGTTGGCGTTGATGGTGGCCTGGCCACGCACGCGGATGGACGATGCGGCACCGGGGGCACCCGACGAGGCCATCGAGACAACGCCTGTGGCGCGGCCCTGGAGAGCCTGGTCCATATTGGTGATTACCGAGCCTTTGAGTGCATCCTCGTTGAGCGATGCGGACGCACCGGCGAGGTCGCTCTTCTTCATGGTACCGTAGCCGACAACGACAACCTCGTCAAGCACCTCTGAGTCATCCTCGAGGGTGACGGTGACGTCCGTGCGGCCGTTGAGGGCCACTTCCTGCGGTTTCATGCCCACATAGGACACGAGGAGTACGGCCTTCGGAGATTTCACCTTGATGGTGAAGTCTCCGTCAATGCCTGTGGCTATGCCATTGGCAGTGTTGCCCTTCTCCTGGACTGTCGCGCCGATAAGCGGTTCACCCGACTTATCCTGCACGATTCCTTTGACTGAGGTCTGGGCTGCCATGCCGAGCGTGACGCAGAGCAGGAGCGCAAACAAAAGACCTCTAAGGGGGGGTTGTTTTTACTATTCATTTTGCAGTTTTAAGGTAAAAAGAGTTACGTTTTCTTAGGATGGAGTGGCGCTAAATGTGTCTGTAATACAATAAGTGGTAATGGGTTTAGGGTTGTTATAATTTGATTGTCTGTGGCAAAATTAGGGCAAAGTGCGGAGATAAAATGGTACTTTCTTATCCGAAATTAACCAAATTTCAGAGTTTGCTAAAAATGTATCAAAATATGTCAAAATATGCTATGTTATAAAACATAATTCCGCGTCACTCCTTGCCCGCTATGCGGCGTGTGGCCGAGCGGATGACGGCTATGGTGGTAGAGTCTGAGGCAAAGACCGAGTTGAGGCCCTGGGGCTCCTGGGCCGGGTCTCCGGTATAGTCGTCGCCGGGCTGCCATGTGCGGTGCGAGGGTTCGGCCAGACCGCCCCAGCCCCAGAAGTTGAGGCCTGAGATCTTGCCGCCGTCGGCAACGATAGAGAACACGTAGTCATAATACCTGTCGCGGGCTGTGACGGGGGTGCCCTTGGCCACAGCCATGCCGTCGCGCGGATAACCGAACTCCTCGAGCACGAGGGGCTTCATCTGCGCGCCGTTGTCGGTGAGGGCGAAATGCAGTGCGTCATAGTGGCGGTTGATGTAGTCGCCGGTGGCATCGCAGGCCACCTCCACACTGTCGGTGGCGGTGCGGTCGTTG
This sequence comes from Bacteroidales bacterium H5, assembly GCA_001701225.1. Taxonomy (GTDB): domain Bacteria; phylum Bacteroidota; class Bacteroidia; order Bacteroidales; family Muribaculaceae; genus Duncaniella. The sequence continues at coordinate 31,276 of DAAQ01000010.1, read as the reverse complement.
ACCCAGCTCCAGTTGTATGGCCAGATGTGGATGGTGGCATAGTCGACCTCGGGATATGTGTGTATCTCGGTCCAGAGGTCGATATCCTCCTCGCAACCCTTGAGACCCTCGCTCCCTATCGACACGAGGTGGTTGGGATCGAGCTGCTTGATGAGCTGCGATGTCTCGTGAATCCAGCGGGCGAAATCGGGCTTGCTCTCCTCGGCGAAGGCACGGGGCTCGTTGGCTATCTGCCATGCCATGATGGCGGGCGACTCGGTGTATGGACGGCCGTTGACGGTGCTGGTGCGGGTGACGATGTTGCGGATATGGTCGGCGGCAAGGGCCTTGGCCGAGTCGTTGCGCACAAACTGCGACGCATATTCCATATAGGCGGGATAACCGGCGTCGGCGGGGTTGACGGCCTTTCCGGCTCCGGCCCACTCGAGATAGGCCGAGAAGCCGCCGCTCCACTCCCAGGCGTTGTTGAGGTACAGCACCGCGCGCATGTCGCGCTGCTCGAGCTGGTCGAGCAGATAGTCAAGGCCGCGCAGCAGGGTGTCGTTGTAGACACCGGGGGCAGTCTGCAGCGTGGGCGAGATGTGGCTTGCGAGCCCTTCGGGGCCGTCGCCCCCGACGAGTATGCGCAGGTTGTCCATGCCGAGGGCCTTGAGCGAGTCGAGCTCGCGCGCCAGACGCGCGCGGTCGCCCCCGCGACCCTCTGAGCCGAGGATGGCGCCGTACCAGAAATTGGTGCCGACATAGCGGTAGACCGAGTCACCGAGCCAGAAATTGCCGTCGCGCACGGTGACGAATCCGGGAGCCGGGGCTGTCTCCCTGTCAGACTTGCCCGAACACCCGCCGGCCACGCTCACTGCGGCGATGGCGGCAGGGATGATGAGTGATTTCAGTTTCATTTGGACTTGTTTACGGTTTCTATTTCCCAGTCGTCGGTGCGGAACGGCACCAGAGGCAATCCAACCATATCGTGGAGGGTGCCGGGCGAGAAATTGCGGAAGCAGTAGCGCACGGCCTTGATGTCGCTGACCTCGGGAGAGGTTACGGTGACGGTATATGTGTTCCAGTCCTCGGAGGCCGTGGCCGGATGGAACACGCGGTCTTCGCCCGCCACCTCGAACCCCTTGAGGTCGAGATTGGGGTTAAGTCCGCCATAACGGTTGTCGAAAGTGAGCACGGCCTTGTCTCCCTGAAGGTCGACACTCTTATAGCGCGGATATTGCGCGGGCATCCCCTCGATGCCATACGTGCGGGCGGAGGCCATGAAGGCAAGACGCTCGCCGATGGGCTGCTTGCGCGAGGCATGGACATCCTCGAGCTCGCGGGGATAGATGAGGTCGGTGGTCGAGACTATGCCGCTGTTGGAGGTGATGCGTGCGGCCTCGTGCTGGGCCTCGCGGAAATATGCGGCATTGCATCCCGAGGGGTCTGAATAGCTCCACGGCGGCAGCTCGACAAAGTAGAAGGGCAATTCGGGGTCGCCCCACTCCTTGCGCCACCGCTCAACCATGTCGCGCTGGTGCGAGGCATACTCCTTGTGGCGCCCGACGTTTGACTCACCCTGATTCCAGAGGAACCCACGGACGGTGTATCCGGCAAGGGGATGGAGCATGGCGTTATACATCACCCCTATCCTCTCCCACGCATTCATGGCCGTGTCGCGCTCCTCGCGGGCCATGTCATAGCCGGGATAGGTGTCGAGGATGTCGCGGGGCATCCACCCCTCGACCGACGAGCCGCCATACGCGCAGTTGATTATGCCCACAGGGGTGCCGAGGATGTCTGAGAGGGAACGGGCGAAGAAATACGCGAGCGCCGAGAACTCGGGGGCATTGGCGGGCGACGAGACCTTCCATGTGCCGACGGTGCGATCCTGTGGGGTATAGCTCTCGAGCTTGGGGACATTGGCCATGCGTATGCCGGGATAGCGTCCCGAGTAGGCAATGGCCTCTCCGGCTCCTTCGATGGGCTGTATGCCGAATCCACGCAGGGGCATCTCCATGTTGCTCTGCCCGGAGCAGAACCAGACCTCGCCGGTGAGGATATTGCCGATGGTCACGGTGTCCTTGCCGTCTGAGAAAGTGATTGTGTATGGAGTGAACGATGCGGCGGGTGTGGCGACGGAGAGGTCAAAGCGTCCGTCCTTGCCGCCCTTGGCTGTGACAGGGGTGGCGCCGGGCCACGAGGGTGTCACCGTGACGGTGCGCCCGGGGTCTGTCCATCCCCACAGGCGCGCGTCGGACTGCTGCTGCAGCACGGCGTTCGGGCTGATTATGTCGGGGAGCTCGAGGGCCGGGACGGTCAGGGCCGAAAGCGCGGCCAGGAACAAAAAAGTATTCCTCATTTCGCGAACTTGGCTTGGCGGTCTTTGATTGTCTTCTGAGCCAGACGGGCCCACTCCTTGTAGTTCTCCTCTTTCCACTCCATGCCGTTGTCAGAGGCGTCGGGTGTGAGCATCGAGCAGATCTCGTCCTTATCGGCGATATCCCACATCAGCATTGAGAGCTTGTGGCGGTCGGCGAGGTCGACCCATGCCTGCCACGACTGATAGTCGATGGAGTCACCGTCGCCCGAGGCATCCATCGAGCCGCACTCCGAGATGAAGAGGGGGAGTCCGTCGGCGATGGCCTTCTCGGTCTTGTCGCGCAGGTAGTCCTTGTGGGTTCCGGCATAGAAATGCACGGCATACATTATATTCTTGCCGTCGATGGGGTCGGCGGCGGCAAGGTCGACCTCCTGGTCCCAGCGGGGAGTGCCCACGATGACCACCGACGAGGGGGCGTTGGCACGGATGACGGGTATGACCTCGGCGGCATAATCCTTGATTTCGCCCCACTCGACGTCGAGGGGCTCGTTCCATATCTCATATATTATGTGGGGGTCGTCGCCATATCTCGAGGAGATTGTCGAGAAGAATTCCTTGGCGTCCTCCTTGGTGTTCTCGTGCGAATGCCAGTCGCAGATTACATACATGTCGTTGTCAATGGCTGCGTCGATGAGGGCGATGGCCGAGTTGACGGCATAGGCCGAGTCGGCGGCATATGAGCGCAGGCAGTCGCCCGAGCCATGGGCGCCGATGGCGGCACGGGTGATGGAGGCACCCCATTTCTCCTTGAGGGCCTTGACCGTTCCGGCATTATAGAAGCGACCCCAGTTGGTGTGCCAGCCCATCGATGGACCGGTGAGGACCACGGTATCACCCGAGGCATTGACAAGCGCGGTGCCGCTGACGCTGAGGGGGCTCACACCTGTGGCCACAGTGTCGGTATCGGCCTTTGACGAGGCCGCCGAGCCGGACGAACACGAGACGATGCCCGGCAGCAGCGAGGCCGCCAGACCGAAGCATAACAGAACTGATGATTTCATACGAGTGTCTTATGATGTTGATAGATGTCTCTGAATACTTTGGGACTGCTCCCCTTCTTCTTCTTGAAGATGCGGTTGAAGTTGGATATGTTGTTGAATCCGCACGAATAGCATATCTCGGCCACCGACATGGTGGAGTCGACCAGGGCGCGTGTGGCATGTCCGAGCCGGATGTCGATGAGATATTCGGAAATCGAGCGCCCCGTGCGCAGCTTGAAGAAGCGGCTGAACGCCGTGGGGGTCATCCCGACCAGATTGGCGAGGTCGGCAAGACGCACCTCGTCGCGGTAATGGGCGTCGATGTACTCTTGGACCTTGAGCACGCGGCGCGAGTCGACGGCGGGACGGTTGGCCACGAACGATGAGGAGGACAGGCGCCGGTAGTCGCCGCTCTCGGCCAGCTCATGGAGCACGGCCAGCAGCTCGAGCATGCGGTAGAAACCTTTCTCGGTCTTGGTGAGGCGGTCGAGACGGCTGAATACCTTGAGAATCGCCTCGCTGCCGAACGCAAGCCCGTTGGCACTCCGCTCGAGCATCTTGCGGATGGATGCGAGCTGCGTCTTCTCGAGGAACGACTCGCCGAACAGGTCGTGAGAGAATTGTATCGTTATCTCGCGTATCTTGTCATTGCAGCACTTGTGCTGCTCCCATCCGTGCTCTATTCCGTGGCCGACAAGCACGAGGTCATATCCCTCGAGCTCTTCGACCGAATCGCCCACCACACGGCGGGCACCGTTACAATTTGACAGGAAATTCAGCTCATACTCCTCATGGCGGTGCACGGGATACGTGAATCTGTCTTTAAGCCTGTCTATAAGATAGAAGCAGTCCTTTTCGGACAAGGGTGTGATTTCAGTGATGATTCTGTTCATGGTACTTAAGGAGATTACAAAAAGGGCATATGAGGCGATGTGTCTTTATGTCATGCGCATATCTTACGCCCGCATTGGCAAAGGTAAACACTTATTTTGGTAAAAGATGTAAAAAAAGCAAAGAAAATCAACCTATTGTCCAATTTTAGCATTTAAATGTTAAAATTGTATCATTCCCCGTCCCCGATTTAACAATTGCGATGTAACCACTTACTTTATATAGATAAATACGGAGCAGGATTGACAAAAGTTGGCGCGCTATCTTCAATCCGCTCTGAAAAACCTTTCGCGGAGGGAAAAATCGGGTACGGATACGGGTGGTGATGACAATAAACCGATGAAAAATTTGTTTATGCCGTCAGTTTGAACTACTTTTGTGTCCAAATATACAGACTACACCTAAATGAAAAAATTTTTCATATCGTTCTTGGGTGCCCTCGCGGGTATCTGGTTCTCGCTTTTCATCGCATTCTTCGGTTTTTTCATCGCTATCGTAGCCGGGATGGCCTCTTCGGGAGGCAAGGCTTCGGTGAGCAAAGAGATAAAGAAAGGGAGCTACCTCACCATAGACCTCTCGGGCTCAATAGCCGACAGGCCGGGTTCACTCTCGCCCATGCAGATACTGAAGGGTGACACTGACGTGCCCGTAGGACTCAACGAGATTGTGGGCGCCATCGAGGCTGCCGCGACCGACGACCGCATAGACGGCATCGTCTACGAGGCCAACGGCGTCAACGCGGGCATGGCACAGATGCAGGCCATCCAGGAAGCCCTGAGCCGCTTCAAGGCCACCGCACCCGAGAAATGGGTATATGCCTACGGCGACACATATATGCTTGGCGACTACTATATCGCCTCGCTGGCCGACTCCATCTTCCTCAACCCCGAAGGTATGATAGACATCCACGGCATAGGTCAGGCCGGATTCTATTTCAAGGATTTCCTCGACAAGCTGGGCGTGAATGTCCAGGTAGTGAAGGTCGGCACATACAAGAGCGCGGTCGAGCCATTCCTGCTCAACGACATGAGCGAGCCCGCACGCGAGCAGGCATCCCTCTATATCAATAACATCTGGGGCTTCCTGGCCGAGTCTGTGGCCAAGGGACGCGGTGTCACGGTCGACGAGGTGAACCGCTGGGCCAATTCATACCTGATGACTCTGCCCCCTGCCGAATATGTCAAGCAACACATCACCGACCGCCTTGTCTACCGTCACGAGTTCGACGAGCGCATCATGGCCCTCACCGACACAAAGAAACCCGAAGACCTCCCATCGGTGTCGATTACAGATTATGTAAAGGGTAAGGACATCCTCAAGAAAGGCTCCGGCAAGGGTGCCAATATCGCCGTCCTCTATGCCTGCGGTGACATAACCGACGAGGAGGGCAACGGCATCGTTGGCAAGGAGATGGTGTCCGAGATACTCAAGCTGGCCGAGGAAAAGGATATAGACGGCCTTGTGATGTATGTCAACTCGGGTGGCGGCAGCACATATGCTTCAGAGCAGATATGGGAAGCGCTGCAGCAGTGGAAGAAACGCACGGGCAAGCCCTTCTATGTCTCGATGTCCGACTATGCCGCTTCGGGCGGTTACTATATATCGTGCGGTGCCGACCGCATCTATGCCCAGCCCACAACGCTGACAGGCTCGATCGGCATCTTCGGCATGATTCCCGACATCCAGCCCCTGCTGTCGCAGAAGCTCGGCGTCAACTATACCGTGGTACGCTCATGCCCCGATGGCGAGGTTCCCGGCATACTGCAGCCCATGTCGCCCGGACTCAGGAGCGCGATGCAGGGATATGTAGAGCGCGGATATGAGCTCTTCACACGCCGCTGCGCCGAGGGCCGCGGCGTCAGCCAGGACTCTATCAAGGCTATCGCCGAGGGCCGTGTATGGGATGGCGCCGAGGCGCTGAAGATAGGTCTTGTCGACGAGCTCGGCGGTCTCGACGCCGCGATAGCCGGAATGGCCAAGGAGCTCAACGTAGAGACATGGACCATCAAGGAATACCCCTCGGTCGAGGTGAAATGGTATGACGCCATCCTCGAGGCCGGAGCCGACCTCAAGGCATCCGTGGTGCGCAAGGAACTCGGTGACATGGCCCCCCTCTATGATGACATCAACCGTGTCAAGAGCATGTCAGTGCTGCAGACCCGTATGGAGATGTCAAGACTGACATTCTGACAACCGACAATATTAAGATAAGCGTATAATCATCATCATGGCCCGCTCAAGCCTGCTGTCAAACCTGGTTCTCTACCCGCTGTCCCGCCTGTTCGGGCTGGGCGTGTGGGTACGTAACCGTATGTTTGACTACGGGCTGCTGCCGAGCCGCGAGTTTGATGTCCCTGTGGTCGTGGTTGGCAACCTCGCCATCGGAGGTACCGGCAAGACCCCGCATGTCGAATATCTCATCGAGGCGCTGCGAGGTACCCACACCCTTGCCGTCCTGTCGCGCGGATACAAGAGGTCGACGAGCGGCTTTGTCCTCGCCACGCCCGAGGCAAGACCCGACGAGATAGGTGACGAGCCCTATCAGATATACTCCAAATATGGCGACAGCGTGACTGTGGCCGTATGCGAGAAACGGACCGAGGGGATAGACAGGCTGCTCGAGCTGAATCCGAAGATTGACATGGTGCTTCTCGACGACGCCTTCCAGCACCGTTATGTCAAGCCCACGGCATCAGTGGTGCTCACCGAATTCAACCGTCCGGTCTACAATGACCACCTGCTCCCCTACGGACGGCTGCGCGAGGGACGCGGGGCCCTGAACAGGGCCGACATCGTCGTGGTGACCAAATGTCCGCCGGACATGACCCCGATGGCATATCGCATCTTCGAGGAGAAACTCAACCTCTTCCCGTTCCAGAAACTCTATTTCTCTACCTTCGAATACGGCAAGCTCATACCCGTATTCCCCGGTACGGATGCCCGTCCCCCCTCGCTCAATGCCCTTGAGCCTGGCACAAACATATTGGCGGTGAGCGGTATTGCAAATCCACGCCCGTTTGTCAAGCAACTGCGCAGGTCACGCGCCAAGGTGAAGCTGAAACGGTTTGGCGACCATCACAATTTCTCGTCATCGGACACCGAGCGTATCACTGCCGAATTTGACGCCCTCCCGGGAAACAGGAAATTTATAGTTACCACCGAGAAAGACGCCGTACGCCTCAGGACAAATCCGTATTTCCCCGACCGACTCAAAGACAAGATATTCTATCTGCCGGTGAGGGTGCGGTTCATCGAACGCGATGACACCGAATTTTCGGAATGTATCGAGAAAACCATCCGCGAATCGCGGTTGTTTAAATAAGACGACCCCGTCTCCTCGCGCGGAGACCGCGGGTCGGCGCCCGTAATCATACTATCATCAATATCTAATCTCCATGCTTGAAAAGATCAATCAGACCGCCGAGTATCTCCGCTCGCGCGTAGAGGGCGAGATGCCCAAGATAGCCATAATCCTCGGCACCGGTCTCGGGCCGTTGGTAGACCATATCGACGACAAGCTCTTCATCCCCTATTCCGAGATACCCAATTTCCCCGTCTCGACCGTCGAGGGACACAGCGGCAACCTCATCTTCGGACGCCTCGGCGGCAAAGCCGTCATCGCCATGCAGGGCCGCTTCCACTACTACGAGGGATATGACATGAAGACCGTGACATTCCCCGTGCGTGTATTCAAGGCTCTCGGTGTCGAGATACTTTTCGTGTCGAACGCCTCGGGCGGCATGAACAAGGAGTTTCAGGTGGGCGACGTGATGACAATCACCGACCATATCAACCTTTTCCCCGAGCATCCGCTGCGCGGCAAGAACTACAACGAGCTCGGTGTGCGCTTCCCCGCCATGACATACGCCTACGACCCCGAACTCAAGGCCCTCGCCGACAAGATTGCCAAGGAGAAGGGTATCCGCCTGATGCACGGCGTCTATGTGGGCGTCACAGGCCCTACATTCGAGACTCCTGCCGAATATGAGTACTACCGCATCATCGGTGGCGACTGCGTGGGCATGTCGACGGTGCCCGAGGTCATTGTGGCCAATCATGCCGATATGCGTGTCTACGGCATATCTGTAATCACCGACCTCGGCGGCAAGGATGTGACCCAGGTGCCCACCCACGAAGAGGTGCAGCAGGCCGCCGTCATCGCCCAGCCCAAGTGCCTCGAGATTATGAAAGAGCTCGTGGCAAGAGTGCAGCTCTGAGAAAAAGAATGAAGTTTTTCTAGTTCAACTAGTCCAACTAGTTCAACTAGAAAAACTATAACTATCCTCAACCCTATGGAAATATCCTCTCTTGGAGAGTTCGGTCTGATAGACCGCCTCACCAAAGACCTGCCTATCGTGAATTCCTCGACCGTCAAGGGGGTCGGCGACGACTGCGCGGTGTTACGCAACCGCGATACCGACATACTCGTCACCACCGACCTGCTGCTCGAAGGGGTTCATTTCGACCTCACATACGTACCGCTGAAGCACCTCGGATACAAGGCCGCGGTGGTCAATTTCTCTGACGTCTACGCCATGAACGGACACCCGCGCCAGATCACAGTCTCGCTGGGTATCTCGAGCCGGTTCACCGTCGAGCATATGGACGCCCTATTCTCGGGCATACGTCTGGCATGCGAGATATATGGCGTCGACCTCGTCGGCGGCGACACCACATCGTCCCGTCAGGGACTCGTCATCTCCATCACCTGTATCGGCGAGGCTCCGTCAGACAGAATCGTGACCCGTTCGGGCGCCAAAGACACCGACCTCATCTGCGTGTCGGGCGACCTGGGGGCCGCATACATGGGGCTGCAGCTCCTTGAGCGCGAGAAGGTGGCCTCGGCCGGACAGAAGGATTTCGTGCCGCAGTTCCAGGGCAAGGAGTATATCGTCGAGCGTCAGCTCAAGCCCGAGGCACGCCGTGACATCGTGGAGGCACTCGACCGCGCCGGAATACTCCCCACCTCGATGATGGACATAAGCGACGGCCTCAGCTCCGAGCTGCTGCACATCTGCCACGACAGCAACACCGGATGCCGCATATACGAGGACCGCATACCCATCGACTATCAGACAGCCATCATGGCCGAGGAACTTGGCATGAACCTTGTGACGGCTGCTCTCAACGGCGGCGAGGACTACGAACTGCTGTTCACGGTGCCCCTGCACTGTCATGAGGAGATTCAGAAGGTACCCGGCGTCAAAGTGATAGGCCATATCACAAAGCCCGAGCTCGGATGCGCCATGATAACCCGCGACGGTACGGAAATACCCCTCCGCGCACAGGGCTGGAATCCGCTTGCCGCACAGGAAGAGCCCAAGGCCTGATGACAGAATCGACAGACAAACCCGCCGCCAGGACACTCTCGGAGCTGCTCCCGGCACATGGCATAGAGCGCGTTGTCGTCTCCCCCGGGAGCCGCAACGCGCCTCTCGTCGTGGCCCTGACGCGCAATCCCGACCTCGAGTGCAGTGTGGTAATTGACGAGCGGTCGGCGGCATTCGCAGCCCTCGGCATGAGCCTGCAGAGCGGACGCCCCGTGGCGGTATGCTGTACAAGCGGCACGGCACTGCTCAACTATGCCCCCGCTGTGGCCGAGGCTTTCTACCGTCAGGTTCCCTTAGTCGTCATATCGGCCGACCGTCCCGAGGAATGGATTGATCAGGACGACTCGCAGACACTATGGCAGCAGGACGCCCTCGCACCTTACGTCAAGCGTCGCTGCGACATCTCGGCGCGTCTCGATTTCGGCAACGGCTCATGGTGGGTCAACCGCACTGTCAACGATGCCCTGCTCGAAGCCGTGAGCGGGCGCCCGGGGCCCGTTCATATAAATATCCGCCTCGATGCACCGCTCAACCGCATGGCCCCCGCAGACGACGAGGGTCACGAGCGTGTGATACACGAGATCGCCCCTGCCGGAGAGCTCACCACGGCCCGTGCCCGCGAGCTTGGCACACTGCTGGCATCGCCGCACAGGGTGATGGTGATTGCCGGATTCCATACCCCTGATTTCAGGCTCAACAAGGCATTGGGCAAGATGGCGGCACTCCCCAACGTGGCGGTGCTCACCGAGACCATCTCCAACCTGCACAATCCACTTTTCATCAGCCGCATAGACTCGACCCTGTGCCGTCTCTCCCCCACGGAGCGCGAGGCGATGGCACCAGACACGGTGATAACAATCGGTGGGGCGCTTGTGTCGCGCCATGTCAAGGAGTGGATGCGCTCGCTGCCCCCCTCGACCGAACACTGGCACGTGGGTGTGAGCCACACCACGGTTGACTGTTTCAAACATCTGTCCCTGCGCGTCGAGATGGAGCCCACGATATTCATGCGCCAGCTGGCGTCGGCCATGCAGATACATCGCAGGGAGTGCGGTTATGCCAATATGTGGCAAGAGGCATCGCGGCGTGCGGCCGGGATACATGCACTGAAAGTGGAGGCTGCCCCCTGGTGCGACCTCAAGGCACTCGCCATGGTGTTTGACCGCATCCCCCCGACGTGGAACCTGCATCTGTCGAACGGCACCCCCATACGCTATGCCCAGCTGATGGACTGCCGTCACATACACCGCTCGGACTGCAACCGCGGCGTGAGCGGCATAGATGGATGCACGTCGACCGCCCTCGGGGCCTCGGCAATCTATAAGGGCGTGACACTGCTCATATCGGGCGACATGAGTTTCCAGTATGACATCGCCGCCCTGTCGTCGCAACTGATGGGCCCGAGGTTCAAGATGATTGTCGTATGCAACGGCGGCGGAGGCATATTCCGTTTCATAGGCGCGACACGCGACCTCCCCGAGCTCGATCGCTATCTCAGTGTCGGCACCAACCTGCCCCTGCGGGGACTCTGCGAGGCATACGGCATAGAATACAGCGAAGCCTCGTCAGAGCCTGAGCTTGACAAGGCTTTCGCACGTTTCGCGGCAGAGTCACGCCGTCCGGCGCTGCTGGCCATCCATACCGATGGCCGCCTCTCCGCAGAGGTTCTAAGGGATTATTTCGGAAATTAGCCCACCAGGTCGAATCCGGCGCTCTCGACAGCCTGACGCACCGCCTCGGGAGAGACATCTCCCTCGACGACAGCCTTGCCCGAGGCGAGGTCTACGCTGACTGATTCGGCCCCTTCGAGGCGACCGAGCGCCTTCTCGACAGTGGCGCGGCAATGCGGGCACGACATGCCCGAAATCTGATATTCCTTTTTCATTTCTATTTCGGTTATGTTATGGTGGTGATGGTGATTGCGGTTCTTGATGAAGGCATAGACAAGCAGCGCGGCAAGGAATACCGAGCATATTGTCTGGAACAGCGGGAGTCCGGCTTCATGGCCATGACATGCACCCGACATGACGCCGGGCAACGTGAACCATGACGAGGGCATCAGATAGTCTATGGCGAGTCCGAACGCTATGGCAGTGACAGCCACAGAGCCCACATATATGGCGGTGGCGCGGCGCCCGATGGTCTTGCCGAGAATCATCACGGAGGCGAAATTGGCTGCAGGCCCGGCCATAAGGAGGACAAAAGCCACACCGGGGGTAAGTCCCTTGAGCATCAGCGACATTGCAATGGGGATAGACCCTGTGGCACAGACATACATGGGGATAGCCACCAGAATCATGGCGAGCATCGCCAGTATGGGATAGCGGCTCAGTGACACAAAGAGGGTGTCAGGCACGAGCACAGTTATGAGTGCGGCCACCACAAGGCCTATTATGAGCCATTTGCCTACCGAGGCAACCATGTCGACAAGGCCATAGCGCACGGCCTCGGCAATCTTGCGTCCGAAGCTCATCGAGGCTATGCGGTCGTCGTCGGCATCGGTCACGGCACACTCGCGCACATCATCGTCAGGCTCGCTCTTGCTCACCGCCATTCCGCCGAACACAGCACCTGCCAGTGCCGCCACAGGACGGATAACGGCAAACGCGGGCCCAAGCAGCGAGTATGTGGCGGCTATCGAGTCGACCCCGGTCTGCGGGGTGGCTATGAGGAACGATGTCGAGGCCCCCTTCGAGGCACCGTTACGCCTCAGTGACACGGCAGTCGGGAGGACGCCGCACGAGCAGAGGGGCAAAGGTATGCCGAAGAGGGCGGCTTTGACCACAGGGCCTGCTCCACGGCCCGACAGATGGCGTGTCATGGCCGACGGACGCACGAACACATGCAGCACACCGGCCAGAAGGAAACCTAAGAGTATATAGGGCGACATCTCGTTAAGGATGTCGAGGAGTGACATGAAGAACTGGTTCATCTGGATTGACGTTTATGATTTCACACTGCAAAGTTACATATCGGACGCCATCCGCGCGTTACATCATTCGGGAACAAACTTATAAAAAGACGGAGGACGCGGCCATAGGCCATGTCCTCCGTCTGATATTGTATGCTATATCCGATTATTCGAATATATGCTTGAACTTGCTGAATATGCGTGTCTTGGTCGACTCGTCGGGAGTGAGGTTGGGCTTGCCCTGAAGGCTCTCGATGGTCTTGCGCTCGTCATCAGTAAGGTTCTCGGGTATATAGACCATGATGTTGATGAGCTCGTCGCCGGTGCCGTAGCCGTCGGTCGAGGGGAGGCCCTTGCCGCGCAGACGCAGCACCTTGCCGGGCTGTGTGCCTGCAGGAATCTTGAGGCGCGCACGTCCCGTGATGGTGGGCACCTCGACCTGACCGCCAAGAGCGGCGGTGGGGATGTCGAGCATGAGGTTGTATATCACGTCGTTTCCGTCGCGGATGAGCTGCGGGTCCTTGATTTCCTCAATGACGATGAGAAGGTCGCCGTTGACACCACCGTGGATAGCGGCATTGCCGCGTCCGCGCAGTGTGAGCGTCTGGCCGTCCTGGACACCGGCGGGGATGGTGAAGGATACAGTCTCCTCCTTGCGCACCACGCCGTCACCGTTACAGTGAGGACACTTCTCTGTTATAATCTTGCCCTCGCCGTGACACTGGGGACACTCGACCGCCGACTGCTGTATGCCGAACATGGTCTGCTGCTGGCGCAGCACAGTGCCCGAGCCCTGACAGGTGGGACAGGTGTGGAAGGCTGTGCCGTCCTTTGCGCCTGTACCGCCGCACTGCTCGCACTTGACAAGAGTGGGGACCTTGATGGTCTTGGTGACACCCTCGGCAATCTCCTTGAGTGTCAGCTTTATCTTGATGCGCAGGTCGGAACCGCGACGCTGGCGGCGGCGTGTACGGCCACCCGCACTCTCGAATCCGCCCATATTGCCGAACGCACCGCCGAATATGTCGCCGAACTGCGAGAATATATCCTCCATCGAGAAGCCTCCGGCGTGGAAACCTCCGGCACCTCCGCCGGGGAATCCCTGCGGGCCCATGCTGTGGCCGAACTGGTCATATTTGGCACGTTTCTCGGGATTGGAGAGGACATCATAGGCTTCGGCAGCCTCCTTGAATTTCTCTTCGGCCTCCTTGTCGCCCGGGTTCTTGTCCGGGTGATACTGTATGGCTTTCTTTCGGTATGCGCTCTTGATGGTCTTTTCGTCGGCGTTCTTGTCGACCCCAAGCACCTCATAGTAATCTCTTTTGGCTGCCATGTGGTTAGTGTTTATTGTACGGGGTTGTGATTATTGGCCGACGGCCACCTTGGCGTGGCGCAGCACTTTGTCATTGAGAGTATATCCCTTTGTGGGTGTGTCGATGACCATTCCTTTCTTCGACTCGTCCTCGCCCACGGGCACCATGGCTATGGCTTCGTGCAGCTCGGGGTCGAAAGGCTTTCCTGTCGACTCGATGGGTTTCACACCGTTCTGGGCCAGATACTTGATGAGTTTCTGGTATATCAGCTCCATGCCCTTGCGTACATCCTCGGCGTCGGTGGCCTTGGCGCTTGCCTCGAGGCCGCGCTCGAAATCGTCGACGATGGGGAGCAGACCCTTGAGGACACCTTCGGCGGCGTTCTTGATGAGCTCGCTCTTCTCCTTGACCGTACGCTTGCGGAAATTGTCGAACTCGGCCATGAGGAAGAGATATTCCTTCTTCTCCTTCTCGACCTGTGCCTGGGCATCGAGCAACTGCTTGTTGAGGGTGTCGATGTCGGCAAGCTGTTCGTTGATCATCTCGTTGGCCTCGTCTACCTGCGACGTGGTCTCCTCCTGGGCCTCCTGAACATCGTCAAGGCTCTCGACGCCTTCGTCCTCGCGTCTGAGCTTGCTTTCGGGAGCTTTATCGTTATGTTTCTTTTCTTTATCTGCCATGATGCTTTATGCTTATTATATTCCTTACATGCAAAAATGCTGCCACACCTTGCGGACAGCTCTATTATGTAAACAAAATATTGGCCCCAACGTTCATGCGCCGGGGCCAAAAAGCATTGTGTCAAAGTGTTGCCGTGAATGTCTGACACCCCTTGAAGGTGTCTGCCACCGTGTCTGCCAAAATGTCAGATGCGAAAAGTCCGAACACCGACGAGCCCGAGCCGGACATCGAGGCATACGAGGCACCCATTGCGAGCAGCCGGGCCTTGATTTCAGCAATCATGGGGTGCAGCGGGAACACCGAGGGCTCGAAATCGTTCTTGAGCCTCCCCTGCCATTCTGTCAGCGGAGACTGCAGTATCTCCGGGATGGGCTCGACAGGCACCGCAGGGGTGACACGCGAGTATGCCTGGGCGGTCGGTACACTCACGGGTGGCTTGACAATGACAAGGGTGAGCCCGGTGAGGTCAATATCGATCGGACTCAGCTCGGTGCCTGTGCCGGTCGCGAGCATCGGACGGTTGTAGACAAACAGCGGGCAGTCGGCGCCGAGCCTCGCGGCCATCGCTGCAAGGTCCCCGTCAGTGGCACCGGGAGCGAACATATCGTTAAGCGCGCGGAGGGTGAACGCCGCGTCTGCCGAGCCTCCTCCAAGTCCCGCGCCATCAGGTATGACCTTGCGCAGATATATGTCGACCGGTGGGAGCTGATATGTGTCGGCCATCAGACGATAGGCCTTCATCACAAGATTCTTCTCGGGAGGACAGTCGACCTTGCGCCCGGTCACAGTCAGAGTGGTGACATCCCCCTTGGCGGGGACAATCTCGAGGATGTCGCGCCAGGGGACAGGCACCATCACCGTCACGATGTCGTGGTATCCGTCGGGCCTCCGCGAGACAATGTCGAGACCCAGATTGATTTTGGCGTTGGGGAAAAGGAGCATGTCTTATTTCTCTCTTGCAAGTATGAGTGCTGCGCGGGGGGCGGCGGTGAGCTTGCCTCCACGGGTGGTGGAGAGGCCCTCGGCGTTGATCCGGCCGTCGTCGGCAATCACAATCCAGTCACCCTTGGGAACCTTGACCTCGCGGGGCTCGTCAGAGCCGTTGAAGATAACCTTGATTTCTTTCCAGGCATCACCGTTGGCATTGTCGGTGAGCGAGTATGAGATAAGGCCGGGCTCGGTCTTGTCGAACTTGAGGTGACGGGCCACGTCCGCGGTGGTTGTCATGCGGAAGGCGGGGTGAGCCTTGCGCAGCTTGATGAGCTCACGGTAATATGCCATCTGGTCGGCGTTGGTATGCTTGAGATTCCAGTCTATGGCGTTGATCGAGTCGGGCGAGCAATATGAGTTGTGCACACCTTTCTTGTCGCGGAAGATCTCCTCGCCGGCAAAGATGAACGGTGTGCCCTGCGAGGTGAGGACGATGGTCTGGGCAAGACGTGCGGCACGCTGACGCTCGGCATCGGTGGCGTCGGGCATCGACTTGCGCAGCTTGTCGGTGAGCATCAGGTCGTCGTGACACGATACATAGTTGATGACCTGCGTAGGGGCGGCTGCGTAGGGGAACTTGGAGTTGGCACCCTTCGAGTAGTCGACCTGCGGATGGTCTGTGGCGGCAACTATGCCTATCTTGACTGTCTCCTCGAGGCCGGGCTTGCCGGTGGCGAAACCACGGTCGGCAGCATCGGTATAGTGACCCTTGACGGCATCGCGGATGTCATCGCTGAACACGGCGATGTCGGGCATCTTGGAGACATTCTCCTTGAGGGCGCGTCGCTCGACGGGAAGGGGGGAGTCACCTGCGGTCCAGCCCTCGCCATAGACGAAGATGTCGGGGTTTATCTCCTTGAGCGCGGCAGTCACTGCATTCATCGTCTCGATGTCATGGATGGCCATGAGGTCGAAACGGAAACCGTCGATATGATATTCCTTGGCCCAGTACTTGACCGAGTTGACGATGAAGTCGCGCATCTGCTGGCGGTCTGAGGCTGTCTCGTTGCCACAACCCGAAGCGTCCGAATACGAGCCGTCGGGACGGTGGCGGTAATAATAGCCCGGAGCAGTGAGCGAGAAATTGGAATCGTCATTGTCAGCGGTATGGTTGTAGACCACATCCATGATTACTCCGATGCCGTTGTCGTGGAGGTTCTTGACCATCTCCTTCATCTCGATGACGCGGGTGGAGGGGTCGGAGGGATTGGTCGAGTACGAACCCTCGGGAGCATTGTAGTTCAGGGGGTCATATCCCCAGTTGTACTGGTTGGCGGGGAGGTTGGTCTCGTCGACGCTGTTGTAGTCGTATGAGGGGAGGATGTGGACGTGTGTCACGCCGAGCTCCTTGAGGTGGTCAATGCCGGTGGCCTCACCCTCGGGATTGGTGGTGGCGGGTTCAGTGAGGGCCAGGAACTTGCCCTTGTTGGCTATGCCTGACGAGGGATGCTCGGAGAAATCGCGGTGGTGCATCTCGTAGATGACCGCATCATTGATATGCTTGATTGCGGGGCCCTTGTCAGCGCTCCACCCCTCGGGATTGGTCTTGGAGAAATCTATGATGGCGGCACGCTCGCCATTGACACCTACGGCCTTGGCCCACACGCCGGGGGTCTCCTTGAGCCATTTGCCGTCCTGGTTGATGGAGAAGGTGTAGTATTTGCCATAGAGCTGCTGAGGCACCGAGGCGGTCCAGGTGCCCTTCTCGGCCTTGGTCATAGCTATGGTGTCGATGGCTGCGGTATTGATGCCGGTGGGATAGATGATGACACGCGCCGCATCGGCCGCAGGCGACCACAGGCGCCAGCGGGTACCCTTCGAGTCGACCGTGAGCTCGAGGTCGTCGCCGTCATACGACGGGTAGGCGAAATATTTCTCGTCGGGGTTCTGTGCCGACGCCGACAGGCATAATGCGAGTGTCGTCAAGATGGTTGGGATTTTCATGTGAAGGTGTGTTGGAAATTGGAAATATGTAAGTATGTGTCCTATAATCAATCAGAATATCACCGAGGCTGTGTCGGCCGATGCCTGCATGGCGGTGTCGGGGGCCTCGCTGACAGGCTCGTAGGAAGACATGAACTTGTCTACATCGTCCACGAGGTCCTGCCCCTGCTTGTCGCGCGACACGATGATGCCGTCGGGGTTGATAAGTATGATGCAGGGGATGCCGTTGATGCCGTAGAGGTCGGTGGGGACGGTCTGCGCGTTGATGATGTTGGGCCATTCGAGGCCGTGGCTCTTGATTGCGCCCAGGGTAGCCTCAGGCTCATCCCAGACGGCCACACCCACGACATTGAGCCCCTTGCCTTTGTAGCGGTTGTAGAGCTCCTTGATTACCTTGGCCTGACGCATGCAGGGGCCGCACCAGCTTGCCCAGAAATCGACAAGGGTGTACTCGCCCGGCTTGACATAATCCGAGAACTTCTGCGCCTTGCCGTCATAGTCGACCGTAAAGTCGAGGTAGTGCTTCCCTACCCCCGACATCTCGCGCTTGCGGGCGGCCTCGATGACAGACTTGATGCGTGCCGAGTTGCCGACCATCGGGTTACGTCCGGCCTCGGCCTCGACATCGGCCAGAGGCATCTCGTAGGCCCTCTGCAGGAACCAGTAGAGGCCCATGAGGTTCGAGGCGTTCTCCTTGTAGAGCTGCGCGGGCATATCCTGTGCGGCACGGGCTATAGAGTCTGCCTGAAGACGCTGCACCGAGTCGTTCTGGTTGAGCTTGCGGTATTCCTCCTCAAAAGACATCAGCTTGGCAATCGAGGCCGTCTGCCTGTCGTTGAGGGGCGTGCCGGTGGCCATGCCGTTGGCGTCGACACTGATTGCGCCCGGCTCGACAAACATCACGGGCCCACGCGCTCCACCTATCATCAGGCGTCCGATGAAGGGGGCATCGACCTTACCTTCAAAACGTATGGTGTCGCCGCCGACCACCACAGAGTCGACCTTGGCGCCGTTGTCCCAGTCGACAAGATAGGCCATCGAGCCGTCGGTGCCCTGGGGTGCGGGAAATGTGAGTGTATAATTGGGCTGAGCCTGCATGTCGCAGGCCGAGAGGGCCAGAGCGAGGCCCGGAAGAATCATGGGAAGATATTTCATTCGATTTCTATTTTCAATGGTTTTGCCGTGTTCCAGCGGGTATTGAGGGTGAGTGTAGAGAGGGCCTCGTCATATTTCCATCCCTTGGCCTTGCGCCCGTCAACAGTGACACTGCCGGGCTTGCCGTCGAAGAGGTGGATGACGAACCTGAGTTCCTTGTCGGACTTGGCGCCGGGATAGGTCCCCTTGGCCGAGACCTCGATTTCTATGCGGTGCATCTCGGCGTCACCCTTGAAGGTGATGAGGCTGTACTCATCCTTGGAGAGCGAGGTGGTCGAGAGGGGGTTGTCCTCGTACATCACAAACTCCGATTTGCCGAGATAGGGATAATAGTTTACCGTATAGCGGTCGGTGCGGTAGTCGCCCGTATTCTCCATGGCATAGTCCGCGAGGGGAATGAACGAGCCCGCACGCACAAAGAGGGGGAGCACGTCGAGCGGAGCGGCGTATGTGATGGTGTCGCCGCCGCGATAGAGCTTTGACGGGTCACGGTAGTCGGCCCATAGGCCTTCGGGGAAAACCACCTTGCGCTCGCGGGCACCCTGCTCGAGCACGGGAGCCACGAGGACGTCACGTCCCCAGAGATATTCGTCGTCGATGTCGTCATATTTCTTAGACCCGGGAGTGTAGAAGTTGAGCGGGCGCACCAGCGGGAGTCCCTGCGAGGCGTTCTCGTAGGCAAGAGTGTAGTTGTAGGGGAGCCAGCGGTAACGCTCCTTGATGAGGGGGAGTATGATGTCCTGCTGTGCGGGATATTTATATGGCTCGGCCTCCTGCTGCGAGTGCGTGCGGAGCACAGGCGAGAATGTGCCGAGCTGCAGCCAGCGCACATAGAGCTCGGGGTCGTATGGCTTGTCCGTGATGGCGAACCCGCCCACATCGTGGCTCATGTAGCCGAGGCCGCTGAGGCCCGAGTTGAGCATGATGTTTATCTGAGGCTTGAGACCGCCCCATGTGCGCGACACGTCGGTCGACCATGGGAAGACGCTGTATTGCTGCAGACCGGTGGTGCCGCCGCGCATCATGGTCATGAGGCGTGTGTCGGGAAAATCCTCGCGATAGAGGTCATAGATTATCTTGCTCCAGTCATTGCCATAGCGGTTGTGATACTCGCGTGTGGTCTGGCCATTGGCGTGCAGACCGCTCTCGGGATGCACCTCGGGCTCGCCGAGGTCGCCCCACCAGCCCCCTACGCCATCGAGCGTGAGGTCGCGGTATCTCTCCCTGAGCCATGCACGCGTCTTGGGGTTGGCCACGTCAAACATGCCCCCCTCGCCGACCCAGATGGTCACCTCCTGCTGGCCGCCGAGGGTGTCGCGGAGCAGCAGTTGCTGCCGGGTCAGCTCGTTGTAGTTGTCGAGAGCCTTGCCGTTGCGCAGCACGTATGGCTGCGAGATTATCACGGTGTTCACACCCTCTTTCCTGAGGTCGGCGAGCATCTTGCGGTGGTCGGGCCACTGGTCGGGATCCCATGCCAGGCGTCCCATGTCCTGTTCCTTGCCATACCAGTAGAGGTCGAGCACCACACCGTCGACGGGATAGCCCTGACGCTTGAGGGTGTCAATCACGCCCGTGGTCTCGGACTGGGTGCGGTATCCGTATTTGGATGTTATGTATCCCAGCGCCCACAGCGGGGGGAGGTCCTGACGCCCGGTGAGGGTAGTGAGGGTCGAGGTGAGCGAGGCCAGCGAACCGGCCGAATTGACGAAATAGTATGATACAGGGGCCTTAGACTCGGTGATATAGACAATCGGGTCTGACATCACCATCTCGGCTGCGGCATAGTCGTCGAACACCACGGCATATCCGTCGGACGACAGGAAGAGGGGCATGGTGATGTTCATCTGCTTGATGCGCGGCTCGGAGGCGGTATAGCCGTAGTTCTGCTTGTTATACATCACCAGCGTGTCGCCCGCGAGGTTGAAGGAGTATCCCCTCTCGCCCGCGCCATAGAACGAGCCGCCACCCATCACCGACAGCTCCATGCGGCGCTTGCCTCCGGCCATCTCGCGCACACCTCCGTCAGAGAGGGCGCGGCGTCCTCCGGCATTGATGTCGACACCACCCGTGGCGGCGTCGACACGGACGGTGACGCCTGTCGAGGTAGTGAATGTCGAGATATCGCCGCGACGGCTCACGTCGACGGCCTCATCACCTGCGGGTGACTGCAGGAAAGGATTGAGCTTCTCGCACGGAGCCGTGTTGGTGACACGGATTATGTCGGGAGTCACGGCCTCGACACTCACCTTGCGTCCCTGCGGTGTGGTGACGTCTATACCGGCGGCTCCGGCGACGCCCGACGACGCCGACAGGGCCACGGCCACTGTGATGTAGATATGTTTCATATTGTCAGAATCAATGATTTTTTACGCGACCACAAATATACGAAAAATCACACATATACACAACTCTGCCACCCTAAAAGAAAGAGCGGCAGAGCAGGTTTTTACATTCTTTATAATATGGTTCCGTCAGAGACCGAAGGTGAGGGTAGTGAGGAAGCGTCCGGCAGTACCAGCACCGAACGACAGGGTGATATAACCTCCCTGACCGCCAAACCATGTAGCAGTCATCGCACCGGCAGCATTATTGACAGACACAGGCACACCGTATGATGCCACAAGGGCGTTATAGCAGTTGTTGTAGCGTGCCAGGTCATAGCCGGGAGTCGAATAGTAGAACGAGCTGACATCGAGGCCTGAGGGCCCGTAATAGAGGGCGCCGTCGGTCCACATATAGTTGAGGGCCGGGACATTGCGCAGATACACGATGTCGTTGGTATAGCCGTCGACAACATAACCGTTGCTGTACAGATAGTCGAGCGACACACCGATAGCCGAACCGAAAGTGAGCCCCAGGATGCCGCGGATGACGGGAATCCCCCTGCGCGGACGCCACGACGGCGGAGGCGTGGGACGGTAGTGGGGACGTCCGAATGCCGGACGGTAAGGACGGTGAGGCGGCTGCATCATCGGAGGACGCGGCCCTGGACGGTGAGGCCCTCCCCATGCATTGCCACCACCGGGACGGTTGTTGCCCGGACGATTGTTGTTGCCCGGACGGTTGTTGTTATTGCCCGGGCGGTTGTTGTTATTGCCCGGGCGGTTGTTGTTATTGCCCGGACGGTTGTTGTTATTGCCCGGACGGTTGTTGTTATTGCCGTTGCCATGATTTCCGCCAAAGCCGGGACGGCCTGATGTGCCGGGGCGGCCGCCGTTATTGTTACCGTTATTGTTATTGTGGTTGCCCCCACCCGATGGACGGTTGTTGCCGTTGTTGCCGGGACGGCTGTTGCCCCCTCCCGAGGACGGACGGCCATTATTGCTTCCGTTGTTATGGTTACCTCCGAAACCGGGGCGACCCGACGTGCCCGAAGGGCGCGACTGGTTGCCGCCACGCGACGATGCGGGACGCTCGTTACGCGCAGGGCGGTTGTTGGCGCCTTGATGGCGGTCTGCCATGGCCGTAGGAGCCGCCATACAGGCGCAGGCCAGGAACAGCATCACAGAGCGGATGAATCTTTTCATAAGTCAGGCGATTTAATAAGTTCACATATAGTTATGACATCCCCGGCACCAAAAGGTTTAACAGGACTGTGATGGTGAGCTAAAAACATCAACTCAGACTACCAGATATCAAAATTTTGACTTTTTTCACATTTATTTTGCGAATGCAATAAAATTCCATACCTTTGCGACGAAAACATGCAAAAAATTCATTTTACTATGAGAAAAATTTTATTTCTGTTGCTTTTGGCCTTTGGTGCGCACTACGCATCGGCCAAAGGCTACAACTGCCTGAAAGTTAACCTATCGAACGGAAGCACGGTCACTATCGTACTTTCGGATGACCTGCAGGTCAGCTTCACGGACGACAATCTGGTGGCCAAGGGATCATTAGCCGACGTACAGATTGCCAAAAACGACATCGACACATTCGAGCATGTCTATGATGCGTCGTCGTCGATAAGCGATGCCACAATCGGCGGCACAACGATGAACCAGCAGGGCAACAGCCTGAATTTCAGCAATCTTCCTGTCAACACCACGCTGCGCGTATTCGATACAGGCGGCCGTGAGGTGATGTCCGAAAACGCCTCAGGCGACTTTGAGTTCTCGCTCGACGGCCTGACACCCGGCATCTACATAGTTGTAGTAAACAATCAGTCGTACAAAGTAGTAATCCGCTAATCCGATGAAGAAATTACTGACCAGCTGTGTCCTCACAGCCGCCGCTGCCGGAGTCATATTCGCAGCCTCAGACAAGATACAGATTCTGCAGAACGGATATCTGAACAAGAGCATCGCCGTAGACGAGATAGAAAACATCAGCTATACCAAGAGCGGGAGCGAGGAGGATTTCAGCTCCATGAAGGTCGATTTCAAGAACGGCACATCGACCGTGCTCAACCTGGGCACTCTCGGCAAAATGATATATCACCACTCTATCGGCGACTGCCCGCTTGAGGTAGAGGTGACACCCCGCTATGAGAGCGCACAGCTCAAGATAACGACCGACAGCCCCGACACATACTACCGCATATCGGGCGTGACCGAAAGCCAGCTCACAGAGCTCGGCATCGACGAGAGCATCTGGGGTGAGACCCTCGTGGCGTCAGACATCAGCGAGATCAAAAGTGTGGCCGACTACTATGGGCGCCCCCTGTCGTCGTTCTCGCCGGACGATATCTTCGAGAAAGGCGACCAGCTCCGCGACTGGTTTCCCGGCACCATAATCACGGACAACACACCCATTGTCATAGCAATCTATACCGCCGAGCTTCAGGGTGACGAGGTGGTGCCTACCTGCGAGCCTCTGGTGCTCAGGTTCACCACCCGTAAGCTCGAGATTGCCGATGTGGACTTTGCCATCTCGGCCGACCTGAAATCAAACCGTATCACCGTCAAGGCCGATGCTCCCGAAGGCTACACGGATATGCCATTCTACATCGCCATCTACCCGCAGCATTCTGTCGAGAGCGACGGTATCGAGTCTCTCGTCGCAAGCACTGCACGCAGCCTTGAGAACAACGTCTACAATTATCTCGGGGGCGACTGGGAGCAGGTGGTATATCACGGACATGGCGAGAACACCTTCAACAACCTGTGTCAGGGCGACATCTACTATGCGGCTGTATTCGGCCTCGATTACGGCATCGTCAACACCGTAATCAAGACCCAGGTCTACACAATCCCGGAGAGTGAGGTCACTGACGACTGCACATTCGATGCCACAGCAACCCAGCTCAGCCCCGCCGAATACTCGATCCATGTCGTACCCTCGAACAGCACAACCCGCTATGCCGCGATGCTCATCGAGAGCTCCAGACTCACCGAGGAGTATCCCGCCTCGCTCGCAGTGGCAAAAGAAATACACTACAGGAACTATACCGGCTCTCTCGACTGGGCCGACAGTGAATTCGTTTTCACCGGCGAGCAGACCCTCAACACCCACACAGACCTCCTCGAAGGCAAGTATCTGAATATCGGCACCGAATACAGCGTGCTCATATTCGGTGTAGACGAAGAGGGCACCCGCACGACCGCAATCAAGGAGGTGAGCGTCGTACCACACAAGCAGCAACAGCAAGACCTGTCGTTCGATGTCTCCTTCCATGACTTTGACAACAGCAGCAACTGGACCCATTACCTCAAGGTCGATGTCACTCCCTCGGATCCGGAGGCCAGATACACCGTAGCCTACTACAAGTCGACCAACTCGTCTGTAAACCTCGACCAGACCGACGAGGAGTGGATCAACAACTACGTGCAGGTACAGGGCGAATATCTGGAGCTCCACACCGGGACGCTTGAGAAAACCATGTCGTTCAGCTCGGACTATGACTATGATGCAGGCGGATATGTATTCAAGGACTATATCATGTTCATATTCGGATATGACGGTGAGGCCACATCACCCCTCTATGTCTACCGCATTAACACCGAGACAGGCGAGACCGAGCAGCTCCGCGGTCCTAAGGATGAGGCCACTCTGACATTCGGCATACAGACAGGCGAGATCAATGCCTCAAGCAGCTGGACACACTATCTGCCCGTCACAGTGACACCCTCGGACGACAACGCCAAATATGTGTTCGCATACCTCCCCGCAACCAACAGCGCCGTCAGCCTTGACCGCACCGACCAGGAATGGATAGACAACTACGTCAGCATCCAGGGCGAATACCTGGAGCTCCACGCCGGGACGCTCGAGAAAACCATGTCGTTCAGCTCGAGCTACGACTCGGCTGCCGGTGGATATGTATTCAAGGACTATATCATGTTCGTATTCGGATATGACGGCGAACCCACCTCTCCGCTCTATGTCTACAGAATCAATGCCGAGACAGGCGAGACCGAACAGCTCCGCGGCCCCAAGGATGAAGCCGAAGAACTGACTTTCGGCATCGGGAAGGGCGAGTTCAACGGCTCAAGCAACTGGACACACTACCTGCCCGTCACCGTGACACCCTCGGACGACACCGCCAAATATGTGTTCGGCTATCTCCCCGAGACCAACAGCGCCGTCAGCCTTGACCGCACCGACGAGGAATTCATAGCCAACTACGTCAGCATCCAGGGCGAATACCTGGAGCTCCACACCGGAACCCTTGAGAAAACCATGTCGTTCAGCTCGAGCTACGACTCGGCCGCCGGAGGATATGTGTTCAAGGACTATATCATGTTCATATTCGGATATGACGGCGAGGCCACATCCCCCCTCTACCTCTACCGCATAAACTCCGACAACGGCGACATCACCCCCATCGAACGCCCCTGATTGCCACAGGCATAACACCAATAATGACAGGAGAGTCCGGCACTGCGCCGGACTCTCCTGTCTTATTTCCACATAGCCTAACGGCTTTTCTGTTGGCTGAGTTCCTTGTTTATGCGGTCGATGAAATCGTGGATGCACTGTTTATTTCCATCCGTGAAGAGAATCACGACCGTATCGCCTGTGCCGGATGCCACGTGTACATATAGCAATGATGTCCCGTCCTCGATGAAGATGCGGTCAAATCGCCCGTCCTCATCAGTGCTGTCATAGACCAGCGAGCCTTCAGGGAGAGAGGAGATGAGGGATACTATCTCTTCCCTCGGGGTCGCGTTAGGATGTATCGCCATCTTACCTTCGCCTATGTCGGTGGGGAATCCCATGTCTCCCCCCTGAATATCCAGCACCTCAAAACGCTCGATTGCGGCCACCTTATCAAAAAGCCGGGCGAATGTCATCCCCTCATCGGCCGCATATACGTCCAGGGCCCATGTCATGACAATTATAAAAAGAAACATGGTCTTTCTCATAGCAGATTTTATCGGGATTGGTTAAACTTTATGCGGCAAAGATACGATTTAGAAATAGCATACGCAACTGAAAACATGCCGCTGTATGAGAAAAATGTTGTAACTTTGCCATAAAACAATACAATACACCGATATGATAATCGCAGCTCAGAAACGTAAGAAGAATATCGCCGAATACCTGCTGTATATGTGGCAGGTGGAGGACCTGATACGCGCCAACGGTCTCGACATTGACCGCATCAAGGCAAACGTGATCGACAGGTTTGACCTCACGCCCGACGCCCGGAAGGAGATGGTCGACTGGTATGAGGGACTTATCGACATGATGCGCCGCGAGGGGGTGGAGAAATCGGGTCACCTGCAGATAAACAAGAATGTGCTCATACGCCTCACCGACCTGCATCTCGCGCTGCTCAAAGACCCGAGGTTCCCGCAATATACGGCAGAGTTCTACAAGACGCTGCCATTCATTGTCGAGCTGCGCTCGAAGAGCGGCGAGGCTCCGGCGGGAGAGCTCGAGACCTGTTTCAACGCGCTCTACGGGATGCTGATGCTGCGTCTGAAGGGCAAGGAGATTACCCCCGACACAGCCAACGCCATAACGCAGATAAGCCGCTTCATCTCGACGCTCGCACGCTCGTATCATCTCGACCAGGAGGGAAAGCTCTTCCCCGCCGACGACGCCGAATGAGTCACGATATGCGGAAAAGTGCCAAGGTATACCTGCGCACTTTCCACATTTTTGCACAAAATGCATAAGTATACCTTGCATTTTTAGCATCTGTGTAAGAAATGTATAGGTATACCTTAGCATTTTTACATCACCACAATCCCGGGATGAGGCGCCATATTCATTAAGCAATCACAGTTTTTAGACAAAATTCAGCATTGTTAATAAAAAAACTGCGTTTTTTGTTTGAATTTGTGGCAAAATGCTTAACTTTGCGGTGATTTTAGGTCATCACAGGTAAAAAAGCTGCCGCTATGGCTCATATCCAACCCTCAATCCGCAACGAGGTGATTGAGTTCACCAAGATGCATGGCATCGGCAACGACTACATATATATAGACTGTATGGAGTCGGAGCCCGAGCGCCTCCCCGACCTCGCCCGCGAAATGAGCGACCGCCACTTTGGCGTCGGATGTGACGGGATAGTGCTCATCTGCCCACCGACGCGGCCCGACGCCCACTGCCGCATGAGGATGTTCAACACCGACGGCTCGGAAGGCCGTATGTGCGGCAACGCCTCCCGCTGCATAGCCGCCCTGCTCCACTCTCGCCACCTCATCACCGCAAACCCCATAAACCTTGAAACCCTCTCGGGTATCAAGGTTTTAACGCTTAATAAGGAGGGGGGCGAACTGAAATCGGTGACAGTGGACATGGGTGCGCCCGAGCTTGTGCCGGAGAAGATCCCGGCATTGTATCAAGGGGCACAAATGATTGATGTGCCGATAGATACGGGTGCGGAAACACTGAATGTCACCGCCGTCTCGATGGGCAATCCGCACGGCGTCATATTCGTCGACAGCCTCGACAGAGTGGATTTCGGTCGCCTGGGGCCGCTGATGGAGTGCCATCCGATGTGGCCCGACCGCGCCAACATAGAATTTGCCGAGGTCATTGACCCTACACATATCAAGGTGCGCGTGTGGGAACGTGGCTCGGGCGAGACCCTGGCATGCGGCACGGGGGCTTGCGCAGTGGCAGTGGCCGCGGCCCTGACCGGGCGAGGAGCCGGGAGGGTGACAGTGCAGCTGCGCGGAGGTGACCTCGACATAGAATGGGCCGGGACACCCGACGCACATGTCATGATGACGGGGACCGCCACAGAGGTCTTCACAGGAAAATATATACGTCAGTGATAAACCGGATACGAGATATGTTTGCAATCAACGATAATTTCACCAAGCTCCCCTCGGCATACCTCTTCAGCGAGGTGGCCCGCAGGGTCAGGGCCTACTCCGAGGCCAATCCCGGCGAGGAGATACTGCGTCTGGGTATCGGCGACGTGACACGCCCGCTCTGCCCGGCTGTTGTCGAGGCTCTGCACCGCGGGGTCGACGATGAGGCCGAGACATCCACCTTCCACGGTTACGGCCCCGAGCAAGGACATGAGTTCCTGACCTCACTGATAGCCGAACATGACTATCGCCGACGCGGCATAGCGATGTCTGAAGACGAGATTTTTGTCAGCGACGGCGCAAAGAGCGACACCGGCAACATCGGGGACATCCTCTCGGTGAACAACCGCGTGGCGGTGACAGACCCGGTCTATCCCGTCTACATCGACACCAACGTCATGGCCGGACGTGCCGGAGAGCTGCTTCCGTCCGGGCGCTGGAGCAATATAGAATATCTCCCGGCGGTGGCGGAGAACGGTTTCGTGCCCGAGCTGCCCACAGGGCACCCCGACGTGATATATCTCTGCTATCCCAACAACCCGACAGGCACGACGCTGACGCGCGACGAACTCAAGGTATGGGTTGACTATTGCCGACGTGAGGGTGCGCTGCTCCTCTTCGATGCCGCATACGAGGCATACGTCACACGCCCCGAGGTGCCCCGCTCGATATATGAGATAGATGGTGCGAGGGAAGTCGCTATAGAGTTCCGCAGCTACTCGAAGACAGCCGGGTTCACCGGCATGCGTCTCGGATATACCGTGGTGCCCCGCGAGCTCAAGGGGCGCGCTTCTGACGGAAGCCTTGTGGCACTGAATCCGTTGTGGCGCCGCCGGCAGACCACCAAGTTCAACGGCGCGAGCTATCTGAGCCAGCGCGGCGCCGTGGCACTCTACACCCCCGCAGGTGAGGCACAGGTGCGCGAGACTATTGACTATTATCTCGGCAATGCCCGGGTGATACTCGACGGACTGCGCGGCGCGGGCTATGAGTGCTTTGGAGGTGTCGACTCACCATATATCTGGCTCAGGACGCCCGACGGAATAGGCTCGTGGGAGTTTTTCGACCGCCTGCTGCACGGCTGCCGCGTCGTGGGCACCCCAGGGTGCGGTTTTGGCCCCTCGGGCGAGGGTTACCTGCGGCTCACGGCCTTCAACACACGCGAGAACACAGTCAGGGCCGTGGAACGCATCACATCATTATAATCAGACAAAATCTTTCCCTTATATTTCATTACAATTTTCTTTTTTATGTCAAGTTACCGATTCAAAGTTGTTGAGGAAGCCTCAAACCGCAAGCCGGTGCCCGTGGAGATACCCAAGGAGCGTCCCCAGGAGTACTACGCATGCAAGGTGTTCAACCGTGCCAAGATGTTTGAGTACCTTCCCCTCGACGCCTACAAGGCTCTCATCAACGCCATCGACAACAAGGAACCCCTGTCGCGCAAGGTTGCCGACTCTGTGGCAGAAGGCATGAAGCGCTGGGCCATCGACAACGGCGCCCGCCACTACACCCACTGGTTCCAGCCCCTCACCGAGACCACAGCCGAGAAGCACGACGGATTTGTCGAGCATGACGGCAAGGGTGGAATGGTCGAGGAATTCTCAGGCAAGCTGCTGGTGCAGCAGGAGCCGGACGCATCGAGCTTCCCCAACGGCGGAATCCGCAACACCTTCGAGGCCCGCGGCTATTCGGCGTGGGACATCTCGTCGCCCGCATTCATCATCGACAACACCCTGTGCATCCCCACCATCTTCATCTCGTACACGGGCGAGTCGCTTGACTATAAGACACCTCTGCTCCGCGCCCTTACCGCCGTCGACAAGGCCGGTACTGCCGTGGCACGCTACTTCGACCCCGAGGTCAAGCACGTCATCTCCAACCTGGGCTGGGAGCAGGAATATTTCCTCGTCGACGAGGCCCTCTACGCAGCCCGTCCCGACCTCGCGCTGACAGGCCGCACGCTGATGGGTCATGAGTCGGCCAAGAACCAGCAGCTCGAAGACCACTATTTCGGCGCCATCCCCAAACGTGTCGAGGCCTTCATGCTCGACCTCGAGATCGAGGCCCACAAGCTGGGAATACCCTGCAAGACTCGCCACAACGAGGTTGCCCCCAACCAGTTCGAGCTTGCACCTATCTTTGAGGAGACCAACCTGGCCAACGACCACAACATGCTCATCATGTCTGTGATGAACGAGGTGGCCCGTCGCCATAATTTCCGCGTACTGCTGCACGAGAAGCCCTTCGCAGGCATCAACGGCTCGGGCAAGCACAACAACTGGAGCCTCGGCACCGACACCGGCACTCTGCTCTTCTCGCCCGGCAAGACACCTCGCGAGAACCTGCGCTTCATCACCTTCATAGCCAACGTGATGGCTGCCGTACACCGCCACAACGCCCTGCTCAAGGCATCAATCATGTCGGCCACCAACTGCCACCGTCTCGGCGCCAACGAGGCACCCCCCGCAATCATCTCTATCTTTGCCGGAAGCCAGCTCAGCGAGATCCTCAACAAAATCAAGAATTCTGACAAGGACGAGCTCATCGCAATGGCTGGCAAGGAGGAGCTTAATCTCGGCGTGGCCCAGATACCCGACCTGATGATTGACTCGACCGACCGCAACCGCACGTCGCCCTTCGCGTTCACCGGCAACCGTTTCGAGTTCCGCGCCGTGGGTTCGAGCGCAAACTGCGCATCGGCCATGATTGCCCTCAACGCCGCCGTGGCCGAACAGCTCGCAGACTTCAAGAACAAGGTCGACTCGCGCCTGGCCGCCGGCGAAGGTCTCGACCACGCGCTGCTCGCCGAAGTCAAGGCACTGCTGCTCTACTCAGAGCCCATCCACTTTGACGGCAACGGATACTCTGACGAGTGGAAAGAGGAGGCCGCACGCCGCGGTCTGGACTGCGAGACCAATCCGGCCCTCATCTTCGACGCCTACCTGCGTCCCTCGTCAATCGAGATGTTCCGCAAGACAGGTGTGATGAACCATGTCGAGCTCGAGGCCCGCAACGAGGTGAAATGGGAGATGTACACAAAGAAGATCCAGATTGAGGCACGTGTGCTCGGCGACCTGGCCATCAACCACATCATCCCCGTGGCCACACGCTATCTGTCGATACTGCTCGACAATATGGTCAAGATACGTCAGCTCTTCCCCGGCGAGAAGGGTGAGAAGCTCTCCGAGCAGGACACCATCACCGTCGAGAAGATTATGAACCACTGCTCGGCTATCAAGAGCGAGGTGGCACGCATGGTCAACGCCCGCAAGGACGCCAACAAGATCGAGAACGAACGCGACAAGGCCATAGCCTACTCGCTCAACGTGGCTCCCTGTCTGGAGACCGTGCGCTATCACATCGACAAGCTCGAGCTGCTTGTCGACAATGAGATGTGGCCTCTCCCCAAATACAGAGAGCTGCTCTTCATACGCTAAGACAGACACTATATCCAATACTGCCCTGCGGATGCAGGGCCCTGTCTCAATAGCCCCGGGGCTTGCC
>DAAQ01000016.1 GCA_001701225.1 Bacteroidales bacterium H5 | reverse complement strand
GCCACAGCGTGGTTTTTTGATGGATATGGGTCACTCCCCCTTGAAGAGGGACGAGCCACCGTCTGAGTTCTCGAGCGAACGGCGCACGGAACGGAATATCGAGCCGAAATCAGCCGAGTAGGTCACATTGAGGACAAACATATTGGCATTATCCGAGATGTTGCGCCAAGAGGACGAGGGATTGACTGCCGAATAGCTCCACGAGGGATAGCGTGTGCCCTTTACATCGAACATATACATCCATTCGGCTCCGAGTGTCCAGTGCTTGTCGGGCTTATATTCAAGCTTGAGAGCATCCCCATTCTCTTCCTTGCCCACATAGTGGCCATTCAGGTATTTGCCGGGGAACTTGCGCCAGTATGAAACGGTGAAAGGTCCCTTGTTCCACCATAGAGAGGCAGAACCGCTGAACGTTGTCAGATGATGACTCCATCCGTCACCTCCACTCTCATAGCGAGCCAGCTCCATCATAAGATTGAAGCCGAATCCGGCAAGATCCTTCATGCCTATCTGCAACTGACCTCCACCATTGGTGTATTTACGCGAGTTTATGGTCTGACTGATGAACTTCCTGTCGCCGAGATAACGTATGTCGCTGAACGTAGCATTCTTCGCATCCATATAATACAGTATCAGAGCCGAGCTGAATTTCCGGTAGTTGAATACGGGTGCGACATTATATATGAAATACTCGGCCACTTTGAGACGTGGGTTTCCGTTAGATATGAGGTAAGGTGTCGACTGCTGTGGATAGTCTGTCAGTGCCGAGAGGGACGGTATTGAGGGCAAATAGCGGAAATTAGCCATGAGATTCCATTTGTCGCTTATCTGCCATGACACATCTGCGGTGGTGAGGTTGCGTACAAAGTCGCGTTTGTCGGTATTGTTCTTCATCTTGAGCATCTTCACACCTGTTGATAGCGACAGATAAACCTTGCCGACACGCTGCCCAAGACGGGCGTAGAGATAGTTGTTGTTCTCGGTGAGGAGCGGGCGGAAATCGGTTGTCAGATACTTGTTGCGGTTGTGTGACATGGTATTCTGGAAACCTCCCGAAAGAGATGTCTTGTCGCTGAAAGTGTGGGTGTAGCTCAGCTCGGTAATAAGTGACTGACGCTCTCCATCCACATCCATCACATAATCCTCAACGCCGTCTATCTGATAGCTGTTGGTGCGCTTGTAAGTGCTATTGGCCAAAGTTCCCACCACCTCTGCCTCAAGCGAGTTGCGGTCATTGAAATCATGGCGTACGAACAGGTCAAGCGACGGTGTCGTAGACCGGCCCGATGATCTGTTGACATTATCGTATTTGCCAAGCTCGGAGTCAATTGTAGTGCCCATAAGCTTGCGCCCGTCACTGAACAGATTGAGATTGAATGTCGCCGAGACCAGTGTGCGTGCAGAGGGAGTGTAGTTATATCTGGCCTGTATCTGATTGGAGAGATAATTGAAAGGGTTGCGGTCGTTACTCTCAAGATGAACCTTGAAATCGTCTCCTATATACCATTCGTTCTCACGGTCATAGACGTCGCGGCAGTTTCGCCACGAATTTCTGTAGCTGAGCGAGAATTGCGACGGTCCCTGATGGTAGGTTGAACGGATATTGCCATCAATAAAGCCCATATTGAATGCCGAACGGGCCCAGCCATAGAACGAGCCGCCGTCGGTGCGCTTCTTCAGCGTGATGCTGATAAGTCCGTTAGTACCCTTGTCGGCATACCGGGCCGGAGTGATGCGCGAATATTCTATCTTGGCTATCTCCTTGGGCTGCAGCGACTGCACATCCTCAAGGCTCGAAGGGACACCGTTGATGAGAATCATCGGCGCTCCACGGTCTACGGTAAGTGATCGGGTTATCGGATTGGCTTCCAGCCCCGGAAGCATCAGCTTCTGAAAAAGGCTGATGGATGTGCTCGACGCCTTAACCTCAGAGTCCGACGGGAAGACAATCATCCTGCCCTTCGAGTCCACGCCCGACCGCCCCGTCACCGTGACCTCTCCGAGGGCTACCGCATCCGACATATATATGTTTCCGGCGTCGACATCCTTGCCCCCGGGTGCCACGATGACCTCTGTGGGCGAGTATCCCGCCAGACTTATGAGCAGGTCGAGCCCCGAGCGCGACCCGGTCTGCAGACTGAAACGCCCCTCGGCATCAGACACACCTATGGCAAGGGTGTCACCCTGCTCGCGCAGCATGCACGAGGCTCCGCACACGGCAGTCGAGTCACTGTCGGCCAACACGCGGCCACTGATCACCCTCGCCCCGGCCGTGGGGACGAGGATGACGAAAGTCAACATGAAAAGTAAAATCTTTCGCATAATCGTGAATGTTTTTTGTGATGTCAATATCTGTAATACCGCCCTGTATCATACACGGCAGATGGTGCAAAATTAGTCAAAAAGATGGTTACAGCCAAATTACATGACCTTACATTTCGCCTTTCGAGGCAAGAGCCAACACATTGGTATCAAAACAATTACGCACAACAGCACGATAAAAAAACCTTTCAATCCCCTTACATCCCCATATAATCATCCCGCCCCGGCAGTCTGATGCAGACACCGGGGCGGGATTATTGTCTTTTGTCGCCGGATGGCTTACTTCTTGATGTTCCTGTGAATCTTGTGAAGCTCGTGTACGGCACAGAATGCTGCGGCAACAGTGGCGGCCTTAAGGGTGAGGCCTGCAATCTTGAAAGCGAGGTGGAGAGCGCAATGCTCGTGATCGTGGCTCATAATGAAGAGAGTATTAATTGGGTTAATAATAAAGTTTGTTCAGAGATATAACACTACTCCGTCGCGAATGGTTTACACATATGAATGCAAAACCACCCGCCGGGTGCTGAATCCCGGCGGGTGGAAATATGTTTTGAGGGATTGCTGACCGTCAGAGCACACCCTGTGCCATCATGGCACGGGCCACCTTCATGAATCCGGCGACATTGGCACCCTTGACATAGTTGATATAGCCGTCTCCCTCGGTGCCATACTTGACACACTGCTCGTGGATGTCAGACATGATCTGCTTGAGCTTGGCGTCGACCTCCTCCTCGGTCCACGAGAGCTTCTGCGAGTTCTGAGCCATCTCCAGACCGCTCACCGACACACCGCCCGCGTTGGCAGCCTTGCCGGGGGCATAGAGTATGCGGGCCTTCTGGAACTCGCGGATGGCCTCGGGAGTCGAGGGCATGTTGGCACCCTCGCTCACGGCGATGCAGCCACCTGCGATGAGTGCGCGGGCGTCGTCGCCGTCAATCTCATTCTGGGTGGCCGAAGGCATGGCGATGTCACACTTGACACGCTGCCAGGGGCGCTCGCCCTCGAAATACTCGCAGCCATACTCCTCGGCAAACTCGCGGATGCGGCCACGGTAGATGTTCTTGAGCTTGAAGATATAGTCGAGCTGCTCGCGCGACAGGCCGTCGGGCACATAGATTGTGCCGTCAGAGTCGCTCATGCTCACCACCTTGGCACCGAGGGCGAGAAGCTTCTCGGCGGTATATGTGGCCACATTGCCCGAGCCCGAGATGGCAACCTTCTTGCCAGCCAGCTCGATGCCGCGTGTCTTGAGCATGTTGAGGAGGAAATATACGTTACCGTAGCCGGTAGCCTCGGGACGTATCTTGGAACCGCCGAACTCAAGGCCCTTGCCGGTGAATGTGCCGGTGAACTCGCGGGCCATCTTCTTGTACTGACCGAACATATAGCCTACCTCACGGCCACCTACGCCTATGTCACCTGCGGGGACGTCGGTGTCAGGACCGATCTGACGCCACAGCTCGGATATGAAAGCCTGGCAGAAGCGCATCACCTCCATGTCGCTCTTGCCACGGGGCGAGAAATCGCTGCCGCCCTTGGCACCACCCATGGCAAGCGTGGTCAGGGAGTTCTTGAAGGTCTGCTCGAAGGCGAGGAACTTGAGGATGGAGAGATTGACCGACGAGTGGAAACGGATACCACCCTTGTACGGGCCAATGGCATTGTTGTGCTGCACACGGTAGCCCATGTTGTTGTGGACCTTGCCCTTGTCGTCGACCCACGACACGCGGAACGAGAAAATCCTGTCGGGAATGCAAAGGCGCTCGATGAGATTGTAGCGCTCGAACTCGGGATTCTCGTTGTAAACATCCTCGATGGTGCTCAGCACCTCGTCCACTGCCTGGATGTACTCGGGCTCATTGGGAAAACGACGCTTCAGGTCGTCAATCACTTCTACTGCTTTCATACCTTGAATTGGAAGAGTTTTCTAAAATTCAGCGACAAAATTACACAAAATTCATCAAACCTCAAAACATTTGACAGCAAAATCGAGAAAAACTGTCCTCAATGATTCCCTGATTATCATTTGAAGCCACGCCCCGCACCTTCAGGCCCCCGCAGGGGGGCTGCATTAAAAACGACATCACACCCTTGTGAGATAACAAGATATTATATTGATGAGGGTTTGCCGTCTGAAGCCCCCAGCCGCGAAG
>DAAQ01000036.1 GCA_001701225.1 Bacteroidales bacterium H5 | reverse complement strand
TCCGCGGGGCTCCATCGCCCAAAAGCTCCGGGTTTCTGCCACACCTTCTTTCCGGGCATTTCTCCTTCGCGCCCACATTGCATGCTGGTTTCTGCAACACCCTCTTTTTTTAGCAACCGGGAGGTCGGGTTGTGGTTGCAGATGTGAGATTTTTTCAGTAATTTTGCACTTTGATTACTCTCCAACCAATACCCACTGACAATAAGAGCATTATATGGGATTTTTCGATATATTTTCGCGTAAGAAGGACGCGCAAGAGAAGAAAGAGACTCTCGACCAGGGGCTTGAAAAGACCAAACGCGGCTTTTTCGACCGCATCTCGCATGCCATAGCCGGAAAGTCGAAGGTCGATGACGACGTGCTCGACCAGCTTGAGGAAATCTTCGTGACCTCTGATGTCGGCGTCGACACGACACTGCGCATCATCGAGCGTCTCGAGAAGCGTGTGGCGCGCGACAAATATGTCAGCTCGGCCGAGCTCAACAACCTGCTGTGCGAGGAAATATCCGAGATGCTTGCCGAGAACGACACCGAGGTCTCGTCGCAAGAAGATTTCACCGTCCCCGCCGGACACCGTCCCCACGTGATAATGGTGGTGGGAGTCAACGGCGTGGGCAAGACAACCACCATCGGCAAGATGGCCGCCCAGTTCAAGCGTGCCGGAAACAAGGTGATGCTCGGCGCCGCCGACACTTTCCGTGCCGCCGCCATAGAGCAGCTTGAGGAGTGGGGCAGGCGCGCCGACGTGCCCGTGGTGAAGCAGAAGATCGGCGCCGACCCCGCGTCGGTGGCCTTCGACACCCTGCAGAGCGCCATCGCCAACGATGTCGATGTCGTCATCATAGACACCGCCGGACGTCTGCACAACAAGAAGGGGCTCATGGACGAGCTCACAAAGGTGCGCAACGTGATGCAGAAGCTTGTGCCCGACGCACCCCACGAGGTGCTGCTGGTGCTCGACGGCTCGACAGGGCAGAACGCCTTCGAACAGGCCCGCCAGTTCGTGGCCGCGACACAGGTCAACGAGCTCGCCATCACCAAGCTCGACGGCACCGCCAAGGGTGGTGTGGTCATAGGCATCAGCGACCAGTTCAGGATTCCTGTCAAGTATATCGGTCTCGGCGAGAAGATAGACGATCTCCAGGTGTTTGACAAGCGCGCCTTCGTCGAGTCGCTTTTCGGTGAGAACAAGCTGTAAATAATGGCGGATAAAGTTGCAGTCATATCGCTCGGATGCTCCAAGAATCTCGTGGACTCCGAGCGACTTATGAAGATGTTTGAGTCGGCCGGCACGGAGGTAGCCTTCGAGCCGGACGAATCTTTCTTTGACACCCCCAGCCGCGTACACGTGGTCATCAACACCTGCGGGTTCATAGGGGATGCCAAGGAGGAGAGCATCAACGAGATACTGTCGTGGTGCGGCCCCCGCAGCGAGGGACGCATCGACGGCCTTTATGTCATGGGGTGCCTGTCGCAGCGATATGGCAAGGACCTCAAGACCGAGATACCCGAGGTTGACGCATGGTTCGGCAAGACCGACTGGCCCGGGCTGGTGGGGCTGATAGCCCGCAATCATCCCGGCGCGGCTCCGTACGACCGTGTGCTCACCACTCCGCGCCACCACGCCTATCTGAAGATAGCCGAGGGGTGCGACCGCATGTGCGCGTTCTGCGCCATTCCGCTCATCACCGGGCGCTACCGCTCGCGTCCAGTCGAGGAGATTGTCGATGAGGCGCGCCTGCTGGTGTCGCGAGGTGTCAGGGAGCTCAACGTCATAGCCCAGGACCTCACATCCTATGGCCGCGACCTCTATGGCCGTGTCGAGATAGCCCGTCTGGTCGACGCGCTGGCCGATGTCGAGGGAGTCGAGTGGATACGTCTGCACTACGCCTATCCCAACGAGTTCCCGATGGAGCTGCTCGACGTCATGGCGCGCCGCGACAACGTGTGCAAATACCTCGACATAGCCCTGCAGCACGCCTCCGACAAGGTGCTCTCGGCCATGCGCCGCCACATAACGCTGGCCGAGACCGAGGCCATGCTGGCCGAGATACGCCGCCGTGTGCCGGGCATACACCTGCGCACCACGCTGATGACCGGCTTCCCCGGCGAGGGTGAGGCCGAGTTTGACGAGCTGGTCGATTTCGTGCGCCGGCAGCGGTTCGAGAGGATGGGGGCCTTCGCATATTGCGAGGAGGACGACACCTATGCCGCCCGCCATTATGAAGACACCATCCCCGCCGAGGTCAAGCAGCGCCGCCTCGACACCCTCATGGCCATCCAGGAAGAGATATCGGCCGAGGTGCAGCAGCAGAAGGTGGGGCGTGTGATGCGCGTCATCATCGACCGCGAGGAGCCCGGACACTATGTGGGGCGCACCGAGTATGACTCGCCCGAGGTAGACCCCGAGGTGCTTGTCGAGAAGACCCGTCCGCTGCAGCGGGGCAGATTCTA
The DNA here is from genome assembly GCA_001701225.1 of Bacteroidales bacterium H5. GTDB lineage: Bacteria > Bacteroidota > Bacteroidia > Bacteroidales > Muribaculaceae > Duncaniella. The sequence continues at coordinate 16,225 of DAAQ01000036.1, read as the reverse complement.
TAACGTAAAAATCAAATCCGCCCTTCCCTTCGAGCTGATAGGGGAGGCGACCGACGATAATGACTGATCAGCAATCACTTGACCGCAGGGCGGCCGAGCTCTGTCTGGCCCGTAACATCCCGTTTGTCATCTACTCGCTCCCGGGCACCGCGGAGACCCGTTTCTACGCGTCGCTGCCCGATGCCGACGGTGCGAGCCGCGCGGCGGATGCCGATGGCGGCGACGGCTTCTTCATCAGCCGTTTCGGGGCCGACGAGCCCTATATGGCCGGTGTCAGGGCCGCGATGGACGCTCGCGGGGTGATGGACTATGTTGCCGCGAATCCCGATGTCATGTTCAACGCCCCGCGCGAGATGCCATACAAGACCTCGACCGTCAGGGCAAGCTGGAACATGGCCCTGCGCAACATGCGCGACCGTCTGCGCCGCGAGGGGGGCAAGGTGGTGCTGTCGCGCCACACCTCCCTGTTCAGCTCGCGCGCGCTGCTGCCGCTGGCCGAGGAGTATATGGCCCTGAATCCCGCCAATTTCGGATATATCTGCTTCACGCCCGAGACGGGTGTGTGGTATGGCTCGACCCCCGAGCTCATCCTCGAGACGATGCCCGGCAGGGGATATGCCACCATGGCCCTTGCCGGGACGCGCTGGACCACAGACCCCTCCGAGCCGTGGGATGCCAAGAACATAGCCGAGCACGAGACCGTGGTGCGCTACATCACCTCCGTGCTCGAGGGGGCCGGACTCGCCGTGACCCACGGCGAGCGCCACACCGTGGTCACAAACGGGGTCGAGCATCTGTGTACCCCCCTTACAGCGACAGGCGACATCCCCTTCGGCGAGCTGCTGCCGCTGCTCAATCCCACCCCTGCCGTGGCCGGGGTACCCCTCGACAGGTCGCTCTGCGAGATTGACCTGCTCGAGAGCCATCAGCGCCGATGCTATGCCGGGGTGGTCGGGGTCACCGAGGGTGGCCGCAGCCATGCCTATGTCAACCTGCGGTGTGCCTTTGCCGCACCCGCGGCCAACTGCAACGGCCGTCTGGCCGGGTGGACGCACAACGTCTATGCCGGGGGCGGAATAATGCCCGACTCTGACGAAGAGACCGAGTGGGCCGAGCTCGAGCACAAGAGCCACACGCTGCTCAGCCTCATAGACGGCGGCATGCCCGACCCCGATGTGGTCTACAATCCCGCAAAGATACCATTCATGACACTGACACCCGTATCATCTGAAAAATGAAAAAAGGAAGTCCGTTTCTCATCATCCTCATCGCTCTCGTCCTCGTCATCATAGTCTCGCTGCTGCCGCTGTCGCGGTGGACCGGCGGACGTGTCAAAGATTTCTCACTCTTCAGCGACATACTCCGCGAGGTCGGCATCATGGAGCATACCGACCCCTCGCAGGAACAGATTGACCCCGCCCTCCTCGAGGCCATGGAGGAGCCCGCCGACCCGCGCGAGGCTCCCGACTCGGTGCTGGCACAGCCCATCGACACCATCATGCAGGCTCCGCGCCCCTCGCGCCAGGGCGATATGGTGGTCATCGAGGACTATACGACCTCCGGCACGGGACTGATGTGGTTCAAGGATGCCATCGCCTCTGGCCAGACAGCCCGGGTCGCCGTGGTGGGCGACAGCTGGATCGAGGGCGACATCTTCACCCAGGATCTGCGCCATCTGCTCCAGGAGGCCCACGGCGGACGTGGTGTGGGATATGTGTCGATGCACACCGATTTCCCCGGATTCCGCCGCTCGGTCAAGCAGGGTGGCAAGGGATGGAAGACTTTCATGGCCAACAAGAAGGCAGACCGCGCATATCTCGACCTGACAGAGCAGTATGCCCTCCCCGAGAGCGGTGTCACGGCCACAGCCACATACGCCGGGACGAACGCCTTCGCCGGGCAGACCGACGGATGGACCCGCTCGCGCTTCCTCTGCATCGCCCCCAAGGGTGGCACCGTATCTGTTAAAATAGGTGACGGCGAGTGGACCGAGCGCAATATGGAGCCGTCAGACTCCGTTGAGTGTATAGAGCTCACGGGCCCCGCCTCGGGGTTTGAGGTCAAGACCTCCTCGGCCGGCATCGTCGGCCTGGGCGTATGGCTCGACACCCCCACGGGAGTCAGTCTCGACTGCATGTCGTCGCGCGGATTCTCGGGCATCACCCTCACGCATATCAATCCGGCCCTGTGCCGCGACATGGCCCGCTATGTCGACTACAGCCTGGTGATACTCGAGTTCGGCATCAACGCCATGTCCTCGACACAGAAAAACTATTCTGTCTACTCCTCGCGCATGGTCGATGTCATCAACCATGTCCGCGCCTGCTATCCCCGCGCCGACATCCTTGTGATGGGTGTGGGCGACCGCGGCGAGAAGCGTGGCGGAGCCGTGACCTCGATGGCTACCGCCGAGGCCATGATCACAGCACAGCGTGACGCGGCCCGCAGGGCCCACTGCCTCTTCTGGGACACCCGCGAGGCTATGGGCGGCGAGGGTGCCATTGTCGAGTGGAGCGCCAACGGCGACATCAACAAGGATTACATCCACATGACCCACAAGGGTGGCGCACGTCTGGCCCGCGAGCTATTCAACGCCATAGAACACAGTCTCAAGCAATGACAATACACGACATCACACGACATATCATCCCCCTGCTTCTGCCGCTGGCGATGCCGCTGTGCCCCTGGGCCCAGCAGCCATCGTCGGAGACCGAGGAACCCGCCGAAGACGACATCGAGGTCTCGGACGTCGAGGGTGACGAGCGTACAAGCCTCTCGGGCCCGGTCGAGATACCGGGCGAGGCTGACGACATCGACATCCCCGTCCCCTCGTTCATACATCAGAATGCCAACCACATCATCATGAACGGTGCCGACTGGAGCCCTCTGCGCAGGGCTTTCGAGGCATCGTCGGCCACCCCTGTCTCGGTGGTCATGATAGGTGACAGCCACATACAGGCCGACATCTCGAGCGGCACCACACGCGAGCTGCTCCAGTATGATTTCGGCAACGCCGGACGCGGTCTCGTGGCCCCGCTCAAGATAAGCGGCACAAACGAGCCCACAGACTATGTGTTCCAGAGCCGCAACTCGTGGATTCCCGCCAAGCTCATGTCCTCGTCATGGCGGCAGACCGTGGGATTCACAGGAACATCCATCCGTCCCTCCTCGCAGACCTCTGAGCTGACAATCGGCACATCAGAGCGCGACGACTACAATCCCTTCTCGTCGGTGACGATATTCCACTCGGGACGCCTCACCGTCAGGAGCGTCACCGGGTCTGACGGACAGCCGCTGCAGTTCCGCGCCATACCCTCGCACGACTATACACAGATATTGCTTCCGTCGCAGCAGACGCGCGTCACGGTCGATTTCTCGTCGGCCGGCGACCTCACCGTCTTCGGAGCCTCCCTGTCGGGCGACCGTCCCGGCGTCTTCTATCATGCCATCGGCAACAACGGCGCGGCCTACGAGACATACAACCGCATCGGCAATGTCGGCGCGGGTATCGCCCCCCTCAAGCCGTCGCTGGTCATCATCTCGCTCGGTACAAACGAGGCGTTCGGACGTCTCGACACCCGAGTATTCGCCCGCTCGATCGACCGACTGGTCAGCAACATACGTGCCGCCAATCCGCAGGCCCAGATACTGCTCACCACCCCCATGGAGTGCCAGAAGTCTGTCACCACCACAAAGAAGGTCAAGGTTCCCGCCAAACGCCGCAAGGGTCGCAAGGCACGCACCCGTACCGTCACCCGCACGTCGCGCTCCTATGCCGTCAACCGCAACATCGCTCCCCTGCGCCAGGCTATCCTTGACTATGGCAAGGAGAACGGCATCGCCGTCTACGACTGGTATGACGTGGCCGGAGGTGCCGGAGCAAGCACCTCGTGGATAGACCACAGCCTCTTTGCCAAAGACCGCGTGCATCATTCGCGTCAGGGATATGTCCTCGAGGGTCGCCTTGTCTACGAGGCCCTGCTCGACGCCCTGCGCAACACCCGATAAGCAATTAACCGCTCTCCCTTCAAGGCCATACGGGCCACTGAACCAAATTGGAAAAGATTACTGCCGACATAATGTCGCTGTGCGAGCGCCTGAACATCGACCTCTCTAAAGTGGTCGAGACGCTCATGTACACCCCCTCGGCCCCGCTGTTGTTCAACACCGGGCTCTTCGTGGTGCTTTTTGCCGTATTCCTCGCCTTCTACCGTCTGCTGCGCCCCTTCCGCACGGCGAGGATGATCTTCACCATCCTTTTCTCGCTCTATTTCTATTACAAGTCGTCCGGGCTGTGCGTGCTGATACTGCTCGGCGTCGCTGTGAGCGACTGGGTGCTCGGCATCTGCATGGGTGCCACACGGCGCGACTGGCTCAGGCGCATGCTGGTGGGGCTCAATATCTGCGTCAACGTGGGTATGCTGGCCTATTTCAAGTATTTCAACCTCCTCGCCGACACTATCGGACGGTTCTTCTCGACCTCCATAACCGCAGCCGACATACTGCTCCCTGCCGGAATCTCGTTCTTCACGTTCCGCTCCATCAGCTATATGGTCGACCTCTACAGGGGGCAGCTCCAGCCGTGCCGCAACCTGCTCGACTATGTGTTCTTCCTCACATTCTTCCCTCCGCTGCTGGCGGGCCCTGTCGTGAGGGCCAAGGATATGCTGCCGCAGGTCAGTGCCGACCCCACCCCGACACGCGAGATGGTCAGCGAGGGTGTATGGCTCATCATACTCGGCATAATCAAGAAGATGGTCATAGCCGATTTCATTTCGGGCAATTTCGTTGACCGCGTGTTCGACAATCCGGCCCTCTACAGCGGTTTCGAGAACATGATGGCCACCTTCGGTTTCACCATACAGCTCTATTGCGACTTCTCGGGCTATTCGGACATGGCCATCGGCATAGCTCTGCTGATGGGCTATCGGTTCAAGGAGAATTTCAACGCCCCCTTCAAGGCCCAGAACCCGACCGAGTTCTGGCACCGCTGGCACATATCCCTCTCGACGTGGCTCAGGGATTATGTCTACATACCCATGGGAGGCAACCGCTGCTCGCGCGCGCGGGCATATTTCAACCAGTTCGCTACCATGGTCATCGGAGGCCTGTGGCACGGTGCCTCGTGGATGTATGTCATCTGGGGCGCGGCACACGGAGCCCTGCTCGTGCTGCACAAGACACTGCGTTCGCTTCTGACACCTCAGGCAGTGGTGGCCGGGGGCGAGAGTGGGGGAGAGGTCTCGCTCTTCACGCGCCGTGAGCCGACTCAACCCCTTGTCTGGCTCAGGGCAATCAATATGGTGGTCACATTCGTGCTCGTGTCAGCCGCCTTTATGATATTCCGCGCCCCCTCGATGGAGAACGTCTCCATGATGTGGCATCAGATTGTCAATGATTTCCATCTCTCCGTTGCGCCGCAGTTTGTCAGCGGATACCTCACCATAGTCATCGCCATGGCCGTGGGCTATTTGGTGCATGTCACTCCCACGCGCGTCACTGCACCTGTCCGCAGGGCCGTCACCGAAGCCCCTGTGCTCCTCCAGGCCATCCTCCTGGCCATAGCCCTCCTCATCGCCATCCAGATCCGCAGCTCCGACATCGTGCCCTTCATCTATCTGCAGTACTGATCTGCAGCACGCTATCACACTCTCCATGAGCCACACATCTCTCACTTATCATCTTGTTTTCGGCACGTACAGGCGTGCCAACGTCATTCTCATCCCTCACGAGCGTGAGCTCTACAAGTATATGTATGATTTTGCCGTGAACCGTGGCGCTTTCGTACGCTGGATCGGGGGGATGCCTGACCATGTGCACATGCTCTGCGACATCCCTCCTAAGATAGCCGTTGCGGACTTTGTGAAGCTACTGAAATCCGAGACAAGCAAGTTCATGCGCGTCAATCCGCATTTCCCGGGATGGCAGGGATGGGCCGAAGGATATGGTGCCTTCACCGTCGATGCCTCCGGCCGGGAAGCGAGGGTAAGATATATCAAGTCGCAGAAAGAGCATCATAAGAATGTTTCCTTCTCTCAGGAATACCGGGGTCTGCTGACCGAGTACGGCCTCCCAGCTGATACCACCCCCGACATGTAAATCGGCGTCCTGACGGACGCCCCGGGTGCGTGGCTGTCTCTCCGGGCACGCCTTCGCGGAGCTCCGACGTACCCGGTTATTGGTAAACCGGCGTCCTGACGGACGCGCCGCGCTCCTCACCGAGGTGCTGGCGGGTGTGCTGTCGTGTCCCCGACATATACGTACGTGTGCCTATCGCTCTCAGTCGTATGGGATAGAGTGGTGATGGACGCATCACTATCTGTAGTCGTAGTATGTGTGTCACTCTCAGTCGTGGGATGGAGGGATGATGGACGTGTCACTATCTATAGTCATAGTACGTGTGTCACTCTCAGTCATGTGGGATGGTGTGGGGAGGGAGATGGGAGCATGACGGGTAGGGGGTATGCGTCCGCCAGGACGCTGATTTATCAGTAACCGGGTACGCCGGAGCTCAGCGGAGGCGTGCCCGGCAGTCATGAACAGTAAGAAGGGCGTCCGTCAGGACGCCGATTTACCCCTCGTTGAAGTTGCCGACACCTGATGCGCCACTCTAAATCGGCGTCCTGACGGACGCCCAGGACGAGGTCGGGTCTCTCCGGGCACGCCTGCGCGGAGCTCCGGTGTACCCGGTTACTGGTAAACCGGCGTCCTGGCGGACGCGCTGCGCTGTGCTCCTCGCCGAGGTGGTGGCGGGTGTGCTGTCCCCGACAGATATGTGGGTGTGTCTGTCACACTCAGTCGTAGTGGATGGTGTGGAATGAGATATGGCAGCATGACGGGTAGGGGGTATGCGTCCTGGCGGACGCATGCGTTCACATGATTTGTCCTTGTGCTTTCGGCAGTTATGCTCTCAGCCCTAAAGTCAAAGTCGAAACGCAATTTTCCGCTGCGTAAGTCCCCATATTTTTGAGGCCGCAGGGTTGAAACGGCTATCGGTGGGGATGGGGCTTCACAAAGCCCACAGCCCCTCCCCACCGATAGATGGTTCAACCCGACCGAAAGGTAATCTCAGTCCAAGGCAATACAAAACAGAAAAAGGGAGACCGGAGTCTCCCTGAGGTTAACTAATTTTGTATTGCTAATTATGAATCATTTAACCTCAGCACAAAGGTACCACCTTTTCGTGGAACACCAAAATCGCGGCACCGGAAAAGAGAAGACGCAGAAGGAGATCGCGGCAGAGACTGGCAGGCATCCGTCAACCGTCAGCCGTGAGTACAGACGCAACGCTACGGCACGTGGCGGCTATGATGACACCAAGGCGCAGGCCATGGCCGAAGGACGCCGGAGTCACGGCACGCCACACAACAGGACGCCCAGGCTGCTGCTATGGCGTATAGAACAGTGGATTACGGAAGAGCAATGGTCTCCGGCGCAGATTGTCGGCACCCTGGCCAGGGAAGGGACACGCATCTCCAGACAGACCATCTACAACCACATACATGCCGACAGGAGCGGGAGGCTGCTTGCCAATACCAGACACAGGGGCAAGTACAACCGTAAGGCCAAAAAAGGACGCAGACCCACCAGGGCCACCAACATCCCGAACCGCACCAGTATCCACGACAGGCCCGTGGAGGCTGACGGAACGCGTTTCGGCGACTGGGAGATGGACCTCATCATCGGCAAGGACGGATACGGAGCCATCCTGGTCCTCGCTGAAAGGAATACCTCATACTGCATAATCGAGAAGCTGCCTCACGGAAAGAACGCCAGGGAGATAGCCAGAGCCGTGATCAGGCTGCTGTATGCCTATCGGCTTACAGGAGTATTGACCATTACCACTGACAATGGCAGTGAGTTCTCGGCTCATCAGGAGATAACAAAAGGTCTCAAAGGTGTGGTCGTCTATTTTGCCGATTCCTACTGCTCATGGCAGAAGGGGCTTGTGGAATACACAAACAAGCTTATCCGCCAATACATCCCTAAAGGCACTGATTTCGCCACTGTTACAGCCGGATTCGTCAAGAAGATTCAGCATAAGCTCAGCCGACGGCCGAGAGAAAAATTAAAATTCTCCACACCGATGACCGAGTTTTTCAAACATTTTCGCTAATATTGCATTTGCCCTTGGACTCTGCAGTTATGCTCTCAGCAAAATTTTCCTCAAATTTTTGCTTAAAATATTTGAATAATCCAAAATAATGTTTTACATTTGCCGTCGGAATCCTTTGTGGTGCCGATTGGCCAAGCAGAGGTGCCCGAAGACTTGATTTCCTTCACGAGCCTATCAGAGGGTGACATGAAAAGAAATAAAGTGTAGAGAATCATACATAAAGACATCAGCATCGTAGAGATTTTTTCCGAAACAGACACGCATCGCCGCCCCATTCTTTCCGCGACACCTCACGTAAAACAATTCTTCTTACCACCAGACGCGGCCTGAAAAACTCTCACTCCATGAAGTCTTGACACACATGGCTTTGCCATGCCGTATGCGGTATGCGCCGCTATGTCTCCACGCACTTTATCTTGCGCCTGAAGCCTGACTGAGACACTCTTGACCGACATCTGTAGAGAACATGAAATACAAAATCATATTTACAACAACTTTCTAAAAAAACTCTTGCATGAAGGACATTTGTTTTCAAATGAGTAGGAAGGTGTGGCTGGCAGCTCTCTTGACGCTGTGCTTCTCTTTCCCGGCTTTAGCGCAGAAAATCACGGTGTCAGGCACCGTGCTTGACCCCGAGGGCGAACCGCTCATCGGCGCCAGCGTCCTGGTACAGGGCGAGACTATGGGTACCGCCACAGACATTGACGGTAACTATACCATCCAGGCCCCGTCAAACGGCACTCTGGTGTTCTCGTATGTCGGCTATGACACCCAGAACATCCCGGTGGCCGGAAAGACCACAATCAACGTCAACATGACCGAGAACACCCTCGTGCTCGGCGAGGTAGTGGCCATCGGTTATGGTACCGTGAAGAAAAGTGATGCCACAGGTGCTGTAGCTACAGTGAAGCCCTCGGAAATCGAGGCCGGTCTTGCCACCTCGGCCCAGGACCTTCTGGTCGGCGCAAGCCCCGGTGTCGTCGTCACCACAGACGGCTCGCCCCAAGGCGGTGCCTCAATCCAGATCCGTGGTGGTGCCTCTATCTCGGCAACCAACGACCCCCTCATCGTGATTGACGGTGTCCCCATGAGCACCAAGGGTGTATATGGTGCGTCAAACCCCCTCTCGCTGGTATCGCCCGAGAATGTCGAGTCGATGACCATCCTCAAGGATGCCTCGGCAACCGCCATCTATGGTAGCCGCGCTTCGAACGGTGTCATCATCATCACCACCAAGAAGGGCTCGAGCGGACGTCCGCAGGTGACATTCACCGCCAACGCCTATATCAACACTCCCCGCAAGTATCTTGATGTGATGGATGCCGACCAGTTCCGCAGCTTCATCCTGAGCCGCTATGGCGAGGATTCGGCCCAGGCCGCACAGCTCGGCACCGCCAGCACCGACTGGCAGAAGGAGGCAACCCGCACCACCATCTCGTCCGACTACTCGCTCAGCGTAGGCGGCACCGCCGGACAGCTCCCCTATCGTGTGTCTGTCAGCTATACCAACAACAACGGTATCATCAAGCGCTCGTCGATGGACCGCGTCACCGGTTCTATCAGCGTGACTCCCAAGTTCTTCAACAACACCCTTTCGGTCAACGCCAATGTCAAGGGCTCGTATGTGGTCAACATGTACTCTGACAACACCCTCGGCACCTGCGTGACCATGAACCCCACAATCCTTCCCCGCGACTTTGAGAACGGCTCGCCCGTGTTCGACTACTGGACATCATACAATGCCGCAGGCGAGGTGACAGGCCCCGGCGCCAAGGGTCAGGACCTCAACACATCGACCGCCCCTGTCAACCCCATCGCACAGCTCATGGGCAAGTACTCGAAGGGCAGGTCCTACCAGTCTATCGGTAACCTGCAGCTCAACTACAAGCTCCCCTTCCTCAAGGAGCTGAGCGCAGACCTCAACCTGGCCTACGACTATCAGCACGGCACATGGGGTGGCGGCAACTATGCCAACACACCTATGGCATGGGCCGGAGGCTGGCAGTATCCCGTATATAAGGAGGACGGCACAATCGAGAAGGCCGAGACCGTGAAGAACGGCGGTACATCGTACGAGGACCAGTTCCAGACCCGCCTGAACCTCCTTCTGGATTTCGTGCTCAACTATAACAAGTATTTCGACGCCATCAAGACCTCGGTCGACGTGACAGGCGGTTATTCGTGGCAGAAGTTCAAGAACAAGGGCCGCTCTTACTCGTATGTCAACAACTATGGCTATCTGCCCGGCACATTCGAGCATGACCCCGCCTACGAGCAGTATCTCGGCGTACAGGCCAACCCCACCAACTATTTCCGCTCGCCCCATCAGCTCGTGTCGTTCTTCGGCCGTGCCAATTTCGTGTTCCTCGACAAGTACCTGCTCACTGCTACGGTACGTCGCGACGGTACATCGCGTTTCTCCAAAGACCACCGCTGGGGTACATTCCCCGCATTCGCCATCGGCTGGAAGATTCTTGAGGAAGATTTCATGGAAGGCGCACGCGGCTGGATGAACGAACTCAAGATCCGTGGCGGTTACGGTGTGACCGGCCAGCAGGACATAGGCGACGACTATTTCCCCTACCTCCCCGTCTACAGCGTCTGGACAGGCCTCGGCTCGATCTACCCGGCCCTCCTTCCCGGCGGAAACGCAGTGTTCCCCGTATCTCCCGAAGGCTATAACGCCGACATCAAGTGGGAGGAGACCCATACATGGAACGGCGGTATCGACTTCGGTTTCCTCAACAACCGCATCATGGGTAGCTTCGAGATCTATCGCCGCAAGACCAAGGACCTCCTCTTCAACACCTCGTATCCCGCAGGCTCGAACATCACCAACAAGGGCAACATGAACATCGGCGACCTCGTCAACAAGGGTATCGAGTTCAACATCACCGCCCGTCCCGTAGTGACCCCCGAGCTCACCTGGACAACCTCTTACAACATCGGCTATAACAAGAACGAGATCACCAAGCTCTCTGACGGCGCCGACACATCGTTTGGCGGCGTAGGCACCGACCTCCTCGCCCAGAAGCACGCCATGGGTCATCCCGCAAGCTCATTCTATGTTTACGAGCAGGTCTATGACCAGGACGGCAACCCCCTCGAGGGCGTCTTCGTAGACCGCAATGGCGACGGCCGCATCAACGAGGCTGACAAGTATTTCTATCACTGCCCCACCCCCAAGGTGACCATGACATGGAACAACACCATCAACTGGCGCAGCTGGGATTTCGGCATCGTGTTCCGCGCAAACATCGGCAACTGGCTCTATAACTCGAACATGGCCGGAACCACCGATATGGCCTCGAACAACGCACTGCCTCTGAGCAACATGATGAACGACACATTCCTCTTCGAGAACCAGTCGTCGCTCACCAAGCTCTCCGACTATTTCGTGCAGAACGCCTCGTTCGTACGTTGCGACAACATCACCCTCGGCTACACCTGGAGCAACCTCTTCAAGGACAACCTGCGCCTGCGCCTCTACGGTGCCGTGCAGAACCCCTTCGTCATCACCAAGTACAAGGGCATGGATCCCGAGAGCGCCGGTGGCATCGACAGCGGTGTATATCCCCGACCCATCACATTCTCTGTCGGCGTAGTGGCTCAGTTCTAAACATTCAAATCAAGTCATCAACATCACAAGATTTCGAAATATGAAATTCAACAGATATATCATAGCGGGGATTGCGGCTGCAATGACCATGGGCATGTCGACATCGTGTGTCGGCGACCTTGACGTCGAGCCCGAGAACCCCACAACCAAGACCGAGCTCACCTCCAAGGAAGACTATCTCGGACTCATGGCCCGCGCATACGGCGGTCTGGTGTTCGGCGGAGGCGTGCAGGTCAATGACGAGGGCCGCGCCATCTACACCCGTCTGATGTGGAACCTCCAGGAGCTCGGCACCGACGAGACCATCATGGGCGACAACTGGAAGGACGCAGGTATCCCCGAGGTGAAGAGCGCCAACGCCGGTCCCGACTGCGCCATGCTCTACGAGGCATACTGCCGCTTCAACTATCAGATTGCAATCTGCAACGCCTTCCTCCGCGACATCGACAAGGGTGCCGGATATTTCACCCCCGAGGAGGTCAACCAGTTCAAGTGCGAGGCCCGTACGCTCCGCGCCCTGGCATACTATCACATCATCGACATCTTCGGCAAGGGCCCCTGGGTGACCGAGGCCAACATCGTAGGCTCGATACCTCCCACCTATTCGCGTGCAGAGCTCTTTGACGCCGTGACAGCCGACCTGGCCGACGCAATCAACGGTCTTGTGCCCGCATCGCAGCAGATTTATGGCCGCCTCTCGCGCGAGGCCGGCAAGATGCTCCTTGCCAAGCTCTATCTCAACGCCGAGGTCTATACCGGCAAGGCTATGTGGCAGGAGTGCGCCAATCTCTGTCTCGAGATCAAGAACGCAATACCCTGGAACCCCTCGCTCGAGTATAAGTATCTCTTCTGCGCCACCAACGACAAGTATGTGGGCAACAGCGAGATTATCTGGGCCGTGCCTCAGGATGCCAACACCATCCAGACCTACGGCGGTACCACCTATCTTTCTGTAGGCGCATACAACGCCAAGGTCGACTGCCTCCCCTACGGCTGTGCAGGTGACCAGTGGGCAGGTCCCCGCGTACACCCGCAGCTCTCGCGCAACCTCATCTCGACCGACAAGCGCCGCCTCATCTATCAGGGCAAGCTCCACGAGGACGTGACACCCGACGATATGGCCGACTGGACCGAGAACGGCGGCGGCTACATGTGCGTCAAGTATGTCTATACCCCCGAGACCAACTACGACAACGCCGACGGCACCGCAACGGCTGTCAACGCCTATAACAACACCGACTATCCCCTGTTCCGCCTGGCCGACGTCTACCTGATGCTGGCAGAGTGCGAGCTGCACGGTGCGAGCGGTTGCGACGGCGTGAACCGATTCAACGACGTGCGTCTCCGTGCAGGCGTAGCACCCGTGGGTTCGCTTAATGCCGACGACCTGCTCAAGGAGCGCATGTGCGAGCTCTACTGGGAGGGCCACCGCCGTTCGGACCTCATCCGCTTCGGCAAGTACACGGGCAACTCGTACAACTGGGAATGGAAGAGCGGCAACTATAACGGTGCCAACATCGCCGACTACCGCAGCCTGTATGCCATCCCCGTACAGTTCGAGTCGACTCTCGGCCAGAATCCCGGCTATCCCACCGGCGGTGCCATACCTGCCCCCGAGGAATAATCAAATCCATCATCACTTACTCACGAATCATTTCATTAAGACTATACAATGAACAGACTTCATATCTACGGCATGATGGCGCTCGCTGTGGCAGGTCTCGTATCCTGCGAGCCTGACGACTCCCCCAAGATTCAGGAGCCCACAGAGTTCGTGCTCAACACGCCCCCCTTTGCCGATCAGCTCTATGCCCTTCAGCGCGGCAATACCATCGAGCTCACCTGCTCGCAGCCTAACTACGGCCTCACCGTCGCACCCGAGTATAACGTCGAGGTGTCGCTCTACGAGGATTTCGGCGCGTCGCTCCCGGCTCCCGACCCGGAGGATACCGAGGCTGCACCCTATAGCGTTGTGGTTTCTCCCGTGGACCCCAACAGTGCTGTGATAACGCTCGAGGACAGCTCCGTGTCTGACGCCATCCTGGCCATGCGCGGCATCACCGAAGAGTCGCAGTACACCCCCATGACAGCTCCCCTCTATGTACGTGCCATCGCCTCGATCAACAACCAGGCCATCACACGTATCGTCTCGAACACTGTCACCCTGGCCGCTGTCCAGGATTACTTCTCGCTCGTGCCCGAGCTGCCGCTGCTCTACACCCCCGGCAACTCTAACGGCTGGAACCAGGAGAATTCGATGAAGCTGCTCGGCTACAAGCAGGATGAGAAGACCGGTGAGTGGACCAACTACCGCGGCCTTGTCTACCTTGACGGCGAATTCAAGTTCACATCCAAACCCGACTGGAACGGCATCAACTATGGTGATACCGGCACCGAAGGCACCCTCTCGACCGACGGAGGTGCCGGAAACCTCAAGCTTCCCGCAACCGGCGCAGGTCTCTACTTTGCTGATGTCGATGTTAAGGAGCTTACGTACACCCTCACGTTTGTGACCAGCTTCGGTCTCGTAGGTGATTTCCAGGGCTGGAATGCCGCTTCTCCCTCAGAGCTCGAGCATTCGGATGATTTCAAGACCTGGACTCTGACAACCGATTTCGGCAACGGTGGCGGCTTCAAGGCCATCATCAACGGCCCGACCTCCGATTGGAAGCTCAACTATGGCGGTCCCGAGGAGGAGATGACGTTCGACGGCCCCAACATGAACATTGCCGGAGGCAGTCACACTGTCACCATCGATCTCTCGGAGATACCCTATAAGACAACCATAGAGTAAACCATAACAACGGATTCCGCACCCGCCCGGCCATCGTGCCGGGCGGCCAAGGAGTCCCCGCAAAAGACAACCTCACACAATGAAATATACAAAATTCATCGGACTGGCGGCTCTCGTCATGGCATTCTCTGCTTGCGATGACATCGAGGAATCTGACTCGCTGCCGCAGGTCAATCCCCAGCTCCCCGGCGTGAGCGCCGAAAACGTAAAGGTCGTGGCCGGGTCTGACACCCAGGCCCCCATCAGCCTGACCGCCTTCAACACTGCCGAGGGCCTCATCAATGTCGCCAAGGTCGACACCCCCACCGACTGGCCCGAGGGCTATACACCCGACGTGCCCTATATGGAGATGTCGCAGACACAGGATTTCGCCGAGGTAGCCAGGGTTACCACCTCTATGGGTGCCGAGGGCGAGGTGATGGTAAACCCCGACGTCTGGGACGGCGTATGGAAAGAGGCATACGGCAAGAATCCCAAGGAGCGCACCGTCTATCTGCGTTTCCCCGTGTTCGCCACCAAGGGCACACAGTCTGTCCGCATGGGCAATGCCTCGACATTCTATGGCTCTGAGTCTGTGACCGTGACCCCCTTCGATCCCTACGGACATGTGGTCGAGGACGCCTACTATGTAGTCGGCTCGTTCTGCAACTGGGACCTCAGCCAGGCCATCAAGATGTCGCAGTCGGGCTATGACCCCTATGACGACCCCAATTTCTCTGCCACCCTCAATGTCGAGGGCGCAGGATATGAGTTTGTAGTCGTTCCCGCGTCGACCGTGGCAGCCGGAACTCTCGATGCCGGAGGCTATGGTGCCGAGTATGCAGGTTATGTCGCAGCCATCGACCCCGAGGCAAGCGAATTCCTCGTCGTTGCCGAGAATTCGGCTCCCGCAGCCATCGTCATCGACAATACCGGCGCGTATACCCTCAAGGTCAATATAGGCGAAGAGACATTCCGCGTTGAGTCACTCCCGATGCTCTACACCCCCGGCGACTCGAACGGCTGGAATCAGGCTGCCTCGCAGACCCTCACCACAGGCGACGGATATGTCTTCACAGGTTTCGCACACCTCAATGGTGGCTTCAAGTTCACAAGCCAGAAGGATTGGAATGGTACCAACTACGGTCCCGGTGACAAGCCCGGTACCCTTTCGACCGTGGATAAGGGTGTTAACCTCACTGTCGATACTGATGGCCTCTATTGGGTACGTGCCGTCATCGAGATTCCTGAAGATGCAACCAACGCCACTGCCGACCTCAAGAAGGAGTCGCTGACATATACCACCACCATTATCAAAACACTCGGTGTGATCGGTAGCGCTACACCTGCCGGTTGGGATGCTCAGACCAATCTTGCTCCCTCGGCCGATTTCCTCACATGGTCGGGCGTGGTCGACATGACAGACGGTGTCTTCAAGTTCCGCATGAACGATGACTGGGCCCTCAACATCAACCTTGGCGGCGAGCTTGATAACCTCACCGTGGGCGGTGCTGACATGAATGTCACCGCAGGCAAGTACCTCGTGACACTCAACCTCGCCACCCGTCCCTACATCTGCACACTCACTCCGCAGTAAACATCCTCAACACCCTCTGATAGCGCCGCCCGGGTGCCTCGCCAACGCGAGCCCCGGGCGGTTTTTTGTGTGTCTATTGCTGTAAAATGTCGTGTCGCGGCGATGGAGCCCCGCGGATGC
>DAAQ01000028.1 GCA_001701225.1 Bacteroidales bacterium H5 | reverse complement strand
TTTTTATCGCACCACTACTAATCTTTCATCTTTAAACTTTACTCACTCCTAAGCGATATGGCGGGGTCAACCTTCATGGCCGAGCGGGCAGGTATCCAGATGCCGATCGCTATGACGGCTGCGAGCATCAGCAGGCTTGCGACGGCGTTGACCACCACGGCATGAGTGTCGAGGGTCTCATAGCCATAGAACTGCATGTTGGCGATCTCGAGCTTGACCAGCACGCCCACGATAATGGCGGCTATGACCACCGCTATGCCCAGAAGGGTGAAGCCCTCGGCCATCAGCGTGCGGAACACGCTGCTGTTGGTGGCTCCGAGAGTCTTGCGCAGGGCTATCTCAGACACACGGGTGCGGGTGCGATACCAGAAGGTGCCGAGCAGACCCAGGAACACATTGGCAAGGAGGAAGAGCACCATCGAGCCCATGCGGAAGATATAGCCCGATACCTGACGGTTGTTGTCGCTCTGCAAACGGCTGAAGGGCACGATGTCCTTGAGATAGGTCTTGCCTACGCGGAACTGCTTCTTGAACTGGGCGCGCATTGTCTCGGCAAAATCCTTGTCTGCCTCAGGCCTGACGCGGATAGCCAGATCGGCATACGAGCCGATGTGCTTGTCATTGTTCTCGTCGAGAATCCTGATGCCGACGCATGTGCGCTCGCCGCTCTGGGTGTCGTTGCGGCGCGGCTGGTTGATGATGCCGGCCAGCTCGCATCCCGAGGCCATATATCCGAACCTGTGTCCGCGCAGTGTGTAGGGGTCAGGCACAGGGTGGCCGCTGTCGACGGTATTGACGAAATTGGACGAGAGCAGCATCCTGTCAGGGCCGCCCCCAAGCAGGGCCGCAAGCTCCTCGGGAGTCTCGCCCCTCGGGCCGGTGATGCGGAATACATTGAGGAAATCGGGATTGGCGTTGCCCCACCTTATATAGAGGTCATGCCCCTTGGCATAGTCGTATGAGCCGTAATAGAGCGAGTCGCCATCGAGGTCGACCATACCGCCCGATGACATGCTGCCGTTATAGGGCTCGATACCGCCCAGGGAAATGCCTACTGCCTCGACACCCGGATAGCGGCGCAGACGGCTCACTATTTCGCGCATCTCCTCGCCTTTGGTCATCTCCTCCTCTCCGGGAGCAGCCTGGCCTCCGCGGCCATACTTGAGCGAATAGACATGACTGATGTCATAGCCGGTTGGTTCGGCCAGGGGTGCGTATGCCTGGCGCAGCAGGTCTGTGATGAACCACGTCACGACCGATATGATGACAAGCTCCAAGACGAGCCACAGATTGGGCCGCCACTGACGGCGCATCTGTTTGAATAGAAGATTCATTAGTGGAAGTTTTTAGGGTTAAAGGTTAAGGGTTAAAGGTTAAGGGGTTATAAGTTTTATAAGACTTATAAAATTTATAAGATTTATAGGTCCAAGTCCCTGTAACCTTTAACCTATAACCTTTAACCTTAAGATTTTACTGTCTGCTGTTAAGGGCGTGTACGGGGTCTTCGCGTGAGGCGCGCCATGAGGGGATGCCGGCGCTGAGCAGGTTGAGCACAAAGCAGAACAGCAACGCCCACCCGAACACGTTCCACCTGAAAAACATCGCGGGGGTCACGGACATCTTCGCAACGGAGGTCTGCCATGACGGGACATCAATGAGGGTGTCGGCAAAGAGCCACAGGAAAATACCTGTCACCACGAGGCCGATAAGACCTCCGGCGAGGGTAACGATCAGGTTCTCGCCCAGGATTGAAGCGAATATCTCGCTGCGGCGGGCGCCGAAGGCCCTGCGTACCCCTATCTCATGGCGGCGTTTGCTCAGTCGTCCCTGTGTCATGCTCGAGAGGTTGATGGCCGGGACGATGAGGAATATCGCGATGAGGATATAGTTCATCATCTCGTGCTCGGAGTGGTCATATTCCTCGCCGTTGGTGATTCGTCCGCTATACTCCTTCTGCGGGAAGGGGTATATCTCGGCGTTGCGGCGCTGCATTCCGTCGGTAGTGGCCTCCATCTCTTTCTGCATGGCCGGGATGCGCGCATGAGCCTCGCGTATCACGTTGTCGACATCCGCAGGGGTCTTGGCCATGATTATGGCCATATAGTTGCCGCGCCAGTCCTTGGCCGAGATACCCCCGTCCTCACCGTCGTCAAAGTTCCTCATGGGTTTGATTGGAACCCACATCTGGGCATAGCTCGCGCCCATCACGGGTGACACATCACGCACGACTCCCTTGACGACATATTCCTTATAGCCTATCCTGACGGTCTTGCCGACCGCCTCGCCCGAGCCGAACAGCTTCCCGGCAACCGACTCGGCGATGACAACCACATTGTTGCGTGTGTTCACGTCGTCGTCGGTCAGGGGGCCTCCGGCCACAAACTGATGGTCAAAAATCTTCCAGTAGTTTCCGTCGGCATCGCGCCTGTCGGCTATCACGGGGGCAACACCGTCGGTCTCGATGTCGGTGCTTGTGAACATCTGGCCTGCCACAGATACAGCCTCGGCCGAGGGGAGGTTGGAGTATAACCTGTCGATAGTGAGCTGTCCGACTCCGCCGGACTGGCTCTGATCGTTGTTATAGATACAGATATAGTGATCGTAGAGCAGACGGTCGCGGTTCGACTCGGGTACCAGGGGGGCGGTGTCAATGTCGTTGAGCACCGTCACCATCATCACCAGCAGCAGACAGAGCGCGGTACCAAGCACCGACACCACACCCATCACCGGCTGGGTCTTGAGATTGTATATGGTTTCCTTTAACATAACCTGTTATCCTATCTGTCGTCCGTCGAAGAATCGCAGTATCCTGTCGGTCTGTTTGGCCTGGGCCTCGTTGTGGGTCACCATCAGGATGGTGCGGCCATCCTGTTTGTTGAGCTCGTGCAGCAGCTCCATTACCTCGGCGCCCATCTTGGAGTCAAGGTTACCGGTGGGCTCGTCAGCCAGGATTATCTCGGGGTTGCCTATGATGGCGCGGGCTATGGCCACGCGCTGGCACTGTCCGCCCGAGAGCTGTGCGGGCATGTGTTTGGCGCGGTGTGTGAGGCCGACGCGCTCCAGTACCTCGCGGGCCTTGGCGCGGCGCTCCTTGTCAGACAGGCCGCTGCGGTATGTGAGGGGGAGGAGAATGTTGTCGGTGACATTGAGCGAGGGGATGAGGTGGAAGCTCTGGAACACGAATCCTATGTTGCGGTTGCGGAAGGCGGCCAGCTCGGCATCCTTCATCTTCTTTGTGTCGAGTGTGTGTCCGGCTATCTCTACGGTGCCCGAGGAGGGGGTGTCGAGCAGGCCTACGATGTTGAGGAGGGTGGACTTGCCGCAGCCCGAGGGGCCCATCACCGAGACGAACTCGCCCTGGTTGATTTCGATGTTAACGTTCTCGAGTGCCTGTGTCTCTACCTCGTCTGTACGATAGATCTTGTTGATTCCTGTAAGTTTGATGATTGCCATGGTGTTATTTGAGTTTGATTGTTTTCTGTTTCTTGAAATCGTTCATGTCAGATATGACTACCTTGTCGCCCGGATTGAGGCCCGACTTGACCTCGACCCATTCGTAGTTTGACTCGCCGAGGCTGACATTGCGGCGGGTGAGGACACCGTCGCCCGTGTCGACGAACATGTCATATCCGCCGGGGCCCATGTAGTACGAGCCGTTGCGTATGCGCATGATGTCGTCCTTGACATCGCACATCACATATACATCGGTGCGCAGACCCGAGCGGAGACGGCCATGGTCGTCGTCGTCCAGACGTACGGTGAAGGTGATGACTCCGTTGTGGCTGAGGGGATTGACCGAGGCCACGGTACCACCGAGCACCTCGCGGCCTATCTTGACATCGACACGTGCGCCGGGGGCCACGCGCTCGCCATAGCTGTCGGCAATCTCGGCGTCGACGCGGAAATGGCTCAGGTCGGAGATGACGGCCACCTTCTCGCCCTGGCTCACACGCGAGCCAACCTCATTGTTGATATATGTGAGTGTCGCGGCACGCGGCGAGCGTATCTGTGCGTCCTCGAGGGTGCGCTGCTGCTCGGTGACATTCTTGCGGAAGATGCTCAGCTCGAGCTCGGCGCGCTCGGCCTCGGCTTTCTTGACGCTGCGCTCGTTCTCGAGCTGCTGCCTGAGCTGAGTCAGCTCGAGACGTGCGGTGTTGTATGCGAACTCGGCCTCGCGTACCTTGTCGCCCGTGCCCGAGCCGAGCGAGTCGAGACGCTTCTCGTTCTCGACCTCGGCCTTGAGGCGGTTGACGTTCATCTCCTTGACCTTGACCTTCATGTCGAGGTCTTTCAGGTAGGTGGCGATGTTGAGGCGTGTCTGCTCGACATTGAGGCTCTTGATGCGCAGCTCGTCGGCCAGCTTGTCAAGCTCGGTCTCGGCACTCTGCAGGTCGAGGCGCAGCAGCGGTGTACCCTCGCCTACCGAGTCGCCGCTCTTGCAGAACACCTCGACCACCCTTGTGGCGATGGGCGAGTTGATGATTTCTTCAAAAGCGGGGGCAACCTTGCCCGATGCGCTCACAGATGTCTCGATCGAGCCGCGCTCTACCTCCGAGAATTTCAGGTCTGAGGCCTTGACGCTCTTGCGCAGGCCGAGCAGCATGGCTCCGACCGCGACCACGGCCACAGCGGCCACAATTCCGCCGCGTATCCACATAATGCGCTTGCGGCGTGCAATCTCTGATTTGGGTATCTCTCTGTCCATTTATTTTGTTGGTTTATTTTTTTCTGCCCCGGAAAGTAACAAATACCGTGCCAAAAATTTAATTTGCTGATTATACGCATATTATCATTTTCGAGGGGTGTCCGAAAACGGACACTTGTCCGTTTTCGGACATCAAAAACGGACACTTCGCCAAAAAATGGCTATATTTGCAATGCCATGAAACGACTCTTCCACCTCATCATCATCCTGTCCGTATCGCTCCACCTCTGCGGGGCCGTGACACCGCGCTGCGGGGTCAGGTTCTTCGACGAGGAGGACGGCCTGTCGCAACGGTCGGTCAAGCAGATTGCCGTTGACCGCGACGGGCTGGTATGGATAGCCACCTGGAACGGACTGAACCGCTTTGACGGATATGATTTCGCCGTCATACGCCC
The DNA here is from genome assembly GCA_001701225.1 of Bacteroidales bacterium H5. Classification (GTDB taxonomy): domain Bacteria; phylum Bacteroidota; class Bacteroidia; order Bacteroidales; family Muribaculaceae; genus Duncaniella. Next base: position 191,299 of record DAAQ01000028.1, on the reverse strand, counting down.
CGCGCCCGGCGACAGCGCACGCCGCTACTCGTCGCGATACCGCGACATCAAGCCCGCGGCCGACGGACGGCTGTGGTGCCGCATAGACGACCGGCTGGTGCGCCTCGACCCCTCGACATACAGGTTTGAGGATGTGCACACGGCCATCGAGGAGCGTCTTGGCCGACGGCTTCCGGTCAAATCGTGGAGACAGACCGCGGGATATGACACCGTGGTGGCACGCACCGACGCCGGGTGGCTCATAGTGCCCGACAACAATCCCGTCGAGGGGGCCTGGCTCACCGACAGCGAGCCGCAGATGAGATATGCCTCGTTCTCAAACCGCAAGTTGGGTGATTTCGGCCCATATACATATCAGCAGCAGGCATATTGCCGCGAGGATGGCGACGGGCATGTGTGGACAGTGACCCGCGACGGCATAGTGGCCTTTGCCGAGAACCGCGCTTCGGAGCCCCGCGAGGTCATCGACCTCGGCGTGGCCGACGGCTCCCTGCGGTTCTGCACCCCCGATACTCAGGGAGGCCTGTGGTTCTGCAGCTCTCGGGGTGCCCTGCGTCTTTCGCCGGGGGTACTCCCCTACACCCCTCTGCCCGGAGGCGAGGGGCACCGCATCATAGCCTCGGCGCGCGACAGCCTCGGACGTGTCTGGGTCTCCGAGCCCGACCGCAAGGCCGTGGCGGTATATGACGCCCTCCTCTCAGGCACGCCGAAATATCTCAGCCCCACGGGGAGGCTCTCGGACAGCTTCGTGAGCTGGGGGCACGCCGTGTACTCGCTGGCCGTCTCGCCCGACGGCACCGTGTGGGCGGGAGCCAAACCCGACGGCCTCACGCGCCTCACACCTGCCGGAGATGACCGCTATGAGGTACGCGGGATTTGCGGCGGAAATATCTATGACATCGTGCCCGACAGGCTCGGGCGGCTGCATATCGCCACACTCGGCGACGGCATGAAGACCATCCTCAACCCCTGTTCCGACAGTCCCGAGACAGTGACCTACGCCAGCTATCCCCCCGACGCGCTGGGATGCCGGCGCCTGGCCCTCGCGGGCGACACAGTGATATATGCCGCCACGACAGGCGGCCTGGTCGAGATGCGCAGGAATCTCCCCGCACGGCTGCATGTCACCGAGGCCGGGAGGCTGTCGTCGCTCGGGTGCATAGCCGTCACCGACGCTGTGGTCACTCCGACCGGCCTGTTCGTGTCGACCGAGAGCGACGGGGTGAGCGGCATGCACGCCCCGGGCGAGTTCACAAGCTATGACGACCCCGTGTCAAACCGTCTCGACGTGGCCATGGCCCTCACGGCGATGCCGTCGGGCCGTCTGCTCGCCGTCGGGCCGGGACATCTCTATACCATCGACCCGGAGGTGCCCGGGGGCGACCCGCAGGTATTCGGCGAGGGATACTGGGAACGCCGCATGCGCTTCACCGACATGCGTCCCCTGCGTCTTGCCGACGGACGGTGGCTGCTCGGTACCGCCGAAGGCGGCATAGCCGCAAGCCTCGCGCCCGATGCCCCGGCCGACACCGCGTGCCGCGTCATATTCACCTCGGCATCCATACAGGGTGGACGTGACACGCTGCTCACCGCCACGACATCATATCTCACGCTCGGCGAGTCAGAGCGGTCGCTGACACTGCGGTTTGCCGCACCCGAATATTCGTGGCCCGGCGAGCTGCGGTACAGCGTGAGCATAGACGGGGGCGAATGGAGCGCACCCTCGACCTCGCGCTCCATAACCCTCTACGACCTCGCGCCGGGGAGCTATGACATCGACGTCACCGTGACAGACCACATAGGCCGTCCTTCGGCCTATGCCCGACGCCTCACCCTCACCGTCACCCCACGCTGGTACGAGACCATCTGGGCACGGGCCATCTTCGTGCTGCTGATACTGTCGGCGGTGGGAGGTGCCGTATGGACCGTGATGTATATACGTGCCATCAGGCGCAAGCAGCGCGAGACCCTTGAGGCATATCTGAGGCTGATGGAGCAGCAGAACGCCCCCGACGATGAGGCTCCCGCACCCGAACCAACGCCTGCTCCGGCAGTGAGCGAGGCCGACAACGGTTTCATGCAGCGGGTGATGGAATATGTCAACACCAGCCTTGCCGACCCGGAGGCCGATGTCGACGGGATGGCCGCGGCCATAGGCATGAGCCGCAGCAACCTCACCCGCAAGATGCGCGCGCTGATGGGTGTCTCGCCGGCCGACTTCATGCGCCAGACACGCATGGCCCGCGCCGCCACACTGCTGCGTACCACCGACATGGCCGTCAAGGAGATTGCATACGACTGCGGATTCTCTGACCTCAACTATTTCGGCAAATGCTTCAAGGCCACCCATGGAGTGACCCCGACAGCATACAGGAAAGGATAACAAAACCCGGTGACACCACCTTCTGGTGCCACCGGGCTCTATTTAATACCAATCCTTATTATTTCACAAGCATCTTTGATGCCGAGACAGTGCCGTCGGCATTGAGTGTGCGCACGATATTGATGCCACGCACGGGGGATGCGATGGCGCGTCCCTGCAGGTCATATATTCCGATTACGGTGCCACCATCGGCCACAGTGTCGATGACACCGCTCTCGGGGAGGGCCACACCCTTGGCCGAGAGACCGCCGAATTCGTTGACAGCCTGTACCATGTAACCCTCGGCATCGGCTGCGTCTGCAGCATGGACAGAGGTCTCGGTGGTGATGGCTACTACGTCATCCCCCTTGGTCACTACATAGCAGATGGCATAGGGGACAGCCTCCCATGTGATGTCGCCGCTCTGTGCGATGACAGGCGCGGGTGCGGAACATGGCTCGGTCTTGATGACAGGCTCCCAGTTGTCCGAGCCCGAGAGGACATTGCGCACGGTGTACTGTGCGGCCTCCTCGTCGGTCAGGTAGTTCTTGGCCTTGCCATAGACGCGCTCGCCGTTCGAGTCGGTATAATAATATGTGTCGCGGCGCTGCGAGAGGTCAACGGGATTGCCGTCGCCGTCGACAGTGTTCCAGTCGGCCCAGATGGCGGGGAGTCCGCCCATGGTCTCATACCAGCCGGTAGCGGGGATGGTCACCTCGGCGCGTGTGTTGAGGAACACGGTCTTGGGCTGGTTGTGCCAGGGACGTCCAAGCCATACATCGGTCTCCTTGGGATTGCCGGGAGCGGTGATGGTACAGTTGTTGAACACATATCCCCACTCGACATCGGCCGCATGTGACGGAGCCACGATGAAACCGCCGCTCTTGCGGTTGATGTAGAGGGTGGTGTTGTCGATGTAGATGTTGCCGCTGTTGTAGATGAAATCCACAGCACCCTCGATGAACGAGTTGCGGACGTATGCGCGGTAGTTGGATGTCGAGGGGGTAATCCATGTGTCCTGATACGAGAGCATGGCAACATTGTTGAACACGGTGCGGTCGCCGGCGGTGTTCAGGGCAAGAGCCTGCGGACCGGCCTGCTGCACGTGGCCGTAAGAGTTCTCGAGAGTGATGTTCTCGAAGAGGCAGTCATTGGCATTGACGACCACGGTGGCGCCGACGCTGACATGAACTGCGTTCTCACCGCCGCAGAGGCGGTCGTCGAGCACTACGGTCTTGTCGCGGTCCTGGCCGATGATGTGGAGCATGGGCTTGGATGCGGGGATGTCGATATGCTCCTTATACTCGCCGTTCTTGACAAAGATGAGCCAGGGCTTGACACGACCCGAGGGAGCGGCGTCGATGGCCTCCTGGAGCGATGCGTAATCGCCGCTGCCGTCGCGGGCCACGATGACGTCATATAGGCGTGCCTCGGGCTGTACGCGCTCCATTGTCCTGAAGGTCATGGTCATCCCGGCAAACGGATTGCCTGTGCGGTCGGTGATAGCCCCTGCGGGAACAGTGAATGTATAGGAGGTGGCATAGTCAAGACCTGCGTATGGATATACCACGCTCTTGCCGCTGAGGCGCGGGGTCAGAGGCTCGCCGTTGAGTGTGGCGTCGCCCATGCCGAGCTTGACCTTCTCGTTGAAAGTGAGGATAATCGACCCGGTGGCCGAGACACTCTCCGAGCCGTCGGCAGGTATCACACCGACAAGCTCGGGATCCATCTGGTCGTTGGCGCTGTCGCGGTCGGCGAGGATGAAGAGCTCGGCGATTGCGAGGCCGTCATAATCGGTAGCGTTGCCTACGAGCGGCGACTCCCTGTCGGGCATGAAGCGTATCCACACGCGGGCCTTGTTGTCGGCCTCGGCGGGGAGGGCAAACTCGTTGGATACCCACCCGGGCTGCAGGTTGTATGTGCCGAAGGTGGTATAGTTCTCACCGTCGACGCTATACTGCACGTTGTTGACCGAGTAGGTGTTGTAGTTCACGCCGAGGGCGGCCGAGCAGATTACGTTGGAATATCCGAGGGTCGAGAAGGAGACCTCGAAATAGTTGCCGTCCGAACGGAGTTTCCAGATGCGGGCACCCCATTTGCCGTTCTCGGCACCGTTGCCGATGCCTCGGGTGAGCCATGAGGTCGTCTTCCCCTCGGCATTGTGGAGGCTCAGGAGTCCGGCATTGTCAGACTCAGCCTTATAGTCGGCGGCACGCTCGGATGCGGGCTGGTCGAAATAGAAATCCCACCCGACGATATAGTCGCACGCCGAAAATGTGGCTGTGAGGTTCTTGTCGCCATCCATCCTTATCTCGCGCTCGGGAGCGGTGCTGTTGTCCTCCCAATTGGTGAAAGTAAGTATGCGGTTGCCCACAGTGGTGAGCTTGACGTCAGTCCCTTCCTCGTAATAGTGTATGCCGTCAACGACATTCCCCTCGGGGGTATAGAGCACCTGGTTCACGTTGGCACCCCCTTCGAGCGTCAGGTTAAGGGCATAGACATTGTTCCTGTCATAGTTGGCCACAAGCTCGGTGTCTGCCATGATCTCGAACCTGTACGGATTGGCCTCGGAGACGACATTGCCCGCGCCATCGGTCCAGTTGGTGAAATGATAGCCGAAATTCTCGGTGGCCGAGACGGTGAGCTGTGTCCCCTCGTCAAACTCGTTTCCGGCAGGCGAGCACGAGAGCGCGCCCGCACCCTCGACAGCCGACCTCAGGCTGAATGTATAGACCGGGACGGCCTCTACCTGACCGTCGGCCACGCCATAGAGGGTGAGGTCTGCGAATCCGAGTTCCTTGTTGTCGGCGAGCTTGTTGATGTAGAGTACCACTGTCACAGGCTCTGACGATGCGTCAAAATCGGTGATGGCCTCGTTGAAATGCGATACGAAATTGCCCGCGTTGGCTCGCTCCGGGTTGAGGGCATCATTGACCATGACGCTCCTGTCGCCACGGCGTACCTCGAGGGCGATGTTGCCGCCGCTCGTGCCATGCTTGCTGGCCTGGAAGGCAAAGGCGGTGGGCCGGAAGGTGATACCCTTCTTGGGCGCGACGGTCATGATGAGGGCATCCTCCTCCTTGAACTCGCTCGAGTTGCTGTTGGAGGGCTTGAAGAGGGTCTGGTCCGAGCCCCCGGTCACGGTACCCGTGCGTGTCACGGTGAGGCCGCTCCCGACTGCAAGCTCATAGACCGAAAAAACATTGCCGTGCGATGCCACGGCCTGACCCTGAGGCGCGAGAGTACCCATAGGCCATGCGAAATCCACATCCCGGTTGCTGACCGAGGGAAGAGCCTCCACGGCCGAGCCGGAGATTGAGAGATTGCGCAGGTTCCAGTTGGTGGTGCCCGCTGTGGGGAGCAGACGCACCATCACCTTATCCTTGTTGTTGGCCGAGAGGGATACGGTGCGGTCGGCATACTGGAACCATACAGCCGATGTGTTCACGGCCCCGGCGTCGAGCCATGTCTGGCCGCCGTCGGTCGACATCACCACCTCGACGGGTGTCTCGGTATTGTTGCCGGGAGCGATGGCAAATGTCAGGTTTATGTCGCGGTAGCCCGTGGTGGGGAAGGTCACCTGATAGTAAGCCTTGTGGTTGGCGGGGTCTGTAAAATCCGTGGCGACATTCTCCGCGGTGTTCTCGATGCGGAACACGCGGGTCTCGTAGCCGTTGCAGAGCTGCCAGTATCGCCCCTCAGACCATGCCGAGAGGTCATAGGCAGCGGCCTCCCCGGCACTCGCCTCGGGGAGGATGTGCGGGGTGGCGGCATTGAACCATAGCGCGCCGGTGTCGGCGGCGTCACCGCCGTTGGGGGTGTAGGTGTAGTCGTTGCCTTCATGGGTCAGGTCATAGCCTGTCTCGAAGGTCCACGACGCCAGCGTCACGGCGTCCTGCGCCATGGCCGGAGCTCCCGACAGCGCAGCGGCCGCCAGGAGGGTGATGAACATTTTTCCTGTCATTGGGTATATGATTTGAAGGTTTTTCAAAATATGACTTTCCTGGTCCTGACACCACCGTCAGAGAGGGTGTCGCGGACAATATAGAGGTTGCCTTGTGCGGGTGCGCCCACGCGTATCCCCTGGAGGGTATAATATGCGGTGTCGACGACACCTGCGGCGGTGACTGCGGCAAGGGCGCTGTTGTCAGACGCATAGCCGTGAATCCTTATGTCAGAGAGGCAGATGGTCTTGCCGGTGGCCGCGCCGTTATACCACGGATAGAAACGGAGACGCAGGGTCTGTCCCCCGTCGAGACTCAGCACAGGCACCTCCTTGATATACTGCATATTGTTTGAGGGGAGTTTCTCGTAATGGAAAATCTGCCTCGCGTCCGAGAAATCGTCGGCGACCGAGTACCACACGTTGACGCACATGCCGTTGCCGCCGCATCCGCACAGGAAACAGCTTATCTCGTCGACAGAGAGCGTGGTGCCGGGCATTGCCTTGAGGCCGAACTCGATATAGCGGGTCGACACCTCGTCGATCTCGCCGTCGGGCCATGCGCCACCCTCGATGACGTTGCGCTGTGTCTTGCGCGAGGCGTCAAAACCCGTCCAGTCGGGCCAGACGGTGTTGGCGTTGGGGTTTGAATAGCGCTGCAGTTCCATGCCGTGCCAGCTCTCGGCGAGGGGTTCGGCGGGGCCTGTGAGCTCGCATGCGTCATCCTTCTCGAGACGCCAGTATGCGTTGACCTCGACACCGCCCGACAGCTCGACACCTGTCCCGGTCACGGTGACTGTCCTCGATATCCCCGAGGGAGCGGAGATGGTGAACGCGCCGATATTCTCGCCTGCCTTGTCGATGGTCATACGTACCTGGAACTTTCCGACCAGCGTACTCCACTCATAAGGCATCGCTATGTCCGAGCTCCATGTCACCCCGCCGTCGGCCGAGAGCTCGATGGCTTCGGTAGCCGAGACGGTGACATTCCCGGCAGCGGGCTCGAGGCTGAAACCCGAGACAAGGAATTCCTTCTGCAAGGTCTGCCCGACATATCCCTGTCCCATCGAGCCGTCAGCGGGTGATACCCCTAACTCGCCCGACAGATTGGCATATTCGGCCATCACACCTGCGTCGGATGCAAGCTGCACGAAACGGCGCGCTATCAGGGCCGCACCGGTGGCGCTGAGGTGGGTCGAGCCCGCGCCGTCGCCGAGTATCGAATGGCAGTCGGAGTCACCATAGCTGAGATAGAGGTCGGCGGTGGCCGTGGTGAGGTCGATGAAGGGGACACCCTTCTCTGCGGCCACATCCTTCATGGACTGCACATAGTCCATGGTGTGGTCTGAGGCGGGGACACTCTGTTTCTCGAGTATGCCCGACCCAGTTATCACCGAGAAGCTGTCGCCGAGGTCGTGACGGCCGTTGCGGCGTATGGTGTTGCCCGAGAAATACATGCGGCACACGGGGCCGACCAGGACAGGCTCGCACCCGAGGGCACGGGTCTCGTCGACATACTTGCGCAGATAATCCTTATAGGTAGTCGAGGGATTGGTGCCGCGATAGTCGGTGGCTGCTGCAGCGGCGTTGTCGCCTATCGAGTTATAATATGCCTTGACCTCGTCGCCGTCCATACCGCCGGTCTTCTCGTCGTTATGGGCAAACTGTATCAGCACATAGTCGCCCGGCTGCATCTGGTTCTTGACGGTGGTCCAGAAGGAAGGCTCGAGATAGAAGCTCTTGCTCGATGCTCCGTTCTTGCCACGGTTGTTTACCTCGATGCCTGTGAGGAACTGCTGCAGATACTGGCACCAGCCACGGGTCACGGTGGCGTTCTCGTCATAGTTGGCCATCGTCGAGTCTCCGATGGTATGGACTTTCTTTGCCGCCTGCACATCGGCTCCCGGCCCGAAGGCCAGCGCGGCGGCAGCGAAGAGTGAAAGGATTTTTTTCATGGGTCTGTTTCGGGTTAAATTGATGTTGCAAAATTACCGCATAATCATGAAACAGAATGGTAAAATCCACCCAAACGACCGTAAAAACGGCCCAGACAGCCCGAAAATGAGGGTAAAATCGGACTTAACCCTTTTTAATACGCGGTTTTGGCGGATTTTTCGTAACTTTGAAGCCGAATATATCCGTAATTCATCCATCAATCACCGCAACAAAGTGAAAATAAAGAATATACTCATCTCAGGCGCCATCGCGCTGATATGTGCCGCCACCGCCGTGGCCGCCGTCGACAACGTAGCCGAAGAGGTCGTATGGGTCGTCGGCGACACCCCGATATGGAAATCAGAGGTCGAGGACACCTATCAGAGCATGCTCTACGAGAAAGCTCCCATCAACGGCGACCCCTATTGCGTGATACCCGAGCAGATGGCTGTCGAGAAGCTGTATCTGCACCAGGCCGAGATGGACACCGTCGAGGTGTCCGAGGGTATGGTGATGCAGCAGGTGGAGTCACAGATAAACTTCCTCATCAACCAGCTCGGCTCTAAAGAGAAGGTCGAGCAGTATTTCAACAAGCCTATCCCCGCGCTCAGGACCCAGTATCACGACATGATAGCCAACCGCCAGAAGGTGCAGACCGTGCAGCGCAACCTCACCAAGGACATCGCGTCGACCCCCACGGAGATACGCCGCTATTTCGACCGCCTGCCCGAGGACAGCATACCCTATGTGCCCCTGCAGGTCGAGGTGCAGATACTGACAGTGGCCCCCGCCATACCGCGCGAGGAGATAGAGAACGTCAAGGCACGCCTGCGCGACTATGCCGACCGCGTGACACGCGGCGAAAGCGAGTTCTCGACACTGGCCATCCTCTATTCGGAGGACCCCGGGTCGGCCAACCGCGGCGGTGAGCTCGGTTTTTCGGGCCGCGGACAGTTCGTGCCCGAGTTCGCTGCAGTCGCCTTCAACCTCAATGATCCCAAGAAGGTCTCGAAGATTGTCGAGACCGAATACGGATACCACATCATCCAGCTCATCGAGAAGCGCGGCGACCGTGTGAACGTGCGCCACATACTGCTCAAGCCCCGTGTGGCAGAGGCAGACCTCATCGAGGCCGTCAACCGTCTCGACACCGTGCGCCACGACATGGTCGACGAGAAGAAATTTACCTTCGAGGATGCCGTGTCGATAATCTCGAACGACAAGACCACCAACAAGAACCGTGGCGTGATGGTGAACAGCAACGAGATGTCTGCCAACTACAGCACATCGCGTTTCGAGATGTCTGACCTGCCCCAGGAGGTGGCCAAAGTAGTCAACGACATGCAGCCGGGCGACGTGTCGCAGGCGTTCATAATGAAAGACCCCAAGACCACCCAGGACATCGTGGCCATGGTCAAGCTGACATCACGTATCCCGGGCCACCGCGCCAACCTGTCTGACGACTATCAGCTGATAAAGAACCTCTACGAGCAGGCACGCCGCAAGGAGATACTAGACAAGTGGCTGGCCGACAAAATCAAATCGACATACGTCCGTATCGAGGAGGGCTGGCGCAACTGCGACTTCACCCACTCGGGATGGATAAAGAACGAGCAGCCGTCCGGCAAAAAGTAAACGCCGCAGACAACGAGCGATGAGACATCCCCTGATAGTGATACTGGCCGCGCTGACGCTGTGGCTCCCTGCCATGGTGGCCGCATGGCCCGCACCTCCGTCCGAGGCCAAGGCTCCGCGCGCGGCGGCCAAGAGCCACCGGGTGCGTCCCACCATACCCCTGGCCGACCGCCATCAGCCGGGCAAGGTCTTCATCGAGTATGCCGACAGGCTGATGACCGATCAGCGCCGCGACTCTGACATACAGATACTGGTAGGCAACGTGCAGTTCCGCAAGGGAGACATGTTCATGTATTGCGACTCGGCGAGGTTCAACGAGAAGACATCCTCGCTCGACGCCTTCGACAACGTGCGCATGGAGCAGGGCGATACCCTCTTCGTGTATGGCGACGAGCTATTCTATGACGGCACCACCGAGATTGCCGAGCTGCGGGCATATCCCGGCAAGAATGTGCGCCTCATCAACCGCGACGTGTCGCTGACGACACCCGTCTTCTTCTATGACATGGTCGAGGATGTGGGATATTATATGGTAGGGGGTACCCTCACTGACAAGCAGAACACCCTCGTGTCGCAGCAGGGATATTACTATCCCTCCACCAAGGACTCATATTTCTATATGGACGTACATCTCACCGGCCCGCGCGAGGGGGACACGCTGAGGATGTACACCGACTCGCTGGCATACAATACGGACACCGGCATAGCCGAGCTGCTATGCCCCACACAGATACTGAGCAAGGATGGCGAGATAAATTCGTCGTCGGGTTTCTACTATACCCGCACCGGGATAGCCGACCTGTTCCAGAGGTCGACGGTACACACCTGGAGGGGCAACACCCTGACGGGCGACACTCTGTTCTACGACCGCAACAACGGATTCGGCGAGGCATTCGGCAATATGGTCCTCACCGACTCGGCGGGCAAGTCATCTATAATAGGTGACTACGGGTTCTATGACGAGCTGGCCGACAGCGCGTTTGTCACCGGCAACGCCCTGGCCCTCGAGTACTCGCGCCCCGACACCCTCTATCTTCACGCCGACACCATCACGGCCCGCATGTACTCGGACTCGACCAGGGTCACCGATGCGTTCAGGCGCGTGAGGTTCTTCCGCCGCGACGTCCAGGGACTCTGCGACTCGATGAGCATGGTCGAGCGCGACTCGATACTCTATATGTACTACAATCCCATCATCTGGAACGGCGACAAGCAGATAGTGGGCAATGTGGTCTATGTCCACATGTCAGACTCGACCGTCGACTGGGCCCGCCTCCCCGAGGTGGGACTGGTGTCGCAGCACATCGGCGAGGACTGCTATAACCAGATAACAGGCTCCGACATGACGGCATGGATGGCCGACACAGTGGTCGAGAGGGTGTATGTCGAGGGTAGCGTGCAGGTGATAATGTTCCCGATGGAGAATGACTCGACATACAACAAGTTCTCGTTTACGGAGAGTTCGTATATGGACGCACATTTCAAGGACGGCGACATAAGCCACCTGAAGATGTGGCCTCAGACCACAGGCAAGGTCACACCGCTGTATCTGGCCAAGCGGTCGTCATATTTCCTGCCCAAATTCCGCTGGTACGGGCCGTTGCGCCCCCTCTCGCCGGACGATGTGTTTGTCTATCCTCCCGAGATGGAGACACTGAAGAGCCAGAGCATCCTGGGCAAGATGCGCAAGGACGCCCTCACGGTGCGCGGACAGGCCACCGGGCGCCCCAAGCCCCCGGCACTCCCGGTGAGCAACACAGAAAACTCTTCCAGTTCTTCCAGTTCAACTAGTCCAACTACCCTCCCCGACTCAATCCCGCTTTCAATCCAACCCGACTCAATTCCACTGCCATGAGTGACATAATCCGTCTTCTTCCCGATTCTGTGGCCAACCAGATTGCCGCCGGTGAGGTGATACAGAGGCCGGCGTCTGTCATCAAGGAGCTTGTCGAGAACTCTATCGACGCCGGGGCCACCTCGGTGACGATAGTGCTCAAGGACGCGGGGCGCACGCTGATACAGGTTGTCGACAACGGCTGCGGCATGAGCGACACAGACGCGCGACTGGCCTTCGAGCGGCACGCCACATCAAAGATACGCCAGGCCGACGACCTCTTCGCGCTACACACGATGGGATTCCGCGGCGAGGCTCTGGCATCCATTGCAGCCATAGCCCAGATTGACCTGCGCACCATGCAGAAAGGGGCGTCGGTGGGCACACGCATCGTCATCAACGGCTCCAAGGTCGAGAGCCAGGAGCCCGAGGCCTGCGTGCCCGGCTCGAACATGATGGTCAAGAACATATTCTTCAACGTCCCGGCACGCCGCAAGTTCCTCAAGAAGGACTCCGTGGAGCTCAGTGCCATCATGCGCGAGTTCGAGCGGCTTGCACTCGTCAACATCGCCGTCGACTTCACGCTGGTGCACAATGACGTGACGCTGCACTCGCTGCGGCGCGGGTCAATGAAACAACGCATCTGCGAACTGTTCGGCAAGAACCTCGACAAGCAGCTCATACCCATAGAGACAGACACGTCGATCGTCAGCGTCAACGGATTCGTCGGACTCCCGGCCAACGCCCGCAAGCGCAATCCGCTGCAATATTTCATGGTCAACGGGCGCAACATGCGCCATCCCTATTTCCACAAGGCCGTGATGCAGTGCTACGAGCGTCTGATACCCGCCGACGAGCAGCCGAACTATTTCATAAGCCTGCGTGTCGACCCCGAGACAATCGACGTCAACATACATCCCACCAAGAACGAGATAAAGTTCGAGAACGAACAGGCCATCTGGCAGATACTCACCGCCGCCATACGCGACTCGCTCGGACGGTTCAACGCCGCCCCGGCCATAGATTTCGATGTAGACGACGCCCCCGAGATACCTGTCTTCAACCCCGATGCCACAGCCACCCACGATGTCGAGATAGACGACGGATACAATCCATTCGGCGCCGAGCTTGTCCCCCCGGCTTCGGAGTTCTTCCCCGAGAGGCGCCCGAGGCGCACGGCATCGCCCCGCCCCACGGTCTCGGTCAACGACTGGGAGAAACTATACGACGATTTCGTGCGCAAGCGCGACGAGGGGCTGGCCACGATGGTCGAGAGCCGCATCAACACCCTCGACCCGGACCCGTCAGACCCGGAGTCAGGCACCGCGCCGGGACTCGAGGGGCTCGACACCGCTCCCGACGAGGCGACACTCTTCACCCAGCAGTTCGGAGGGGCATACATCCTCACCCCCTCGCAGGGAGGCCTGATGGTGATAGACCAGCACCGCGCCCATGTCAGGGTGCTGTATGACAGCTATATGAACCGCGCTTCGGAAGAGGCCTTCGTGGCACAGGCCACGATGTTCCCCGACGTGCTTGAGCTGTCGCCCCGCAGCCACGAGGTGCTGACCGACATCTCGCCCCGCATGCGCGAGCTTGGATTTGTCATCACCCACCGCGGAGGCACCACATGGAGCATCGACGGTGTTCCGTCTCTGCTCAAGGACACATCGCCACGCGCCCTGGTCGAAGACCTCATAGAGAGCGTGGTCGACACCGGGCAGGAGGTGGCCTCCACACTGCACGAGCGGCTTGCGCTGTCAATGGCCCGCTCGGGCGCAATTCGGCGGGGGCGCATCCTCTCGACCGCCGAGATGGACAGGCTGATAGCCGACCTGTTCCGCTGCACCTCCCCGGCCATGACCCCCGACGGCAAAAATATCTTCGCCATAATTCCGGGCGACTATTTCAACCGCATATTAGGATGAGACACATATATATCACCCTCCTTGTCGCCCTCATCTCGCTGACGGCATACGCAGCCCCGCGGGCCACGGTGTCACTGCTCACCTGCATGGAGGGCAGCGACATCTATGAGCTCGAGGGCCATACGGGGCTGAGGGTACAGTTTGACAACGGGGCGGACATGACCGTCAACTGGGGAGTGTTCGATTTCAACTCCCCCGGGTTCGTCTACCGTTTCGTCAAGGGTGAGACCGACTATCTCGCGGCCGCATTCCCCACGTCGCTCTTCCTGCAGTCATACCGGCATGACGGACGCGCGGTGTTCGAGCAGACACTTGCGCTCGACTCGCTGCAGACCGAGAGGCTGATAGAGCTTATCTCAGAGAATCTCCTCCCCGAGAACCGCGTCTACCGCTACAACTATGTACTCGACAACTGCGCCACACGTCCCTTGGCGCTCATAGAGAAGGCTGTCGGCGACACCCTCACCCTGTCGTCGCCGCGGGTCCCCGCGTCAGAGCGCAACACGTTCCGCAACGCCATGCGCCATTTCCACGCCAACTATCCCTGGTATCAGTTCGGCATAGACACGGCCCTGGGTTCGGGGATAGACCGCATCGTCAGCGAGCGCGAGGCGTCGTTTGCGCCCGTCATGCTTGCCGACATGCTGGCCGGAGCCACATTCCCTTCGGGCGCACCTGTCGTGAGCTCGTCGCAATGGCTCGTCGGAGGCCCTGACACCCCCTCGGCATCGCTTGGGCCCACCCCTACGGTGCTGTCCCCGCTATTCTGGGGATGGGTGGTGTTCGCCATCGCCTTCACCGTCACCATATTGCAGATGCGCGGCATCACGCGCTGGGGCAGGTGGTTCGATACCATCTATTTCGGCATCATGGGCCTCGAAGGATTGCTGCTGACATTCCTCATCTTTGTCTCGGTCCACGAGGCTACCTCGCCCAACTGGCTATATCTCTGGCTGAACCCTTTGTGCCTCATCGGCGCGGTGGCTCCCTGGCTAAAAAAGGGGAAACGCTTGGAGTTTTGCTATCAAAGTGTTAACTTTGCACTCCTGATAGTGCTCGGGGTGCTCTTCGCACTCGGAGTCCAGTCGCCAAACCCGGCTTTCATACCGCTCATGGCCGCCTCGGCTCTGCGCGCGGCAGCCGCAATCAAACAAAACCGCAGGGGTTGACGTTATAGTTGAGGAATAGTTGGACTGGTTTTTCTAGTTCAACTAGAAAAACCAGTCCAACTAGACCCCACAAAATATCACCCAGTGTCGCGCAAATCGCCCATTTCATCACGTCTTGCCTGTGTTCTGGTTGCCTCGATGGTGACCATGGGCATTGCTGCGGCCACATCAGGCCCCAAGGCACCCTCGCCCCGCCCCAAGCTGGTGGTGGGGATTTTTGTGAAGGGGCTCTCCGCCGACTATGTCGACCTGCTCCGCTCCAATTTCGGGCCGGACGGATTCAACCGCATCATATCTCAGGGACTCTCGATAGAGAATGTCGACTATGGCCCCGGCATAGATGCCACCGCAGCCACCGCCATGCTGGTGACAGGGGCCGCTCCGGGTGTCAACGGAGTCCCCTCGGCCCGTGTCTGGAACGCCACCACACGCACCGACATCCCCGCCCTACTCCCGACCGAGCTTGCGGGGACATATACCGACCGCGACCTCACACCGGGGCGTCTGCTGGTATCGACCCTCTCTGACGAGATCCGCATCGCCGACGGTGGCCTTGGCACAGTCCACGCCCTCGCTGCCGACCCGCAGGTAGCCGTCATACTGGGAGGACATGCCGGAAACTCGGCATTCTGGATAAGCGATGTCGACGGCAAATGGACCTCGGCGACACATTTCCGCGAGACACCGACAGCCATCGCGCGGCGCAACGTGGGACTTACCCTCGGCTCGCGCCTCGATACCATGGCCTGGGAGCCCGCGCTGTGTCTCGACCTCTATCCCGACCTGCCCGAATACAAGAAACTCTATCCCTTCCGCCATACATTCCCCTCGCGCGACGCCGACAGGTTCAAGGCCTTCAAGAGTTCGGCACCCGGCAACCGCGAGATAGCCGCCACCGCGGCCGACCTCATCACGTCGATACCTCTGGGCAAGAAGGCAGTCACCGACATGATAAGCGTGGGGTTCGACCTCTCGCCCTATCTCTACGGACGCGAGGCCGACAACCGCATCGAGACCATGGACGCATACGTGCGCCTGGACGGCGAGATAGCCAACCTGATACGCGCCATCGAGAAGGGACCCGGCATGGACTCGACCCTGCTCTTCATAGCCGGAACACCCGCCCCGAGCGGCGGCAAGCGCGACGAGGAACGGTGGGCCATACCCTCGGGGACATTCTCGCCCCGCAAGGCCGTATCGCTGCTCAACGTCTACCTGATGGCCATCCACGGCAACGGCGAATGGGTCAACGGATATTATAACGGATTCTTCCACCTCAACCGCAACCTGGCCAAGGAGAGGGGCATCGAGATTGCCACCCTGCGCAGCGAATGTGCCGATTTTCTGAGCCGTATGGCCGGAGTGAGCGAGGTCTACACCATAGACGACATACTTGCCCGTCGTGCCGGCGACAACCCCGCCGCCCTCGAGCGCAACATATATTCGCCCTCAGCGGGCGACCTGCTCGTCACCGTAAATCCCGGATGGGAAATATCTGACGGCGACGACGATGCAGACGAGAACCTTGGCGAGACACGCCTGCCTGTGGTGAGATGGCAGGCCACGACATCGCCCGTATATATCATGGCTCCCGACGTCGAACCGGCCACACTCACCCGCACCGTCGACGCCCGTGCCATAGCGCCCACCGTGGCGCGCATACTGCGCATACGCTCGCCTAACGCCGCAAAGCTTCCCCCGATCAAGTAGTTTTATAAGGTCCGGGGGTGAAGGGTTATAAGGTTATAGGAACGCTGACTATAAATCTTATAAATCTTATAATTTTTATAAATCTTATAACCCTCTAACCCCATAACCTTTAACCTTTAACCCACCCTAAAATACTGACAATGTCATTCGTATCATTCATAACAAAGCTTTTCGGCAACAAATCGACCCGCGACCTCAAGGAGATAGAGCCTATCGTAAGGCAGATAGAGGAACTCGGGCCACAGGTAAAGGAACTCAGCATCGACGGCCTGCGCGATGCCATCACCGACATCCGCAACGACATCAAGACGGCAGTCGCCCCCTTCGAGGAGGAGAACGCAAAGATACGCCTCGAGGTCGAGGACCTGCCCTTTGACGAGCGCCAGCCCCTCTGGGACAAGATAGACAAGAACGAGAAAGAGATACTCGACACAATCGAGGAGAAACTCAATACCCACCTCCCCATGGTCTTCGCCGTGATACGCGAGACCGCGGCCCGCTTCGCCGCCAACGAAACCATCACCGTAAAGGCGACACAGATGGACCGCGACCTGGCCGCACAGGGTAAGGATTTCGTCACCATCGACGGCGACAACGCCATATACCGCAACCACTGGATGGCCGGCGGCAACGACATGAAATGGGACATGGTGCACTATCGCGTGCAGCTCATCGGCGGTATCGTGCTCCATCAGGGCAAGATCGCCGAGATGGCTACCGGCGAGGGCAAGACCCTCGTGGCCACGCTCCCGGTATTCCTCCGCTCGCTCTCGGGGCGCGGCGTCCATGTGGTCACCGTCAACGACTATCTGGCCAAGCGTGACTCCGAGTGGATGGGCCCGCTCTACATGTTCCACGGCTCGACCGTAGACTGCATCGACAAGCATCAGCCCAATACCCCCGAGCGCCGCAGGGCATACGAGTGTGACATCACATTCGGCACAAACAACGAGTTCGGCTTCGACTACCTGCGCGACAACATGGCCATGAGCCCCGCCGACATGGTGCAGCGCAAGCACTACTATGCCATCGTCGACGAGGTCGACTCGGTGCTCATCGACGACGCCCGTACTCCCCTCATCATCTCGGGCCCCGTGCCCAAGGGTGACGACCAGCTCTTCGACCAGTATCGCGCCAATGTCGAGAAGGTCTACGAGGCCCAGCGCCGTCTGGTGACCAAGATTCTCGCCGAGGCCAAGACCAAGATTGCCAGCGACGACAAGGAGACCCGCAAGGAGGCTGCCCTGCTGCTGTTCCGCGCCTTCAAGGGCCTCCCCAAGAACGGCGCCCTCATCAAGTTCCTCTCGCAGGAAGGCATGAAGAACCTCATGCTCGAGACCGAGGCATACTACCTGCAGGACAACCAGCGCGAGATGCCCACCGTCACCGACCCCCTCTATTTCGTCATCGACGAGAAGAACCGCAGCGTCGAGCTGACCGACAAGGGTATCGACGAGCTCACCGGCAAGAGCGACGACCCGCAGTTCTTCGTGCTCCCCGACATAGCCTCGCAGCTCTCCGAGGCCGAGACCATCGCGGACCCCGCCGAGCGTAGCCGCGTCAAGGACGAGCTGATGCAGAACTATGCCGTCAAGGCCGAGCGCGTCCACACTGTGACACAGCTCCTCAAGGCATACACCCTCTTCGAGAAGGATGTCGAGTATGTCATCGACGAGGGCAAGATCAAGATTGTCGACGAGCAGACAGGACGTATCATGGAGGGTCGCCGCTACTCAGACGGACTCCACCAGGCCATCGAGGCCAAGGAGCACGTCAAGGTCGAGGCAGCCACACAGACATTCGCCACCATCACGCTCCAGAACTATTTCCGCATGTATCACAAGCTGGCCGGTATGACCGGTACCGCCGAGACAGAGGCCGGAGAGCTCTGGGACATCTATAAGCTCGATGTGGTCACCATCCCCACCAACCGTCCCGTGGCACGCATCGACATGGACGACCGCGTCTACAAGACCAAGAAAGAGAAATATGCAGCCGTCATCGATGAGATCGTGCGTATGCGCGATGCCGGACGCCCCGTGCTCGTGGGCACCACATCGGTCGAGATTTCCGAGCTGCTCAAGCGTATGCTCGACATGCGCAAGATAGACTGCCAGGTGCTCAACGCCAAGCTGCACCAGCAGGAGGCCATGATTGTGGCCAACGCCGGCAAGAAGGGCATGGTGACCATCGCCACCAACATGGCCGGACGAGGCACCGACATCAAGCTGACACCCGAGGTCAAGGAGGCCGGAGGTCTGGCCATCATCGGCACCGAGCGTCACGAGAGCCGCCGCGTCGACCGCCAGCTGCGCGGACGTGCCGGACGTCAGGGTGACCCGGGCTCGTCGGTATTCTTCGTGTCGTTCGAGGACCAGCTGATGCGCCTCTTCGCCACCGACCGCGTGATGAAGATGCTCGACACCCTCGGACTCCAGGAAGGAGAGGCCATCGAGAGCAAGATGGTGACCAACGCCATCGGCAACGCCCAGAAGCGCGTCGAGGAGAACAACTTCGGCATCCGCAAGCGCCTGCTCGAGTATGACGACGTGATGAACAAGCAGCGCACCTACATCTACAACCGCCGCCATCACGCCCTGCTCGGCGAGCGCATCGGCATCGACATCGCCAACATGATGTGGGACGTCATCGAGAACTTTGTCAACAACACATATCCCGCCGACTACCAGGACCTGGCCATGGACCTCTTCCGCACCCTCACCATCGAGGCACCCTTCACCGAGGATGAGTTCAAGAACCTGACCAAAGAGGAGGCCATCGAGAAGATACACACTGCCGCAAACGAGGCCTTCGCCCGCAAGAGCGAGCGCATCATCGAGGTGGCCGTGCCCGTCATCAACGACTGTGTCGAGAACCGTGGCTACAAGGGACGCATCGCAGTGCCCATGACCGACGGCAAGAGATTCTTCAACCTCGTGGTCGACCTCGACGAGGCATACCGCACCGGGTGCAAGTCCATCGTCAAGGAGTGGCACAAGGCCGTGCTCCTCGTCACCATCGACGAGCTCTGGAAGGAGCACCTGCGCGAGCTCGACCAGCTCCGCCAGAGCGTGCAGAATGCGTCATACGAGCAGAAAGACCCGCTGGTAATCTACAAGGTAGAGTCGTTCCACCTCTTCGAGGCCATGCTCAACCAGCTCAACGTCAAGGCCATGTCGACCCTGATGCGCGGCCAGATATATGTGCAGCCCGCACGTCCGCAGGCACCCCAGCCCGCACCTGCAGAGCCCGCAGCCGACAGCGCCCCCGAGACCGAGGCTCCCGCACAGAAGCCCGCGCCCGAGCAGCCCAAGCCCCAGCCAAAGGTAGAGCGTGCAATGCCCGAGAAGAAGGAGGACTACTCGCAATACCGCACCTCGCGCGAGAACCTGCCCGGCGAGAACGCCAACCGTGCCGCATCGCAGGGCGCGTCGCAGCGTCAGGCACCCCAGCCGGCCAAGGCAGGGCCCCGCATCAACCGCAACGACCCCTGCCCCTGCGGCTCAGGCAAGAAATATAAGAACTGCCACGGCAAAGGTCTCTGACCCCGCCGCAAACCCATAGCCATACAGGCCCTCACGGATGTCGCAGTCCGGGAGGGCCTGTGTTTTTCAGCACAATTTTCAAGGGGCGATTTTTGGTGATGAGCCAAAAAAACGCTACCTTTGCATCTATTCCGCTCCGAACAAAACAACAATATCACATAATGGAAATCATTGGTAAAATCATCGTGGCACTCCCCGAGGTGGGAGGCACATCCAAAGCCGGCAACCCCTGGAAGAAGCGCGAGTACGTGCTCGAGACCATGGAGACATATCCCAAAAAGGTTGCTTTCAACTTTTTCGGCGAGAGGGTCGACCAGTTCCCCCTGCAGGTGGGACAGATGGTCAAGCTGAGCTTCGACATCGACAGCCGCGAGTTCAACGGCCGCTGGTATGTGGACATCCGCGCATGGAAGGCAGAGCCCGCCGACCAGGCAGCCATGGCGCAGCCCGGCGCACCCGCCGCAGCCTTTGCCCCCGCAGCATCGTATGGCCCCGCACCCCAGATGCCCCAGGGCTATGCCACACCCGCAGGCGCACCCACGCCTCCCCCCGCCGTCGACCTGGCCCCCTCGGCTACCGACGACCTCCCCTTCTGACTTTTTTCGTAAATTATTGAGTGAATCCGGGCAAAAAGCACTAACTTTGCGCCCGGATTTTTTCAATTCACACGTACACAGCTATGAAGACTGAGAGGATTTCGGAGAGAATACATTATGTCGGTGTCAACGACCGCACCACACACCGTTTCGAAGGGATGTGGCCCCTGCCGATGGGTGTAAGCTATAACTCATATCTCATCGAGGGGAGCGAGAAATGCGCCATCGTCGACGGCGTTGAGGTGAGCCACTCGCTCCAGCTCGTAGACCACATCAATGAGCTGCTCGCTGGCCGCAAGCCCGACTATCTCATCATCAACCATATGGAGCCCGACCACTCGGGAGCCATCCGCATACTGCGCAACGTATATCCCGACCTCATCATCGTGGGCAACGCACAGACTCTCTCGATGGTCAAGGGATTCTATGGCGAGGAGGGGGGCACGCTCGCCGTCAAGGACGGCGACACCCTGAGCCTCGGCCCGGAGACCACACTGCAGTTCGCCCTCACCCCCATGGTACACTGGCCCGAAACCATGATGACATATCTGTGCGAGGAGCAGACCCTGTTCAGCGGCGACGGCTTCGGGTGCTTCGGAGCCCTCAACGGCGCCGTCATCGACAACGAGATGGATACAGAGCGCTATTTCCCCGAGATGGTGCGTTATTACAGCAACATCGTGGGCAAGTACGGCACATTCGTGCAGCGCGCCCTCAAGAAACTCGCGGGGACAGAGCTATCGACCATCTGTCCCACCCACGGCCCCGTATGGCGCTCGGAGATCGCAAAGGTTGTCGGACTTTATGACACCCTCAGCCGCTACGAGCCGCTCGACAACGGCGTCACCATAGTCTACGGCTCGATGTATGGCAACACCGAGCTGATGGCCGAGACAGCCGCCGACGCTCTGGCCGACGCCGGAATCAAGGAAATCTCGGTGCTCAACGCATCTGTCACCGACCTCAGCTATATCATCGCCGACATATTCCGCCACAGGGGACTCGTCATAGCCTCGCCCACATACTCCAACACCCTCTTCCCGCCGATTACAGCGGTCATGGAAGCCATCTCCATACGCGGCATACAGAACCGCGAGATACTCACCATCGGGTCGCACACATGGGCACATCAGGCCGTCTACGAGATGGGACGCCATCTCACCGACGCAAAGCTCACGACAATAACCGACCCCGTCATCGTGAAACAGGCCCCCGACAGCGACACCCTGGCCCAGATACGCATCGCCGCCACCCTCCTTGCCCAAAAGCTCAAGGAGGCGTGACAGAGGCTTCTATCCCACACATAATCCCCGGCAGAGACATCACATGAACCTCTGCCGGGGATTAACTTATCAGTCAGACAGCTATCTTACACAGACCTTCCGTGCTGTGCCTTCTGTCTTGAATACATAGATACCGGCATTGAGTCTCGGAGCACCATTCTCAGGCCCTGCATAGACCCTTGTGCCTGAAAGGGTATATATTTCGGTGAACGCCTCACCTCCTGACACAAAAACCTCTTCATTCAGTGTAGATGTGTAGTTGCGCCCGAAAAACTCCATGAACTCTCTATCCCAGGCAGCGTGTGTCTGATGTTTCAGCATTGGATTGAAGGTCAGCTCCTTGACCGACGAGCCGAAATTATTGTATGGAGCGATATTGGTATGCGGAGGACATACGTCGTCCTGCAATCCTATAGCGGTCTTGACAGGACAGGAGATGAGCGTAGCCAGATTCTTGGTATCGAAATACGACAGGAAACGGTACATCTCCCCATCAGTCAGCCCAAGCTCTTCCTGTCTGGCCAAAGCATTGTACGAAGGCCAGTTGCCGACACGGAAATAGTCGGGGAAATCCCCCATGAAAGGTATTGAAGGTGCTATAGCCTTGAGACGTCCATCGCCGAGGGCCGCAGCGGCAATGGTGAGTGCTCCACCCTGGCTCTGTCCCTGGGCGAAGATATTGTCGCCGTCTGTCTTATCACGCGAGGCCACGAAATCAATCGCGCGCACGGCATCCATATAAGCGCCGCGATAGTAGAAGCTCTGCTCCGACCCGAATCCCGACATGAACCAGTCGCCATAAGGATTCTCATAGGGAGCCCGGTTGTTGAGCATCTGGCCACGGGTCGACAGGATGAACTCGACATATCCGGGTCGGTCATCACCTCCGGGACACCAGGGTGCGACAGATGAATCACTGTCATAGCCCTGATATGTTATGAGCGCCGGATATTTGCCGTCGGACACCGGCTCGGCATAGTAGCCGCGTATCACCACAGGGCCATCAGAACCGGCTACCCCATTGTCAGATATGGATTTCATCTCGACAAGATATATGTTGCGAGCCTTGGTAGATTTCTCGGGTATGAGCGTAAGCTCCGCATCCATAGGTATCTCCGCGAGCTCGGCAAGCGCATTCTCCCAAAACCTGTCAAAGTCATCAGCCATATCCGGAGCTGACACTATCCCTTCTGGGTCATATCCAAAGTTGAAATCCGACAGTTCGCTATGATTTGCCGTGACAACTGCATGGTAGAATCCAGGGTCGAGCCCCTCGACATCAAACCGTGCCTCAACGGTTGTTCCCGCAGGGACTGTGACAGTCCGTGTCATCGAGGGTAGAGCGCGATAGTCGTCGGTGCGCAATCCGAGCGACAGATCCACCTCAGAGTCCCTGTCACCGTTCCCTGTAAGGCTGATGCATACGGCCGGAGTCTTGCCATTGTCCCACACATCAACAGACGACTCCATGACAGATGCCGTGACATCGGGGAGATTGGCCGGATTCACTATCTCGACACGTGTCAATGTATAGCCGATGCCGGTCACGACCAGTCCGTTGGCCTGAAGTCTGCCAAGCATGGCTTCGGTTATCTCATACTCATACGAGCCACCCGTGAGCGGAATATATTCCGCGGCGTCAGGCAGATCTGACCAGTTGCCCTGGCATACATGCCCCTGGGCTCCGAGCGCGAGGTCTGTGAGACAGATGCGGAGCCGGCTTCCGGCCGTTACATTCCTGAACCGTGTCGCGGGCACAGACACATAGTTATTCTCCGGGCCTTGGTTCCAGCAGATGGGCTCGCTCCCCTCCCAGGCCACGATGACCGGGGTCGTGGGGTCGAACGGCTCGATATCGGTACGGTATTTCTCAAAGAACGCCATGTATCTCGATTTCCAGTCGGATGCGGTACCGTGGCCGAGGAAAGGATTCACCACATACTGCAGATCGTCCTCAGTGAGGCCGCTGCGGTCTATATTGTTGAATGGCGCCACGTTGATATGCGGGGGATCGGTACGGTCCTGGAGACTGAACGAGGTTATGACAGGGCAGTTGACCATCGGGGCGAGATTGCGTACGTCATAGAACGAAAGGAAATGCCACATGTCATCGTCGGTCATGCCGAGCTCTGCCTGACATGAAGCGAACACGTTGCCGGGCCAGCTCACAATACGCACACAATCGCGAAAATCACTGTGACCTGTTATGGAAGGGGCCGCAGCACGGATACGGCCTGAGCCAAGGGCTGCCGCAACATAGACGAATGAGCCTCCCTGGCTTCCACCCACGGCAAAGATATTGTCTTTGTGGACCTTGTCGCGCGACTCCATGAAATCTATAGCACGGATGCAGTCGACGTTGCCGCCACGATAATAATGTCTCTCTGTATCGCCGAAACCATGGGCGTAATAGTCGATTGAGCCATTGCTCTTACGGGTATAGGCCGGATCGAGCCATCCCCATTCGCAGTTCTCGGGAGCGCGGTTGTTGAGCATCTGACCGCGGGTCGAGAGCACCAGCTCACACCAACCTATATTGTCGTCACCCCCTATGGGCTTGATTTCAGATGCCCCTCCGTCGGTACCCTGATACTGTATCAGGGCCGGATATTTGCCTTCGGCTACCGGTTCGGCATAGAAACCGCGTATCTCGACAGGTTCACCGCCATAAGTATCGGGGGTAGATTTCATCCTCACCAGATACACATTGCGGTTTGCCGTAGAGGCCGACTCTATCAGGGTCAGCTCGGCATCGACAGGTATGCCCGCCAATATGTCAAGCTCGTTGTCCCAGTATGCCTTTATCTCTTCAAGATTGTCGTCCGGGGCCGACACCACCTCCGTGGGGCGGCATCCGATGACCTTCGAACAGATATTGTCTCCGTTGACATAGACATTGAGGTTATAGAAACCCGGCTCGAGGCTGAACGGCACATCAAGCGTGGCGGTACCTCCCGCAGCCAATGTGACAGTACGGTTTTCCGTAGCATAGTCACCATAGCTGTCGTGGTCAATATCGACCTCGACAACGGTCTCCACATCCACACTCTCGAGATTGGCCAGAGATACTGTGACCTTGGACTGCTCTCCGCTTTCCCATGCCCGTATGTCCTGCATGTCAATCTCCCCCTGCACCAGATATTTTCTGGCCGGATCTATTATCTCTACCTTGGTCGCGGTGTAGTTGTTGCCGCTCACACGCAAACCTGTAGAGGCAGCAATCTGCTCCACCCATTCGTCGGTAAGGGTATACTCGTAATATCTGCTCCCGGTCAGGGTCGAGTTGGTCAGCGATGTCAGCGCTGTCCAGTTGGCCAGGATACGTCCGACCGCACCTGGTTTCATGCCGGTATAATACACACGCACCACGTCCCCGCTCTTTAGAGATCCGAGAGTAGCGTTAGTGATGAGCACGCTGTTGTTCGATCCCGACACCCAGCTTATCGCCTCCTCACCTTCCCATACAGTCCGGGCCCAGTCTCCCTTCTCCGAGGGGTCGGATGTCTCTATGGTCGTCACATGTGCCACCCGCGTGAAGGTAAAATCCTTGCCGGTCACAACCATACCGTTGGCGTGTATCAGTCCGGCAACCTCTTCGGTAATGGTAAACACGGCATCATACGGGAATGTCTCGCCGGTGATGTTGATGTTGAGCGGAGGCGTGAAATTAGCCCATCCGGCCCCGTTGCGGAGATCAACTTGCGACTGTGTCGTGCTCAGGGCTTCTGTACATGTCACCACTATACGGTCTCCGGCCTTTATGTCCGCGCACGCCGAGGCCGTGAACTGTTGCGCGCCGCTCCAGCCCTCGACGGTCTGTACGCCGTTCCACATTGTCCGTGAGACATCAATGGTAGATGTCACTGCAGGTACCGCCGCGGTGACCTCCTCACTCACAGCTCCGGCTTTTGTCACCGTTGTCGCCGTCATGGTCGCGACAATGGCCGGAATCAGGAATAGATACTGTTTTCTCATAATGTTTCCGATTGGTTGATTGGTTTCCGCAAAATTATCGACGTATACGGAGAGAGGTCCGCCGATACCGCTTTATTTGCTTAATTTATCAGCAATTACACATTTGGGCACATCATTTCAACATTCCGGCACATCATGTTTTGCAGTGTGCGGCTGAAATATTATCTTTGCAAAGCGTTAATGAGTCGACTTGAATCCAACTAATACCATGTGTCCCAGCATACCGAAGACCATATTCCTGCTACCGCTACTGATTCTTCTTGCAGTCTCTGTCCGGGCCAATCCGGCATTCAGGCACTATGATGTCCGTGACGGCATAGCAGACAACTATATCAAATCGCTAAGCATCGACCGGCTCGGACGTCTGTGGATTGTCTCTGACGGAATCGACACCTTCGACGGGCACACCTTCCATCGCCTTGCCACAGACCCGGGCCTCAAGCCTTCAGCAATAGTGTTCGGGGCTGACGGCTCGGTATGGGCCAAAGGCATCTCGTGCATAGCCGTATTGGAGGAAAACTTATTTTCGGATGCGTCAGCACGACTCGCCACCATGGGGATACACCGGGAAATCAACGACATATGTGCCGACACCGACGGGAACCTATACCTGATTTCCTCCGACTCGATATTCATGTATGCCACATCAGGAGATTTCCTCACGGGAACCAGCCTTAAAGGGATAAGGCCAGTCGGAGTCACGGCGGCCCGTCAGGTCAAGGGCACCATATATATTACCGACGGGGATGGCAACGTGTATGAGCTGCGCTTCCCGGAAGGAACAGTGCGGAAATGCGCCGTTTTGCCTGTACGTCACAGCCACATCATGGCCACCCCCGACGGAGACCTGCTGCTGTATGGCACTCCCGGGCACGGGATGGTCAGGGTTAATCCTGACAGCGGTCATTACGACACCATGACGGGATGCACCCCATATCTGGTTACATCCGCCGCAGTCGGGCCGGACGGCATGATAGTGGCAGGCACCAATCATGACGGGCTTATCGTTATGGATAAATCAGGATTGCCTACGGTACAATATGTACACGACCGCGACAATCCTTTCTCGCCCGGCAGCAACCATATCACATCCGTCCTTACAGACGGGGACATAATCATAGCAGGGACAGGAAAAAGCGGAATCGGGATAGCATCACTCTCGTCACCGGCAATCGAGAGGCACGACATCACCGCAGATGAGGACATAAGCGTGATACGCCGTAGTCCTGAAGGAAGGATATTGATGGGTACAGATGGCAAGGGACTTGTCGAACTCACCGATATCCACTCGGGAACAACAGCCAAAGTGCTCGACACGAACAATTCGCCGCTCAGGAGCGCGGCTGTCATCGGCATCGCCGAGTCACCCTCCGGGCTACTGCTCGGGACATACGGGGGTGGAATATATATGTATCGGTCAGGTATGATAGCCCCTGTCGCCGGACTGTCCGACTCACTCGACTATGTGCGCCACATCCTCGCGATGCCCGACGGGAGGTTGTGGGCAGGAACTTTCGACAAAGGACTACATGCCGTCGGGAGCCGGAGCTTCACGCGCACCAATTCAGTGCTGCGGTCAGACTGTGTCACGGGACTCGCCGCAACCTCAGACACATTGCTGGTCGCCACAAGTTCAGGCCTCTATATGGTGGAGCCCGGGAGTACGGTTCCGGCCCGTATCCCCGACCGTAAATGGCTGGACGATGTTACAGTCAACGCATTGTTCCGTGACAGCCGGAGACTGACATGGATTGGAAACAAGGAGGGAATATATGTGCTCGACGGCACATTTGCCACACTCTCCCGGCTGACTGCCGGAGACGGCATGTCTGACAACACCGTGCGGGCCATAGCAGAGGACACACGGGGTGATATATGGATAACAGGCGACAACGGCATGACACGTGTGAGGCCTATAATGTCGGACAGCGGATACACATTTGTCATACACGCGCTGTATGCTGCCGACGGTCTTGGCGACATAACTTTCAACCGATACGCACTCACGTGTCTTGACGATGGCAGCATCGTGGCCGGAGGTCTCGGTAAATATGTAGTCATACATCCACAGGGTGCCGGTATACGTCCGGCAAAGGAGAAGGTGTGGATGTCGGCTGTGACCCTGGGCGATAATGAGTGCATACCTGCAGGGCCTATGGGAGAAAGCAGTCTGGAGATTCCGCACGATAAGCCCCTGACAGTCGAGTTCAGCTCTTTCGACCTTGTCAACCGCGAAAGGACAAAATATGAATACAGTCTCGATGACAGCTCCTGGACTCCGATGGCAGACAACCGATGCTCGTTTGACGGAGGCCTGACACCGGGCACACATACCCTGAAGGTGCGTTTGCACGGCTCTGCCGGGATGACAGAGATAAGTATCCGAGTTATCCCGCCATGGTGGAGGTCTTACATTGCCATTGCAGCCTATATAATAGCGGCCATCTGCATCATCGGAGCTCTATGGTACATATATGTGTCAAGGGAAAAGCGCCGTCTGCGCAGACAGATGATAGAGAAGACCCTGCTGCGGCAGGAAAATGCCCCATTGAGCCACGACGAAGAGTTCCTCGCCAAAATACGCAAAGTCATCGACGACAATCTCGACGACGAGACATTCAGTGTCGAACGCCTCAGCGACATCATGTCCATGAGCCGGAGCAACCTGTATAAAAAGCTCCAAGGCATCACAGGCAAGACACCAGTCGAGTTTATCCGGCTTATACGTATACGCGAGGGGAAACGGCTCCTTGACAGCGAAGGAGGACAGATCTCACAGACAGCATACCGGGTGGGTATCTCGCCGAAACAGTTCGCCAGATATTTCAAGGAGGAATATGGCGTCCTTCCCTCCGAGTACATCACATCGCGGACAAAATAATCGAAGCGGTTCCCGAATCAAGCATTTGAACTGATTCAATCAGAAAACCCATACTTTCACCGGGCCTGTTTTCTTTTCTTGCGCTGGGTGGTGACGTAGATGGCCGCGAAGATGCCGAGGGCTACCTGCATGAGGTTCTGGCAGGTCCAGACGACCATCGAGAACGCGGCGCCTTCGGTCTGGGGAATGCCGTAGAGCGAGAGGGCAAACATGATGGCGATGTTCCACGGACCGAGGCCGCCGTTGGACGGGACACCCATGCTGCACGAGCCGAACACGAAGGCCACGAGCCCGGGCAACAGGCCATAGACCGTGCCGGGGTCGCTGATGAGGCGCCGCGTGAATGGAAATGCATAAAAGCACAGATAGGTCTCGAGAAAATAGCATACCCAGATGGCCAAGGTCAGCACCACATAGAGGCCGCGGCCCCGCATGGTGAAGAGGACCTTGAAGCCCTCCCACATATTAATCACCACACGGTCGATGTCGGCCATGTATCGCGTGCGCCTGATGGCGAGGTAAGCGGCCCACAGAAGCCCGAGCAGAATGGCGAGACACCCCCACATCCATGGGTTGTCGGTGAACTCGACCACATCCTTGCCTATGGCATAGCGTGCCAGGAAGCTGTCGAGGGGCCCCCGCGCCACCACGAAGGCAAACACTATGAGCAGCCCGATGACCACACCGTCGGAGAGACGGTCGCCGAAATCCGTGCCTACGACTGTCGAGAGCTTCACGTTCTCCCATTTCGTCACATACAGGCAGCGCCATGCCTCACCGAGCCAGGGGAAGAGCAGGTTGAGGGCGTAGGCTCCGAAAATCGACACACTCTCTGCAGTCACAGTCATGCGCGGCACCCCGGCTGCGCGCAACTGTATGCCCCAGCGTATGCCGCGTATCATCCTCGACATGGTGGTGAGCAGCATCATGGCCGCTATCCACCAGAAATCGCATCCGTCGCGGATGACGTGCATCATCTTGTGGAAATCGACCTTTGTGAACATCCACGCCACCAGCCCGACAGTCACCGCCACGGGGAAGAGATAGCGCAACACCTTCTCGATGCGGTCGAGAAGGCCATGAGAGGGACGTGAGGGTTGTGACGCAGCGGGGTTCATGACGTGAGGAGTATGTTATAGGGTGTATATGTATATAACATCCTCCCGAGCCCAAAGTTTGGCCACAAAAAAAGCCGTCCCCGGCATCGGTCGGGATGCCGGGGACGGGATATTATCGGTAGTATAAGACTGATGCCGGGATTATTCCTCGTATTTCTTGACGATGACGGTGGCGTTGTGGCCGCCGAAACCGAACGAGTTCGACAGGGCTGCGCGTACGGGACGGTTCTGAGCCTTATTGAAGGTGAAATTGAGGGTATAGTCGATGTTCTCATCGTCGTCGCCCTCCTCGTGGTTGATTGTGGGGGGAACGATGTCGTTCTTGCAGGCGAGAACCGAGAACATGGCCTCGAGCGC
This sequence comes from Bacteroidales bacterium H5, assembly GCA_001701225.1. Lineage (GTDB taxonomy): Bacteria > Bacteroidota > Bacteroidia > Bacteroidales > Muribaculaceae > Duncaniella. Next base: position 161,028 of record DAAQ01000028.1, on the reverse strand, counting down.
GCCGGTGGCACCCAGCAGGTGGCCGGTCATCGACTTGGTCGAGCTGATGTTGAGCTTGTGTGCGGCGGGGCCGAAGAGCTCGACGATGGCCTTGACCTCAGAGATGTCACCCACGGGGGTCGATGTGCCGTGTACGTTGATATAGTCGATGTCGTCGGGGGTCATGCCGGCATCCTCGAGGGCATTCTTCATCGAGAGCTTTGCTCCGAGGCCGTCGGGATGTGTGGCAGTGAGGTGGTAAGCGTCGGCGCTCATGCCGCCGCCTGCAACCTCGGCATAGATCTTGGCGCCGCGAGCCTTGGCATGCTCGAGCTCCTCGAGGATGAGGACAACCGAGCCCTCGCCCATCACGAATCCGTCACGCGACTTGCTGAAGGGGCGCGATGCGGTCTCGGGCGAGTCGTTGCGGGTCGACAGGGCGTGCATCGAGTTGAAGCCGCCCACACCTGCGGGATAGATGGCGGCCTCGGCGCCACCTGTCACCATGACGTCGGCCTTGCCGAGACGGATGAGGTTGAAAGCGTCTATGATGGCGTTGTTGGACGATGCGCAGGCCGATACCACACCATAGTTGGGGCCATGGAAGGCATAGTCCATCGAGATGTGGCCCGACGCGATGTCGGCAATCATCTTGGGGATGAAGAAGGGGTTGTATTTGGGGCCCTGCTCGGCACCGTTGACGGCATAGTATCCGGCCTCTTCCTCGAAGGTGTGGAGGCCGCCGATGCCGGCTGCCACGATGACGCCCACGCGGTCCTTGTCGAGGTTGGGAGCCTCAAGAATGTCAGAGTCGGCAACGGCCTGACGGGCTGCCACCATCGCATACTGCGCATACAGGTCGAGCTGGCGCAGCTTCTTGCGGTCAAAGTGGTCGTTGGGGTTGAAATCCTTTACCTCGCAGGCAAACTGAGTCTTGAACTTCGAGGCGTCAAAGTGGGTGATGGGGGCGGCACCGCTCTTGCCGGCGACGGCATTGAGCCATGTGGTCTCAACGTCGTTGCCTATGGGGGTGAGGGCACCAAGCCCGGTCACTACTACTCTTTTCAGTTCCATATATGTGTAGTCAGTGGGGTGTGTAGTGTTTGATGGATTGAGATTAACGGAAATGGGCTATACCGAAATAAGGCCCCACCGCGCTTAGAGGCGTGTGGAGCCTTTAGGGGGTTCCGGCCGGGGCTGGTGGTTATGGCAAACAGCGGCAGCCCTGCGGCGACGGCAATCCGGCCTGATTACTTCTGCGAAGCCTCGATGTAGTCGATGGCGTCCTGTACGGTACGGATGCCCTCGGCCTTCTCATCGGGGATGGTGATGCCAAATTCCCTCTCGAACTCCATGATGAGCTCTACGGTGTCGAGGCTGTCAGCGCCAAGATCCTTGGTGAATTCTGCGGTGTCGGTAACTTCGTTTTCGTCAACACCCAGCTTATCAACGATGATAGACTTTACACGTGATGCGATTTCAGACATAGTAGTTAAAAGAGTTTTGAATTAGTATATTCGATGTTTAGGAAAATGCAATCTACGGCATCGCCGGAGGGTCAGCCGATTTTTTGCGCTGCAAAGTTAATAAATTTTTCTTTTCTCTGTAAACTTTTTAACGTATAAAGATGTTAACGAAGCCGGTTTTCACATATTTTCATCCCTACGGCACCATTTTTGGTCAGTTTTTCAGTTTCTTTAACCATCTGACTACCAACACCGGTGCCCGGCATGATGTTGTTACATCAGACAGCCCGAAGCGTCAGCACCTCTGCCCTGGCCGAAAAATATTTTTGTCGGTCTCAAAGTTTTTTCTCAATTTTGCACCCGTTTTTCCGATAACCATTATGAAAAATCAATTTCTGGCCGCCATCTGTACGGCGGCAATCGCGATGCTCGTGACCTCATGCGGCAAGAGCGGCAGCAACGACACCGGAAGCGGTGACATCAAAATCTCGGAGTTTGCGGTAAACCAGTCCATCAAGAGCTCTGAGCGCAACTACCTCGTAGTCTTCGGCGGAGACTCGGCATACCTCGACATCTCGACCTCGATACACTGGCCCGAGAAGATCGGCGATGCCGACATCAAGGTGCTGCAGGACTCGCTGATGCGTTACTGCTATGCCGACACCACACAGGGCATCAATCCGGCCATACTGGCCTATATGGCCAACACATCCATGGTCGACAGCCTGGCTCCAGGCGACAAGGTGGTGGCTGTAGACTCTGTGCCACAGTCGCAAGACGAGATGCGCTCGTGGTTCAGCAACGTCACCGCCTCGATAACCGAGCTCAACGAGGATATGGTCACCTACGAGGTGTCATCGTCATCCTATCTCGGAGGTGCCCACCCCTTCACGGCCTCACACCCCTTCACCTACGACCTACGCTCGGCCAAGGTGCTTGACATGGGGAACATGTTCGTCACGGGGAGCACCGACAAGATTGTCGACATAATCAGGGAAGCACTGGCGCGACAGCTCGGCACCAGCGTATCCAGGCTCGACAATGCCGGAATATTCAGTTCACAGCTCACCTATCCCGGACAGCCATACATAGCCGGAGGTGCACTGGTATTCCACTATAATCCATACGACATCGCCCCCTATGCCATGGGCCCGGTCGACGTCACCGTCTATCCCTACGAGGTCGACTCACTCCTCACCCCACAGGTCAAGAGCCTATTCGCGGACCAGTTCTAAGGGGTTATAGGTTAAAGGTTAAAGGTTAAGGGCAATAGGATATATGCGGCGGCATATATCTGTCCCATCAGTCCTATCAGTCCTATCAGACCTATTTGACCTAATACCCCTTCTTGACCTAATACCTATCACCCTATCCCGATAGCCCTGAACAAAAACAGCGCTTCCGCAATGCGGAAGCGCCTTTTTACGTTAAGTTTGCGTAAATCCTATGAGGCCCCGAATGTGCTGCGGAACCTATATGTCTTTATGTCAATCTATCTAAAACTCGCTGTGGCTTCCTATGAAGCCGGTTTTTACGTCAGGGAATAATAATAAAACAAATAACGTATTCTTATGTTTGGTCGCTACAAAGATATGTTTTTTGCCCATATTTTCCAAATAAAACGTAAAAAATCCGAAAAAACCATCAAACATCACCCTGTTTCTCCGAATTGCCAAGGGTTTAGGCCATGATTTTTTATTTGGTTCAGGAAATATATTTGTCTATATTTGCATCAGGATTCATGGCATGAATCCGCACACACCTCAATCATACTCCATTCAAAACATAATTCACACACACAAATCCAATGAAACGGTATTTAATGTCCGGCATCCTGTCGGCAATGACAGCAATGGGTCTCTGGGCCCAGAGCGGTGATTGCGGCGAGCATGTCACATGGACTCTCGACGGCAACACTATCACCATCTCCGGCGAGGGAAAAATGAATAACTATTGTGCCGCTCAGGGTAATCCCACGCCGTGGGAGGACTACAAGACACAGATTCAGAAGGTCATCGTCAACCCCGGAGTCACCGCCCTCGGCGACTACGCCTTCGACCAGTGTCACGGCGTCACCTCGGTATCGCTCCCCGAGGGACTGCTCACCATCGGGCAGCACGCATTCGCCGATTGCACCTCGCTCGAGTCAATCACCTTTCCCGAATCGCTCACCGAGATAGGGCGCGAGTGCTCGAGATATGACCCTGCGGAGGGATACGTTTTTGCCAACTGCTCGAAAATGAAGAGCGTCACTATCCCTGCCAATGTCACACTCATAGCCCGCAACACATTTGACGGATGCGACCTTGAACAGGTCTATTGGAACGCCGAGAACTGTACGCGCGGCAACTATGAGGGCCAGGACTTCTACTATACCCTGTTCTACAAGAACAACAATCTGTCACATATCCATTTCGGCCCCACCGTCAAGCGCATACCGTGCCTGCTCAAAGGCTATGGCAGCGTAGGATTCAGCACCTCGGGAACAATCGAGCTGGTGGCACAGGACTGCTTCACAGGCACCCAATGGCTGCTCGAACAGGATTTCGGCCCCGTGTATGTCGACAAATGCCTCTACATCTACAACGCACCTCCGACCATCGAGGACTTCACGCTCGAGGTACGCGAGGGCACGGTGGGCATCTCGTCGTGCGCGCTCTACAAGAACCCGAGAATCACGCGCCTCACCGTACCCGAGTCGCTGAGATACTGGGACCGCTATGCCATCGGCGAGTGCGAGAACCTGAAAGAGGTGATATGGAACGCCATCGACTGTGAGATGCTCAACAACTCCACCCCCGGTCTTGCCGTACACTCGCCCATGTCACCCTTCATCCCCGGACTCGAGAAAATCACCTTCGGCCCCAAGGTCGAGAGGCTCTATGACGCTTTTCTGAAGAATTGCACCGAGATAAAGGGATTACAGCTCCCTGCATCGCTGCGCCGCATCGACACAGAGGCATTCTATGGAATGAATGGTCTTGAGGAGCTTGTCATACCCGACGGAGTGGAGGAGATAGCCAACTATCTGTGCTATAACTGCAAGTCGCTCAAGACAATCACATTCGGCTCGGGCCTCAAGAAATTCGACGCATACTACAGCATCACGGGGTGTCCCGAGATAACCACGGTAAACTGGAATGTCGCCGACTGCCAGATGTCAAACACCATGGGAAACTACGTCACAAGCGTCACCACAGTCAATTTCGGCGATGCCGTGCAGCGTATACCGGCCCTCGGGCTCAAATCGGCGACTCAGGTCAACATCGGCAAGAATGTCAAGGAACTCGCCGACTATGCTTTCTATGAATGGGCTGCACCCCGCATCGAACTGCCCGACGGCCTGGAGAAGATAGGATACTATGCGCTCCAGAATATGCCCGAACTCACGAGCCTCTTCATACCCGCATCCGTCGACACGCTGCCTCCCAACGCGTTCAGCAACTGCCACAAGCTGGAGACGGTGATAATCGCCGTGGCCCGTCCTGCCGAGAAATATATCTATCCATCGTCGAGCGGCGTGACAAGATATGCCTTCTATGTCCCCGATGTGGAGGCATACAGCCGTAATTTCGGCGGTATGGACCTGCATCCGATGGTCGAGGTCAACCCCGGCACATTCACATACGACGGCGCAGCTCACGAAATAGCCCTGACAAACGTGATGCCCGGATATGAGGCCGAGATGCCGCAGACCGTGACCGTGAGCGGTGCCGAGGCCGAGGCCGGACAGCACACCGTATGGGTACCGGCAAGCTTCAGCGGGGCGCGTCCGTTCGCGACCGAGGTGGGAGTGACATATACCGTCGACAAGGCCCAGGACAAGCTCGAATGGGTCGGAGAGCTCCCTGCACTCCATCCGGGCGACCGCATCGACATCACCGGCCTCGCCAAGACCCTCTCGGGCGCGAACCCCTCATATTATATCGGCAAGCAGAGTGCCGACGGCTATAATGCCGCCTACTATGCCTCCGTGAACCGGGAAGAGGACGGGCACTGGTATCTCGAGTGCAAGAACCCCAACGCCATGCTCATAGGGTGCTACGTTTCGTGGGAGAATTTCGAACCGTATTCGGCCAACTGGATTCAGGACAGGGACTATATCTATCTTAATTTCGACATCACCGAAGAGTCGGGACTCGACAGCATTCCCGCCGATGCGGATGACGACGTCCGGATCTACTCGGTGGCCGGAGCCCTGCTCTATACCGGCCCGATGGCCGACGCCACGCTCGAGCCGGGAATATATGTAGTAAAGGCCGGGGATAAGGCACACAAGATTGCCGTGAGATAACCTCAGCACAAGCCATACAGGACAATGCGGGAGGGCCGTAATCGCGGCGACTCCCGCATTGTTGTACATATCAGGCACGAGAAAAGCGGTTTGCGACTGATGCCGCAAACCGCTCCTCACGTTTCAACTATTTATTTATGAGAGCCTCAGTACCCAGTTTCGCAACTCGATAAAGAGGACGAGGGATGTAACATTGTTGCCTCCCGGAGCGGGAGGCCTTGGTTTCTTCTTTCACTGTTAGAACAAACTCGGGGGCTGTTTGACGGAGGGAAATGCGCAAAAAGTGATTAAAAAACGTCAATACATTGGGTTAAAAGGCGGATTTTATGTTAAAATCAGGAGATTCGCGACCAGTCGCGGGTACGGGACGCGAGCCTGGCAAGCTGCCCGCGCATCATCTGCCCCTCTGGCGAGGCGAGCGCCGGATCAGCCTCGAGCACCTCGACGGCCTTGTCACGTGCTATCTGCACGATGATGCCGTCGGTGGCAAGGTTGGCTATGTGCAGGTCGAAGGGGATACCGCTCTGCTGTGTGCCCTCGATGTCGCCGGGGCCGCGCATCTGCATGTCGGCCTCGGCTATGACGAATCCGTCGGTGGTCTGGGTCATCAGCTCGAGCCGCTTGCGGGTATCCTTGGCAATCTTGCGCTTGGTCATCAGCACACAGTAGCTCTGACCCTCGCCGCGCCCGACACGTCCGCGCAACTGATGCAGCTGCGAGAGGCCGAACCGCTCGGCATTCTCTATCACCATTGTGGTGGCATTGGGCACATTGACACCTACCTCGATGACAGTGGTGCTGACAAGTATGTCGGCCTGATGCGAGGCGAAGAGCCCCATCTGATAGTCCTTCTCCTCGGGTTTCATGCGGCCATGCACGTAAGCCACCCTGTAGTCGCGGAATATCTCGCAGATGCTCTCATACCCCTCCTCGAGCGACCTGAGGTCGAGCTTCTCGTTCTCCTCGATGAGAGGGTAGACTATATAGACCTGACGCCCCATGCGCAACTGACGCCCTATGCCCTGATAGGTGGCAAACCGCTCCTCGTCATATCGCAGCAGGGTCTGCACAGGCTTGCGCCCCGGGGGAAGCTCGTCAATGACGCTGACGTCAAGGTCGCCATATACGGTCATGGCCAGGGTGCGGGGGATAGGTGTGGCTGTCATCACCAGCACGTGGGGAAGCACGGTGTTCTTGCCCCACAGGCGCGCCCGCTGGGCCACACCGAAGCGGTGCTGCTCGTCAATGACTATGAAGCCGAGGTTCTTGAACCTGACATTATCCTCGATGACGGCATGTGTGCCGACAAGTATGTGCAGCGAACCATCCTCCAGCTGCGAGTGTATCTGCTCGCGGGCCTTCTTGCGCGTCGAGCCGGTGAGCAGCTTGACATTGATTCCCATGGGGGCGACGAGGCCCGACAGGGTCTCATAGTGCTGTGTGGCCAGAATCTCGGTCGGGGCCATCAGGCACGCCTGCGTGCCGTTGTCGAGGGCTATGAGCATGGTGAGCAGGGCCACCAGGGTCTTGCCGCTCCCGACATCGCCCTGCAGCAGACGGTTCATCTGCCGCCCGGTGGCCATGTCGGCGCGTATCTCCTTTATGACCCGCTTCTGCGCACCGGTGAGCGGGAAGGGGAGGAACTCGCTATAGAATGTGTTGAAGAAATGTCCTATTCTCGGGAAGAAGAAACCGGGCGTCGATGCCGACCGGGTGCGGGCGCGGCTCTGGATGTCGAGCTGCAGGTAAAACAGCTCCTCGAACTTGAGCCTGAGCCTGGCACGCTCGAGCAGGGCCGGCGTCGGAGGGTTGTGGATGGTGCGCAGGGCCTCGCCGAGCCCCATCAGCCCCAGCGACGAGATGACCGAGGGGGGCAGCGTCTCATGCACCGTGCGCATGGCCCCGAGTATCTCGCGGGCGGCGAGAGAGAATGTGCGCGACGAGAAGCCCCGGTTGCGCAACTGCTCGGTGAGGGGGTAGACGCCGCGGAACTCGATTTGCGTGGCCACGGCTCCCGGCACGTCGACCTCGGGATGCACCATACTCCAGCGGCCGTTGAAGGGCACAGGCTTGCCGAACACCACATAGTCGGTCGAGGTGTGATAGAGCTCGCGCATAGCCTTGATGCGCTGGAACCACACCACCTCCATCACGCCCGAGCCATCTGAGAAGAGGCCCACGAGGCGCGACTTGGCCCCCTCGCCCTGGACGGTCATCGAGACGAAGCGCCCCTTGACCTGCACCGAAGGCATGTCGTTGCCACTGAAATCGGCTATGCGCCTTATCGACGAGCGGTCGATATATGATGTCGGGAAATGATAGAGCAGGTCCCTGTAGGTGCGTATGCCCAGATTCTTCTCGAGCAGATCGGCACGCTTGGGCCCGAATCCCTTGAGGAACTTTATGTCGGTGTCAAGAATGTCTGCCATCGCGCTCTATCCTCTCGATGTCACCGCTGTGCGTTATCTTGATGTTGGCCACGTCGCCCTCGGCGAGGCGCAGGTTGCAGTATCCGGCCGCCTCCATGACCGAGGCGTCGTCCGTGAATTCGGGCCGCAGTTCCTGACGGTTGGCCGCGAGCAGCTTGCGTCCGTCGAAAAGCTGCGGGGTCTGCACGGCACGGTAGGCCGAGCGGTCGACGGCATGCGACGTGCCGTCAGCGCACACCACCCTCAGCGAGTCGGTCACGGCCACCGCGGGTATCACGCCGTCTGCGCCGGGCAGCGCGTCGAGCAGGCGCCCGAACAGGGCGCGGCTCACCATGGGGCGCGCCGCATCATGGACGCTCACCCACCCCACCGTCGCGGGGTCGACGAGCGCCAGGGCATTGCGTACGCTCCCGGCACGTGTCGCGCCACCATGAACCACACGGTGCGGGAGGGTGAAACCGTGCTCACGGCACATGTCGGCCCAGAACCCGGTCATCTCCGGGCTCAGCACCACGACAATCTCGGCATCGGGAGCGGCATCGGCAAGCCGCTCGAGTGTGGTCATCAGCACCGGGCGTCCCCACAGCGGGCAGAACTGTTTGGGCAGAGGTCCGCCGTAGCGCGACCCGGTGCCCGCGGCCACGACGATATGGTAATTTATCAACATCTTACGCAAAGTTACTGACAATTCGCGAAAATCACCAAAAAACTCACTAACTTTGCATACACATAAACCCCACACAATATGCCACAGGACAATACGCAGCGCCGCACAGGCAAGCCCGAACATATCTCGAAATTCGACCACGGGGGCCGTATGCCACCCCGCGACAACGACCTCGAGGAGGCCGTGCTCGGCGCCCTGATGCTCGAGAAAGACGCCTATACCGCTGTCTGTGACATACTGAAGCCCGAATCGTTCTACGAGCCGGCAAACCAGAAGATATATGCCGCCATACAGAGCCTCGGCGCCGCGCAGAAGAGCATCGACATGCTCACCGTGACCGAGCAGTTGCGCCTGCAGGGGGACCTCGAGGGTGCCGGAGGCGCGCTCCGTGTCTCGGAGCTCACGTCGAGGGTGGCGTCGGGCGCGCATGTCGAGTTTCACGCCCGCATCGTGGCGCAGAAATATCTGGCACGCGAGCTGATACGCTTCGCCTCGCAGATCGAGGCACAGGCGTTTGACGAGAGCTATGACGTAGACGACCTGCTGCAGGAGGCCGAGGGTAAGCTCTTCGAGATATCCCAGCGCAATGTCAAGAAGGATGTCACCCAGATAGACCCCGTCATCAACGCCGCCATCGAGCAGATACAGACAGCAGCCAACAGGGCCTCGGGCCTCTCGGGCCTCGAGTCGGGCTATCACGAGCTCGACAAGCTCACCTCGGGCTGGCAGCGCTCAGACCTCATCATCATCGCCGCCCGTCCCGCCATGGGCAAGACAGCCTTCGTGCTGTCGATGGCCAAGAACATGGCGGTTAACTATAACATCCCCGTGGCCATATTCTCGCTCGAGATGTCAAACCTCCAGCTCGTCAACCGCCTCATACAGAACACCTGCGAGATAGAGGGCGAGAAGATAAAGAGCGGACAGCTCTCGCAGATGGAGTGGGACCAGCTTATGTCGAGGGTCAAGAACCTGTATAACTCCCCCCTGTTCATCGATGACACGGCGTCACTATCCATCTTCGAGCTGCGCACCAAGGCACGCCGTCTGGTGAGGGAGCACAACGTGCAGTTCATCATCATCGACTACCTGCAGCTGATGAACGCCTCGGGCATGAAATTCGGCTCGCGCGAGCAGGAGGTCTCCATGATCTCGCGCTCGCTCAAGCAGCTGGCCAAGGAGCTGAACATACCCATCGTGGCCCTGTCGCAGCTCAACCGCTCGGTCGAGAGCCGAGGTGCAGACAGCAAGGACGGCAAGCGCCCCCAGCTCAGCGACCTGCGCGAGTCGGGAGCCATCGAGCAGGACGCCGACATCGTGTGCTTCATCCACCGTCCCGAATACTACCTGCGCTCGGGCACCGACGCCGCCGGCAATGACATACGCGGTCTGGCCGAGTTCATCGTGGCCAAGCACCGTTCGGGCCGCGTGGACGATGTGAAGATGCGCTTCAAGTCGAAATACGCACGCTTCGAGAACTGGGACGGCGACACCGAGAAAGGCAGCGGCACACGCGTGTCGCGCATAAACACAGACAGCGTCGAAGAGGCAGGCTCACCATTCGCCGCCGCCTCCACACCCCTGTCGGGAGGCACCGTAGACCTCACCTCAACCACCACATCAGACGACGCGCCGCCATTCTGAAAACCCTCTGGCTCAGGGGCCGGACGCGATGACAAAAATTTTCGCATTTCATAAAACCTTTTTTGAACTTGTCTTGTTAGATAAGTACAAAATAACTCAACCAACAACTATTGTTTTATGAAAAAAGCGTTATTAATCATTGCAGTCCTGCTCGGGAGCATGACCGCATTCGCTCAGAATCTCGACAAGAACGAGGCTAAGCTGATAAAGGCTTTCCTCGCTGAGCCCGCAAAAGAGGGAACCAACGCACAGGCCCTGAAAGTGGCAGACGTAAATGCCATCGCAAATATCGAAGGTGTCACCGTACAGGGTGGCCACATCACCGCTATCGAATGGAAGGACAAGAAGCTCGGCGGCACACTCAACCTCGCCGGATTCAAGGCCCTGACCAAAGTAGATGTATCGCGCAACGAGCTCACATCAATGAGCGTTGCCGGATGTACCGCCCTCACCGAGCTCAACGCCTCGCGTAACAAACTGACCTCCATCGACCTCGACAACTGCTCGCAGCTTCAGGACGTGGCCGTCTACAAGAACCGCCTCACCGAGATTGACCTCAACAACACCCCGCTGCTCAAGAAACTCAATGTCTCGAACAACCTGTTTGTAGACCTCGATGTTTCCAACGCATTCAATCTCCAGACCCTCAACTGCCAGGGCTGCCACCTCGAAGCGCTCAACGTGAGCGGCTGCACCGCCCTCAAGAATCTCTATTGCGGCTACAACAAGCTCACCCAGCTCACCCTGGCCGGTGTAGAGAATCTCCAGAACCTCAACATCGACGACAACGAGATCACTACCTTCATCGTATCGGGTCTCCCCTCGCTCGCATCGCTCATCTGCTCCGACAACAACATGGTCACCCTCGGTGTCCGCAACTGCTCGGCCCTGCTTGACATCGTATGCTCGTACAACGACCTCACCACATTCACCGTCGAGGATTGCCCCAACGTACAGTATGTCGACTGCGCCTACAACGACCTGACCCAGCTCGTGCTGTCGAACCAGACATTCCTGCAGCGCCTCATCTGCAACAACAACCAGCTCACCATGCTTGACGTATCGTTCGACCAGGCGCTCACCTACATCAACTGCCGTTACAACCAGATTATGGACCTCCGCACCATCGCCTGCAACAGCCTGTCCATGATCGCCTGCCAGTGGAATCCCTGATCAGCCTGACTGACCCGTTGCACACTCATACTCCTCTCTCCGTTAGCTGACTGATTCTGATTTCCACACGCTATACTGAAACAATCCTCCCCCTCGGCCACCACCCGGCCGAGGGGGAGTTGTTGTCATACCTATGGTCTCACAGTCAAACGAACATCACATCATATATCGGAGCGTGGACGACTTTTCCTGTCTGACGCACTCCCTCGACCACAAGTACCTTATCACGATGCCCTGCAAGGAATTCCCTTATCGGTTTTTCTATTTTCCTGTAAAGCATATACTTAGTTTAAATTTTTACACTTTTCGCATAAAATATCCGCTGCAAATATACACTTTTCCATCGGATTTACCCCACTAAATATACACTTTTCCATAAATTTCACCCCTCAAAATATACACTTTTCCCGAAATGATACCGATATCATAAGACAATACCGCAAAACAAGATATTAATAACCCACTTGAATATAGGCCTTCATACAATACAATTCTTATTATATTGAACAAACCGTAAGAGTATGTATGCAAATGATTTCGGGGACGGCGCTCCCGGCCACATCAGAGACCGAGGGTCTGGAAGATGCGGTTGAAGCGCGAGAGCCATGTGTGGTCTGCTTCGGCCCGCCGCCGGGCGGCGGCTTTCATGCGGGCGACCTCGGCGTCGTGGCGCGGGTCGAGATAATAGCGGGCCTTGTCGAGCATCTCCTCGGGCGAGCGGTATAGCACAATCTCACGTCCCTCGTCAAAATATTCCGCAATCTCGGGGTTGTATGACGTGAACTGCAAGCCTCCGCACATCGGAATCTCGAATGTGCGCAGATGCAGCTTGGGTATCGGATGCCGAAGCACATACGTGTCGCGCAGCTCGGATATGTTGAGCGACAGCGAATGGGCCGAATAGAGGGCGCACATGCGGTCAAAGCCGACAGATGGATGTCCCGAGAGGAGCGGAGCTGATGTATCGAGCGTCGCTCCGTGATGCAGCTTGTTGACAATAGCGGCCCAGAGCACCCTCCGTCCTATCGGGAAACGGAGGTAGCGCGATGCCTTGACTGTGATGTCGGCCGGGTCGAATTTTTTGCGTCCACCCTTGACCGAACTGTTGTATCCGGCCTTGACCAGAGCGTCAGAATATACATCGCACGCTATCCCACCTGCCGTGAGGTCGTTGAGCTTGTTGGTACGGCTCCCATATGGCGAGCCAATGAAGCCGACGCTATGGATCGGCTGTGTGACAGCGGGGAGATAGGTATGTGGATTGGATGCGTATGGCATGAAGAGTATGCCGCGGCACCCCCACCGCTCGAACAGATAGCGAGTCTCGTCTGAGGTCAGCCACACGGCATCAAAGAGGGGGGCAATCGCCTTCTGCTTGTATGGCAGCTCGAGGTTGTCCCAGCATATCAGACAGGTGGGAATCCCCTTGGCAGACACCCGGCGCACTGTGTCGGGATATATTACATCCTGGTCATCGCAGGTCATGAACAGGTCACATCCTCCGGCGCGGTCGAGGGCCCGCAAGGCCTCCTCGTTGGCCTCGTCCATGTTGCGGCATGAGGCCGGGTTGAATATCGTCACCTCGTGTCCGGCACGCCGCAGCTCGTCGATGTGGTTGCTGTATTGCCAGCGGTACATCGGCGTGTCATACTGCAGGAAATAATAGAATATCTTCATATCCTTGGCGTCGGAGGGGTCATTTGAGTTTATCCTTGCGCAGACGCGAGAACCCAACTATGAGTGCATACGACAGCAGGAAATTGCCGTCTGCCATGGTCTTGAACAGCATGCGCTGCTTGAACGGGAGTTCCTGCGAGGGATAGGCGTCAAACCGGCGCCTGAATGAGGGGTCGGAGGTACGCTCGGCAAACCATTTTTTCTTCTGGGCCATCGAGAGCTCCTTAGACATGAACACGAAACGCATGTTTGCCCTGAGCGCGCGCACATAGAACCCCGAGGCATACTGCATCTCGGCCTCGCCGAATCCACGTGTGGCGAGCATATCCTCGACATGGCGGCAATAGTGCTCCACGCGGTCCATCACCCCGAGGTTGAGCCTGCGGGTGAGGCTTCCGGCCGTGATGCGGTAGTGATAATATGTCCTCGGGAGCCAGACCACCTTCGAGGCATGGAGATAGTAATCGAAATTGAATAGATAGTCCTCGCTGAGATACTCCCTCTCGCTCTCGAACCGCAGTCCGTGACGGCGTATCATGTCGTGACGGTAGACTGCCATGCACGAGCTGCCCCCAAGGTCATACCTGTCCATATCGGGGGACGGAATATCGAATATGCACAACGCAAGCTGGCGTATCTCGTCGGGAGTATCGAAAACCACGGGGGCGGCATCATAGCTGATTGGCGCACTCTCGCCCGAATCGAGGAAGCGGTTGCACCTGAAGCGCACCATGTCAGCATCGTTGGCCTCCATCTCGGCGACAGCCACAGCGTATGTCTGCGGCTCTATAAGGTCGTCCGAGTCCAGGAAGGCCACATACTCGCCCGTGGCATGGTCCAGACCCGTATTGCGGGCGGGGCCGAGTCCGGCGTTCTTCTTGTGTATCACCTTGATCCTCGGGTCCTGTGCCGCATAAGCGTCGCACATCGCGGGACATCCGTCGGGCGACTCGTCGTCGACCAGAATCACCTCGATATCCCCGAGGGTCTGCCCCAGCAACGACCGCATACAGCAATCCAGATAGCGCTCCGTCTTGTAGACAGGCACTATCACAGACAGCCTCGGCCTATGCGGATGATTGTTCATACATCATATCAACGCACGACCCTACCGATTTATTATCTACCCCCACAGCCCTCATGAAGTCATAAATGCTATCATCCGTCACTTTCTGTGAGGTTTTCCGTCCGAAACCGCCAGCCGCGTCGCGGCTGAGTGGAATAGACCTTATTTTAACCGCACTGCACGCAGTGTAAGGCATGAATGAACAAGTGCCCGAAAAGGCCCGGAAAGCCTCCTATGATAGTAGTCCTGGAACGCCCTCCTTATCTGAAAGTCACATAGACGCTATTGTACCGTCACTTGCAGCGCTCAAACGTGAAACCTCTCTAACTTTTAAGCAAATCCATGAAACAGACAATCAGTTTCTTTTCAACAGAAGCTTCTTTGTCATTGTTTTGCCACCAATTGAGTATCTGATTATGAGACATGTCGTATCTGTCCTGTCAAGAGACACCGATGTCGGTTTATTCACATACCCGGAAAAAAGGACTTTCCCGGACAAATCAACAACAGAAAGCAAGACTCCTTCTGTCGTATGGACATATAAATCCCTTCCGTCAAAAGTCAAACTGACAGAATCCACAAAGGACGTATCTACCTTCGAGTGGGCCTCAAGCCTCTGTAAATCCTCAGGAGAAATGTATGTATTCACACAATATGTCGGAGAATATTCCCGGCTACCATTCTGAAATACCATACACACCCTAAAATATGTTCCCCAATAAATATTCTGGGCCGAAATAACTATAGTCGACATATTGTCAGCTATAGGGTAACTTGACTTAATCAGAAATCTAAGGTCCTCACCATCACTCATGTGTGGTTCTGTGCGTTCGAAAACAACCGCAAGTAAATCTTGTGGTGATTCTACAGTTAGATTCAATGTCCCGATACAATCAAGCCCATGCTGACTATCATTCACCAGTCCGTAAACATAGTCAATATCTCTGATTGACGATTCTTCGTTCAAGTCACCTGATTCTACTTTCTTGGCATCGCACCATGCGGGCAATGCAAGAAAGAAACATATGATAAAAAATAGAATCCTATACATAGCTAAATGGATGAATGCTCATACATTATCAACGCACGACCACTCCGATTTATTTCAATAAACTCGTCATGATATCCTGAAATCCAATGCTGCCAGGCCAAGACATAACGAAATAGCAAGAGAGAGCAACGTTCCGGCCAGGACATATTCAGATTTCTCTCTTCCCGATGCCACCTCACTGAAACGGAGAATGGATTTTGCAGCAATCAAGAATCCTATTGCCTCATATTGTGCCATAATCACAAACAACAATATGAGTCCACGCTCCAACCAACCTATAAGTTCCCCCGCATGGAAACTTCCAGTCTCGCTGTCACTATCAGGAGATGTATTCACTTTACATGCCCCAAGTATAAGCAACACAAGGACATTAGCTGGCTTCAACGCAAGTGACATAGCTAACAATGTGTTTATCCTAAGCCAGTGTGCAGACATCAAATCTTTTAGCCATCCAAATTGGCTCCAATTCGGATTATATGACAACCATAGATAGCCTAACGACACGAATATGGTTATATGCAGACACTGATCCACTATAAAAAGCCATAAGTCTCCACGCCCATTTACTCCCGACACTAACCGGCCATCACAGATACGGTATATGCCGAGTTTCATCTGGAGGGCAGCCTTAGCCCAATCTATAAAGAAATGACTTACCGCAATAGCAGCCACCAACCACCATGCACGCACATCGCACACAGCAAACCATGTCAGCACTCCTATAAAAATCACATGCACCCATATCGCATATCCTCTCACAGAGTATCTTATTTTATTACGACAAAATGAATTCCATTGCAAATAAAAATCTCCTACAATATGGGCAACCAACAAATTGAATATCAAGTCTGAGATCATAATTTTATTATATTATATTTTTTCGATAATATACAAGTGCATCTTCTATTGCTGGCCATCCTATTTCACCAAGATTCTGATTTACTCCAGAAACTGATATACCCAACGATGCGGCAGTTCTTTTTGCATTAGATTCAAGTATTCTCACACATAATGTCTTACATCTACGGGATGTGGCATTGTTGAGCAATTGATTTATCAACGCGAACAACACCTGAAAGGTCTGCTGCTTATATTCGTCTTCCATTGATATGGCGAACGAATATTTAGAATGGCCTATAAGTTTATCAAGGGTTCTACCCGATCTATATATGGCCTCGCCGTCCATCATATCAAGATGACGGTCTACAATATCCATATTACCGATTCCAATAGCCATTCTGATTCCATATCGACTGAAGCGCGATGTGTCAGAAGACTTTTCAGGCACAAACGATTTGACCCACGTCTTTAGGATTATTGCCACCTCCAACGCATCTTCAGGATGGGCCATCAGACATTCTATGGAATCTCCACGGACAATACGCCCCCAGAAATCCTCATAACGTCTCTCCAACAGATTCAGGCACTCCCTCAATCTCTCATTAAGACCTATCATTGAATCTATCGGTAATGATGTGGATGAAACTATGTCAGCCGATATAGCAGCATACATTTTCTCAAAATATTATTTGTCATAAATACAAGCTTACACACTTGCATCACCATAATACAAGTGCATACGCTTGCAAATATACTTAATATCGAAATAATTTACAAAAAAATGGCTATTTTCCGTCACTTGCAGTGGGATTTTATCCAGTCGTAGTGGCCGCGTTCGGTGTTGACAGAGGTCCAATGCTCGTTGACGGGGGTCAGGAGGGCCTCTTTGGGCGATGTGATGAGATTGTAGACCTCATAGCTGGTGGTGGGAGGACAGGTATTGTCGTTGAATCCCCATGTCATGCGCACGGGACAGCGCAGACGGCGCGCAAAGTTGACCACATCATAATATTCGAGTGTGCGGGTCTTGGCAGGGGTAGCCTCCGAGGGGTATTTGCGGAAATGATGGGGATAGCCGCCGGTCTTGTCGCCGAGGTATCCGTTCATGTCACTGAGGGCGGGATGGTTGGCCACGCAACCCTTGACACGCGGGTCGAGGGCGGTGGTGACGATGGCGAGCGCGCCACCCTGGCTTCCGCCCTGCACAAACAGATTCTCGCCATCAAACTCGGGGAGCTGCGACAGCAGGTCGAGCCAGCGGCGTGTTCCCAGATATACGTCGCGGAGATAGTACTCTGCGGGATTCTCGAGGCCAATCTTGAAATAGTCACCCTTCTGCTTGCGCAGGTCGGCAAACTCGACATCGCTCATCTCGGGATGCGCGCCATGTATCTCGGTCTCGAGACGTATCATGCCACCCTCGCCGTAATACCGGTGCGCCAGAGGGTCCTTGATGGTCTTGACACCCGCGCCGGGAGGACAGAGGACGGCGGGAAACTTGCCGTCACCCTTGGGGATGAACAGATAGCCATACATCGAGCTGACATATTTTCCGGGCACATCCATACGCACGAGATAACAGGTCATCTTGTCGGTCGAATACTTTGGCGACGGCTCCATGGTATAGTTGAGAGGTGTCGCGGCATCCTCCTTGAGCGCCGTGGCCCAGAAGGCGTCAAAGTCGTCGGGATTCTGCGTGAAGGGCACAAGTTTCTCGGGCGAGAAACCGACCTTGACATGATGTGCCGTGCGGTTGTCGCCAAACGTGGTCTCGAGACGCAGGTCGCGGAATCCGGGCTTGGCCATGGTGCCCATGTCGATACGCGCCTTACCACGGCTGTCGAGGGTCACGGTAGCCGTGGTGTCGGCATCGAGCATATCGGCCCCTATGCTGTATGTCACGGTCTGTCCTGCCGCTGGGACTCCATAATGATAGAGGGCGACATCCACCAGGGCCCTCTCGCCGGTCTCATAGAGCCAGTCGGCATGGTCGGGCTCAGTAATCCAGAGGAAATCCGAGCGGTCGGGATAATTGCCTGCCACAGCGACAAATGCGGCAAAAATTGTTGCAAAAAACGCTAATATATGTCTCATGCTATTGTCTTTTAAGGTTTTTCGATGCAAAGTTAGCTATTTAGTCGGAAAATTCCTACCTTTGTCACTCATAATTAAGCAATTTAAAATACTATACAATAATATACCGTGAACCCATCTGCCAAAACACCGCTTGTCGGACGTAAATACCGGCTGACATTCATTCTCGTCACAACACTCTTCGCCCTGTGGGGATTTGCCAACGACATCACCAATCCTATGGTAGCCGCCTTCCAGACCCTGATGGAAATATCGGCCGCCAAGGCCTCGCTGATACAGTTCGCATTCTACGGGGGCTATGCCACCATGGCCATCCCCGCCGCGCTGTTCATCCGCAAGTTCAGCTATAAGAGCGGCATCCTGCTCGGGCTTGCCCTGTATGCTGTCGGCGCCTTCCTGTTCATACCCGCCGCCAACTATCAGCAGTTCTCATATTTCTGCATCTCGCTCTACATCCTCACCTTCGGGCTCGCCTTCCTCGAGACCACGGCCAACCCGTTCATACTCTCGCTCGGCGACAAGGCATCGGCCACCCGGCGCCTCAACCTGGCCCAGTCGTTCAATCCCATGGGCTCGCTCTCGGGCATGGCGGTGGCTTCGCTCATAGTGCTCCCCGACCTCATCTCTGACAAGCGCGGCCCCGGCGGCGAGCTGCTCTACCCGATGCTGTCCGAGGCAGAGAAGGCCGACATACGCCTGCACGACCTCGCCGTGATACGCGACCCCTACGTGGCCATCGGCATCGTCGTGCTGGTGATGTTCATAATCATCGCCTCGGTGCGTATGCCCAACCCCGAGCGCAAGGACGGCTCAATGAGCTTTGGCAAGAGCCTCGGCCACCTGTGGGCCAACAAGATGTATTGTTTCGGCGTCGTGGCCCAGCTCTTCTATATAGCCGCACAGATCATGGTGTGGACATTCATCATCCAGTATGCCGGAAACCTCGGGCTGACCAAGGCTACCGCACAGAACTATAACATATTCGCCATGGTGATGTTCCTGTCGTTCCGCTTCATAGGCACATGGCTCATGCGCAGCATCGACCCCCGGTGTATCCTGGCTGTGTTCGGTATATGTGCCGCCCTCTGCTCGCTGGGCGCCGTGTTCATCACAGGCATGACCGGACTCTACTGTCTCGTGGGTATAAGCGCGTTCATGTCGATCATGTTCCCGAGCATCTACGGTATCGCACTCGGCAAGGTCAACTCCGAGGACACAGCACTCGGCTCGGCCTTCCTGGTCATGGCCATCGTCGGAGGCGCCCTCATGCCCCCGCTCCAGGGCTCGGTCATCGACATGGGCACCATCTGGGGTATGCCCGCAGTCAACGTCTCCTATCTGCTCCCATTCGGATGCTTTGTGGTCGTAACCGCCTACGCCCTCACCGCCCTCGCCCACCGCAACAGATAATCCCCCGGCCACATGTCCAGACTGCTATCTCTTGCCGCCATAATCCTGTCACTGACATTCCCGACGGCCATTGCCACGAACAAGGCGCATTTCGGTTATTTCAGCTATGAGGGGAACGACCTCTACTATGCCGGCAATCCCCTCTCGTCGCCGGGCGACTATTTCAACCCCGTCATAAGCGGATGGGCCTCCGACCCGAGCATCTGCCGTGTGGGCGACGACTACTGGCTCGTCACATCGACATTCGGATATTTCCCCGGAGTGCCCCTCTACCATTCGCGCGACCTTGTGTCGTGGGAGCATGTCGCCAACATACTCGACCGCCCCTCACAGCTTCCCGACCTCCCCGGTCTCTCGATAGACAAGGGTGGTGTCTACGCGCCCGACCTCACATATAACCCGCACAACGGGAAATATTATATGGTGACCACATGCGTGATGAACGGCAAGGACGGCGAGACGGTCAATTTCTATGTCACCGCCGACAATCCTCTCGGAGAGTGGAGCGACCCCGTGATTCTCGACACTGTGACCGGGATAGACCCGGCATTCTTCTTCGATGACGACGGCAAGGCATATATAGTCTATAAGAGCGACGAGAAGAGTCCCGTCAAGTGGAGCAACCACCGCGCCCTCTCGATAATACGCTTCGACCCGGCGTCGGGAAAGACCGTCGGCGAGCCTGTCAAGTTCAGGGAGGAGGGGGTCGGCCCCGAAGAGAGGCTTGAGCGCAACGAGGGCCCCCACATCTACAAGATTGACGGCAGATATTATCTCATCGCAGCCGAGGGTGGCACCAACTGGGTACACTCGGAGGTGTGCTACAGGGCAGACTCTGTATTCGGTCCATATACGCGGTGGAGCCGCAACCCCATGCTTACGCAGCGTCTGCTCAAGACAAACCGCCGCCTCCCCGTCACCTCGGCCGGACACGCCGACATGGTGCAGACACCGCGCGGCGACTGGTATGCGGTATTCCTGGGATGCCGACCCTGGAACAACGGCGAGGATCATCTGGGGCGCGAGACATACCTGATGCCCGTCAGGTGGAGCGCAGACGGTTTCCCGTATATCACACAGAGCATCGACACCGTGCCACTGCGCGCAAACATCCCGGGCCTCGACGCCCCGCAGAAATCGCTGCAGGCAGGCAACTTTGTCTGGCGCGATGACTTCACGGCCCCTGCCCTGCGCCCCGAATGGATGTCGCTGTGGGGGGATGCCTCGGTCTACTGCACCACAGGCAAAGGACTCGACATGGAGTACGCGCCCGTCAGCTCGCAGTCAGGCACCGCCCCGGCATATATCGGACGCCGCATGCAGCACCACAGGTTCACAGCCGAGACCGAGGTCACAGCCGGGGGCGCCCCGGGCGAATCTGCCGGGATGCTGCTGGTGAAGAACGAACAGCGGCAGCTCTATCTCGCCGTCAAGGCCGGAAAGATAGAGCTGCTGAAGATAGGCAGGAAAGAGCGTCCCGACATACTCGCCGCAGCCGATGCCGACACCACACACGGGCCCGTCGGACTCAGGACTGTCTCGAACGGAGACACATACGATTTCTACTACCGTCTGCCCGGTGCCGGATGGACAGCACTGGCCACCGGCGTCCCCGCCGAGCACATAGCGACCCAGCGCGGAGGCTTCACCGGCTCCACCATAGGCCTCTTCGCCACGCGCCATCCCCACTAAGGCCCGCATCCGACTACCCCGGCTCACCAAATTTCAGCAACACAAAAGATTCACGCAACGGATTATCAAATTTGCGAATCAGAGAAACTTTCATTAACTTTGCAGTGTTATTTCTAAGATGATAGTCCATTTTGAAAAGGATTACCTGAGAGACCTCTTTGAGACAGGAAAGACTAAAGACAAAAAACACCGCTTTCAACCTGACATCATCAGGCGCTACCAGAAGGTAATATTGTTCTTGAAGAGATCGTCATCAATCGAGGCTCTATGGGCCATCAGATCCCTGAATTACGAGGTTCTGAAAGGCGATAGGGCCGGAATCTCCTCGATACGGGTCAACGACCAATATCGTGTTGAGTTTACGGTGACACAGACAGGAGAGGAACCGATTCTCACAATATGTAATGTCATCGAATTGTCAAACCATTATAAATAGCCACAGATGGAAGTTTCGATAAAAGGGCTTGACCCCAGGATGATAGCCAACAACCTCACTCCAAGCCAGGCAATACATCCCGGCGAGATGATAAAGGATGAGATTGAATATCGCGGAATATCGCAGAAAGCACTTGCAGCAGAGATTGGCATTCCCGCCTCAGTGCTCAACGAGGTGCTCAACGGCAAACGTGCCGTAAGCACCGAATATGCCCTTCTGTTCGAGGCGGCACTCGGCATAGAAGCAGACCTCTGGCTCAAGCTACAGTCTGACTATAACAAACAGATAGCCCTTTCTGATTCGTCCTTTCTGGCACGGATAAACAAAATAAGACAGATTGCCGCATTTCTCTGACTCCTTCCGACCCGGAAAATTCCAATAAGAAGTGCAACGGACATTTCCTCACTCCTCCTCAGGGGAAGGCCGCGCGCCGAGGGGGCTGAGCAAGCCCCCGTTGAGCGCACCACCGATTAACGGATTTTTCACCGGAAATTACCTGCAACACAAAAAAAGGAGACCGAAGTCTCCCTGCGATTAAGTAACTTTGTGTTGCTAAAATGAAATATAATCACCTAACCGCGGAGCAAAGATACACAATAGATGTGTTACTCCGGCAAAAAAAGAGCAGAAAAGAGATTGCGCAGACCATAGGAGTGTCGCAATCTACCCTCTGCAGAGAGTTGAAGCGTAACAGTTGTCTACGCGGCTACCACTGGCAAAAGGCGCAGTCAAAGGCCGCCGACCGGCAACGCAGATTGCAGAACTACAGGAATTTGACGCTTGAAATACGTAATTTCATCCGCACTAAAATGAGTGAGGAACAATGGTCTCCGGCCCAGATCGCAGGATGGTTACGCAAGCAAGGCAGGAAAAGTGTATGCGTGGAAACGATTTATGCCTATATCCGCGCAGACAGAAAAAATGGCGGAGAGCTCTGGAAGCATTGTCGCCATCAGCTCAAACATCGGAAGCGTCAGGTCTCGGCTCCGTATGTGGCGGTACAGAACCGCACCATGATAGATGAGCGTCCGGCCGGATGGGATGGCTCCACTCCGGGTGATTTCGAGATGGATACAATAGTCGGAAAGGATGGCAAAGGTGCAATCGTGACATTGGTCGAAAGGAATACCAACTTTACGCTGGCGCGTAAACTGCCACAGGGAAAGAATGCCGGGGCTCTGGCGCAGACAGTCATTCTCATGCTGCTGCCTTATATAGGCAAAATCAGGTCGATAACCACCGATAACGGCAGTGAGTTCGCTGAGCACCTGCTCATAGCCAAGCGACTGAGAACCAAAATATTTTTTGCACATCCCTATTCATCCTGGGAAAAGGGATGTATCGAATACCACAACAAATTAATAAGGCAATATATCCCAAAAGGAACAGACTTTGATGCAATATCCGACGAAATGCTCAAGGAGATTATCATTAAAATAAACAGGCGACCGAGGTTGAAACTTGGTTTTTCAACCCCAGTCGCCGAGTTCTTCAAATTTATTGCCTAATTTTGCACTTGCAGGTAGAATCTGCGTCCACCCCTCTCTGCAAAATTTCGGGGCGGTGAAGGTGGTTATTTAGCGGATATTTCGTAAATTTGCAGGTCAATTCTCAAGAAAAACCAATCTTCCACATGAATATATCATATAATTGGCTCAAACAATATCTCGATTTCACCATCAGCCCCGACGAGGTGGCCGCCGCGCTCACCTCGACCGGCCTTGAGACCGGCGGAGTCGAGGAGGTCGAGTCGATACGCGGAGGGCTCCGCGGCATAGTGGTCGGCAAGGTACTGACCTGTGTCGAGCACCCCGACAGCGACCACCTGCACATCACCACCGTCGACCTGGGCGACGGCAAGGAGACCCAGATTGTCTGCGGCGCTCCAAATGTAGCCGCCGGACAGACTGTGGTCGTGGCCACCGTAGGCACAACACTCTATGACGGAGACAAGGAGTTTGCCATAAAGAAGTCAAAGATACGCGGCGTCGAGTCGTTCGGCATGATATGTGCCGAAGACGAGATAGGCATCGGCACCTCGCACGACGGCATCATCGTGCTCCCCGAGGGCGCGGCTGCTCCCGGCACACCCGCCGCACAATATTACGGCCTGACCTCAGACTATGTGCTCGAGGTCGACCTGACCCCCAACCGCATCGACGCGGCATCGCACTATGGCGTTGCCCGCGACCTGTCGGCATGGCTGGCCACACACGCCACCCCGGCCACACTGACCCGCCCCTCGGTCGACAGCTATAAGGTCGAGAAATCCGAAGGCGGCATCACCGTCGAGGTCGATAACACCGAGGCCTGTCCCCGCTATTGCGGCGTGACCGTCGAGGGTGTCAAGGTAGCCGAGTCACCCAAATGGCTCAAGGACCGCCTCAACACAATCGGCATCCGTCCTATCAACAATGTTGTCGACATCACCAACTATCTGCTCCATGCCATGGGGCAGCCCCTCCACTGCTTTGACGCCGACAAGATTGCCGGACACAAGGTTGTGGTGAAGAACGCACGCGAGGGCGAGAAATTCGTCACCCTCGATGGCGTCGAGCGCACCCTCGATGCCCGCGACCTGATGATATGCAACACCGAGGCTCCGATGTGCATAGCCGGAGTGTTCGGCGGACTCGACTCGGGTGTCACCGAGCAGACGGCCAACGTTTTCCTTGAGAGCGCATATTTCAACCCCACCTCCGTGCGCAAGACCGCACGCCGCCAGGGCCTCAACACCGACTCGTCGTTCCGCTTCGAGCGCGGCGTCGACCCCAACAACTGCCTATATGTGCTGCGACTGGCCGCGCTGATGGTCAAGGAGCTTGCCGGAGGCACCATCACCGGCCCCGAGACAGACATATATCCCACAGATATACTCCCCGCCGAGGTCACTCTCGGGTTCAAGTATTGCGATGACCTCATCGGCAAGCACATCCCCGCCGACACCGTGACCTCGATACTCCGCTCGCTCGAGATGGAGATAACCGATGTCGACGACGAGAAGGTCACCGTCAAGGTGCCCACATACCGTGTCGATGTGACACGTCCCTGCGACGTGGTCGAGGACCTGCTGCGCATCTACGGATATAACAATGTCGAGATCTCGACCACACTTCACTCGTCGCTATCGTTCAAGAGCCGCGACGACCAAGACCAGCGCCTGCGCACCCTCGTCAGCGAGCAGCTGTGCGGCGAGGGATTCAACGAGATACTCAACAACTCGCTTACAGCCGAGGCCCTCTACGAAGGTCTGGAGCAGATGCCCGCGTCGCACTGCGTCAAGCTGCTCAACCCCCTGAGCGCCGACCTCAACGTGATGCGGCAGACCCTGCTGTTCGGCGGTCTCGAGGTGCTTGGCCACAACATCAACCGCAAGGAGCCCGACCTCGCCATCTTTGAGTTCGGCAACGTCTATACATACAACCCCGAGGCTGCCGACAAGGTCGGCGACGCCACCGACTCGCGCGCCATCCTCGCCCCCTACACCCAGGGTCAGCGTCTCGGCATCTGGCTCACCGGCCAGCTCCGTCCCGCATCGTGGGCTCGCCCCGCATCGGCCGCCACGGTCTACGACCTCAAGAGCGTCGTGGGCAATATCCTCGGCCGTCTCGGCATCATACCCGCAGAGCTCAAGCTGACCAAATCGGACAATGAGCTGCTTGCCGCCGGAATCGACATCGCCACCCGCTCGGGCAAGAAGCTCGGCTCGCTCGGCATCGTGGCCAGGAAGCTGGCCAACCGCGCCGACATCAAGCAGGAGGTATGCTATGCCGAGCTGGACTGGGATGCGCTCGTGGGCCTCTCAATCAAGAAGAAGGTCACCAACACTCCGCTGCCCAAGACACTCCCCGTCAAGCGCGACCTGGCGCTGCTCATCGACAAGTCGGTGACCATGGAAGCCGTCGAGAATGCCGTGCGCGAGGCCGAGCGCAAGCTGCTGCGCTCTGTCAGCCTCTTTGACGTCTACGAGGGCAAGAACCTGCCCGAAGGCAAGAAATCGTATGCCATCGCCATCACCCTCCAGGACGACGAGAAGACCCTGCAGGACAAGCAGATCGAGGCCGTGATGACCAAAATCATCAACAACCTCACCAAGAAACTCGGCGCCGAGCTGAGATAGAAAGATTAAAGATTAGAGATTAAAGTTTAAAGAGACAGGTCTCACCACTAGAGCTTTAAACTTTAATCTTTAATCTCTAATCTCCACTCTTTAAACTATAAACTTTAATCTTTAAACTTTAACTGTACTCAATATATGGGAAGAGCATTTGAATACCGCAAAGCACGTAAGCTCAAACGCTGGGGCAACATGTCCCGTACATTCACACGCATAGGCAAGGAAATCACTATCGCCGCCAAGGCAGGCGGTCCCGATCCCTCGACCAATCCCCGTCTGCGCGCCCTGATGCAGAATGCCAAGGCAGCCAACATGCCCAAAGACACTGTGGAGCGCGCCATCAAGAAGGCCACCGACAAGGACGCCGGCGACTACAAGGAGATTACCTACGAGGGATACGGCCCCCACGGCATCGCCATCTTCGTCGAGGCAGCCACCGACAACAACACCCGCACCGTGGCCAACGTACGCTCATATTTCACCAAGCACGGCGGCTCGCTGGGCACCCAGGGCTCGCTCACATTCCTCTTCGACCACAAGTCTGTGTTCAAAATCAAACCCAAGGACGGCCTGAGCCTCGAGGATCTCGAGCTTGAGCTTATCGACTTTGGCGTTGACGAGCTCATGGAGGACGAGGACGAGGAAGGGAACGCACTTATCGCCCTCTACGGCGGCTTCGAGGACTATCCCGCCATCCAGAAATATCTCGAGGAGAACGGCTTCGAGATCGTATCGTCCGAGTTCGAGCGCATCCCCCACGAGCTCAAGGAGGTAACCCCCGAGCAGCGTGAGTCGATCACCAAGCTCCTCGACAAGCTCGAGGACGACGAGGACGTACAGAACGTCTTCCACAACATGAAGGAAGAAGACGCCGAATAATTCTACAATTAGAAATGAGGAATGAGGAATTAGAAATCATGAGAGCCAACCAATCTCTTCATTACTAATTCCTCATTCCTCATTTCTAATTCTTGCACGACGGACAAGTGCCCGAAGAGGCCCGGAGGGCCGGGGATTATCAGGAACCCCACACGCAGTGTGGGGAACAGTAATACAGAGAGAGTTATGAGCCTCGGCGAGGCGATGTTATGGTTGCAGAAATCGGATTTACCATACCATCGCCTCGCCGAGGCTCATTCATAAGAAGGGTTCGTTATCCCCACGCTCCGCATGGGGTTCCTGATAATCCCCGCGCCTCCGGCGCTCTGACTAATTAGGAATTAGAAATGAGGAATGAAAAGGGCCGAAAGGTCCCCTCATTACTAATTTCTCATTCCTAATTTCTCATTTTTGCATCACACGGGCGAGGTCGCGTTTGCTCTCGCGGTCTTTGATGGACTGGCGTTTGTCAAACTCCTTCTTGCCACGGGCTACGCCGATGACGAGCTTGGCCAGGCCGCGGTCGTTGATGAACAGGCGCAGGGGCACGATGGTATAGCCCGCCTCCTTGCCGTTCTTCTGCAGCTTGACTATCTCCCTGCGGTTGAGCAACAGCTTACGGTCGCGGCGCGCCGAGTGGTTGTTGTAGGAGCCGTAAAAGTATTCGGCCACATACATGTTCTTGACCCATACCTCACCGTTGTCTATATAGCAGAACGTATCGGCCAGCGATGCCTTGCCGTCGCGAATAGACTTTATCTCGGTACCTGTCAGCACAAGGCCCGCGGTGTAGGTGTCGCCGATGGCAAAGTCGAACGTGGCGCGTTTGTTCTTGATATTGACTTCCTTATGTTTCGTATTGTTGCGTGCCATTGGGTAGAGTGTCAGAGGATTAGAGTGAAAAGATAGTAGAACACGTAGGGGGGCATAAGTATGCCGAAGATGGCCAGTATCATGAAGAGGCCGACCTTCTCCGGGAGCACCCGCATATAGGATGTGCCTTTCCACTCGACCAGCGCCACATAGCACGGCAGGAAGAAGAGCACCAGCGATGTCACCGGCAGACACTGAAACAGGATTGTTATCAGTGCCGACAGCCCCAGTGTGTAAACAACAAACGTGCGGCAACGGTTGTCGTCATAGCGTCCCTCGATCATAGGTTCGAGAAAGACAGACAGCATGAAGACGCCGAAAAAATAGCCTGTGAAATATACCACAAACAGCACGACCATCTCGACAAAAAGCTTGATGAACTCGGCATGGCTGTGAAACAGCATCCCCACATACACGCTTGCAGCCATTATGGCTATGAGCGGGTAGTATCCCGATGACAGCAGATGTCCGGCATCCTCGTCACCCTTCTCTATGTCTTCCCATCCGTGACGTGGCGATAGTATGAGCTGGAACAGATATTTCAGGTAGGTTTTCATAAGTTTGCAAAATTAGTCAGTTTTTCTCACCTAAAGTACAAGTTGGAGGAATTTTTTAGTTAAAATTTGTAAATCGTACTCATTCTCACTTATTTATACATATCTTTGTATTCCAATCAGAACCGTCGGCACAAGACCTGACATACCGCAGTAACTCTACACCTATATCAGATCTATAACCTATTTCACTACGAGTTCTATAACGAGCAAACACTAACATCACAACACTATCTATTAACCAACCTACACATGAACACATCGCATCATGGCTATCTGTTGATACCGATGCTATCTGTCACGGCATTGTCGCTGTTAAGCGCATGTCAGGTCGACAGGATAGAGACTCCGGCAGCAGAGAACTATAATCGTGAATTCGTCCGGCAATTCGGGGCGTTCGACACGTCGCAGAGCTGGAACACCGCCAAGCGCGCCAAGGCTACCATCGCACCCTCAGAGCTCGCAGGCGCAGACCGCATCGAGGTCTACACTGCGTGGCCCGGAGCGACAAACTCTTATCTATTAGCATCTTACGGAACAAATAGGGGGGGAGAAGCCTTGGAACTCGACATTCCGCAAGGTGTCCAGAATGTCTATGTCCGCACCCTCGACGCCACAGGCCGTGTGCTCAAGGCAACATACGTTCCTGTCGAGGAGGGTATTATCAGCCTCTCCGAGCAAGCGGCCCCGGTCAAGACTGACCTCAGCACCCTGCATCTCTATGACCTGACCAACTCGCCCGCATTCGGGGGAGTGAGACTCACTGCCGAGAACCGCTCGTTCTGGGAGAACTTTGTCAAGAACGACGGCACAAAGATAGAATTCACAGACCCGACAAAAGAGCCGGATTACAAATATCTTGATGATTATGTCCGTCTTCGTGTCACAGGCGGCAAGAATAATGACCCTAATCCCCCGGAGTTTACCGGAGATTGGTTCAGCCTCGGTGATGAACCATATGACGAGAATTCGGAGAGTCAGAACATGAGGTGGGACAGGACCATGAGGTCTGATAACCTACCTGCTGACATCGTGAGCAACCGTATAGAGGTTCGGGTGACTTACAGGAAGAACACTGACAATCCCCAGCTCAAGATAATGGACGGGAATTGGCATGAGCTACATGACTTATACAACCTCGGAGAAGAGGGAGAAATCACGCTTGAGCTAAAAAACACTGCAATCGCACAGGTCAAGGAGTGCGGAGTCCGCGTTACAGGACAGAACGCCTCCATCAGCAAGATTGAATTCCGCGAGCTGAAAGCTGATATGTCCGACTATGAGGAGACAGTCAGATATAAAGACATCTTCAATATCTACGGCATCACGACAGCACCCGTCGCAGCCGGCAATCTCGACGGATTCAAGCAAAACTATCTCGGGCCAAACAACACCTATGACGCCAACGGATTTTCGGCATCTGACATCGTGACACTGGTAGGCGCCAAGACAGGCCGATTCCACGAAGAGGTCAACGAGAACTATGAGTGCAACCTCAACCGCTTCCGAAACGAACTCAATCCCGAGGCCGGAGTAGAATACATCCTCCAGGCCGACGGTGAGGTCTCGGTCGACTATTTCTTCGGCGCGGCAAGTTATTTCAACTCGTTCGGATATTTCTATTTCGATGAGTCAGAACGCACTGACATTGCCGCACTCCTTAAAAAGCCTAAATTCATCCTGGCCTACAACGCATATCCCGGCAGCAACCTGCTGTTTGAAGACAACAGCGGAAACTGGAAACATGATGACGGACTTGCTGAGCTCTGGGGCGGAAGCTATCAGGCCAATGGAGATGACGGAGGTACCTATACCCAAGTGAACATAGCCGGATATGACCCCGAAAACCCCAACAACGAGGGAAAAGATGCCACGGGCAACTGGCAGCACGCCATGCGACCCAAAAGACTGGTCGAGGACGCGGAGAAAGGGAACGAAGGAGCCGACAGGCTCGAGCCGGATTTTACAGGACGTATGCGCTCGGCAAACTACCGTCTGGTCTACTATCAGACAGATGAGAATGGGAAACCCATTGAAAGCACTAAGACCTATACCTTCCCGGCGGGGACACATATCGGATTCTTCATCATACAGGGAGGGCAGTACTGGATACGCAAGAATGACGGGAGCGGCCAGCTTGTCAACCACCGCCGCATGGCATTCTCACGCCCATGGATGAATTACTATATCGGCAATACAATCAATGGCGGCCACAGTCATAGGGAGGGCAAATATTCCTCGGAAGTAGTGAATGGTACCGGGGCACCCGAACCGTGGACCGCGTTTGTCTCCTACCTCTGGAACGGCACCCATACACTCGGCATAGAGGACTATAACGCAGAGGTCGACGGCAAGCGCGACGGCGGCGACCACGATATGAACGACATGCTCTTCCGCATCAATGGCCCGGTCAAGTCACAGACAGGCGATAAGGAGATGAACGAGGAAAAATCTCCTGCCATGTCGTGGATTGTGGCGTGCGAGGATCTTGGCGGCACATTCGACTATGATTTCAATGACGTCGTGTTCGGTGTCAGCCACGTGTCGGGCCAGACCAAGGCGACTGTCACCGCACTCGCCGCCGGAGGCACACTCCCCATCTACCTGCAATATGGCGGCAAGACCCTCTGTCCCCAGGGCACCAACGGGGGTGAGTTCCATTCGTGGTGGGGATCTGACAATCCGTCATACTCAACCATCAATGTTCATAATTTCTCGAAAGGTATCGGCAAGAGCATCGAGATAGATGTACCCGAGGATTTCTCGCTCGCCACCACGGGTGATGCCGAAAGCCTTGCACCGACCCACGGCAAGCCCGGCGACACTGACTCGGACATGGGCGGCTTCAAGGTCATCGTGACCAAGGGTGACGAGACAACCAACACCATCACCGCGCCCAAGCCCGGCACAGACTACGACGCACCGCAGATGTTCCTCGTACCTGTCGACTGGCGCTGGCCACGCGAGAGACAGCACATCTCGGGTGTCTATCCGGGTTTCATCGACTGGACCGACGGGTGGTGGAGGAACCGCGACGGCGAGGCCAAGGACAACCACATCAACCACGGATGGAAAGGCGCGCCAATCAACGCGACAAAATGATGACCGGCTTATGCTGACCTGACTATAGAAAATTGCTCCCGACATCTCCGGGAGCAATTTTCTTGTTTATCTGCCAACAAAACAGTATCTTTGTGGGCAAAACACCAACATGACCATGCCTACCACATCACAATCCATATCATCGCGACTGCGCCACATCATGGATATGCGCCATCTGTCGCAACGCAGGCTTGCCGCACTGCTTCGCATCGACCCCTCGAACCTCTCCAAAGCGCTCTCGGGCAAGCTTCCGTTTACCGACGGCCTCGTCAACCGCATAGTGGTCGACCTGGGGATTTCCAAGAAATGGCTCACCACGGGCGAGGGGATGCCGTTCGAGAAACCGT
The DNA here is from genome assembly GCA_001701225.1 of Bacteroidales bacterium H5. Classification (GTDB taxonomy): domain Bacteria; phylum Bacteroidota; class Bacteroidia; order Bacteroidales; family Muribaculaceae; genus Duncaniella. The sequence goes on along the minus strand of DAAQ01000028.1, from coordinate 129,238 downwards.
TGATGGCCGGAGAGATAGAGCTGTGCCGTCCGCTCGAGCCGCAGCCCTGTGCCGAGGGGACACCCGTCTACGACCTCGACGTGACCGCCGGATGCCGCAGCCTCGAGGATCTTTTCGGCGAGATACAGCCGGTGGGGCGCATCAGTATGCCGGGGGTATCGCCTGACACGAGCCTCGTGCAGGTGCGCGGCGACTCGATGAGTCCGCGCATCATCAACGGCGGATATGTGGCCATACGCCCAGTCAGCGACACGCGCAACATCTTCTGGGGTCAGATATATGTGGTCGAGCTCCCGGACTACCGCATGGTCAAGTATGTGCGCCGCCACCCCGACCCGTCGCTCGTCATACTCCACTCGGACAATCCGAGCTATGATGATATGGATGTGCTTCGCACGGACATCCGCTCGCTATACATCGTAGAGACAATCCTCAATTACGAACCCCGGATATAGCATAGCACCCGGCCGCGACGCGGAGGTGCCTCGACCCCCGTGCGGGGGCCAGTCAGAATATCGCATCCCTACCTCGGGGCAAGCCCCGAGGCTATTACGGCCATGCCCCACATCCGCGGGGCAGTTGGAATAACCCATAATTCGGAAGCCGAATTATGGGTTATAAGATGAAATTTTGCCGTCTGATGCCACCAGCCGCGAAGCGGCGATATGTGGAAAGCCCCACATCGAGCCGTGTGACGGGATAGCCCGTAAGGGCATACATCCCGTCCACGGCGATGGTGTGGGGTAAGCATATCGATATAAGTCCGGGCCTCGAAGAGGTCCATTAATCAGATACAAAGCCTGATAGGCAAGGGCGGCTGCGAGGATACTTCGCGGCGGGGATATGGGAAACGGACAAGACAGGCGGAGGCCCACGGGCATCCGCCTGTCTGCTGTATAGATATGCCAGCTCAGGGATTACCTGTAGAACTTCTTCACGGTCCTCACGCTGCCATCCGAGTAGGTGTTAACCTCTATGACGAATCCGCGTGCCTCGGCGGGACGTCCCATGAGATCGGTGCGCCTGGTCGAGACGATATATGCGTCTGCCGGAACGGTGTTCTCTGTTATGCCGCTCTCGTAGGCCTCGGCTGCCAGCCTCATCTGTGCGTGCACGTTATAGTAGGCAGGTTTGGGAGCAAGGCTGCTGTCGAACATCAGGGGCTGGTTGTGGCGCCACGAATGGTTGTCCGAGATGCCCCAGACAAGCATCGAGGTACAGTTGTCATTCCTGAGGAATACCCGTGTCACCGCTCCATACTCCTTGGCCTGGAGGTCGAGGGCATTGACGGCATACGGGTTTGCAAGCGCAATGTCAAGCTCGGTGATGATGCACTCCATGCCAATCTCGGCATACCTCTGTATGTTACGCTCGAGCTTAAGCGTGTCGAGCTGCCCGGTGGTGAGGTGGCACTGCAGGCCGCATCCGTGGATGGGGACATCCGAGCCGCGGAGCCTGTTGATGAGGTTGTGGTATGCCTCGGTCTTGGTGCTTCCGGCAAACTCAACGCCATAGTCGTTGATGAACAGACGTGCGTCAGGGTCGGCCTGATGGGCCCACACGAAGGCCGAGTCAATGAACTCCTCGCCGATATATGTCGACCATATCGAGGGACGGAGCCTGTATGCCTTGGGGTCTGTGCGCACGATGCTCTGGTCGTCGTCAAGCACCTCGTTGCAGACATCCCACTCGGTGATGCGCCCTTTGTAGCGGCCCACGACATTGAAGATATGGTTCTTGAGGATGTCAAGCAGCTCGCGCTTCGAATAGTTGTGGTTGTTCTTCTTGCCGTCCTGACTCACCCATCCGGGCACCTGCGAGTGCCATGCCAGGGTGTGTCCGCGCACCTTCTGCGTATATCGGTCGGCAGTGGCCATCACGGCATCCGAGCCGCCATAGTTGAACTCGCCGCGTGCGGGCTCGGTGGCGTCAAACTTCATCTCGTTCTCGCCGACGAGCATGTTGAACTCGCGTCCCACAAGCCCGGCCTCGCCGTCCTCGCGGCTCGAGTCGTAGCGGTATGTCGCGAGGGCCACGCCTATGTTCTTGCCCAGCTTGGCGGCATATTCGCGCAGGGGTGTGCTGTCGTCTATGTCGGCGCTCCAGTCGTCGTCGGGCCACTCGCCTTCATGGCCCTGGTCGTCATCATCCTCAATGTCGCCCTGGCCGCTGTAGTCGAGCGAGGTGACACGGGCGATGACGCTGAACGAGCCGTCGGCATTGTCGCGCTGCTCGACCACCCATGTGCAGGCTTTGGGATAGCGTATGCGGAAACCCCATCCGGCCTCCTTGGCGCTGGCTGTGAGCAGGGTCATCTCCTCGTTGAGTGTGGGGACAGCACCCTCGGCAAGGGCGATGGTGAGCCTCGGGGTCTTGTCAGACTGCTCGAAGTCCTGGGTCTGCGGGCTGTATGAGAGTGTGCCGAGGATGTCGGCGCGTCCATACTCAAGTCCGTTGCCCACGGTGCAGACCACATTGGCCTCGGGGTGGAGCACAACCTTCACGTCTGATGTGGCAGCCACATAGTCGGCGAATGTCAGCGTCCCGCCGCAGGTGGGCACAATCTTGCCGTAGGCCTCGGTACGGGCAGCCACGCTGCCCGAGCCCCCCAGCACCGAGCCCTTGAACACGAATACGGTACCCGTGCTGCCTGTAGCACCGCTCAGTTTCCCGGAGGCTGCTGCGGCGGCATCGTTGGCTATGATGACAGAGCCCTCGAGGAGCCTTATGCCCGCGCTGATGTCGTTGTCGTTGCCCGTGATGGTGTATGCGCCGGGGCCCTCCTTGATGAGGCCAACCTTGTCACCTGAAGAGGATGCCTTGATGCGTCCGGCCAGCACGGCATCGGTGCCCTTGCACCCAACGACATAATATGAGTTGGCGGAGCCCTTGCGGTAATAGCCATCGAGCACGCTGCCCGCCTCGGTGTTGAGCTCGCCGAAGCGCAGGCCCCTCGTGCCCGACTCGACGGCGATGACAGCACCGTCGTGGAGAGTCACCGATGTCCCGGCAAAAATCTCGTTGCAGCGCGAGGCGTCGACGTTGTCGGGCTGGAAGGTACCGCTGTTCATAAGCAGTCCGTAGAATCCGCATTTGGGTGCCACCTCCCTGTAGGGATAGACATGCACGTCACCCTTCATGGCGCTCCAATCGGGGTATGTCGCGCCCTTGCTCGACTGCGTGCCCAGATATGAACGCTCGCCTCCGGCATAGATGTTGAGGGTGCCCTCTCCGGCCACGCGGCCTGTCCACTCAGAATAGCGCGAGGTGCGCACATTGGTCGTGATGCCCGCAGGGATATAGATATTGTCCGAGATGTTGCGGTATGAGCTTGATGTGTTGTCGGTGCAATAGTCGAGCACGCCGCCGTCCTCGGTCGACACGAAATCGTCGTATGCGCCGAGAAGCTGGATATTGTCGATATAGAACTCAGAATTGTTGTGGTGTATGCCCAGACGCATCACATCCGACGTGTTCCCCTCGTCGGCGGAGAGCATGGTGTATGTCTTGGTGAGCCATTCGGTGCGGTTGCCCTGGTTGGGATACCCCTCGTCGCGATAAAGCTCCTGGGTGCCGAGATAGGCTGCAAACTGCTTCCAGTCGTCATTGTCATCGGCGACACGGTACAGGTCGTATCTCACCATCGGATAGCGGTCGGTGAGCGCCCTGCCCCGCAGTTCTGTCGGCAGAGTGAACTCGGGATGGCATCCCCACTCCCTGAGCACGATGTGAAGGACTTTGTTTGACGGATTCACGGGATCCGCCTCGACGGTAGCTGTGGAGGTTATCTCTCCGCCACCCGACTGCCACATGGTCCACTGCGTCCCGACGGGATAAGCCTCGAAATCGCAGACGGTCAGCGGCGCCGCCGACACCCCTGACACAATCAGAGATGCAGCGATCAAGCTGCGTATTCTGTTCATGGTAACTGATGATTTTGGTTAACTGTTCTACAAATATAGCCATTTTGTCACATAACAGGCAAAACAATCAGAAATATAGACTATTTTATCAGAGAAACAGACCATATCTCAACAATATAATGACACTTTTTAACTAAACCTGTTGCCATATTTCGGATGTTTTGGCTTAAATTTGCAAATATATCACGTTAACATCCAACCCATCAACCTTCATACCAGACCATAAACCGTACGGACCATGAGAAAAATGTTTTTGCTATTGTCATTGCTACTCGCAGGCACCATCGCCGGATCTGCCAAGGACTATTCACACTACTATACCAACCTTCCTGTCGAGGTGGCCCCTGTTACGGAGGTCACCTTCCCCGACCGCCACGCCTCGCTGACCGATTTCGGGGCCAAGGGTGACGGCGTCACACTCTGCACCGAGGCATTCGCCCGCGGCATAGAGAGCCTGTCGGCACAGGGGGGAGGAATACTCGAGATACCTGCCGGTGTATGGCTCACCGGCCCCATAGAGCTGAAGAGCGACATCTGCCTCAACCTCGACAAGAACGCCATTATACTCTTCTCGCCCGACAAGAGCCTCTATGTCGACCCTGACCCCAAGGCCAGGCGCGTGCTCCCCGGCATCACCGCGACACGCTGCAAGAACATCGGCATCACCGGCCGGGGCATCATCGACGGCCGCGGCCACGAGTGGCGCCCCGTCAAGCGCGGCAAGGTGAGCGATGTCGAGTGGAAGGCATACAAGGCACAGGGTGGCGTGGAGAACTCGAAGGGCGACCTGTACTATCCATGGGACTCTCGCTACGGCTATGCCAACGTGGCCACGACCCCCGAGAAACAGGAAAAGATGCGCAACGACCTGTTCCGCGTCTTTCATTGCGAGGGGATATTGCTCGAAGGGGTCACCTTTCAGAACGCCCCCAAGTTTCATGTGCATCCCTTCAACTCGCGCAACGTCATCATCGACGGCATCACCGTGCGCGCGCCGTGGAACGCCCAGAACGCCGACGCCATCGACCTGAGCGACTGTCATCAGGTGCTGGTGGTCAACTCGACCATCGACGCAGGCGATGACGGATTCTGCCTCAAGAGCGGCGAGTATAAGGAGAAGGCCCTTGTCAACGGATGCGCCGACATACTGATACGCCACTGCACAGCATTCCACGGACATGGCGGATTTGTCATCGGCAGCGAGGACATCTGCGGCATGGAGCGCATCGTGTGCATGGACACCCGCATGTCGGGCACAGACATAGGCCTGCGGTTCAAGAGCGGCATCGGCCGCGGAGGCAAGACCAAGGACATCTATCTGCAGGATATAGTGATGAACGACATCTCAGGCGACGCCATCGTATTCGAGTGCACATATGCCGACCGCCCTGCCGGCTCTGACGACAAGGCTCCGGCCAAGCCCAAGGAGCTTGTCAACGTGCCCGAGTTCACCGACATACATATCTCGAAGGTCACCTGCAACGGGTGCCGCAAGGCCATCGTGGCCTCGGGCATCGAGGGTCTGCGCTGCGTGTATGACATCAATATCTCGAACTCAACATTCGTATATCGCGACGCACCGACTGCCATCGACGACAAGACAGCCACCCTCGAGCTGAAAGATGTACGCCTCATCCCCGAAGGCGGCTCACGCTGAATCCCGACTGCAATCCTCAACAATAAAACTCTCGCTCCTTGTTAGTAAAGACTCACGGCGCCGCTGTCCAGGGCATTGACGCCATCATCATCACCATCGAGGTGTCTGCCCGCCAGGGCGTATCGTTCGCGCTCGTCGGCATGGCCGACACGGCTGTGCGCGAGAGCCACCAGCGTGTGGTCTCGGCGCTGACCCAGAGCGGTTTCACATGGCCGCGGCGCAATATGGTCGTCAACCTCTCGCCGGCCGACGTGCGCAAGGAGGGGGCGGCATACGACCTCCCCATCGCCGTGAGCATCCTCTCGGCCAGCGAGCAGATCAACTGCCTCAGGCCCCTTGAGGAGTTCATGATCATGGGCGAGCTGTCGCTCGACGGCTCCGTGCTGCCCATACGTGGCGCGCTCCCCATGGCCATCAAGGCGCGGCAGATGGGTTTCAGGGGGATGATTGTCCCCGAAGCCAATGTCGCGGAGGCTGCCGTGGTCAACAATCTTGACGTCTATGGCGTGAAATCGCTGCGCCAGGTTGTCGATTTCCTCACCGGGGTCATAGACCTCGCGCCCGAGGTGGTGGATACCCGTGCCGAATTCGCGCGGGCATCCACCGTCTTTGATTTCGATTTCTCGGAGGTCAAGGGCCAGGAGGCGGTCAAGCGCGCCCTCGAGGTGGCTTGCGCCGGTGGGCACAACATATTGCTGGTAGGGCCTCCGGGCTCCGGCAAGTCGATGATGGCCAAGCGCATACCCACCATCCTCCCCCCGCTCACATTGCACGAGGCGCTCGAGACCACCAAGATACACTCTGTGGCCGGAAAGCTCAAGGAGGGCTCGAGGCTGATGACCGTCCGTCCCTACCGCTCGCCGCATCACACCATATCGCCCGTCGCGCTCGTCGGTGGAGGGAGCAATCCCAAGCCGGGCGAGATATCTCTGGCGCACAACGGAGTCCTCTTTCTCGACGAGTTTCCCGAGTTCTCGCGCCAGGTGCTCGAGGTGATGCGCCAGCCCCTCGAGGACAGGCACATCTCCATCTCGCGCGCAAGATATGCCATCGACTACCCTGCGGGGTTCATGCTTGTGGCGAGCATGAATCCATGCCCCTGCGGATATTACAACCATCCCACCAAGGAGTGCCAGTGTCCCCCCGGAGCTGTGCAGAAATACCTCAACCGAATCTCGGGGCCGCTGCTCGACCGCATAGACCTGCAGGTCGAGATACTGCCGGTGCCGTTCGAGGCGCTTGCCTCGACACGCCCTGCCGAGCGCAGCGAGGAGATAAGGGGGCGTGTCATCCGCGCCCGCGAGGTACAGGCTGTACGCTTCGCCTCAGAGCCGGGCATACACTGCAACGCGCAGATGAACAGCCGCCTGCTCACCGCCCATGCCACCCTCGGCGCCGAGGGGATGAAGCTGCTGCACGACACCTTGACGCGCCTTGACATGAGCGCCCGCGCCTACGACCGCATCCTCAAGGTGTCGCGCACCATAGCCGACCTCGACTATGCCCTCTCACCCTCCATGACCCTCGCCCAAGCCGCGGCAGCCCCCATCCTCACCCACCACCTCCAGGAAGCCCTCGCCTATCGCAACCTCGACCGCGCCTCGTGGGGGAGCATGACTCGCTGAAGCCCGCACCTGTCCAAAAAAATGAGAGCGCCAGCGAAAAAATTTTTGAAAAGATTTGAGCTTTAGCGAAAAGATATGAAGAAATGGACCGGCAACAACCGCGCCAAATGGCACGACTACACATCAAAGTGCATCTATCACATCACTCTGATGAAGAGCCCGGAGATGCCGCCATTCGGCACCCTCGCCGGAGACTGCTCGCTTAAGCCCGGCACTCCCGGCGCTCCCTATATCAAGGCATCCCCTCTCGGACAGGCCGTGAAACGCGCCCTGCGTGAGATACCCGACATCCATCCCTCGCTACGCCTGTACCAATATGCCCTCATGCCCGACCATCTGCACATGCTGCTCTCGGCCGAGGCGCCTCTCGACGAGATAATCGGACGCAAGATCGCCATATTCAAGGTGCGTGTCAACCGCTATCACGGTACTCGCGGAATATTCATGAAAGGCTTCAACGACCAAATTATCGGGCCGAACCGCGACCTCGGCACATTATTCATGTATCTGCGCGACAACCCCTACCGTCTCGCCGTGCGCAGACATAGCCCCGATTTCTTCCGCAGGATTGACAATGTGCAGCTCGGAGGAGAGACGTGGCAGGCATACGGCAATCTCCATCTACTCGACAATCCCTTCAAGGAACAGGTCGTGGTACACCGTGCCGACAGCGCGGAGACACGTGCCGACAATCTGGGACGGTGGCTCTGCGCCGCACAGAATGGCGGCGTCCTTGTCTCCCCCTTCATCAGCAAGGACGAGAAAGAGGTACGCAGGTTGGCCGAGGAGGAAGACGGACGCATAATCCTGATATGCAACGAGCCGTTCGGCGAGCGATTCAAGCCCGCACTCCACGATTTCGACCTCTGCTGCTCGGGCAGACTCCTCATCCTGGCTCCCCCCGACGACTCCCTGGCCGAGCTGACGCGCCCCGTATGCCTGCGCCTCAACACTATCGCCGAATCCATTGCAAACAACCGATACTGAACTATATGTCACGCAACCTGCTGGGCCGGTATGTATGGCTCATCGACACGATAAGGCGCCACGGTGCCATAACCCGCGAGAAACTGAGCGAGCTCTGGCTGCGCTCGCCCGTATCGGAGGGCTCGCCGCTGCCGCGGCGCACCTTCTACAACTACCGCGCCGCCATCGAGGAGCTCTTCAACATCAATATCGAATGTGACCCGGCCACCTACGAATACTCGATAGCCTCGGGCGACCCGCACCGCGAGGGGATGACCGACTGGCTGCTCAACTCGGCCGCCATGAGCAACGTGCTCGCCAGCGTCTCTGACGCCTCAGACCGCATCTTCCTCGAGGATGTCCCCTCGGCGCGCCTGTATCTGTCGCAGGTGGTGACGGCACTGCGCGAGAACCGTCCGCTGCGCTTCACCTACCGTCCATATACACGTTCGACACCCACACACGGTGTGGGCATCGAGCCATACTTTCTGAAAATCTTCCGCCAGCGGTGGTATGTCACAGGGCGCAATACCGCCGACGGGCGTATCAAGACATACGCCCTCGACCGAATGGAGGATGTCACGGTGGGCGACACCACATTCACGCCCGACCCGGCCTTCGACGCCGAGGAATATGTGCGCGACGCCTTCGGCATCATCTTCTCGCAGGGAGAGGCCAAGGAGATTGTGCTGCGCACCGACCCGCGCCAGGCCAAATATCTGCGGGCCCTCCCCCTGCACCACTCGCAGCGCGAGAGCATCCACGACGACTACTCGCTGTTTCACTACCGTCTGCGCCTGACAGACGATTTCGTGCAGGAGATACTCTCGCTGGGCCCGCGTGTCACCGTGGTGTCGCCCCCCGAGCTGAGGGCCATGGTGACGACATCACTGCGCGACACACTCAGGCTATACGGCCAGTGAGTCAGGCCGCGGGAAGCGTGAACATCGAGGCAGGCACCGACATCAGCACAAGGTCACTTGTATCGAACCCTTCGCCGATATTAAGCAGCACAGCCGCTGCGACAATGAAAAGCACCTCGAAGATGATGCCGGTGATGACGACACCCTTGGGTATGGACGGAGCCTTGAATATGGCAGAGCATCCGGCCCAGGTGAGGGCGAGCATCGGCAATGCCACCGCGAGCATCACCAGCGTCATGCCCCACCCCTCGAGATAGGGCGCGGCCATTGATATGTCAAAGGCGGCAAGCAGCCCCGAGCCTGCACCGATACTCAGGCACACCATCCCGGCTATGATACAGAGGGCTATGATGATGGTGGTGGCCGCAGCCATCGCGCCTATGAGCCCGAAGAAGCCGACCAGGAATATGCCCACTATCTGGAAGAAACTGTTGATGAAGTTCCCGGCGCCCTGCGCGGCACCATTGACCACACCCGATGCCGTGTCGACCACCGTCTGCCCGACGCTCTTGATGTTGACAGGCTGGCCCTGCATCTCGAGAATCTGGCGGGGAGTTCTGGCCGGGGGAATGACCATCCATGCCACGAGATATATGAGCACGCACGGCCAGAAATAGGTGCAGACGGCAAGCACCACGGCCAGGATGCGCAGCACGGTTACATCCCATCCCAGATAGAGCCCGAGCCCCGAGAGGACACCCCCGAACACCTTATTGCGCTCGTCGCGATAGAGATGCTTCTTCACGGGTCCCTGATATGGAGGAGGTGTAGCGGGGCCGCCTACGTTATATTCAGCCTCATCGCTGCCCGAGATCTCCTCGGGGCGCCCCATTATGTCTATGACGCTGTTCACGTCGTCTATCACTATCACGCTCTGCCCGGCTGCGATGCGCTCGTCGAACAGCTCGCGTATGCGGCTTTCGATGTCCGAGACTATCTCCTCGCCCTCCGGGCCGGGAAACGCGGCGCGGAGCTGGGTCAGGTAGCTGTGAAGCAGGGTATAGGCGTCTTCGTCTATATAGAAAATCTTGCCGTTGATATTGGCCGGAAATGCTTTTTTCATTCTGTGATGTCTGTCTGGTTAAGGAGGATGTTGACTGAGCGGGCGATGTCGTTCCACGACAGGGTGAGCTGTTCAAGGAAGCTGTGGCCCAGAGGGATGATTGAGTAATACTTGCGCGGAGGGCCTTGTGTCGACTCTTCCCAGCGGTAAGAGAGCAGGCCGTCGTTCTTGAGGCGCGTGAGCAGCGGATAAAGCGTGCCCTCCATGACGATGAGGTGGGCGTTCTTGAGGCGCCCTATCATCTCGGAGGCGTATGCGTCGCCCTGACGGAGCAACAGCAGCACGCAGAACTCCAGCATGCCCTTGCGCATCTGCGACTTGAGGTTATCTATACTTGTAGGCATAGGAGGGATTGGAGAATTGGGTTTCTGTTTCGGAATTAATTCACGATGCAAATGTAGGGACTTTCATAGTACTATGCAATACATAGTACTAATATTTAACATTAAATCACCTTTAGTGTAAATTTATGTTAATGCCTACTATCATATTTGCATAACCCTCCCCCCGCAACTAACTTTGTCCCCAAATCCCCCAGATTTCTAATTTCTAATTCCTAATTCCTCATTAAAAGATTTCCTCATTAAAATAATTCCTAATTCCTAATTTCTCATTAAAAAATGCCTGCTTACGAACATCTAAAGCGGTTTTTCGACCGCAACAAATTCCAATACGAAGAGCATGACAACCTCTTCGCCTTCATGGTCAACAATGTCAACTTCCTCGCCTTCAAGAACGAGGGGCCCTTTGTACAGATAGTTATACTCTGCGACACCGGCGGAGTGCCCCGCGAGAAGCTGCTCGAGGCCGCCAACGAGGTGAACATGTCTAAATTCATCGTCAAGATAACCATAAACCAGGACTCGAAGGGCGCATGGTGCTCGTATGAGTTCTGCCCCGACGAGCACACTCCCGACGACCTGTATATCTCGATATTCAAGGTTCTCGACGACGCCTCGGAGGAATTTTTCAGCCGTCTGCGCAGCTGACGACTGCCCCTGCAGACACAGCAACGCCTGTCATCGTCGGACGATGACAGGCGTTGTCAGTTATATATCAGTCCTCTGTCAGATCAGGCAGCTCTCGAGCACGGCGGCGTCAAGCACTGCGACAGCGATGAGGTTGATGATGTCGCGCACCTCGGCATCCACATTGATAAAGTGGATAGGCTTCTTCAGACCCATCTGGATCGGGCCGATGCTCTCGCCCACGCCCATCTCGAGCATGATGCGGTATGCGGCATTGGCGGCAGACAGGTTGGGGAACACGAGGGTGTTGACATCCTTGCCCTTGAGACGGTTGAAGGGGAACACCTTGTCGCGCACGGGGGTGTTGAAGGCATAGTTGATCTGCATCTCGCCGTCGATGGCCAGGTCGGGATTGAGGGCATGGATGCGGTCTACAACATTGTGTACCTTGGCACACTCGGCCTCGTTGTTCGAACCGAAGTTCGAGTAAGACACAAGGGCCATCACGGGGTCGTGGGCGAAGAACTTGACGGCATCGGCGGTGAGGCGCGTGATGTCATAGAGGGTATCCTCGTCGGTGGTGCCGTTGATCATCGTGTCGGCAAGGAAATATGTTCCCTTCGAGGTCTCGAGTACATGCAGCGACGCAAAGTGGTCATATCCGTCCTTGAGGCCCACAACCTCCTTGGCGATGTTTGCGGTCTCGTTGTTGGCCGAGCGGATGCCTGCGATGAATGCGTCGGCATCGCCGTTCTCGACCATCATCATGCCGAAATAGCTGCGCTCGAACATCTTCTCGAGACAGTTCTCATAGTTGCCGCCCTGGCGCTGACGCTTCTCGGCCAGCATGCGGGCATATTTCTCGCGGCGGGGAGCCTCACGGTCGTGGCGCAGGTTGACAATCTCGATGCCCGAGATGTCGAGGCCCAGACGGGCGGCACGCTTGCCGATCATCTCCTCGTTGCCGAGCAGCAGAGGTATGCAGAGGCCGTCGGCGGCTGCGATGGCTGCGGCACGGAGCATGTTGTCCGTATTGGCATCGGCAAACACCACGCGCTTGGGGTTGCAGCGGGCAGCCTCGTTGATGCGGCGGGTGAACTTGCGGTCGTTGCCCTTGAGGCGGAGCAGCTTCTCGTCGTATGCGGCCCAGTCCTCGATGGGACGGCGGGCGACACCGCTGTCCATGGCGCCACGGGCCACGGCGGGCGACACGGCGGTGAGCAGACGGGGGTCAAACGGGGTCGGCACGATATACTCGCGGCCAAACTTGAGGTTGGCGCGCCCATAGGCGGCGTTGACAACCGGGGGTACCGGCATACGTGCAATCTCGGCGATAGCCTTGACGGCATATATCTTCATGGTCTCGTTTATCTCGGTGGCACCGCAGTCGAGGGCTCCACGGAAGATATAGGGGAAACCGAGCACATTGTTTATCTGGTTGGGATAGTCCGAGCGGCCCGTGGCCATGATGATGTCGGGACGGGCGGCGATAGCCTTCTCGTATGCGATCTCGGGGTCGGGATTGGCGAGGGCGAACACGATGGGACGCGGAGCCATCGACTTGACCATCTCGGGGGTCACGACATCCTTGACCGACAGGCCCAGGAACACATCGGCGTCGACCATGGCCTCGGCCAGAGTGTTGATGTCGCGCGAGGTGGCAAAGAAAGCTTTCTGGGCATTGAGGTCGGTGCGGCGGTCAGAGATGACACCTTTCGAGTCGACCATCACCACATTCTCTTTCTTCACACCGAGGGCCATGTAGAGCTTGGTACAGCTCACGGCGGCAGCACCCGCGCCGTTGACCACGAGACGGATGTCCTCGATCTTCTTGCCCTGTATCTCGAGGGCGTTGAGCAGACCGGCAGCCGAGATGATGGCGGTGCCATGCTGGTCATCGTGCATCACGGGGATTGAGAGCTCCTCCTTGAGGCGTGTCTCGATCTCGAAACACTCGGGAGCCTTGATGTCCTCGAGGTTGATGCCGCCGAATGTGGGAGCAAGGGCCTTGACGATAGAGATGAACTTGGCGGGATCCTTCTCGTCGACCTCGATGTCAAAGCAGTCAAGACCGGCAAAAATCTTGAACAGCAGGGCCTTACCCTCCATTACGGGCTTGCCTGCGAGTGCGCCGATGTTGCCCAGACCGAGCACGGCGGTACCGTTTGAGATTACAGCGACGAGATTGCCGCGGTCTGTATAGTCATATACCTTATCAGGATCATCCTTGATTTCGAGACAGGGATAGGCAACGCCGGGCGAATATGCCAGGCCCAGGTCTGCCTGAGTAGCATATGGCTTGGTGGGAATCACCTCGATTTTTCCGGGGCGCGGATATTTGTGATAATCCAGCGCTTCCTGCTTTGTAACTTTTGCCATTTATATTTCAGTATTAGTTCGGTACTTTTTCAGATGATATGCAAAGTTAGTGAATATTCACCAAATAATTTTATAACATCCCCCAAAAATTATCCGCCATTCCTCCCACATAACCTCCTTTAACCCTTAACCCTTAACCTTTAACCTTCACTTCACCCTGTCCGCCCGGCGCACTCCCTTTATCTTGAGCACGGCGCGGCAGAGCGCGTCGACATCCGAGGTGTCTGACACATTGACGCCAAGGTCACAGCTGAACACCTCGCCTCGCGCCTCGATGTTGAGACGGCGTATGTCGATGTTCATGTCGGTCGAAATCTCGCGGGTCAGCTCGGAGAGTATGCCGTGGCGGTCAATCCCCTCGATGCGTATGCTGGCGAGGAACTTCTCGTTCACCTTGTCCCATTTCACAGCCAGTATCCTGGGGCCATAGCTGGCCTTGAGCACCTGGGCGCGCGGACATGTGAGCGAGTGAATCTCGACCTGGCCGGAATCGGTGATGAACCCCATCACATCGTCGCCGGGGATGGGGCGGCAGCAGTCAGAGAGGCAGAAATTGCGCCCCGAGTCGTCATAGCGCAATATGTATGTCTCTTTGCGGTTGATATTGTCCGGGGTGGTAACGGGCACGAGGGCCTTGGACTTTGAGCGCGAGCCTCGGGTGGTCTTGCCGGTGCGGAATCCGAGCTTGAAAAGACGCGAGATGAGCGACTTGGCCGAGCTGGAGGTATTGACATTGAGATAGTCGTCAATCGACGCCTCACCCGACCCGAGACGCAGGAAAAGCTCCTCGCGCGACTGGACATGATATGTGCCCAGAATCTTGGTCATCACGTCGTTGTTGAGCGTGATCGAGTTGTCGGCAAGGAACTTCTCGAATATCTTGCGCCCCTCCTCGACCTGAGGCTGCTGCTCGCGGCGCAGCTCCTTGCGCAGACGGGTCTTGGCTTTGGCGCTGGCGAGGAAATCGAGCCACTCAGGCTTGGGCGACTGCGACTGCGAGGTGAGCACCTCGACCTGGTCGCCCGAATTGAGTTTCTGCGACAGGGGCACCAGCTTGTGATTGACCTTGCCCGCTATGCAGTGGTTGCCTATCTGCGAGTGCAGCGTATAGGCCACATCGAGCACCGTCGCTCCAGCGGGGAGTGTCAGCAGCTCCCCCTTGGGGGTGAAGACCACAATCTCGCTCGCAAACAGGTTGAGCTTGAGGGTATCGAGAAAGTCGATGGCATTGGGGTTGGGGTCATCAAGGATATCCTTGATGGTGCGCAGCCACACGGTGAGCTCGCTCTCCTCTTCGGTCTCGCCTCCTATCTTGTATTTCCAGTGGGCGGCAAAACCCTTCTCGGCAATCTCGTCCATGCGGCGCGAGCGTATCTGCACCTCTATCCAGTTGCCGTCGGGGCCCATCAGCGTGACATGGAGCGCCTGATAGCCGTTGGCCTTGGGCACCGCTATCCAGTCGCGTATGCGCTCGGGATGAGGGCGGTAGAGGTCGGTCAGGGCCGAATATATGCGATAGCACATCTCCTTCTCCTTGTCGGGCGCCTCCTCAGGCAGCTCGAATATGATGCGCATGGCATAGAGGTCGTAGACCTCCTCGAAGGGTATCTGCTTGGTCTGCATCTTGCGCCATATCGAATAGACGCTCTTTACCCTCGCCTTGGCCTCGTATTTCAGGCCCATGGCGTCGAGACGCTGGCGTATCGGGGCGGCGAAATTGCCATAGACCTTCTCGCGTCCGGCCTCGCTCTTCTTGAGGAGGGCTGATATGCGGGCATACTCGGCGGGATGCTCATACTTGAAGGCAAGGTCCTCGAGTTCGGTCTTTATGGCGAAAAGCCCCAGACGGTGAGCCAGAGGGGCGTATATATATAGTGTCTCGCCCGCAATCTTATACTGCTTGGCCGGAGCCATCGACCCGAGGGTGCGCATGTTGTGCAGGCGGTCGGCCATCTTGATGAGCACCACACGGATGTCCTGGCTCATGGTGAGCAGGAGCTTGCGGAAATTTTCGGCCTGCGCGGATGCCTTGTCGCCGAATATGCCACCCGAAATCTTGGTGAGCCCCGCCACCAGCTCGGCAATCTTCTTGCCGAAATGCTGCTCGATATCCTCGACGGTAAACTCGGTGTCCTCGACGACATCGTGCAGCAGGGCCGCGCATATCGACGTGGAGCCAAGCCCCATCTCGGCCGAGGCGATGCGCGCCACAGCGATGGGATGGAGTATGTAGGGCTCGCCCGACCGTCGGCGCACACCCTTGTGCGCCTCTTTGGCAAACCGGTATGCCCGCTCGATGATGTCGGTCTTCTTGCGGTGGTTGCTGGCGACATATCCGTCGATAAGTTCGCGATAGCGGGCCTCGACCATCTCGTCCTCCTCGGCCGGGCTCAGGGTATAAGACTGTGATTCCATGGCATACTGGGTTGGGGATATGGGTTAAAGGTTAAGGGTTAAAGGTTAAAGGGTTATGAGATGAGGTTATAGGGTGATAGTTTTATATATCCTTTGGGTATTATGAGTCTCCTCCCCCTATAACCTTTAACCCTTAACCTTTAACCCTTAACCCTCTCAGAGATATTCTTCTCCGAAAGAGATTTTGACATCGTTTACCATCTGTTTGATGCGCTGCTCGTCGCTCTTGGGGCAGATGAGCAGCACGTCGCCCGAGTCGGCCACGATATAGTCCTTGAGGCCGTGGGCCACGACGAGCTTGCCCGAGGGGACGGCAATCATGTTGCCCTCCGACTCGTATGCTATCACGCGGGCATCGCGCGTCACGTTGGTATGCTCGTCCTTGGGCGAGTTGTCATAGAGCGCGCTCCAGGTGCCCAGATCGTTCCATGCAAAGTTCACGCACTCCACATACACGTTGTCGGCCTTCTCCATCACGGCATAGTCGATCGAGTTGGCGGGACAGGCAGCGAAATTGGCCTCGATGAACCCTTTCTCGGCGGGAGTGCCGAAATCGGCCTTACCCTTGTCGAAGAGTGTGGTGAGGTCTGAGTCGTACTTGTGCAGGGCGTCTATGATAGTCGAGGCGCGCCAGAGGAATATTCCGGCGTTCCAGAAGAACTCGCCCGACTGGAGGAACACCTTGGCAAGCTCGAGGTCGGGCTTCTCGGTGAAGGTCTTGACCTTGAGTATCCCCGGCACCTCCTCGCGGCCTATCTGTATGTAGCCGTAGCCGGTATCGGGGCGCGTGGGGGTGATGCCGAGGGTGAGCAGGGCGTCATGGGTCTCGACAAACTCGAACCCTCGGCGCACACAGTCGGCAAAGACAGCCTCGCCGGTGATGAGGTGGTCGCTCGGGGTCACGATCATCGACGCCTCGGGGTCGATGGCATGGATATGGTATGCGGCCCAGGCTATGCATGGGGCCGTGTTGCGGCGCGCCGGCTCGAGCAGGATGTTCGAGGGCTCGATGTCGGGAAGCTGCTCGCGTATCAGTGACTCATATTTTGCGTTGGTGACAACGACGATATTCTCCTTGGGCACAATCGGCAGGATGCGGTCGTATGACATCTGCAGCAGAGAGCGGCCGGTGCCAAGGAAATCAATAAACTGTTTGGGGCAATTTTCGCGGGAGTAGGGCCAGAAACGGCTGCCCACTCCTCCGCACATGATTACACAATAACGGTGTGAAGCCATAGTGAGGGGGGATACAGTCTGTGGATAAATTTTATAGTTATCCGCATGCGGACACTCCTGTCACGCCCTGCGGGAATTTCGAACCGCTAAGATACAAAAAAATACATTATCCCCCAACCCCCGAGGCACAATTTTGGTCAAAAGCTCCTAAAATCACTCTTTCAGGAGGGCCTCAACCTCGCATTTGAGCAGCGGCATACTGTTTATCACTATAGACCAGAGTATGTCGGGACGCAGTGAGTCATAGGCATGGATTACGAAATTACGCGTATCCACAATCTTGCGCGCCGAGGTTATAGGGATTCCGGGGTTTATCTTGAGCACACGGTTCATCGCCTCGCCCATTATCTCGATGTTACGCTCGACTCCGCGCCTGAACAGCGTATCATCACAGAATGTCTGATATTGCCGGGGCCGTCCCACCATAAACGACTCGATCTCAAGGATAGAATTGAGAATGTCAGTGAGATATTTCTTCTGCTTCCTATCCATAAATCAGGCGTTTTGTCTCGTCAAGCTCCTCCTTGAAATACCTGTTCTTCACCGCGCTCTCGTCCACAAGATCAACGTCACGTCCGAAGAGTGTGCGCAATGCGTCGTGAAGCCCGAAAAAATTGTCGGCATATGTCAGATATGTCACCTCAGGCGAGAAATCGACCAGTATGTCCACATCGCTGCTATCGTTGAAGCGGTCAGTGAGGATAGACCCGAACGCATAGAGCTTACCTACCTTATATTTACGGCAGATATTGAAGAGTTTCTGTATGTTATCGGTTATCAGATGCATTGTCGGGAGGGTTGTTGGCTGCAAATATACAACAAATATCTGACATACGCGGTTGAGAATCTTAAAAAATGGCCGACTGCAGCCCGACATGGAGTTTACGGGCCGAATAAGCCCTATTTTCGGTGGGGTAAGTGTATTTTCCTACCGTTTTTTTAATACCTTGTGGATTTTTTTTGTAATTTTGCACCCAAATCTATACCATCTATTCATCACGGTTCATCCTTTCATAACGTAAATGAATAATCTAATCACCATCTCACCGTCGCCACACGCGCAGACGCCGACCACGGTGACGCGGCTCATGATGCATGTCATCATCGCCCTGATCCCGGCAGTACTGGTGGCCCTTTATTATTTCGGCCTCGGCGCCGCCATTGTCATCGCCACATCAATCATCGGATGTGTGGCCGTGGAGTATCTCATCACCAGGTTCATGCTTGGACAGAAGCCATCCATCGGCAACCTCTCGGCTGTGCTCACGGGTCTTCTGCTCGCGCTCAACCTCCCCTCCAACCTCCCCGTCTGGACCGTCCTCATCGGCTGCGTCGTAGCCATAGGCATCGGCAAGATGGCCTTCGGCGGTCTTGGATGCAACATCTTCAATCCGGCTCTGGTGGGCCGCGTGTTCCTGCTGCTCTCGTTCCCCGTGGCCATGACCACATGGCCCATACCCGGCGAGAACCTGACAGCCTATACCGACGCCACCACAGGCGCCACGGTGCTGGGCCTGCTCAAGCAGCACATCATCACCCCCTCTGACGTCTGCCTGCTGGACGGCGCCATCGGCAACATGGGTGGCTCGCTCGGCGAGGTCAGCGCCATAGCCCTCCTCATCGGATTCATCTACATGCTGTGCATGAAGGTCATCACCTGGCACATACCCGTCAGCATCATCGCCACCGTGGCCCTGTTCTCGCTCTGCGTGGGCGCGCCCGTCGGCATCGAGCTCCTTTCGGGCGGCCTCATGCTCGGCGCCATCTTCATGGCCACCGACTATGTGACATCACCCATGAGCCACAAGGGCCAGATTCTCTATGGCGTGATGATAGGCATCATCACCCTGGTCATCCGCCTCTGGGGCGCTTATCCCGAAGGCATGTCGTTCGCCATCCTCATCATGAACGGCGTAACACCCCTCATCAACCGCTATATGAAACCCCGTAAGTTTGGAGAAAGGAGGGCTGCAGCATGAAGTCGTCGCTTCTCAATATGGTGCTCTCGCTGGGCATCATCACAATAGTGGCCGCAGGGCTTCTCTCGTGGGTATATACCCAGACCGAGGCTCCCATCGCCAAGGCCAACCTCGACAAGCAGATCGAGGCAGTCAAGGCCGTGACACCCGAGTTTGACAACGACCCCGTGGCCGAGGCCGTCGAGATCACTCCCGCCGGCGAGGAGCGCGTGCTCAAGGTGTTCCCCGCCCGCAAGGGTGGCGAGCTGGTCGGTGCTGCTGTCGAGAGCTATTCGTCCAAGGGTTTCTCGGGCGACATCAAGCTCATCTATGGCTTTGACGCCGCCGGAACTGTCACAGGCTATGCCGTGATGGAACATGCCGAGACCCCCGGCCTGGGCGCAAAGATGGACACATGGTTCGGTCCCGAGGGCAAGGGCAACGTCATCGGCCTCAATGCCGCCGAGGGCGAGCTCACCGTCAGCAAGGACGGCGGACAGGTCGATGCCATCACAGCCGCCACAATCACCTCGCGTGCGTTCCTCGACGCCCTCAACCGTGCGTCAGCGGCTTTCGCACAGCTCAAAGCCGAGGAGAAATAAACACTAAACCCGACATCTCCACACAGCCATGAACTCAAAACTCAGAATCCTATATAACGGCATCGTAGCCGAAAACCCAACCTTCGTGCTGATGCTGGGCATGTGTCCCACCCTCGGCACCACGAGCAGCGCCGTCAACGGCATGTCGATGGGCCTCGCCACAATGGGCGTGCTCATCTGCTCGAACGTGGTCATCTCGATGATCAAGAAACTGATTCCCGCCAAGGTGCGCATCCCGGCCTATATCGTTGTCATCGCCACATTCGTGTCGATACTCCAGCTGGTGATGCAGGCATACGTGCCCGCGCTCTATGCAACCCTGGGCCTCTTCATCCCCCTCATCGTCGTGAACTGTATCCTGCTGGGCCGCGCCGAGTCGTTCGCGTCGCGTCACGGCGTCTTTGACTCGCTGCTCGACGGCATCGGCATCGGTCTCGGCTTCACCCTGGCCCTCACCATCCTCGGCGCCTGCCGCGAGCTGTTGGGCACAGGCGCAATCTTCGGGGCGACAATCTATCCCGAGACATACGGCTCGCTGGTGTTCGTCCTCGCCCCCGGCGCATTCATCACCCTCGGCCTCCTCATCGCCCTCTTCACCAAACTCAGAACAAAATAAGCCATGCTCGAATACATCTCCATCATCATCACGGCGATCTTTGTCAACAACATCGTCTTCGCCCAGTTCCTCGGCATCTGTCCTTTCATCGGAGTTTCGCGTAAGCTCTCGTCGGCTGTCGGCATGGGTGCCGCCGTCACCTTCGTGATGGCGCTGGCCACCACCGTGGCATGGCTGCTTCAGGAATTCGTGCTCGTGCCTTTCGGCCTCGGGTTCATGCAGACAATCGTCTTCATCCTCGTCATCGCGGCACTCGTGCAGATGCTCGAAATCATCCTCAAGAAGATTGCTCCCGCGCTCTACAGCGCGTTAGGCGTGTTCCTCCCCCTCATCACCACCAACTGCGCCGTGCTCGGCGTGGCCATCGAGGTGACACGCAAGGGATACAACCTGGGCGAGTCTGTGGTCTATGCAGTGGCTATCGCCATAGGCTTCACCATGGCCATCTCGATATTCGCAGGCATCCGCGAGCAGCTCCAGCTCGCCTCAGTGCCCAAGGCAATGCGCGGTGTGCCCATCGCCCTCATCTGCGCCGGTCTGCTGGCCATGGCATTCATGGGCTTCTCGGGCATCAAGATCGGATGATTCCCGCTCGGAAACCGTCACAAGAAATCGACCACGCTCCCGGCCTGTATGGCGGGGAGCGTTTTTTTCGCAGCTACCTGAACCATCGACCCCCGAGGACGGTTATATCTGTACACGTCGAACTATTGTTATTTTATGAAAGGGACCTTTAGATTGTTAATGGTGTTAACAGCTACTTTCCCCTTGGGCCTACGGGCTCAGGGGATAGCTGATATTGCCCGGACGCTACGCGACCTCCCCTCCTACCAGGCCGAGGCCACGCTGAGCGTCACGCTGCCGCAGACAGACACTGACGTAGCCTATACGCTCGGCCTCAGTTCCATGTCGGTCCCGGCCGACACGCTCGCGCCCGCATCCTATCTCATAGACTGGAGCCTCCCGACTCCGACAGGGGTCTCAGAAGGATTCACAGCCTATTTTGACGGCAACCTGTACCGCTACCGCGACTCGAGGCTGCAGGAATATCACACTGAGTGGGATTCCATCCCGTTCCGCGTCACCGCGCCCGGAGGCGGCGTGCAGCGCTCGGCCCAGTTCGCGTCACTCCTCCCACAGTTCATCGGCACAGAGATAGAGGCCATGATGGCCGACCCGCGGTACACACTCTCGCTTGACACTGCCAAACGGTTTGACGGACGCGACGTCACAGAGCTCACGGCCATCATGACCGTCGGAGGCGAGACCGTCCAGGAGCGTCGCTATCTGCTCGACCCCGTCACCGCGCTCCCCCTACGCACGGTCACCGAGAGCAATCCCTCGTCCATATCCGAGCAGACAATCATAGTGGACTATAAACCCGCCCCGTCACCGGAGAAGCCGCAACGTCTCACCGAGGAGCTGCTGGTGGCACGCTACCCCGAGATATTCGAGAAATACAGGGAGAATAACTTCCGCATCGAGAATCTGCGCGAGTCACCACTGCCCACCTTCGCACTCCCCACCCTGACGGGCGAGCGTCATGTGCACCACCGTGGCGAGCCGTTCCGCCAACCCACTGTAATCGCCATCATAGACCCCGCCACAGGCTCATTCAATGACAGGGTGATATCCGACATCCGCACGGCGGTCGACAGCGCCACAGCGCCCGCAGACGCCATTTTCGCCTTCGCCACCACAAACGCCGACCTGGCCGAAGAGACGGCGGGGCGTCCGCGTCCCGGCGAGACCATGCTGCTCAACGCCCGCTCGCTTGCCCGCGACTGCGGCGCCACAGCATTGCCGGTGGTCATAATCAGCGATGCCGGTGGCACGGTGAGAAATGTCGTGCTCGGCTACAACAAAGACCTATCCGAGATTGTTTTACAATCGCTTGAGCTTCTATAATTAACACAAAACACCCCTTTACTATATGGAAACCGTATTCTTCAAAGGCACACCCTGCCACACCTGCGGCACACTCCCCGGCGTGGGCGAGACCGCACCCTGCTTCCACCTCGCAGGCCCCGACCTGTCGCAGCTCATCTGCTCTGACTTCGCCGGCAAACGCGTCGTGCTCAACGTCTTCCCCAGCCTCGACACCGAGGTATGCGCCCGCTCGGTGCGCCGGTTCAACGAGGAGGCCGCCAAACTTGACGACGTGACAGTGATCTGCGTCTCCATGGACCTCCCCTTCGCGATGGGCCGCTTCTGCACGGTCGAAGGCATCAAGAACGTGCTCTTCGGCTCGGCCTTCCGCTCGCCCCTCTTCGGACAGAAGTACGGCCTCCTTCTGGTCGACGGCCCCCTCGCCGGACTCCTGACACGCGCCGTCATCATCATGGACGAGAACCGCCGCATCATCTTCCGCGACCTCGTCAGCGAAATCACCGACGAACCCGACTACAAAGCCGCCCTCAAAGTCCTCAAGAAAGAAGTCTGAACAATCCAACAAAAATGTAGCTGGTATCTGGACTAACCCACTTCCCTACCTTATAAGTTATCTCGGCGACCATCGACAAATCAATAAGTCGATGGCCGCTGATTGCATAAAATAGGCAAGCGTTTATTTATATTTTTTTGTGAGCCTCGAAAAATTTGATTACCTTTGGGCATTCAAACAATTTCAAACAAATCATTTTTAGCAATGGCCATTTCAAAGAAAAGATGGACGGAAAATGAGTTTGCACTGACCCTTGACCTCTATTTCCGCCTTAAGGACAAAAATGAGTCCTTAGGAGCATCAAACATTGAGGTACGTAAGGTTGCAGACCAGCTTGGCCGAACAGCGGCCTCAGTAGCAATGCGTCTCCAGAATTATGTATACGAAGAGATTATCTATGATTTCAAGAAACATCATCCAAACGCAGAAGTCCCAGAACCAGATAAGGGTTTGAAAAATGGAGGTGACGAATGCGCTAAATTTTTCATCAAGTATGTTGAAAACAGAGAAGGACTAAGCAAGTTAATCAAAATAAGCGCAGACGATGCGGCAACCGCATTAAAACCCCTAATCACATCCACAGAGGCAAATAAAATCGTCATAAAACTTGCTGTCGAACATCCTAACATTGATTTCACTGGTGATGATGGCAATCTTTTCGACACATTGTTATATTTTAACGACATACTCCAGAAAGACAATTTCTCCTTAGTAGAAATCAAGGTAATCTCGGACAGAATCAGAAAATTACCCAACATTCCTGGCGAAAGTTTTAAAAATATTATCCATTCAACTCTCGCCGCCGAAAATGCCGACAAACTTTTGACCATCCTTGCGGCATTTGACCCAAGATTTGCTTGATTATTTCTTTTCTAACCTTTTTCTAAGGGTCTTCGACTATACAATGCAGTCGGAGACCTTTATTTTCTTTTGCAGAATTAAAAAATTCAATTCACCAAAGCGCTATAACCTCTATATCATATTGGTTATCAAAGAGATGCTAACGCGCGCCACATTCTTGCCAAAATGTTTTCATATTTTTCTTATTGATTATTTTGCTATTTCAAATATTCTGATTAACTTTGCAACATCAAAAATATTAAAAAAATGAAAACCACCCCAAAAATCTGGAGCCATTCCGAGCTCCTCCAGTCCTTGAAACTCTATCAAGAGCTAAAAAAGTCGAAGGTATCCATGACAGCCTCAAACCCACGCATCCAGCAACTGGCAAAGACAATCGGACGCACGGCAGCCGCTGTCGCTATGAGGATGGGGAATTTCCTCGCCCTCGATTCAAACGGAACAAACGGCCTCAAGAATGGAGGTCCCTCCCTCGCCAAATTCTGGCGGAGACACACAACCCAGCTCAATCAATCTACCATTTTCAACTATTAACCCATAAAACATGAAAAGAAAATTCATCCCCTGGACTACAACAGAATTAGTCATGGCCCTCAATCTCTATCGTTCTCTCAAAAACAATAGAATGACTATGACAGCCTCAAATCCTCTTATTCAGCAGCTCGCGAAAGCCATCGGAAGAACTGCAGCAGCCGTTGCCATGAGAATGGGCAATTTCCTCGCCCTCGATTCAAACGGAACGAAGGGACTCAAGAACGGAGGCCCCTCCCTCGCCGAATTCTGGCGGAGACACTGGTTGCCGTACAACCAACCTTCCTTAATCGCCAATCCAATTTAAAAGTAACCGGCAAAAAAGCTATCCAGGCCAAGAGCCGCCCCCTCTTGCCATCCAAACAAAGCAAACAGGAACTCTAACCAAAGCAGGTTGGTCAAGCTCAAGTACTTGAGCTTGACCAACCTGCTTTCACTTTAAACTCTAAACTTTAATCTTCAGTCTCCTCAGGATATTCATTACATGCACATATATCGGTGAGGGGGGTGCGGCGAGGTCGGTGGCCATGGTCTCGGCCATGGTCATTGGTGCCTCGGTGCCGAACTGGCCCGGATAGAGCACGATAAGATTGGCCGAGGGGAAATACTTCTGCAAGAAGCCGGGCACCTCGTCCATGTCCGAGTCAAACGACACGGACGCACGGCGCGCGCTCACCACTATCAGCAGGTCGTCAGGGCCGACCGCGTTCTGCCGGAGCACAAAGTCGTCAAAGCTCTCGACTTTCTTGAACATGGTCTTGATGTCTATCTTGCTCTGCCGCAGAATGGTCGTTATCATCAGCATGGTCTGCTCCTCACACCAAAACTCGACGGGACACCCCACGTGCCTCACGAGGTTGCCCACGGCCTGCACCCAGCGGCGGAAACCGGTCTCGAACTGAGCCTTCTTGGGCACGGCGACATACACCTTTGTCAGCGTCGAGAGCGGGTTGAAGCAGCGCGTGATGCACACCATGCGGTTTGTGCTCTGCAGAAGCTGCTCTATCTTGCTCCCGAGGAACGAGTCTATAATGGCAGTGCGGCGATGCAGTCCGATGATGACCTCGGTGATGTCACGTTCCTGCATGGTATTGAGCACTCCGGTGATGAAATTGAGGTCATAACGCTCTATGGGGGTCAGGGCGACCTCGACAGCAGCGGCGGCACGCTCGGCCACGTCAAGCGAGTTACGCGAGATCGAGCGCGATGGCGCGGAGTTGTCGTTGCGCACGTGGAGGGCATAGAAATCGCCCGGCACAGACGAGTCGGGGAAACGCATGGCCAGCGCGAGATCGACGATTCCCGGGGCTGTGAGAGGGTTTGAGATGGCTATGAGCGAGCGCGGATGTGTGGTCGACTCATCCTTGTCGGCCTCCTCCTGCGCCTGCTCGAGCAACTGTACCTTCAGTTTGGCGGCAGCCCGCGCAGTGCCCAGCGACGACACCGTACAGGTGACAAGAATCATCAGGATAGTGCCGTTGAGTATCTCGACGCCGAACAGCCCCATCGAATATCCGATGGTCACCACAGCGAGCGCCACGGCTGTATGGGCGTTGGAGAGCTGATACATCATCGAGCGGTCGGTACCCGTGAGGCGGAATACCTTCTGTGTCACCAGAGCCGCAAGCCACTTGGTACTCATGGCCACGCCACACATCACTCCGGCTATATAGAGGGTCTGCCATCCGCGCGCAAGCACGCGCAGGTCAATGAGCATCCCGACACCGATGAGGAAATACGGGATGAAGAGGGCGTTTCCCACAAACTCGAGACGCCCCATCAGCGTTGAGCGTCCGGGAATGAACTTGTTGAGCACAAGTCCGGCATAGAACGCGCCGAAAACGCCCTCGATGCCTATCCACTGGGCCACGGCGGCGGCAAGGAACACCATCACCATGACATAGACAAACTGGGCTATGCCGTCGTGATATTTCTTGAAGAAGTAGCGCGTAAGCCGCGGATAGATATAGAAAATCGCGGCACAATAGACCGCGAGATAGCCCAATATCGGCAGCAGCGAGCGCACCGACCCCTCGCGCACCACCCCGAGCACTCCGGCAAGCACGATAAGCGAGCCAAGCACGGTGACGATGGTTCCGGCGATGACGATGATGACGGCGGGTGATTTGGTGACACCGAAACGCGCCACAATGGGATATGCCAGCAGCGTGTGGGCCGCGAACATCGAAGCGAGCAGGATGGCCTCGGGCAAAGCCATGCCGAGAAAACCGATGGCGGCAGCCGCACCGAGCACCAGAGGGATACAGAAGGTGAACATGCCGAAGACCAGACCGCGGTTGAGGTTCTTCTTCAGGTGATACATGTCTATCTCTATCCCCGCGAGGAACATCAGATAGAGGATACCCACCTGGCCGAAAACCTCGAAGCTCATGTCGCGGTCGAGCACCCCGAAACCATGCGGCCCCACAGCCACACCGGCTATTATGAGGCCGATGACGTGCGGAATCTTCAGGCGGTTGAGCAGCAGCGGTGTGACCAGCAATATGGCCATCACCGTCAGGAATATCGGCACCGGCTGGCTGATGAGCGGGGCCGCAGAGAGATATATCAGGGCTGGGAGCGGCATGACGGTGCAAAATTACTAAAAATCCCGCATTCCCCCATCCTGCCGGGAAATAAAAAAGGCCCGATGCATCACGCACCGGGCCTTCCACTAAGCTAAATATATTAAATCATGAAATTCCTGTCTGTTTTTTAAGCCTTCACAGCCTTGGCTGCGTTCTTGGCGCCGCGGCGGGCGTCGGTGATGTAGGCCACGGGGGCGGCCACGAACATGGTGGCCAGTGTGCCGATGACAACGCCCCAGATCATGGCGAACACGAACGAGCGGATGGCGTCACCGCCAAGGATGAAGATACAGAGGAGCACAAGCAGTGTCGAGCCCGAGGTCATGACAGTACGGCCGAGGGTCGAGTTGATCGACGAGTTGATGGTGTCGAAGAAGCTCTGCTTGGGATAGAGACCGACATTCTCGCGCACGCGGTCGAATACCACCACGGTATCGTTGATCTGATAACCGATGACGGTGAGGATGGCGGCGATGAACGACTGGTCAACCTCCATTGCGAAGGGGAAGAGGCCCTGGAAAAGCGAGTAGAAGCCGATGATGGTGAACGCGGTGAATGCCACGGCGGCGAGTGCGCCAACCGAGAAGGCCACGTTGCGGAAGCGGATGAGGATGTAGAAGAACATCGCCAGCAGCGCGAGTATCACGGCGATATATGCGTCGGTGCGCATGTCGTTGGCCACGGTCGGACCCACCTTCTGCGACGACTGGATGCCGACATTCTCGTTGGTGGTCGAGAAATCCTCCATGCTCATGCCGTTCAGCTCGGAGTTGAGGCCGTCATAGAGAATCTTGGTGATCTCGTTGTCCACGCCTTCCTCGTCAGACTCGATCTTGTAGTTGGTCGAGATACGCACCTTGGTGTCGTCGTCGATGGTGATGACGCTGAGCTGCGCACCGCCGAAGAGGGGCTCGAGTTTTGCCTTGAGCTCGTGGGTCTTGACGGGATGGTCAAACTGCACCACATAGTTGCGGCCACCCGAGAAGTCGATGCCCTGGTTGAGGCCGCGGGCAAAGAGGCTTATCACCACGACTGCCACAAGGATACCCACGACGGTGAAGCTGACCTTGCGTCCGCCGAGGAAATTGAAATGCGAGCCTGTGAAGAGCTTGGCCGAGAGGGGTGTGGTGAAGGTGAGGTTCTGGAACGCCTTGGTCTTGGCGAACATCAGATAGATGAGGCGGGTCAGGTAGACCGCGGTGAAGAACGAGCAGATGATACCGATGATGAGGGTGGTGGCAAAACCCTTGATGGGGCCTGTGCCGAAGAGCAGCAGGATCACACCGGTGATGATAGATGTGAGGTTCGAGTCGAAGATGGCCGAGAAAGCGTTCGAGTAGCCGTCGGCGATGGCCGAACGGATGGGCTTGCCGGCACGCAGCTCCTCCTTGGCGCGCTCATAGATGAGCACGTTGGCATCGACCGCCATACCCAGCGCCAGCACGATACCGGCTATACCCGACAGGGTGAGCACGGCCTGGAACGAGGCGAGGATACCGAAGGTGAAGAAGATGTTGAAGATAAGTGCCACATTGGCGATGAGGCCGGGGATGAATCCGTAGATGAGGCACATAAAAATCATCAGCAGGACGAGGGCGATGACAAACGACCACATACCGTCGTGGATGGCCTGTTCGCCGAGCGACGGACCGATGACGGTGTCAGAGATGATGTCGACCTTGGCCGCCATCTTGCCCGACTTGAGCACGTTGGCAAGGTCCTTGGCCTCCTCGGTGGTAAAATCGCCGGTTATCTGCGAGCGTCCACCCTCGATGACCGAGTTGACGCGGGGTGCAGAATATACATGGTCGTCGAGCACGATGGCCACCTGCTTCTCGATGTTGGCGGCAGTGATGCGGGCCCACTGGCGTGCGGCCTCAGGCTTCATGTTCATGCTCACATAGTTGCCACCCTGCATCGCGTCATAGTCTGATGTCGCGGTGGTGATGACGTCGCCGCTCAGGGCAGCCTTGCCGTTGGTGGTCTTGAGGGCCACAAGCTGATAGATGGCCAGGTTGCGCTTGCCGCGTACAGAGTCGTTGATCTGGACAACCTCAGGCTTGAACTCCCATGCCAGCTTGACATTGGAGGGGAGTATGCGCTTGGCTGCGGGCGATGCCAGCAGGGCGTCGATGGTGTCGCGTGCGGTCTCCGAGGCTGCACCTACACCGATAAGGTTGCGGGGATTACCCACCTGGAGGAAATAGTCGAAGAGGCCCTTGCCGTTGCCTGTGGTGTCGGCGCGCAGGGCATTGTCGAGCTGCTGCAGGGCACCCGAAATCTCGTTGAAGGGGGTTGTCTCGTAGAACTCGAGGTTAGCGCTCGACTTGAGCAGCTCGCGCACACGCTCATGCTCCTTCACACCGGGAAGCTCGAGCAGGATCTGACCGTCCTTCTCCAGCTCCTGGATGTTGGGGGCCACGACGCCGAACTGGTCGATACGGGTGCGGAGCACATTGGTCGACGAGCTCACGCGGTCCTTGACCTCCTGCTTGAGGGCGGTCTTGACGGCGTCAAAGTTCTCGCCGCGCTTCACCTGGTCCTTGAACACGACCGAGAGGTCGCCCTGGGGATCAAGCTTGCGGTATTCGTTGCAGAAAATGTCGATATAGTCAGCCGACTTGTTCACGCGGGCCACAGAATCCGCGTTAGCCACGGCAGTCTCGAAATAGGGATTGCCCTCGGCGTTGGCCATTGAGCGAAGGATGTCGGGAACCGAAACCTGGAGGGTCACGTTCATGCCTCCCTTGAGGTCGAGGCCGAGTCCGACGGCCAGTTTCTGAACTTCATTGAATGTGTAACCGAGATAGACCTTCTCGTTGGCGATGTTCTTGATGTAGTCGCTGTAGGCCTTACGTTTGGTGTCCGGGGAATTGTTGTCCTTGGCGGCCTCGGCTGCTGCATACTCCTCGGCCTTCTTCTCGTGATGGTTGGTCACGGCAGTGAAGGAGAGATAGAACGCGCAGATGAGCACCATGAATACGGCAATCACGCCTGCGACAACGCTACCCAAAGATCCTTTGCTTTGCATTGTGTTGATTAACTGAAAGGGTATTAATGAATTAAATATTTGATTTACAATCACATCACGGCCGAGCGCAATGCACCCTGCCGTTTCGGTGGGCAAATATACGAATTTTATTTCACATTTCCCCTAATTTTCAAATGAATTAACAGAAAAAACCACCTCACGAAACAGTCCTTCGTTCTTATAAAAAAGAAGATTCATGGTGCCGTCCACGGCCGGTTTCATAAAATAGCCCGTGGCCCATCCGGCATGGCTTGGTTCGGACGGGAGTCCGTGAATCTTCTGTCTTGTTTCGTTCGGTATGTCCGCCCCGTCTTTGGCGGGTATTCCCGGATACCCTTCGGGCACCCGGAGAAAGGGTATGGCATATCCCCCGAGGCAAGCCTCGGGGCTACATTTCCGTGCCCCGCACAAGGCGGGGCCGCGTCCATAGGTCGGACAAGACGACGCATGTGGCAATATCGCGAGAACATTTTCGTGGACTGTCAAAATCGTAGGGACGTGGCCTGCCACGTCCGCTGACAAACCTGCCACGTCGAAGTTTGTTTTTTCGTCCCCGGACGCGGCAGGCCGCGTCCCTACGATGGAGGATGATGTCTTTGCCCCACGTGCCATACAGGATATCGTCTTGGCTCTACGCCCCGCCGACACCTGCAACCCTCCCCGGTCAATGATCCACAGCTATATATGACAAAATCCGCCGGCGTCGGGGTGACGGGGCGGATTCTTTGTCGTTCTCTGCTGTCAGAGGGAAGGAGGGCCTTGATTATTCGGCCTTCTTGACTACGCGGCGCTCTTTGATGCGGGCCTTCTTGCCGGTGAGCTTGCGCAGGTAGTAGAGCTTGGCACGACGCACCTTGCCATACTTGTTGATGGTGATCGAGTCGATGAACGGAGACTCGAGGGGGAAGATGCGCTCTACGCCGATGTTGTCAGACATCTTGCGTACGGTGAAACGCTTCTTGGCGCCTTCGCCTGAGATGCGGATCACTACGCCGCGATACTGCTGGATACGCTCCTTGTTGCCTTCCTTGATGCGGTAAGCCACGGTGATGGTGTCGCCGGGCTGAAAGTCGGGGTGCTGCTTGCCGGTGGCAAAAGCCTCTTCGACAACTTTGATTAAATCCATTTTTCCTTTGTAAGTTTAAAATGTGAACATTTTCCGCAATGTAGCGGGCTGCGTGTCCCGTCCAGAGATTGCGGAATCGGGCGCAAAGTTACGAATTATTGGCCGATATACCAAAGATTATGAGTGATTTTGCAGATTTTTTCTTAACTTTGCACCTTGAAATCAGTTGAGAATGGGACGACTTCTGGCTATAGACTACGGACGCAAGCGTTGCGGCGTCGCCGTGACAGACCCGCTGCGCATCGTGGCGACCGCGCTCGCCACAGTGCCGTCGGCCGGGCTTGTGGCCTTTGTCAAGGACTATGTGGCCTCCAATCCCGTCGACCGCATCATCGTCGGGCTCCCCACCACCATGCGTGGCGAGCCATCCGAGTCGATGCGCTATATCACCCCGGCCCTGGGGCGCCTGCGCAAGGAGCTGCCGGGGATGGAGATCGTGATGTGGGACGAGCGGTTCACCTCGACGATGGCCCACCGCGCCATGCTCGAAGGGGGATTCAGCCGCTCGACGCGTCAGGACAAGGGGGCCATAGACCGCATGGCGGCCGTCATCATACTCAACTCATATCTCGATTCAAATCCAAAATGAAACTGCCAGTCTATCTCTACGGCCATCCTGTGCTGCGCAAGGAGTGTGCCGACATCGCCCCTGACTATGAAGGGCTCAGGGAGCTTATCGCCAATATGTTCGAGACCATGTATGCCAGCGACGGCTGCGGCCTGGCCGCCCCGCAGATAGGGCGCGCCGAGCGCATCGTGGTCATAGACGCCGACGGCCTCAAGGAGCATTTCCCGGAGTGCGAGGGTGAGAAGCTCACTCTGATCAATCCGCGTGTCACGGTGCTCGACGGCGAGAAGGTGACACGCGAGGAAGGGTGCCTGAGCCTGCCGGGCCTGAGCGAGAAGGTGACCCGCACCGAGCACATCATGCTCGAGTGGGTCGACGAGGACTTCAAGCCCTGTCAGCGCGAGATCTCGGGCTTCCTGGCCCGCATCGTGCAGCACGAGTGCGACCATCTGGACGGCACCCTCTATATAGACCATGTGTCGATGATACGCAAGCAGCTCATCAAGAGCAAGCTCAACAACATCGTCACGGGACGCACCCGCTGCGACTATCCCGTCAAGTACGCCCCGCGCAGGAAATAAAGCACACCCTCATCCCGAACCCAACATGAAGAATCTTCTCATCACCGTCGCGCTGGCCCTCCTGGCCATATTGCTCTGCGTGGCATGCGGCGGCAAGTCAGACAAGGAGCATCCGGCTCCCGACGCGGCCGACCTCGAGGCTGCCGAGCTGCAGAACACCCGTCTGGCCCGCGCTCTCACCGAGGGCCATGTCGAGACAGCCTCGGCCATGGCCGACAGCATGTCGCTGTTTGTCGACGACCTCACGCCCGACCAGACCGTGCAGGTGCTGATGGCGTTCCTCACCGTCCACAACGAGGCGGTGGCCCGCAAGGACACGCGCCGCGACCTCGAGACGCTGCGCAAGTATGTCGATGTCTATGACATAGCCCTGAGCGTCAACCCATCAGACACCCGCGCGGCCTTCGACAAGGCCCGCAAGGTGAATCCCGCTGTCGACCTCGACTCGCTGGCCACCTCGTTCCGCGAGAGGCTGACGCAATATGACGCCATACACGACGGCTCTCTCACCACGACCGAGCCTGCAGATACCGAGACCGTCACCGTCGACACGGCCAACACAGTCGAGGAGATTCCACTTGAACTACGTCCCGCCGAATGATGACACTCTCAGACAACCGACTCCGCCGCCCGCTCACATTCATCATCGGGCTTGCCGTGATTGCCCTGGTGGCATTCGCGTTCTTCTATCCCGACGCCTCGCAGGGCAACACCCTGCGCCAGCACGACATGCAGCAGGGCATAGCCATAGGCCAGGAGACCAAGGCATACGCCGAGGCAACAGGCGAGACCTCACGCTGGACCAACTCGCTCTTCTCGGGTATGCCGACGTTCCAGATCTCACCCTCCTACCCCTCGACACGCCTCTACAGCTGGATAAACACCGCCATGGGGCTGGGACTCCCCTCGCCCTCGTCGCTTCTCGCGATGATGATGACGGGATTCTTCATCATGGCCATCGCCATGCGCATGCGCTGGTATGTGGCGCTGACGGGAGCCATCGCCTACGGATTCTCGACCTATTTCATCATAATAATAGGTGCCGGACATATCTGGAAGTTCATCACCCTGGCCTATATCCCGCCGACCATCGCGGGCGTGATGCTGTGCTATCGCGGACGCTATCTGGCCGGAGCCGCCCTCGCGGCCCTCTTCGCCATGATGCAGATAGCAGGCAACCACGTGCAGATGACATATTATTTCCTCTTCGTGATACTCGGGCTGGTGATAGCCTATCTGGTCATCGCGATACGCAAGCACGGGATGCCGCAGTGGCTCAAGGCCACGGGCGCCCTCGCCGGAGCCGCCCTGCTGGCCGTATGCGCCAACCTGCCGGGGCTCTACAATACCTACGAGTACTCTAAGGAGACCATACGCGGACGCCATTCCGAGCTGACCTCGGCCACTCCGGGCAATCAGCAGGCCACCGCAGGTCTCGACAAGGACTATATAACCCAATACAGCTACCAGCCCTCAGAGACATTCTCGCTATTCATACCCAACATCAAGGGTGGCGCATCGGCGCGCCCGACGGGTGGACAGATGACGGCCATGAACCTCGCCGAGACCGATGCCGCCAAGGGGGCGATACAGTCCGGCGAAATCGACGCCATGCAGGGGCAGTATCTCAGCTTCCTGAGCCAGTATTTCGGTGACCCCGAGGGGACCAACGGCCCCGTCTATGTGGGGGCGCTGATATTCGCGCTCTTCATCGTGGGGTGCGTCATCGTCAAGGGGCCTGTCAAATGGGCGCTGCTGGTGCTGACAATATTCTCAATCGTGCTCGCATGGGGACGACACGCCATGACATTCACCGACCTGATGCTGTCCATAGCGCCGATGTACTCAAAGTTCCGCACCGTCGAGAGCATCCTGGTCATCGCCGAGTTCACAATGCCGCTGCTCGGCGTCATGGCCCTGCAGAAGATATTCACCGCCACACCCGACGAGCGCAAGGCATGGCTCAAGCCCCTCTGCTGGTGCTTCGGGGCCACGGCGCTGTTCTGCGTGCTGGCATGGGTGGCGCCCGGCATCTTCGGAAGCGCAATCTCGGAGAACGACCGCATGATAGACCAGTATCTCACCTCGTCGCTGATGCAGCAGGGCTATGACCGCCAGACAGCCTCGCAGTTCTCGCTATCGAACCCGACCATCTATGCCACGGTCGAGAACCTGCGCTACGGCATGGTCAAGGCCGACGCACTCCGCTCGCTGCTGGTGGTGGGCGCCGGATTCGTGCTGCTGTTCTTCTACCTAAAAGGCAAGATGAACGCCTTCGCCACCGCCGCACTCGTATGTGCCGTCGTCGTGGCCGACCTCTATACCGTCAACAAACGTTATCTCAGCCACGACAGCTTTGCTCCGCAGCAGATTACGGTTGGGCCGCTCGTGGCCAAGACAGCGGCCGACGACGTGATACTGCGCGACACCACGATGAATTTCCGCGTCATGGACATCCCGCGCTTCTACAGCGCCGACCCGTCGTTCTATCACAAGATGATAGGTGGCTATCACGCAGCGAAGCTCACACGCTATCAGGACCTTATCGACCGTCATCTCGCGGCCTTCACGCGCGGCGAGCAGACCGATGCCGACTGGAATGTGCTCAATATGCTCAACGCCCGATATGTGGTGGGGATGGACGGCTCGCCGCTCTATAACCCCGAGGCCCTCGGCAACGCATGGTTTGTAGACCGCGTGGCATACGCCGCGACTCCCGACGACGAGATGGCGGCCCTCTCGTCACTCGACCTGCGCCGCGAGGCTGTGGCCGGACGCCAGTTCGCCGACATCCTCGGTCAGGCCGCTCCCGGCGACTCGACCGACATGATTGTCGAGACATCATACGCCCCCAACCGCCTCACATACCGCACCAAAGCCTCGTCAGACCGTCTGGCGGTGTTCTCGGAGGTATATTTCCCCTGGGGATGGAAGGCCACGGTCGACGGCACCGAGGTCCCGCTGGGCCGCGTCAACTACGTGCTGCGCGCCATGCGTGTCCCCGCCGGAGAACATACCGTAGAGATGACCTTCGACCCGCAGTCGATACACACCACCGACGGTGTGGCCACCGCCTCGGTCATAGCCATATACATCCTCGTCATCGCCGCTATGGCCATGGGCGTGCGGCGCTGGAAAGGCGGCACTGCCGCTCCCAAGGATGCTTGACGGACTGCGGCGCCGGTGGCGCATGAAGGGTCACGGCGTACACTCGCCTTTCGCCTTCCGGCTTGTCACCGGCGTGCTCCGCGACCCGGGCGAATATTACGCATACCCGATGCTGACGCGCACAGCCAAAGCCAACCGTGAGAATCCGCGCCGCATCAGGATGCTGTTCAGGCTCATCTGCGAGTTCGCCCCGGCCACGGTCAGGGTCGACGACACCCTCACGGAGTCCGAGCGGGCGGCTATCCTCGCCGCCGACAGCCGCATCACCCTCACCCGTGAGGATGCCCCCGTGGCAGTCGTCGCCGAGGCCGTGATACCTGCGTCGGGGGTCGTGATAGCCCGCCACATAGACCCGGCGCTCCTGACGGCTCCGCGGCAATACGGCATGATATTCACCGACGGCAACAGGGCCGTGATAGTGATGCGCCCCGACCTGCCTCCACAGAACTTTGACGTCATGCTCTGACGGCGATTCACCAACCTCAAGTCAACGATTGCACATTGCGCCATCTCGACCCACAGACAGCCCTGCGCGACTATGACCTCTTCCTCATGTTCGAGAAAGGGGCCTCCGAGAATACCCGCGAGGGATACCTCGCCGACATAACGCGCCTCATGTCGTGGCTCGCCGAAAGCGGCACGGGCCTCCGGGATGTCGATTGCGACACGCTGAGGCTCTTCATCGGCGACATGCACGACCTCGGCATAGCCCCCCGCACACAGGCCAGAGTGGTGGCCGGAATCAGGTCGTTCTTCAGGTGGCTGACGCGCGAGGAGTATATCGAGGCCGACCCCTCGGCACTGCTCGAGACACCCAAGACCGGGCTGCATCTGCCCGAGGTGCTGACGGTCGGGGAGATTGACGCCATGATCGAGGCAATAGACCCGCTCAAGGCCGAGGCACAGCGCGACCGCGCCATCATGGAGACCCTCTATGGGTGCGGACTGCGTGTGAGCGAGCTGATAAGCCTCGAGATATCCAAGGTATTCGCCGACGAGGGGTATCTCGTGGTGCGTGGCAAGGGGAGCAAGGAGCGTATGGTGCCGATGTCGGATGCCGCCATCGCGGAGATTGCCGACTGGCTCAAGGACCGCGCGCGCATGGCCGTCAGGCCCGGCGACGAGAACATACTCTTCCTGAACCGGCGCGGCGGGAGGCTGACACGCCAGAGGGCGTTCCAGATTGTGCGCGGGCTCGCCGAGGCCGCGGGAATCCGCAAGACCATCTCGCCGCACACGCTCAGGCACTCGTTCGCGACCCACCTGCTCGAAGGGGGCGCCAACCTGCGTGTCATCCAGCAGATGCTCGGCCACGAGTCTATAGCCACCACGCAGATATACCTGCACCTCGACCGCACCGCCCTGCGCGCTGACATACTCGCATACCATCCAAGAAACCGGATAGGCTGATAAGACAGATAAGACATATAAGACAAATATAAAACATCAATATGGCAGACGACAAGAAAGTGATTTTCTCGATGGTAGGTGTCTCCAAGACCTACCCTCCCCAGAAACAGGTACTCAAGAACATCTACCTGTCCTTTTTCTATGGCGCCAAGATAGGCATCATCGGCCTCAACGGCTCCGGCAAGTCATCGCTGCTCAAGATAATCGCAGGCATCGACAAGAGCTATCAGGGCGAGGTCGTCTTCTCGCCCGGATATTCGGTGGGCTATCTCGAGCAGGATCCCCAGCTCGATCCCTCGAAGACCGTCATTGAGGTCGTGCGCGAGGGGGTGCAGCCCATCATGGACCTCCTGGCCGAGTTCGACAAGGTGAACGAGAGCTTCGGCGACCCCGATGTGCTCGATGACCCCGACAAGATGGATGCGCTGCTGGCACGCCAGGCCGAGCTTCAGGACAAGCTCGACGCCGCCGACGCATGGAACATCGACTCCAAGCTCGAGCGCGCCATGGACGCCCTGCAGTGTCCCCCCGACGACCAGCCCGTCACCACCCTCTCGGGAGGCGAGCGCCGACGCGTGGCGCTGTGCCGCCTGCTGCTCCAGCAACCCGACATACTGCTGCTCGACGAGCCTACCAACCACCTCGACGCCGAGAGCATCGACTGGCTCGAGCAGCACCTGCAGCAGTATCCCGGCACCGTCATAGCCATCACCCACGACCGCTATTTCCTTGACCACGTGGCCGGATGGATTCTCGAGCTCGACCGCGGCGAGGGGATACCCTGGAAAGGCAACTACTCGTCATGGCTCGACCAGAAGACCAAGCGCATGGCACAGGAGGAGAAACAGGCCTCCAAGCGCCGCAAGACCCTCGAGCGTGAGCTCGAATGGGTGCGCATGGCCCCCAAGGCACGTCAGGCCAAGGGCAAGGCACGTCTCAGCAGCTACGACCGTCTGCTCAACGAAGACCAGAAGGAGAAGGAAGAACGTCTGGAAATCTTCATTCCCAACGGACCCCGCCTGGGCGCCAAGGTAATCGACGTGCAGGGATTCTCGAAGGCTTTCGGCAAGAAACAGCTCTTCAAGGACCTCACCTTCTCGCTCCCGCAGGGCGGCATCGTGGGCGTGATCGGCCCCAACGGCGCCGGCAAGACAACCCTCTTCCGCCTCATCATGGGCCAGGAGAAGCCCGATGCAGGCTCGTTTGAGGTGGGCGAGACCGTCAAGATAGCCTATGTGGACCAGACCCACCACGACCTGCTCCCCGAGAAGAGCGTCTATGAGGTAATCTCGCAGGGTGTCGAGTCGTTCCGCATGGGCGGACGCGATGTCAATGCCCGCGCCTACCTGTCGCGCTTCAACTTTACGGGCGCAGACCAGGAGAAGAAGATTGCCGTCCTCTCGGGCGGCGAGCGCAACCGCCTCCACCTGGCCATGGCCCTCAAGGAGGAGGGCAACGTGCTGCTGCTCGACGAGCCCACCAACGACATCGACGTCAACACCCTGCGCGCACTCGAGGAGGGTCTTGACGACTTTGCCGGATGCGCCGTAGTCGTGAGCCACGACCGCTGGTTTCTCGACCGCATCTGCACCCACATCCTCTCGTTCGAGGGTGACGGCAACGTAGTCTTCTACGAGGGCTCGTACTCTGACTACGAGGAGTACAAGCGCGCCCACAACGACGGCAAGGAACCCACCCGCCGCCGTTACCGCAAGCTCATGGAATAATTTTCCCGAAATCCACCGGATAAGTCTGGCAAGGCCGCGGCCCTGCCGGGCTTATCCTATATTATGCCAAAACAGATACACATGTCATTTGTCAGGAAACTGAGGTCACTGGCCTCAATGCCCACATTCCCCATACTGCTGGCGCTGAGCGCGTCGCATGCACTCAACGACCTGCTACAGTCGGTCATCACTGCCGTATATCCCATGCTCAAGGCCGACCTTGACCTCGATTTCGCCCAGATAGGCATCATCACCCTGGTCTATCAGATAGCCGCCTCGATATTCCAGCCCGTAGTGGGCTATACGTTCGACCGTCGGCCGTTCGCGTGGAGCCTCCCGATGGGGATGGTCAGCACTACCGCCGGCATCATCCTCTTCTCGCTGAGCGGCACCCTCCCCGGCATACTCCTTGCGGTATTCCTTGTCGGCCTCGGATCGGCCACACTTCACCCCGAGGCATCGCGCATCACGTCGCTCGCCGGACACGCCCGTCGCGGCTTCGCGCAGTCTGTCTTTCAGGTCGGCGGTAATTTCGGGGGCTCGATAGGCCCCCTGCTCGTGGCCCTCATCGTCGCACCCCACGGACGACGCTATGTGCTGTGGTTCCTCATCTTCGCCGCCCTCGCGTTCGCCGCCATGCGCCCGATCTGCCGGTGGTACAGAGGGTATCTGGCCGACCTCAAGGCACGCCCCGAGGGGCACACACGTCACATCAGCCTCCCCCTCTCCAGGCGGCGCACCCTCTTCGTCATCGGCGTCATCGTGGTACTCATCTTCTCGAAATATGTCTACATGGCGTCACTGTCGAGCTACTATACATTCTATCTCATCGACAGATTCGGAGTCAGCGTGGCCACCTCGCAGATATTCCTCTTCATATTCGTCGTCTCGACAGCCGCCGGGACACTGGTCGGAGGCCCCGTTGGCGACCGCTATGGCCGCAAGCTCGTCATCTGGGTATCAATACTCGGCACAGCCCCCTTCAGCCTCCTTCTGCCCCACGCGTCGCTGCCGCTGACAGCCGTCCTCAGCTTCTGCGCCGGATTCATGCTCTCGTCGGCCTTCCCCGCCATACTGCTCTACGCCCAGGAACTTCTCCCCACCAAGCTCGGCATGATCTCGGGCCTCTTCTTCGGATTCGCCTTCGGCGTCGGAGGCATCGCCTCAGCCGTGCTCGGCAACTTCGCCGACCGCTACGGCATCGAAGCCATCTACAACTTCTGCGCCTACATGCCCCTCCTCGGCATCGTAGCCATCCTCCTCCCCGACCTCCGCAACCGCCCCACCCCGGCGTGATATATCGGGCTACATATAGACACAGGATTTGACGATAGATATATACCATCAACCGGTTTTCTGAAAAAAATTGCTAATTTTGCGTATCACGAAACAACGCATCGCATATTATGACCCCTCCTCCATTCAACATATCGGCTGAGGCTATCAATATGATAGCCGAGATATCAGCCCTGATTGAACGCCATAACATCGCTCTCGAAGGGGAGTGGGATTTGAGACTGCGCAAAGCCAACCGCATCAAGACCATCCATTCATCTCTCGCAATCGAGGGCAACACATTGACGGAAGATGAAGTGAGGGACATCATCAACGGAAGGGAGGTGGTGGCTCCTATCCGTCAGATCCAGGAGGTCAGGAATGCTATCCGCGTCTACGACATTTATTCTCAGCTGAATCCATTCTCCGAAAAGGATCTGATGAGAGCACACGGCATCATGATGGAGGCATTGGCCGATGATGCGGGCCGGTATCGCTCAGGAGGCGTCGGAGTGTTCGGAGACGGCGGACTCGTACATCTGGCGCCCCCGCCTCAACGGGTGCCAGAGCTGATGGGCAATCTCTTTTCCTGGCTAAAGCAGTCAAAAGACCATTTGCTTATCCGCTCATGTGTGTTTCACTACGAGTTTGAGTTCATACACCCATTCTCTGACGGTAATGGCCGCACCGGGCGATTGTGGCAGTCGCTCATATTAGGACGCCTGAATCCAATATTCGAGCATCTGCCTGTCGAGAATATGGTGTATGCCAACCAGCAGAAGTATTATGATGCCATCTCGGCATCTACCGCGGATGGGCAGTCGGGGCCGTTTATTGATTTCATGCTCAAGGAAATTATTAAAGCTCTCCAAAAGAATATCAAAGCAGAAACGCCCGGTAAAGTACCCAGTAAAGTACCCAGTAAAGTACCCAGTAAATCCGAGGCGGCTGTCTTGAAATTGCTTGTAGACGACCCTTCGATGACAAGGGCGAGGCTTGGTCAACTGACTAATCTGTCAGACAGCGGTATAAAGAAGATTATCGCGGGCTTGAAGAAATCAGGGCTTCTTGAACGCACGGGAAGTGACAAACGGGGATATTGGATTGTAAAACTCGGCCCAAATGACTGAATACCGGGTAGGAAGCGCAGTCTGATGCATAATTTTCCCGGCATTTGGGTGTGGGTGTCGGATTAAATTGCTATATTTGCACGTTATGAGAATCGTTTTACAGAGAGTGACCGGGGCGTCGGTCAGCATCGGGGGCGAGCTGCACAGCTCGATAGGCCCGGGGCTGCTTGTGCTGGTGGGTGTCGCCAAGGGTGATACCCGCGAGGATGCCCTGCGCCTGGCGGCCAAGACCGTCAACCTGCGGGTGTTCGGTGACGAGGAGGGCGTGATGAACCTGTCGCTTCTCTCGACCGGAGGCGAGCTGCTGGCGGTGAGCCAGTTCACGTTGCTGGCGTCGACGCGCAAGGGGAACCGCCCGAGCTATATCAACGCCGCGGGCCACGAGCTGGCGGTGCCCCTCTACGAGCTGTATTGCTCGGAATGCGCCCGGCTTACGGGGCGCGAGGTGAAGACAGGTGTCTTCGGCGCAGATATGGAGGTGCGGCTGGTGAACGACGGCCCCGTAACCATTGTTATAGATTCAAAGGAATGACCATCGGAGGAATGACCATCGGAGAACTGCAACATATCGTCCACGGATGGATTGCCGGAACGGGCGGGGGATATTTCTCGCCCATCACCAATGCCGCCGTGCTCGCCGAGGAGACCGGCGAGGTGGCGCGCATCATGGCGCGCCGCTATGGCGACCAGCGCCCCAAGCCGGGCGACCGCACGGAACTGTCCGACCTTGCCGACGAGCTGGCCGACCTGATATGGGTGGCCGCGGCAATAGCAAACCAGACGGGAATTGACCTGACCGATGCGATTGCCCGCAATATCGAGAAAAAGAACCTACGCGACTCTGATCGCTTCAAGAAATAATCATCAATCTACAATTCACTATGGATAAATATCAGCAAGCCATCGCAGACTCGCACGTCATCACCGACGATGCCGCAGTCAAGGCCAAGGTCGCCGAGATTCTCGACAAGCACCTTGAGGAGAACCGCAAACCCGAGGTGCTCCGCGCCATCTTCAACTCGATAGACCTCACCACGCTCAAGTCTACCGACTCGCAGCGCTCGGTGGCCGACTTTGTCGAGAGGGTCAACGCCTTCGAGCACGAGCACCCCGACCTGCCCAACGTGGCCGCCATCTGCGTCTATCCCAATTTCGTGCCTGTGGTACGCACCGTGCTCGACGTGAGCGAGGTCGAGATTGCCGCTGTGGCAGGCTGCTTCCCCTCGGCCCAGAGCTTCATCGAGGTAAAGATTGCCGAGATCGGGCTTGCTGTCGAGGGTGGTGCCGACGAGATTGACGTCGTGCTGCCGCTGGGCGATTTCCTCGACAAAGACTATGAGGAGGTATGCGACCAGCTCACCGAGATGAAGCATTCGTGCCGCGACTCGCTCATGAAGGTCATCATCGAGAGCGGCGCGCTCAAGACAGCCGAGAATATCCGCAACGCATCCGTGCTCAGCCTCTACTCGGGCGCCGATTTCATCAAGACATCGACCGGCAAGGAGTATGAGGGCGCATCGCTCGAGGCCGCATACATCATGTGCGAGTGCATCCGCGAGTATTACGAGAAGACAGGCCGCATGGTGGGCTTCAAGGCTGCCGGAGGCGTGTCTACCACCGAGGACGCGCTCAAGTACTACACCATCGTCCGCACCGTCCTGGGCGACAAGTGGGTCGAGACAAACGAGTTTTTCCGCCTCGGAGCCTCGCGTCTGGCCAACAATGTCCTCTCCGACATCCTCGGCGAGGAAACCAAGTTCTTCTGACAACAGACTAAACCGGGTGTGCGGGGCACGTGAGCCCCGCACACCAATCACATTGACCATAAATGGAAAAGACCTACTGGATCATCGTCAACGGCATACAGACCGGCCCGATGACACTCGCCGAGCTGCGCTCGCGACTTGACATCATGCCCCAGACCCCGGTGTGGAGCGACGGGATGCCCGACTGGACCACCGCGGGATGCCTCCCCGAGCTTGACGGGATGTTCGGCACCACTCCTGCCGAGGAGCCCCGCCACGCCGCTGCCTACACCCCCTACGCAGCCACATACGCCACCAAGCCCCGTGACATCACCGAGCCTCAGCCCCCGACATATCTCGGCTGGGCCATAGCCGCCACGCTGTGCTGCTGCCTCTTCACCGGGATAGTGGCCATCGTATATGCGTCCAAGGTGTCGCCGGCATATCAGTCGGGCGACTACGAGGCAGCGCGCCGCGCATCCGAGAAGGCCGGGTGGTGGTGCATCATATCGTTCGTGGCCGGACTGATATGGACGCCGTTCTATATGCTCTACTCAATGCTGACGGTGTTCTGAGGCCGTGACCTCTCCACACATGCCGTCGCGCCGTGTGCTCGTCGCCGCAGGCCTCCTCGCAGCCGTCTGTGCCGTGGCGGTCTATTTTGCCCTTGACCCGGCACGCCATCCGTTTCCCCGCTGCATGTTCCTGACACTGACAGGATGGCAATGCCCCGGATGCGGCTCGCAACGGGCGCTGCACGCCCTGCTTCACGGCGATGTGGCGGCAGCATGGCAGCTCAACCCCCTCATGCTTGCCGAGCTTCCAATCATCGCCATGGCGTTTGCCGCCGAGGCGGCTCCACGTCGTTTCAGGCGTCTGCACGCCTTCATCCTCTCGCGTCAGTTCATCCTCTCACTGCTCACAGTCATTATCATCTGGACCATCTACCGAAATCTATGACCCGCCCCTCTACCCGTGACATCGTGCTCCGCGTGGCCCTGTTCCTGGCCTCTGTCGCCCTGATAGTCTATTTCCTGCCACGCTCCGACAAGGACAGGTTCATCTATGAGGTGAACCGCCCATGGAGCTATGCCCTCTTCACGGCACCGTTCGACATCCCCGAGCATCTCGACTCGGTGAGCGCGTCGCACCTCAAGGACAGCATAGACGCCAGATTCGAACCTGTATTCAAACGTGACCTCGCCCTGGAGAAGACCATAATCTCCGACTACTCGGCACGCCTCAACTCCACCCCCGGTCTCGACATCACTCCCACGCAGCGCAACCAGATCATCAGGGCCATACGCACCGTCTATGAGAACGGCATCGTCGACCGCGACACATACGCCAAGATAGCCGACGGCAAACTTCCCTCCGTGAGGTTTGTCCACGACAACGTGGCCATATCGGTACCGACAGACAGGTTCCTGTCGGCATTCCGCGCATACGAGCATCTCGACTCGACCCTGCGCGACAAAGACATACGCGGCGCCCTCACGGCCACGAAGCTGTCAGAGATGCTGCGCCCCAACATATCGGTCGACTCGGTGACCACACGCAACCTGCTCTCAGACGCCTATCAGAAGGCCCTCGCCCCGGTGGGTGTGGTGCAGCAGGGCGAGCGCATCATCGACAAGGGTGACATCGTGACCACCCGCATAGCCACGATACTCCAGACATACGAGGAGATGATGGACGAGCGCGGCGCAGGCTCGCAGATAACCCAGCACCACTATCCGATAGCCGGACAGATACTGTTCGTGATGATACTGCTGGCCACGCTCTACGGCTACATGTATTTCTTCAGGCCGGGATATTTCGATGACGACCGCACAGTCATCTTCGTGGTCA
This sequence comes from Bacteroidales bacterium H5, assembly GCA_001701225.1. Classification (GTDB taxonomy): domain Bacteria; phylum Bacteroidota; class Bacteroidia; order Bacteroidales; family Muribaculaceae; genus Duncaniella. The sequence continues at coordinate 84,872 of DAAQ01000028.1, read as the reverse complement.
GCCTCACGACGCTGTTCACACTCTTCGCGTTCGCCATGGACGCCGCCTTCTCGTCGGGCGTCTACATCACCCCCTTCACGATGGTGCCCATACTTGTGGTGGTGTTCCTCGACTCGCGCACAGCCTATTTCACACACCTCGTGGTGGTGCTGCTGTGCGCCATCGTCGCCTCGTTCCCGCTTGAGTTCATCTTCATGCAGATGGTGACCGGCGTCGTGGCCATAGCCTCGCTCAAAGACCTCTCGCGGCGCAGCCAGCTCATACGCACGGCGGCGTTCATCTTCATAGCCTATTCGCTCTGCTATGTCTCTGTCGAGGTGATGCAGACCGGGTCGCTCTCCAAGACCGAACCGCGCATATTCGGCGCATTCGCCGTCAATGCCATCCTCATCTCGTTCAGCTATGTGCTGATGTTCCTGCTGGAAAGGGTGTTCGGATTCACCTCCAAGGTGACGCTTGTCGAGCTCTCGGACACCAACAATCCGCTGCTGCGCGAGCTCTCGGAGGAGTGTCCCGGCACCTTCAACCACTCGATGGCCGTGAGCAACCTGGCGTCGGCAGCCGCACAGCGTATCGGCGCCAACGTACAGATGGTGAGGACCGGCGCCCTCTATCATGACATAGGCAAGATACGCAATCCGGCCTTCTTCACCGAGAACCAGCACGGCGTCAATCCCCACGACGCCCTCGACCCGATACAGAGCGCCCGCATCGTCACCGGCCACGTGCGCGACGGCCTCGCCATGGCCGACAAGGCCAAGCTGCCCCAGGCCATAAAGGATTTCATATCCCAGCACCACGGCACAGGCAAGGCACGCTATTTCTATACCACCTATTGCAACGCCCATCCCGACGAGGATGTCGACCCGACACCCTTCACCTATCCCGGACCGAATCCACAGAGCCGCGAGACATCGCTGCTGATGATGGCCGATGCCGTCGAGGCCGCCTCGCGCTCGATGAAGGAGCATACCCCCGAGGCCATCACCGCCCTGGTCAACAAGATAATCGACGGGCAGATAGCCGAGGGACTGCACAACGAGTCGCCAATCTCGTTTCGCGACGTGCAGACCGTCAAGGATGTCTTTGCCCAGCGGCTGCGCACCATGTATCACTCGCGCATATCTTATCCCGAACTCAATAAACCCCTTACCACATCAAAACCGTCATGAAAACCTACATCACGCTGCTTGCCGCCCTCGCGGTGAGTGCGACCGCCGGAGCATATACCCCAGTGACTCTCCCGGTCATTCCCGCCGACCCGGCCATAGAGGCCAAGGTGCAGAAGACCCTCTCGTCAATGACCCTCGACCAGAAAATCGGCCAGATGCTACAGTTGCAGATAGATGTCGTGGGCTCGTTTGACAGCGCGGGCAATTTCACCCTCAATCCGGCCAAGGTAGACAGCGTAATCTCGACCTACAAGGTAGGGTCGTTCCTCAACACCCCCGGCTCGTGCTCGCTCTCGGCCTCCGACTGGGACACCCTCATCTCTACCCTCCAGGCATCGTCGATGCGCCACAATGACGGACTCCCCATCATATACGGACTCGACCAGATACACGGCACGACATACGTCAACGACGGCGTGCTATATCCCCAGGGCATCAACATGGCCGCGACATTCGACACCGGGCTGGTGCGCAAGGCAGCCGAGAGCACGGCCTACCTGACACGCGCCGCAGACTGCCCCTGGACTTTTGCCCCCACCCTCGACCTCGGACGCGACCCGCGCTGGCCACGCCTGTGGGAGAACTATGGCGAAGACCCGCTGGTCAACGCCCTGATGGGCGCCGCTGCCGTGCGCGGATTCCAGGGTGACGACCCCAACCACGTAGGGCCCAAGCATATAGCCGCCAGCCTCAAGCATTTCATGGGCTATGGCGCCCCCTTCTCGGGCAAAGACCGCACCCCGGCCCTCATATCCCCCTCCGAGCTGCGCGACAAACATTTCGCCCCCTTCCTCGAGTGCCTCAAGAACGGCGCCCTGACCGTGATGGTCAACTCGTCGTCAATAAACGGCACCCCCGTGCATGCCTCGTGGGAATACCTGACCAAGTGGCTCAAGAATGACCTGGAGTGGGATGGCCTCATCGTCACCGACTGGGCCGACATCAACAACCTCTACAAGCGCGAGCATGTGGCCGCCGACAAGAAAGACGCCATCCGCATAGCCATCAACGCCGGAATCGACATGGCCATGGAGCCATATCAGGCCGATTTCTGCACACTGCTCAAGGAACTTGTCAACGAGGGGAAGGTGTCCATGAGCCGTATCGACGACGCCGCCGCGCGCTCGCTGCGCCTCAAATACCGCCTCGGGCTCTTCGACACCCCCAACACCGTCAAGAAGGACTATCCCGAGTTCGGCTCGAAGAAATTTGACGAGGAGGCCCTCGAGGCCGCGATACGCTCGCTCGTCCTGCTCAAAAACGAGGGTGACATCCTCCCCCTCAATGCCGGAGATACCCGCATCCTCGTCACCGGGCCCACAGCCAACTCCATGCGCACCCTCAACGGCGGCTGGAGCTATTCGTGGCAGGGACATCTCGCAGACAAATATGCCGGAAAATACAACACCATCTTCGAGGCCCTCGGCAACCGCTACGGCCTGACCAACGTGACCTACGTGCCCACCGTCTATTTTCCCGAGAAGGGCAAATACTATGACGAGGCAAACGACGGATTCGAGGCCGCCGTCAAGGCAGCCGCCGACTGTGACGTCATCGTGTGCTGCGTGGGCGAGAACTCGTATTGCGAGACCCCAGGAAACCTCACCGACCTCAACCTGTCGCAGCAGCAGCGCGATATGGTCAAGGCGATGGCCGCCACAGGCAAGCCCGTCATCATGGTCATCAACAGCGGACGACCCCGCATCCTGGCCGACATCGAGCCCCTGGCCGCAGCAGTGATCAACGTCATGCTTCCCGGCAACATGGGCGGCGACGCCCTGGCCGCGCTGATGAGCGGCGACCGCAATTTCTCGGGACGTCTCCCCTACACCTATCCCCGCGAGATAAACTCGCTCACCACCTACGACTACAAGGCTTCTGAAGAAGCTCCCAAAATGGAGGGTGCATACGACTATGACGCCCGCGTCAACGTGCAGTGGCCCTTCGGCTACGGCAAGTCGTACACCACATTCAGATATTCCAACCTCAAGGTCGACAAGAAGGAATTCAAGGCCACCGACGTCATCACAGTCACAGTCGATGTCACCAACACCGGCACACGCGACGGCATAGAGGCTGTGCTGGCATATACCACAGACCATGTGGCCTCCGTGGTGCCCGACAACAAGCGTCTGCGCGCGTTCTCGACCCTGGCGCTGATGCCCGGCGAGACCCGTGCCGTGCGTTTCCACATACCCGCCACCGACCTGGCATTTGTCAACGCGGCCGGACAGTGGACCCTCGAGGAGGGGGATTTCACCCTCACCGTGGGCAACCTCACAGCTCCACTGTACTGCACCGAGTCGTTTGTCCTTGGCCGACCCAATATCTGATGCCCGTATGAACGTGCTGATGTGCTGCTCGGACCTCTCCTACAAAGGGGGCATGGTCTCCGTGGTCCGCAATTATCTCGGGTCTGACGCATGGCCCGAGGGGACACATATCATCTTCGTGCCCACCCACCGCCAGGCGGGGAAGGCAGGGCTGATATGGTGTTTCGCCAAAGCCGTCGCGCGCATCCGGCGCATGGCACGGGCCGGAGAGATAGATGTGGCACACCTGCATGTGGCCGAACGCGGCAGCTTCGTGCGCAAGGGGCTGTTGGTCAGGATGCTCCACAGATTCGGCATACCCGTGGTGCTGCATCACCACGGGGCCGAATTCGAGGAGTGGTATGCCTCGCGCGGGCCACGTGCCAGACGATGGATAGACTCAATCCTCGCCGAGGCCGACGTGAACATAGTGCTGAGCCCGAGGCTGATACCGATGATAACCGCCAAAGCCCCCTGGGCACGGGTCGAGGCGGTCTACAACGCCGTGGCAACCCTCCCGGCCAACCCATACGGCACAGACGCACGTGGCGTCCTCTTTCTGGGACGGCTCGGAGTGCGCAAGGGCACATTCGACCTGCTCGAGGCCATGCGCCGCATAGACGGCGACCTGCCCGAGGATGTGCGGTTCTATCTCTGCGGCGACGGAGCCGTCGACGAGGTGCGCGCCCGAGTCAATGAGATGGGGCTGTCGCTCCGCGTGGCCCATATCGGATGGATTGACGGCAGGCAGAAAGAGGAGATACTGCGCTCGACGATGATAAACGTGCTCCCCTCATACAACGAGGGGCTTCCCATGACCATACTCGAGACAATGGCCAGAGGCATACCCAACCTGTCGACCCCCGTCGCCTCGATACCCGAGGTGATAACCGACGGCGAGACCGGCCTGCTCGTGCCCCCCGGCGATGTCGGCGCGCTTGCCTCGGCCCTGCGCCGCCTGATACTCGATCCGGGACTGCGCCGCCACATATCAGACGCCTCGTTCACCCTTATCGGCGAGCGTTTCTCGCTCCCCGTGAGTGTCGCCCGCGTCAATGCCATTTACACAGCCCTCGCCGGACGCAAGACAGAACTTTAGCATTGTCAGTTGCGTTATAACTGGAGAAACCAATAAAAACGCAATAAGACATGATCACTGTAACCTATCTCGACCATAGCGGCTTTGCCGTCACGACCCCAACCGCCATCATGGTCTTCGATTATTACAAAGACCCCGACAAGAAACTTGAGAAGGTCCTGGCCTCGCATCCCGATCCCGAGATACCGGTGCTCTTCTTTGTCACCCACCACCATCCCGACCATTTCAACACCTCGATATTCGAGCTTGCCCAGAACCGCAAGCGCACCTATATCCTCTCGAACGACATATTCTCCAAGCTGGTGCCCAAGAAGGGATTCGAGGTGGCATGGATGAGTGCGGGCGACACCGTGGACCACGTTCCGGGTGTCAGGAAGGTCAGGGCATACGGCTCGACCGACGCGGGCGTGTCGTATCTCATCACCCTCGAGGATGGCAAGACCATCTTCCATGCCGGCGACCTCAACGACTGGCACTGGGCCGAGGAATCGACCCCGCAGGAGGCGGCACAGGAAGAAGCCAAATTCATGAAGATTGTCAACCGCCTGGCCGAGGACTATCCCCACATCGACATCGTTATGTTCCCGGTAGACGCGCGCATGGGCAATGATTTCGCCAAGGGCGCCCACCTCTTCCTCGGCAAGATTGATGTCTCGTTCTTCTTCCCGATGCACTTCTGGGGCGAGCCCCAGAAGGCGTGCGACTTCAAGGAATATGTCCCGCAGGGGTCCAAGGCCGAGTGTATCTGCCTCGACCGCCCCGGCATGGAGGCCACGATAAAGTGACAGGCCTCCCCGCCACCACACACGCATAAGACGACGGCCCTCCCGGAGGGGGAGAGCCGTCGTTTTGTGCGTGATTTACTTTGCGATTCATAAAAAATGTTATAACTTTGTCATCTGTAACATTGTCAACTTTTTTATGAGCTACAGTTTCTTAGACTTTCTCTGTCTGTTAGGCTCAGTCGCATTGTTCCTGTATGGAATGAAGGTGATGAGCGAGGGCCTGCAGAAGGCCGCGGGCGACCGACTCCGCAACATATTATCGGCCATGACCCGCAACCGGTTCACAGGCATGCTCACAGGTGTACTTATCACTGCCCTCATCCAGTCGTCATCGGCCTCCACCGTCATGGTGGTGAGCTTTGTCAACGCGGGCCTCATGTCGCTCGGCCAGTCAATGGCCGTCATAATGGGCGCCAACGTGGGCACCACGTTCACCGCATGGGTCATCGCCCTGTTCGGCTTCAAGGTCAACATCTCCTCGTTCGTACTGCCGCTTATCGCACTTGCCATCGTGCTCCTGTTCACCAAGAGCAGCCGCAACAAGTCGATAGGCGAATTTTTTATAGGCTTCGCATTCCTCTTCATGGGCCTGGACATGATAAGCCAGTATGTGCCCGACCTGCAGAGCAATCCCGAGATGTTCGAGTTCCTGCAGCACTATACCTCGATGGGATTCGGCTCGGTGCTCATCTTCACGCTGGTAGGCCTGGTGCTGACCATGATAATCCAGTCGTCTGCCGCCACATTCGCCATCACCCTCATCATGTGCTCCAAGGGATGGATTGACTTTGACCTGTCGTGCGCGCTGGTGCTGGGCTCGAACATAGGCACCACCATCACTCCCCTCATGGCGTCTCTGGGCGGAAACATCGCCGCCAAACGCGCCTCGATGGGCCACCTGCTGTTCAATCTCCTGGGCACGGCATGGACGCTGGCCATCTTCTTCCCCTTCTGCCATCTCGCGCAGTGGATCACCGAAGAGTTCGGCCAGGGTGACCCGGCGGCCCTCTCGACATTTGTCAACCACATCGAGGCCACCGATCCGGCCACATACGACCACCTGTTCGACAACTCGCTCCCTGCAGGACATCCCGTGGCGGCACAGGTATCGGCCATGCAGCAGAGCGTGTCCATAGGCCTCTCTATCTTCCACACCATATTCAACCTCATCAACCTCTCGATAATGATATGGCTCACAGGGCTGTATGTCAAGATTGTCGAGCGTCTGGTACCCGCCAAGCCCAACCAGGAGGAGGAGTTCCAGCTCAAATTTATCTCGGGCGGCATGATGTCGGCCTCCGAGCTCAACATCTCGCAGGCCGAGAAGGAGATTGTGGTCTATGCCCAGAGGGTGCAGCGCATGATCGGCATGGCACAGAACATAGTCCATGTCAAGGTCAACTCGGAGGAGTTCACCAAACAGTTCACGCGGCTTGAGAAATATGAGGAAATCTCAGACCGCATGGAGATAGAGATTGCCGACTACCTGAACCGCTGTTCGGAGGGACGCCTGTCAAACGAGGGCAAACACCGCATTGCGGGGATGTTCCGCATAGTCAGCGAGATAGAGTCGATAGCCGACTGCTGCTACGGCATAGGCAAAGTGCTGATACGCAAGCGCGAGTCGGGCGCCAGGTTCACCGACGAGATATATCACAACATCGACTCGATGTTCATAGCCGTCGAGGCCGCCATGACCAACCAGCTCCTGCTGCTGCGCGACCAGGAGAACACCGACGAGAAGGACATAATAACCTCGTATAACTGCGAGCGCGAGATAAACAACCTGCGCAACCAGCTGCGCACCGCCAACGTGCAGAACATCAACGACCACCACTACGAGTATCAGGCCGGAACCTACTATATGGACATCATCGGATCGCTCGAGAAGATCGGCGACTACATCATCAACGTGGTCGACGAAATCAAGTCACTCACGCGCAACAAGGCGGCCTGACCCCCTGTGCGCCTCCATCCTCTCACTGCAATGAACTTTCTCCAGAACCTGCGTCTGTCACTGACAGATTTCTTCAACCTGAAGCCGTCGCTGGTCAGTCAGGAAGAGGCTGAGGCAGGGATACGCGAAGGGGTTTCCTTCCGCGGCACCAACATCCTCATCCTCATCATGGCTATCTTCATAGCCTCGCTCGGACTCAACACCAACTCGACCGCCGTCATCATCGGCGCCATGCTCATATCGCCGCTCATGGGCCCTATCATAGGCATAGGGCTCGGCGTGGGGATACAGGACTATCCCCTCATCAAGCGCTCGGCCCGCAACCTGCTCATGGCCACGGCGTTCTCGGTGCTGACCTCGACGCTCTATTTCCTCATCTCGCCGGTGGCCGAGGGACACTCCGAACTGCTGGCGCGCACGTCGCCCACCATCTACGACGTGCTGATAGCCTTCTTCGGCGGTGGTGCCGGCATCATCGGACTCGGCTCCAAGTCAAAGGGCAACGTCATCCCCGGCGTGGCCATCGCCACAGCCCTCATGCCGCCGCTCTGCACCGCGGGCTACGGCATTGCCACACTGCAGGCACAATATTTCTTCGGCGCATTCTACCTCTTCCTCATAAACTCGATATTCATAGCCCTCGCCACCTTCATAGGTGTCAAGGTGATGGGCTACCGCCCCGTCAACATCGACAACCCCCAGAGGGCACGCAAGGTGCGCCGCACGGTATATACGGTATCTGTCATCGCCATGCTCCCCTCGCTCTATCTCACATATACCATGCTGCAGCAGACCCGCTTCACACAGAATGCGGCGCGTTTTGTGGCCAAGGAGTGTGTGTTTCCCGACACAAGGGTGCTGTCGTCCGACGCCGAGATAGACAAGGGCCACAAGACAATCACCATAACCCTGATGGGCAAGATACTGCCCACCGACTCGCTCAACCTGGCACTCTCGTCCAAGCTCCCGTTCTACCATCTCACAGGCACACAGATCAACATAATCCAGGGCTATGCCGCCACCGTCTCGGACAACTCGTCGCAGTCGGTCAAGGACATATACGAGATGGCTCAGAAATCAATCCTGTCCAAACAGGCCGCCATCGACTCGCTGCGCGACGTGATACACGAAGCCACCCTCAACGACACCATAGCCGGAAGGATAGCTCCCGAAATCAAGGTGCTGTTCCCGCAGATAAAGGAACTGGCCGTGACACGTGCCATCTTCGGCAACATAGACACCGCGGCCCTCGACACCGTGAATGTGGTGATGGTCGAATATACCCGGCCGCTCCCCCGTGCCAAGGAAGAAGAGCTGGCACGCTATCTCGAGGCACGCCTCTCGCTGCACTCCGTATCAATAGTCAACATCGGAAACCTGAATGTCAGAACAAAAGATAACAAATAACGACAACATCCCCGAGAACGTGCGGGGCAAACGCATCGTGCTGGTCAACCACAGCGACACCCTCGGCGGTGCCTCAGTGGTGACATTCCGTCTCATGCAGGCCCTGCGCCGCAGAGGACTCGACGCGAGGATGGTGGTCTACACGAAATCATCGCAAGAGAAAAATATCGCCACCGTCGGGTCAAGGTTCGGCCGCGGCATACGTTTTGTGGCCGAGAGGGCCTGGATGCTGCTGCGAGGCAATATCCCGTATGACAAGATATTCCAGGTCTCGACAGGCGATTTTGCCGCAGGTGTCGACTCGCACCCCTGGGTGCGCGAGGCCGACATCGTATGCCTCAACTGGTTCAACCAGGGGCTTCTCGGCCTCAGGGGGATAAGGAGGCTGCACCGCAGCGGCAAGAAAATCATCTGGACCCTTCACGACATGTGGGCCTTCACCGGCATCTGTCACCATGCGTACGAGTGCGACCACTACAGGGACAAGTGCGGCGGCTGCATGTTTGTCAACGGAGGGGGAGCTATGGACGACATATCCAACCGCATGTGGCAGAAAAAAATGGATCTGTATTCCGATGTACCCATCACATTTGTCGCCGTGTCGCGCTGGCTCGAACGCAAGGCCCGCTCGTCGTCGCTGCTGCGCGACAAGCCTGTCATGACAATCCACAACGCCTTCCCAATCGAGAGCTTCTATACCACTCCCCCCGCCCATATCGACGCGCTGCTCACACTGACCAAGCCCAACCTGATACTGATAGGCGCGGCCCGGCTCGACGACCCGATAAAGGGGCTGCAATACTCAATCGACGCCCTGAACTATATATTCGACAATCATCCCGAAGTCGCCACCAACACGGCGGTATATCTCTTCGGGGCCATGCGCGATCCGCAGATGCTCGACTCGCTGCGCATCTCGCACCGGTGGCTCGGCATGGTGAGGGACCCGAAGATATTGCGCTATCTCTATGCCTCGGCCAAGGTAGTCCTGTCTACGTCGCTATACGAGTCGCTGCAGGGAACCCTCATCGAGGGACAGGCTGCCGGAGCCATCCCGGTGACATTCGCCGGAGACGGACGCGACGATGTGGTGACACATCTCAAGACAGGCTACATAGCACGCTATAAGGACTCGGCAGACATCGCCGAGGGTATCATGTGGGCCCTCAAGGCCGACATCCCGCGCGAGGAGCTGCACCGTTCGGTCGAGGAGCGCTTCGGGACAGAGAAAATCACAGACCAATACATCCAACTATTCTCGCAGCTGATATGAAGAAAGTACTGATTGTAGGTGCCGGAGGCTTCATCGGCGGCTTCATCGCGGCCGAATCGCTCAGGCGAGGCTATGAGACATGGTGCGGCGTGAGGGAATCGACCTCGCGGCGCTATCTCACCGACCCCGCGCTCAAATTCATAACACTCGACTACGACGACCCCGACAAGCTGGCCAAACAGCTCGAGGGACACTCGTGGGACTATGTGGTATATAACCTGGGCGCGACCAAATGTGTCAATTTCACGGATTTCAACCGCATCAACTGCAACTATCTGCGCGATTTCACCGAGACATATCTCGATGTTGTCGGGAAGCCTGAGAAATTCGTCTACATGTCGTCGCTCTCGGCTCTCGGCCCCGGCGACGAGACAGGCTACACCCCCCTTGACAGCCGCATGATACCGCAGCCCAACACCCGCTACGGTGTGTCTAAGATAAAGGCCGAGACATTCCTGCAGACCCTTCAGGATTTCCCGTGGATAATCCTGCGCCCCACGGGGGTCTACGGCCCGCACGAGCAGGACTACCTGATGATGATAAAGTGCATCGACGCGCACTTTGACTTCGGGGTAGGTTTCCGGCGCCAGATGCTCACGTTCATCTATGTCGAGGACCTTGCCCGCGCCATATTCGACGCCATCGAGCGCTCAGAGCCCCAGCGCAAGTATATCATCTCCGAGCCGAAGGCCTACACCCAGGCCGAATTCCGCCGCATAGTGTCGAAGGCACTCGGGCGGTGGTTCGTAATCCCCGTGAGGCTCCCCCTGTGGATGCTCTCGATAGCCTGCAAGGTGTCCGAGAAATGGGGCGCGGCCAAGATGGAGGCAACCACGCTCAACTCGGACAAGTATAAGATAATGGCCCAGCGCAACTGGAACTGCGACGTCACCGATGCTGTCAAAGGCTTTGGCTTCGCCCCGCAGGTCGACCTCGCCGAGGGTATACGCCGCACTGTCGAGGCATACAGAAAGGAGAAGAAGAGCCATGCCTGACCGCAAGCCACCCCTGTGGATGACACTGCTCATCATCGTCGTCTCGCTTCCGCTGTTCTCGTTCCCGTGGCTTCTCGGAGCCATCAGGCCCTCGGCTATGGCCGATGCCGTCAAGACATTCGTATGGATATATCCCTTCTACATGCTGCTGTCGTCATGGCTGGCATGGCGCGCATGGGGGCGACGCCCCGAGGTGACGTGGATACTCCTTGCGGTGATGGTGCTGACCACCGCCGCCATATTCATGCTTGTTTTACAAAGTGACACACTGATATGAAAATCCTCATAATAAACGGCCCTAACCTCAACATGCTGGGCACACGCGAGCCCGAGATATACGGCTCGCAGTCGTTCGAATCCTATCTGACAGAACTGCGCGAGATGCTCGACGGCGAGGAAATCGAATACCGCCAGTCGAACCACGAGGGTGACATCATCGACTGGCTCCAGGAGGCCGAGGCCGACGGAATCATCCTCAACGCCGGAGCCTATACACACACGTCGCTCGCCATAGCCGACGCCATAGCCTCTATCTCGATACCCGTCATCGAGGTACATATCTCCAACATAGCCTCGCGCGAGCCGATACGCCACACGTCGCTCATAGCCCCTGTCTGCCAGGGGTCGATAGCCGGATTCGGCCTCAAGTCATATTTCCTGGCGGCACAGGCTATAATACTGGGCTGATGACGCGCGACGAGTATATCCTCGGGCATATCTCGCCCGAACCTCCGCATCTCGAGCGCCTCTACCGCCATACACACCTCACATGCCTGTATCCGCGCATGTGCTCGGGACATCTGCAGGGGCGTCTCCTGGCCATGCTCACGGCCATGATAAAGCCACGCAGGGTGCTCGAGCTGGGGGCGTTCACGGGCTATTCGGCACTATGCCTTGCCGAGAACCTCGGCGAGGGGTGCGAGCTGCATACCGTCGAGGTCGACGACGAGATGGCCGACCATCTGACAGAACTCTTTGCCACGTCGCCCGGAGGAGACAGGATAACGCTGCATATCGGGGATGCGTGCGAGGTCATCCCGACATTGCCCGGCACATGGGATCTGGTCTATGTCGATGCCAACAAACGCGACTATGTGGCATATCTCGAGCTGCTCATACCCCGCATGAGTCCGGGAGGATTCATCCTGGCCGACAACACCCTGTGGGATGACAAGGTGCTCGACACCGACGCCCACCATGACGCGCAGACCACAGGACTTGCACACTTCAATGACCTCGTGGCCTCCGACCCGCGTCTCGAGACCGTAATCCTCCCCCTCCGCGACGGCCTCACCCTCATCAGGGTGAAACCTTAGAAACCATCTACGGGAGTTTGCAGAACACATTCTCCTATTGCACTGACGCCCCGCGTCCGCGGGGCTCCATCGCCAAAAAAATTCGTGGTTCTGTAATACCCTCCGGAATTTACCCGAAGGGGAACATGACCCTCACCAGGGGCCAGGTGAGGCGGCCGAAGAGGCGGTTGTGGCGGTATATGAGCGCCATGCGGCGGGGATGACGTGTACGGGCCATCACAGCGTCATAGAGGCGTGCTGAAAGCGTCTCAGAGCCCTCGCGGGCATATTGGGCGGCAAGTATCATCGAGACACCATCGACCCATTTGAGCAGGTCGTGGCGTCCGGTCCTCTCCATATCGCGGCGTATGGCCTCGAGCGACGGCTCCCAACGCTCGGGATGCGCCGTGAACGAACGCCCCGTCAGCGAGCCGGGAGTCGCGTATGTCAGCACCGTAGGTTTTCCCCCGAGGTCATGAAGACGGGGAGAGGTCAGCAGCATACGGACACCAAGCTCGAAATCGTCCCATCCGAGCAGGTTCTCATCCCAACCCCCGACACGACGCACAAGCTCGGTGCGCGCGACCATACGCGCTGTACCGAGCGATGCACGGAACAGATGGCTGAACATAGGCCACCTGGCACTGAAATAGTTGCGCCGCCGCGAACCGTCGGCATTTTCCGCCATGATGTCACGCCCGAAAATGTCAACGCCGGGATGTTCGGTTATGGCACGGGTAAAGTCCTCGACATGCCGGGGCAACATCACGTCGTCCGAGTCGAAGAACATGACAAACGGGGTCCTCACCATGGCGAGGCCCCGGTTGCGGGCCGCACATGCCCCGGGACGTGGCTCGACGGCCACTGTGACACCAGGCCGCGTGGAGGCCCATTGCTGAAGAATGGAAAGAGAAGCGTCTGCCGACCCGTTGTCGACCAGCACAATCGCCGCAGGGGCGACCGTCTGGGCGTCTATCGAGCCGAGCGTGCGGGCCACGGTGGCCTCACGGTTATAGACAGGAATGACAATGGTTATGGGGTTGTCGGGCTGCATCAGCGACGTCGGTTGCGCACCGAGCGTGTAGCGCTCGACGATGACGAGCTCTTGACGCTCTTGGGCTTTTTGACCTTGGCGGCCTTGGTCTTCTTGGCCGTAGTGCTCTTTGTGGTGCCACGCTTTGAGCGCGACGCACGTGCCGAGCGTGCGGGCTTATCCTCGGCCTCGGTCACCGCAGTCTCGCCATCGGCTGCGGCCTCTCCGGCCTCAGCCATCTCGGCAGCTTTCTCGGCAGCCTCACGTCGCGCCTGGAGCTCTTCGAGCGAGGGCACCCACAGCTTCTTCTCGTAGTCGTCGAGACGGCGCTGTATCGAGTCGCGGGCATGAGCCAGATCGTCGGGATCGGGATGCATCTGCATCAGCGAGCGGTTCTTGAGGTTGCGCGTCTTGTAGATGTCACCCTTATAGAGCCCGAGCTGGAAGAAATCGTCGTATGTGCAGGTGGGGAGGTTGTTGTCGTCGTCGATGAAGATGTTCTGGGTCGAAAGCCATGGACGCAGGTCGTTGTAGCGCACCCAGAACATGGGATAGCGGATCGCCTCGCCGCCGAAATCGCCGGCCCTGTGCAGCACGGGACAGATGGCCTCGACAACGGTGCGCATGCGGTTGGTGCGCTTGTCAAACTCCCATTTCTCGATGACGTAGTATGACAGCACCTCTGACGCGGGCACATCGGCCTCCTCGATGGTGAAACGGGGATTCTTCTCGGTCGACCCCTTGGCCTCGCTGTAGAGGATGTGGAAGCGGTCGAGCACATCGCGCATCTTGACGCGGAAATTGTCGTTGAACACCTCACGGCCATCGAGATACTCGTATGCGCCGAGCTTGCCGTCGGCCATCTGCCGCATGATGATGCGGAAGAGGTTGTCCTGACCCTCGACGGGCTCGTCGGGATAATAGAGCGCGCCGTTCTCGTCTTTGGTCAGGTCGAGCTCGCGATACATCACACGCATCCACTGCAGCTCGCTGTCGTCTGTGCCCGAGGCGTCGAGATGCGACTGCATCCTCTGTGTCACGCCGGGAGTGGTATCCTTGGCACCGCGCTCCGAACCTGCGCGGCGGCGTACCACGCTCGACGACGAGGACGAGTCCTGCGCCATGGCCGAGGCGGCGATTATGAGGGTTATGGCTGTGAGAAGGAACTTCTTTATCATGGCTGGGAGATGGTGATGTGTTGTTAGTTGACTATGACCTCCATGGGCGAGAGTGTGCGCTCGATGCCGTCGGGGCCTTTGGCGCGGATGCGCGAGATATAGAACCGCTTGCCGCGCGAGAGGCGTTTGAACTGGTCGCGCTGACGCTGCGAGAAGGCGGCGCCCTGCGACACCTCGGGGATGGCGTTGCCCATCTGGTCGAAGAATACGGTCTCAAACCCGAGCACCTGGAAGTCTATGTTGAGCATGTCGTCGTCGATGGCGGCCTCGATGCCGGGAGCGGCGGTGAGGAGGGTCTTGGAAATAGGCTTGCCACCCTTGTAGCGGTCTTTGGCTCCACCGGCGGCGGTGAAGGTGATGAAAGCCGTCGGGTCGGGCAGCTTGCGCACACGGAAAGTCGACGTGGCCACCGTCTGGGGGCGTCCGTCGATATTGGCCGTGACGGTGATGGTGGCGTTCTCGCCCACCTTCGAGGGACGGGCAATCCAGCCGTCGCCCTGACGGGTCAGGGTGCCGTTGGTCATCGTGGCCGACACGCCGCTCATCGGCACACCGGGCACCGATATGCTCATGGGGTTGTTGATGCCCGCATAGAGCACGTTCATCATCGTGGCCGACACGGTGGCCGTAGGCTCCATGACGGTATATGACGAGGTGAAGGGATGACGTGTGGTCGAGCCGTCGCCGTGAGCGACCTCGATATAGCCCGAATAGTCGAATGTACCTGTCGAGGAGGTATTGAACTCATAGAGTCCGCGGTCGCCGGGGAGCTTCTTGCCTCCGACAAATATGTCGGGACGGGCCGTGGTGTCGACGGCGGCGAGGACTATCGAGGCCGAATACCTGCCACCCCTCATCACCATGCGCGACTGGGGGATGACGAACGCATTGAGCTCGTTGACGCGGACATCGCCCGCATCGACAGCGGCAAGCAGGTTGGCCAGGGCCTCTCCCTCGGCATATCGGATGTCGTTCTGCAGTTTTGTGAGCAGGGTCACCGAGGCCACCACGGGCTGGTTCTCGAACTTGGCTTCTTCCCACGGCAGCGGGGTCACCGTGCCGGGACGGCGGAAGGGGGCTGTAGAGAGTGCCTCCTCGATCGAGGCCCGCTTGGTCGAATCGGGCACGAGGGCGGTCACATAGTCCCTGTATGCGTCTATGCGTCCGCGCAGACGGGCACCCTGGCCGTTTCCGGCCGAGAGCATCACGATAGCGGCGCTCTCGAGGTCGTCGCGGCGGTTTATGGCGGCGGGGTCACCATCCTCGCCGTCAGCCTCGCGCACGATGGCGAGCTTGAGCGAGTCGACATACTCGTAGAGCGAGCGGGCACGGGCGCGCACGTCCGAGGCCTTCTCGAGCCATGGAGTACCCTTGCCGGGATTCTGCTCGGTGAAGCTCTCGAGCTGACGGTATATGGCGTCGTTGCGTCGTCCGACACTGGCGTTGGTGCGCGCCAGGCCATCCTCGACCTGCACAAAGCCGTCGAGGACATCGCTTGACACGTTGAGGGCCAGCATGGCAGTGAGGACGATATACATGAGGTTTATCATCTTCTGCCTCGGAGACAGGCGTACTACTGATTCAGCCATCTGGAAACTATCTGTTTTTCGTTACACCGTCCCTGACGACTGCGCGCCGGGAATGTCGTTCATCATCGGACGGTACATGTTGACGGTCATGGCGTGCAGCATCTTCTCATAGACCTGGTTGAGCTGCGCCATCGAGCGGGCCATCTTCTCGGTCTCCTCACAATAGCGCGCGCTCTGGGCTGCGCTCTTCTCATACATGTCGCGTATGTCCTTGATGCCGCGGTTCACGCGGTCGATCGAGTCGAGCTGCGACGATACGCTCTTGAGCTGTATCTCGTATATGGTGTTGAGGCCGCCAAGATTGCGGTTGAGGTCTGACATCTGCGATATGTAGCCCTGCGAGTTTGCGGCGAGATCGGCCGAGTTCTCGGTGACGGCGCGGTATGACCCGAGCAGCACGGCCGAGACAGAGTTGAGGGCCTCGGTGGTCTGGCGAAGCTGTTCCATCTGCTCCGAGATAGCCGACATCTGCGCGAGATACGACTGTGTGGCGGCTGCAAGGTCGGCCATCTGCGAGAGCTGGTCGGCAGCGGCGGTCATGCGCGAGATGGATGCCGAGAGGGCATCGCGGTCGGCGTCCGAGAGTCCGGCGACCTCGGCAAGGCCTGAGGCCGCGGGCTGCACGGCCACACCCTGAGCCACAGGGGCGGCATAGCTCCCGCCCCCGGTGACAACGGCACGGCCTGTGCCGACAGCCTCACCGTCACCGGCGCGGCGCTTGTCGAGCTCGGGGAAGACATCCTCCCAGTGATACTCCTTGGGAGGACGGTCGAATGCGGTGAGTATGAACATCAGCACCTCTGTGCCCATGCCTATGCAGAGCAGGGTGTTTCCGCCGGGAAGGTGGAGAATCTTGAAGAGGGCACCCCAGATGACGATGGCCGCGCCCACCGAGTAGGCGAAATTGAAGAGGCGCTGTCCCCCTTCCCATGTCATCATGGTGTCGAACTTATTCTTGAGCTTTGCTTTTTCCATCGTTATAGAGAGGTAGAGGTGATGTTACGGGTTTATTTCTTGAGCTTGTTGCCTTTGGCGAAACCTATCTGCGAGCGCACGCAGCGGAATCCGATATACGAGCGCTGCTCGTTCTGATACTCCCACATGCGTATGTCAGAGCGCACGTTGTGGGCCACATCCTTCCACGAGCCGCCACGCACAATCTTGCGCTTCATCTTGTAGGGATCTTCCTTGGCGGCATCATAGCGGTATTCGGGGTTGAGGTCGGAGGTGAGCTTGCCCACACTCTCGGTGAAGGCTGTCGAGGTCCACTCGCTGACGTTGCCCGCCATGTCATAGAGGCCGAAATCGTTGGGTGTATATGTGCCGACGCGCGCCGTGATTAGCTGGCCGTCCTGCACGAAATTGCCCTCCTGGGGCTTGAAGTTGGCATAGAAGCACCCCTGGTCCTCGGTGAGCGGCAGGTCGCCGTCCCACGGATACATGTTCTCGCTCTTTCCGGCGCGGGCCGCGTACTCCCACTCGGCCTCGGTGGGGAGGCGGTATGGCTCGATGTAGACACCCTCGCGGCCGAGCGAGCGGCGCAGGAAATCGGTGCGCCAGTTGGCAAAGGCGTTGGCCTGCTCCCAGCTCACACCCACCACGGGATAGTCGCTGTAGCCGCCGTGCGAGAAATAGAGGCGCACATAAGGCTCGTTGTATGCATTGTCAAAGTCGTTGATCCAGGCAGTGGTGTCGGGATAGACATTGACGATGTATGTGTTGAGGAAATCGTAGTCGCCGGTGAGGGCGCGGGTCACTGTCTCGCGCACTATCTCGCCGTCGTCGTTGATATATGCGGTGTCCTTCGAGATCATGGGGAGGTCGGTGGGCACGGGACGGTCGGTGTTATACTCGCGGCGGCGTGCGTCGGTGCGGTTCTTGCGCTTGGCGGCCTCGGTGAGGTTGAACACCTCATAGCGGTAGTTGAGCTGCGTGGGGTCAAGCTCGCGCACGCCGGTGATGGGGTTGGTGCGGTAGAGGCTCTCGATGGCACGCTGCTCGTCCTCGTTGGCGTTGCGCCAGGGGATAGGTTTGGACCAATTGAGATGCGGGGTGATGGGGTTGCCCTCGCGGTCCTCCTCGATCTTGAACTCCTCGTTGCCTCCGAAGCGCGGGTCGGCCAGACGCTCGCGGATGATGGAGTCGCGCACCCAGAACACAAATTGCTTGTACTTGGAGTTCGTGACCTCGGTCTCGTCCATCCAGAACGCATCAACAGAAATCCCGCGCGAGTCGGCACGGAGATTCCACAGCGAGTCGTCCTTGGCCGGGCCCATCTTGACCGAGCCACGGCCCACGAGAACCATGCCGTAAGGGGTAGGCTCGGCAAACGATGTGCCGCCGACGCCGGTGACCTCGCCCCCCATGGAGCTACGCGACCCTGTGGCACATGCCACGGCCATGAGCAGGAGAGAGAGGGAGAAGAGGATGTGTATGATTCGTTTCATAAGTTACATTATGCGGATGCTCTTGTGTTTGTTGCGGTTTTTCTCGGAGAAATCGAGTTTCAGGTTATAACCGGCGAATATCTCATGGCTGCCCGACGAGGCGCGCGATATGTCAGACAGGTGATAGTCATAGCTGTAGCCTATGAATATCCCTTTGAGCTCGGCCGACAGGAGCAGGGAGACTGCATCGCCGTAACGGTAGCCCACGCCTGCCGAGAACATCTTGTTATAGCGCACGCGGCCGGTGACGGCGAAATCGGTGAATGTGAAATCGCTGCGCACCAGCACCGAGGGTAACACTTCAAATAACGTGTTGCGCACCGGAATATTGCCCTCGGCGGTGAAATACAGCGTCCTCGGCGCCGTGAATTGATATTTTTTAGCAGTTTCGGATGTGCCCCCTCCGGGGGTGGCGGTGTTCTCGCCCTCAGACGTGAATGTCACCGTCGGCGACATGGCATGGAGCAGCGAGACTCCGGCCTTGAGGCGCGGATGCACGTAGTAGACACCGATGCCCATGTCGAAGGCATTTCCGGCCACATCGCGCGTGGGGATGGCGTCGTCGGCGCTCTGGTGATAGTCGTCATCGTCGGGGATGAAGACCTCCGAGCCCTTGAACTGCTCGTTGAAGAATCCGAGCTGCAGGGCGCCCGTGAACTCACCCTTGAGGGCCTTGAACTTATAGCCTATCTGCGCGCTGACCGTGAGGTTGCGGAACAGGCCTTCGGACTCCTGCTGCACCACAAGTCCGGTGCCCCAGCGTTTGCCGAGAAACTTGAACGGCATATCGGCGGCGGCCACAAAGGTGCGCGGAGCATTGTCAATGCCCACCCACTGCATGCGCATGCCTCCGCGGATGCGTATGTTGTCGGTGTCTCCGGCGGCGCCGGGATTATAGTATGTGGGGACCGCCCAGTAGTGCGTGAGCATGGCGTCGCCCTGCGCATGCAGCACAGGGACAGAGGCCAGCAGGGAGGCGGCCAGCATGAAGAGGCGGAAGAGGATTCTCATTTATTCGAAATAGAAAGTGAACACCACCATGCGCGACACGGCCTTCTTGAGCGACTGTGTCACCTTGAGCATGTCGGGCTCGTCCTCGAGGTCGGGACGGTTGTGCTCGATGACGTCGGTGAGCCCGAAGCAGAACTTTATCTCGGGGATGAACTTGAAATATGGCAGATAGAAATCGCAGCCGAATCCGGCGGTGAGATAAACCTCCATAGGCTTGACCCTGAGATAGTCACCCTTCTTGGCGGTGACATTGATGGCCGGCATGACCCCGGCGGTGAGATAGGGACGCGAGTTGCGCAGACGCAGCCCCGAGAACTTGAGGTCGACGGGGAGCACGACATAGGCCGACTTGACATTCTGTCTCAGCTCGGCGCCGCTCTCGTACTCGCGCATGGTCACATCACGGTTGCCGAAATACATGCCCGGCGTGAAACGCAGGTTGAAGAGATGGTTGAGCCGGTAATCCACGAGTCCGTTGACACAGAACCCGGGCGAGAACGACGGTTGCTCCATAAACCACTGCTCGCCGTTCTCGGTGACATAGCCGTTGTGGGTGAAATTGAAATCCTGGGTATGCACACCCACCGAGAACCCGAGATGCCATCGGCGCATGTCGGCATACGGGCGGTTGAGCACCTTGTCGTTGAAACTCTGGGCCATGGCACCACCCGCCACAGCCACAAAGGCCATGACAAACAGCAGGCGTATGTATGATATGGGAAGCCGGTTCATCAGATAATCAACGCCAAACCGACCATTTTTATTGTAATGAGAAATTAGGAATTAGGAATTAGAAATAATAAAGAGGAATGAGAAATGAGGATAAATGAGAAATTAGACGAAACTTAAAAACTACTAATTTCTAATTCCTAATTCCTCATTCCTAATTCCTAATTAATCTCGTGCCATTCCGCGTCCGAGATCTGGGGTTCGCGGGGGGTGTAGGCTGAGGGGGCGGGGGGTGGCATCGGGATATCTATCTCGACAAACTCGACATATTCGCCTATGCCCTCGGGCATTTTTCTGCCTCGGCGGCGACGGCGGGGCTCATCACCTGCCTGACGGCGCCCGAAAAACGATTCGAAAGGATTGTATGAGCGTCCTGCAGACGAGCCCTGACGCCGCTCATCGCGGTCAGGCTCCATATCCACACCGAACTGGCTGCTGAACATGTCACGCACCCTCTGCTCCATCTTGCGGCGGGCATAGCGGGCGAGCCACGATTTTATCACGAGCCAGAACACATAGACTATGAGTATTGAGGCTATAAGTGTTACCATGCAGTGAAAACGCCGTCCATGCGGCGATTGTTGATAAAGTCAGAAATTATTTGCCCTCGGCATCGGGGTCGGTGCGCTTGCCCAGCAGCGAGATGAGCACGTAGAGCACTATGGTCCACGCCAGTCCGGCCACGCCGTCGGTGATGACGAAAAGCACTGCGGCAAGCATGATGACATAGCGGCGCACATTCTCGCGCACACCCCAGGTGTGGAACTTGAGCGAGAACATCTTTATCTCGCTCACCATCAGCAACGACAGGGCCACGATGAGCACACACATCACGATGTCGCCGGGATAGCCGTGGACGTTGATCCAGCCCAGGGCACCGATCCAGAAGATGGCGTTGGCGGGTATGGGGAGTCCGATGAAAGATGTGGTCTGACGAGTGTCTACATTGAACTTGGCCAGACGGAGGGCTCCGCACACCACAATCAGCAGGCTCGCCAGGGCTATCCACTTGCTGGCCGCGCACGAGAGCATCAGCGACAGCACGAGCATGGTGGGAGCGAGCCCGAAGCTGACAAGGTCGCTGAGCGAGTCGAGCTCCTTGCCCATGGGCGAATATGCCTTGAGCAGACGGGCCGAGAAGCCGTCCCAGAAATCAAATACGGTAGCTGCGCCGATAAATATGAAGGCCCATGTCTGGGCCGCGAGTCCCCACATCGACATCTCGGGATTGAGAGCAAGCACCACCGCCACAGTGCCGCAGAGCAGATTGAGGCAGGTGATCGTGTTGGGGATATATGAGATTATGCTTTTCATTGCGGGCATGTGTTTTTTACCTGAGACGCCCCACGGTGGTGACACCTCCTACGGTCTTGTCACCGACCTTGACGTATATCTCTGCGTCGAGGGGCAGATATATGTCGACTCGCGAGCCGAACTTGATGAACCCCATATGGTCTTCGATGTCGGCAGGCTCGCCGGGCTGCGCGTATGTCACGATGCGGCGTGCCACGGCTCCGGCTATCTGGCGCATGAGTATCTCCTGGCCGTTGGCGGCACGTATCAGCACGGTAGACCGTTCGTTCTCGATGCTCGCCTTGGGCAGATACGCGCTCAGGAAGCGCCCCTTGTGATGGCGCACCATCAGCACCTCGCCGTCGACGGGAAACCAGTTGGCATGTACGTTGAACACCGACATGAACACCGACAGCATCCTCACCTTGCGGCGCAGCACCTCGGGCTCGAAGACCTCCTCGAGGGCCACCACGGTGCCGTCTACGCTCGACACCACCACCCTCTCGCGGTCGCCCCTGAACGTGCGCCGCGGCGAGCGGAAAAAGTTGACCACAAGCAGATACAGCACTCCGCAGATGCTCGAGAAGACTATCGGAATCACGGCAGGGCGAATGAACATCCATGCCGACAGATTGATGACAATCATTATCAGCAGCAATACCAGCAGGATGTTGGTGCCTTCGCGGTGAATCTTTACTCTCATTAGTGCCTTATCGGGGTGTATTTGCCTTGATGCAAGGGTCAGTTTGCAGTTTTAAATGCGCAAAGATAGCTATTTTTCGCCGTACGACAAAATAATCTGACAATTAATGCACAGAGTCAGCCCCGGGACGCATGATTGTTGTGTAACCAGCGTCCCGGGGCGGTGTATGGCGATCAGGCCCGGCTCACTTGCGGTGGCTGAGCATGTACTGTGCTATCTGCACGGCATTGAGGGCGGCTCCCTTCTTGATCTGGTCGCCCACCAGCCAGAATGTCACGCCGTTGGGGTTGGCGAGGTCCTTGCGCAGACGTCCGACATATACGGGGTCGGTCCCGGCGGCATCGAGCGGCATGGGATATTTCTTGGCGGCAGGCTCGTCGACCACCACCAGACCCTCGGCCTTGGCGAAGGCATCGCGCACCTCGCCGATCTCGAGCGGACGCTCTGTCTCGACCCATACGGCCTCGCTGTGGGCCCTCACGACGGGCACGCGCACACAGGTGGCGCTGACGCTGAGACCGGGGGCGTGCATTATCTTGCGGGTCTCGTTGAACATCTTCATCTCCTCCTTGGTATAGTCGTTGTCGGTGAAGACATCGATGTGGGGTATGAGGTTGTAGGCCAGCTGATAGGCGAATTTCTCGACGGTCGGCTCCTTGCCCTCGGCAAGTTCGGCATACTGCTTCACGAGCTCGTCCATGGCCGAGGCTCCGGCACCGCTCGCGGCCTGATACGTGGCCACATGTACACGCCTGATGGGCGACAGGTCCATAATCGGCTTGAGTGCCACGACCATGATGATGGTGGTGCAGTTGGGGTTGGCGATGATGCCGCGCGGGGCGTTGAACGCATCGTCACCGTTGACCTCGGGAACTACCAGAGGCACGTCGGCGTCCATACGGAAGGCCGACGAGTTGTCTATCATCACGGCGCCATGCGCGGTGATGACGGGAGCGAACTTCTTCGACACCCCGGCTCCGGCCGATGTGAACGCGAAATCCACCCCCTTGAAATCGTCGGGCTCGTCGCGCAGGAGCTGCACGGTATATTCCTTGCCGCGCCATGTATATTTGCGTCCGGCCGAACGCTCGGATCCGAAGAGCACAAGCTCGTCGAGGGGGAAGTCCTGCTCGTCGAGCACGCGGAGGAACTCCTGGCCAACGGCGCCGCTGACGCCTACAATCGCTACTTTCATATTTCTTTAGGTTTATTGATTACTGATACATCTTGTCTATCGCCTTCCTGTAACGCTCGGCTATGACGCGGCGTTTCAGCTTGAGGGTGTTGGTGAGCTCGCCCGACTCCATCGTGAACTCCTTGGGCATGATGGTGAAGCGCTTTATCTTCTCGAACGATGCCAGGCCGCGCTGCAGCTTCTCAAGGCGCTCCTCCATCATCCTGTGCACCTCGGACGACTTGGCAATCTCAGCCGGGGTGGATGCCTTGGGCACTTTGTTCTCGTCGGCCCATACGCGTATGGCCTCATAATTGGGCACAATCAGCGCCGAGACAAACTTGCGGCTGTCACCTATGACTGCGACCTGTTCGATGAACTTGTCGGTGCCCAGACGCGCCTCTATGGCCTGGGGCGCTATGTACTTGCCGTTGGATGTCTTGAAGAGATCCTTGATGCGGTCTGTGAGATACAGTGCGCCGTGGGCATCTATATATCCCGCATCGCCCGTACGGAACCATCCGTCCTCGGTGAAGGCCTCCTCGGTTGCTTCGGGCTTGTTGTAATAGCCGCGCATTATGGTGGGGCCCTTGACCTCTACCTCGGAGTCCTGGCCTATCCTCACCTCGACACCCGGCAGATTGGTGCCGACAGAGCCTATCTCATAGCCTGTCATCGGGAAACAGGTCACGGTGGCGGTTGTCTCGGAGAGGCCATAGCCTACCATTATGAACAGGCCGCACGAATGGAAGAACTCGACCAGAGTGTCCGATACCGGGGCACCTGCCGTCGGGAAGATGTTGGGCTTGTCGAAGCCGATGGCGCCACGCAGCTGCGCGAACACCTTGGCGTCGAAGAAACGGTATGCCTGCTCGAGCATCACCGGCACAGGGCGTCCGCAGCGCACATAGTCTATGTTGCGCCTGTGGCCGACACGCAGCGCAAGGCGCACCATCGTACGCTGCACCAGACCCATTGTCGAGATTTTCTCCTGGACGGCGGTATAGACCTTCTCCCAGAACCTCGGCACTGAGCACATGCAGGTAGGACGCACCTCCTTGATGGTGTCCTGGATTACGTGCGGGTCGCGGTTGACGGCGACCTTGGCCCCTACGACGAGGCAGAAATATGTGAAACCCTTCTCGAAGATGTGGCTCAGTGGCAGAAAGGCCATCGAGACATCCTGAGGGGTCACGGTGGTGAGCCGCTCGACATGGGCGGTGAGGGCGGAGGTATAGTTGGCATGCGTGAGGATGGCGCCCTTGGGCTCGCCTGTGGTGCCTGAGGTATAGACCAGAGTGGCGATGTCATCGGGTGCCGCGGCGGCGGTCAGGGCCTCGACCTTGGCGGCGACCTCGGCGTCGGCATCGTCGCCAAGCCTGATGAAATCGCTCCATAGCATCGAGGTCTTGTCATCCTCGTCAAGCTCTATCGGCTTGATGACCACGATGGTGCGCAATCCCGGCAGCATGCGCTGCACAATGCGGGCGTGATGATACTGGGTGGCATTCCCGGCAAACAGTATCTCGCATTTGGCGTCGTCCACGATATATGTGACCTGCTCGGGCGACGATGTGGCATAGATAGACACCGACACAGCCCGGAGGCGGTAGAGGGCAAAGTCAGTGATGAGGTTCTCGGGCCTGTTGGCCGAAAAGGTGGCCACACAGTCCTGCCGTCCCACCCCAAGACGGGCCAGCGCGCGAGCCACGCGGCAGACGTCGCGGTCAAACTCACGCCAGGATATGTCATGCCATTTTCCATCTCCGTCAGGAGCCGACAGAGCCGGGGCATCGGGATGCTCAGAGGCATGACGGGCCGTCAGGAGTGTAAGGATATTGTCCATAGTTGAAAGTATTTGACTGCAAAGTTACACCTAATTATCGGGCATTGACGAATCGGCGGCAATAAAAGTTGATATTTGTTAACATTTCCTCGCAAATTGCACACTTTCATTAACTTTTGCTAACAAGGACGAGTCGGACAAGTCGGACGGGTCAGACAAGTCCGACCTGTCCCAAAAGTTAAAGAAGGTTAATCCCTCTCCCCTCATTGAACCTTTTGCCCCTATAGGTTGTCTTAGTATTGTAGTTACTATATTTGCACTGTGTTTTCATGGTATTAGATTTAAGGTTAAGAAAAAAAACGGATCGTCGAGACGACGGTCCGTTTTTTTATTTCGGGATGGTTCCGGCTCACTTGCGTGCGTCGGCGACATAACCGAGGGCCTCGCGGCACTTGTCGGTGACATACTGCCAGTCCTGGGCAACCACCTTGTCCTTGGGGAAGAGCTTCGAGCCCATGCCTACGCAGAAGACACCGGCCTTGATCCAGCCCTCGATGTTCTCCTTGGTGGGCTCTACGCCGCCGGTGACCATAATCTTGGTCCAGGGCATGGGAGCCATGAGGCCCTTGATGAATTTGGGGCCGAGGACATCGCCGGGGAAGCACTTGACCAGGTCACAGCCGGTCTCCTGAGCGGCGCCGACCTCGCTGACGGTGCCTGTGCCGGGAGTATAGGGGACAAGGCGGCGGTTGCACACCTTGGATACCTCGGGGTTGAACAGCGGGCCTACGACGAAGCAGGCGCCCAGCTGGATGTAGAGGGCGGCGGTGGCGGGATCGACCACTGAGCCTACGCCCATGGCCATATCGGGGCACTCCTTGGCGGCGAACTTGACCACCTCGGCGAACACCTCGTGTGCGAAATCGCCGCGGTTGGTGAACTCGAAGGCACGGATGCCGCCGTCATAGCAAGCCTTGACAACCTGCTTGGCCACCTCGGGGTCTTTGTGATAGAATACGGGGACTACGCCTGTCTCGCCCATCTTGGCGAGGACGGCGATCTTGTCAAATTTAGCCATTGTATTATTTTTTAAGGTCAATATTGATTCTTTTGGCAAAGTTACACATTTCCCGCGACCTGCAAAACCCGTTCGCCCAAAAAAGTTGCGGCACGCCACGGTTTTTCATCCATAATTCCGCTTGTACTCCGCTAAAAGGAATATCTTTTTGCTCAAAAGTGCGTTTTTCATGGCAAATTGATTTATATTTGGCTTTTTTTGAGTATATTTGCCAAAAATTTCACCCAATCAAAAGAATCACCTAATCCCTATATGGAAAAAATAGACAATCTCGACAGGAAAATCCTCGAAATTGTGATGCGTAACGCGCGCATCGCTTCCAAAGATGTGGCTCAGGAGTGCGGCGTGTCACGTGCGGCCATCCATCAGCGCATACAGCGCATGGTCGACCTCAACGTCATCACCGGCTCGGGATATAACGTCGACCCCAAGATTCTGGGATACCGCACATGCACCTATATCGGTGTCAACCTCGAACGCGGCGCGATGTACCGCGAGGTGGTGCCCGAGCTCGAGAAGATTCCCGAGGTTGTGGAGTGCCATTTCACCACAGGCCCCTACACCATGCTCATCAAGCTCTTCGCGCGCGACAACGAGCACCTGATGGAGCTGCTCAACAACAAACTTCAGATAATACCCGGCGTGGTGGGGACCGAGACACTCATCTCGCTCGACCACTCCATATCGCGGGTACTCCCCGTCACATACGATGAAGCATAGGCTCGCACCGTTCGTCATCGCCGTCGCGGCTCTCTGCGCCCAGGGTGCGGAGGGCCGCGAGCGTCTTTCGCTCGACCCTGACTGGCGTTTCTCGCCCGGCCACACCGACCCGGCTAAGGATTTCGGCTGCGGCACCGAATATTTCAACTACCTCACCAAGGCCAACTCAATCCACAACGCAGGGCCATACGCCCCGGCATTCAGCGACTCGGCATGGGTGCGGGTCGACCTGCCCCACGATTTTGTCGTAGACCTTCCGTACGACAGCCTCGCCAGCCACAGCCACGGCTACAAGCAGGTAGGCTACAGGTATCCCTCCACATCGGTGGGATGGTATAGGCGCCGGTTCACCGCCGGGCCGTCGGGAGAGGGGCGCAAGCACTGGCTGGTGCTCGACGGTGTATTCCGCGACCAGCGCGTGTGGGTCAACGGATTCTATCTCGGGGGCGAGCCGTCGGGATATGCCCAGACACGCTATGACATCACCCCCTATCTGAAATATGGCGAGGGTGAGGAGAATGTCTTGACCGTGCGCTCGGACGCCACCCTCGAGGAAGGATGGTTCTATGAGGGGGGCGGCATCTATCGCCACACATGGCTTGAGACAGCGCCCCTCATCCACATCGTGCCCGGGTCGGTGAGGGTGACTTACCACCCCTCTGACGTCGCGTCGGGGCGCGGAGCGGCCATCGAGGTGACAGGCCGTGTGGCCAACCACTCGCACTCGCTGCGCGACCAGGGCATAACCGTGGCCGTAGACCTGCTCGACACCGAAGGACGCCCCGCAGGTGGCGGAGTGAGCTCGTCGGCCATCTCGATACCCTCCGAGCTGGCACCGCGTCAGGAATATGCCTGGCGCGTGGTGCTACGCCCCGACAGCGTCGCGCTCTGGGAGCCGGGGAATCCCGCGCTCTACGATGTGCGCGTGTCGCTCAAGGGAACTCCCGCCGACTCCGAGACCATCCGTACGGGGTTCCGCACCGTCACCATGGCCCCCGACACCGGGCTTGCCATCAACGGAAAACCGTTCAAGATATATGGCGTGAACCAGCATCAGGACCATCCGGGGGTAGGAGCCGGAATACCCGACGCCGTGAATGTCTACCGCCTCAAGGAGCTGATGAAATACGGAGTCAACACCATACGCACCTCACACAACCCCGCCACTCCCGAGATGCTGGCGGCTTGTGACTCGCTCGGCCTCATCGTGGTCGAGGAGAACCGCCTGCTCGGCATAAACGGCTATCACACCGGGCAGCTCGAGAAGATGATTGACCGCGACTTCAACCACCCCTCGATAATACTCTGGAGCGTCGGCAACGAGGAGTGGGGCGTGGAGTGGGATCAGCGCGGAGCCGCGATTGTAGCCGACCTGCGCGACATCACCCACCGCCTCGACCCCACAAGGCTGATGACAGTGGCCACCTCCGGGGGGCCGCGTCCCGTCGAGACTCCCGACGTGGCCGGATACAACTACATAATGCAGAATCCCGTCGAGCGTCACCGCACGCAATACCCCGGACGCATCGCGTTCGGCTCGGAGGAGACCACGGGATGCGGTACACGCGGGGTCTACTTTGACGACACCGCCGCCGGGCACATAGCCTCGATGAACCGCACACCCGATGTCGAGCGCGACTCGACCCTCAACCGCATCGCCCGAGGCTGGAAATTCTACCGCGACCGCCCCTGGCTGATGGGGCTCTGCTACTGGACCGGATTCGACTATCGCGGCGAGCCCAATCCCATGGTCTATCCCGCCACCGGGAGCCAGTTCGGGCTGCTCGACTACTGCGGCTTCCCCAAGGACGAGGCATACTATCTCAAGGCCCAATGGACAGATGAGCCCGTGCTGCACATACTCCCCCACTGGAATCTCGAGGGGCACGAGGGAGAGACTGTCCCCGTATGGGTCTACACCAATCTTGACGAGGTCGAGCTGACGGTCAACGGGCGCAACCTCGGGCGGCAGAAGGTCGACAGAGGGGGCTATGCCTCGTTCGATGCCACCTACGCCCCCGGCAAGATGACCGCACGCGGCTATCGCGGCGGCAAGCGCATTCTCACCGAGACCGTCGAGACCTCCGGCCCTGCCGCGAAAGTCAAGGCCGAGGTGGCACACCGCCAGGACGGCATCAGCATCGTCAACGTCACTCTGCTCGACGCCAAGGGACGCTTTGCCCCGACGGCATCCCCCGGTCTGCGCATCTCTCTCCCGGCCGATGTGACGCTGCTCGGAGCCGGAAACGGCAACCCTGCCATCCAGGCCCCCGAGCGTCCGGCACCCGGGACAAGACCCGGTTCGTTCACATTCCCGGCCTTCAACGGCCACGCACAATTCATAATCTCCTCACCCACATCCGAAATCCCAGAAATAACCATCCTATGAAAAGAATCCTCGCCGTCATCGTAGCCCTCGCGGGCATAATCTCGGCCTCGGCAGCCGAATATATCGTGGTAGGAACCAAGACCAACATCTATCAGGAGCCCTCGGCAGACAATCCCATGCCCAACCAGTGGGAAGACCTCATCGAGATACTGCCCGGCATGGCATTCGCCACTACCGGCGACGCCGAGGGATTCTGGCGCGTGGACATCCCCGGCTGGAAAGGGGCATGGATTCCCAAATCGGCATGCGTCACCCCGGAACCCCTCAACCTGCAGCCCGGCACATATCAGTTTGTCTATGGCGACGAGAGCTATCCTGTCGCAGTCACGTCAGGCGACGCCCAGGGGACATACAAGATAGACTACCGCAACGGCACAGGCTCATACACAGGCACTCTTGTCGAGCCGGGCGTGGTCATCGTCACAGACCCGCGCTGGCCCGAGGATGTCATCGGCTCTATCTCGGCCACCGGGGGCAAGATGCATGTATGGATCTACGACACAACAGTGCTGCCATGGAACTGACCCCGAGGCGCGATACGGCGGTGCTGCGCATGCATTGTCCCGACCGCCCCGGCATCATAGCCGTCCTGACGGAGTTCATCAACTCCAACGGGGGCAACATCCTCTATCTCGACCAGTATGTCGACCGCGTGAACTCCATACTGTTCATGCGCATCGAGTGGGACCTCGACGGGTTCCTCATACCACACGACAAGATCAAGGAGTATTTCGCCACCCTCTATGCGGCGAGATATGACATCACCTATCGTCTCAGCTTCACGTCGCACCGCCAGCACATGGCCATATTCGTGAGCAAGATGAGCCACTGCCTCTACGACCTGCTGGCACGCTATACGGCGGGCGAGTGGGATGTCGAGATACCACTCATCGTCTCCAACCACCCCGACCTGGCCGTGGTGGGGAAACAGTTTGACATCCCATTCGAGGTCATACCCGTCACCCGCGACAACAAGGCCGAGATGGAACAGCGCGAATTCGAGCTGCTCGACCGCTATGGCATAGATTTCATCGTACTCGCCCGATACATGCAGGTGCTGAGCGAGGATTTTATCTCGCGCTATCCGGGACGCATCATCAACATCCATCACTCGTTCCTCCCGGCTTTCATTGGCGCCAGGCCATACCATCAGGCGTTCGAGAGGGGTGTCAAGCTGATAGGCGCCACATCGCACTACGTCACCACCGAGCTTGACGCGGGGCCCATAATCGAGCAGGACATCACCCGCATCACCCACCGCGACACGGTGGAGGATCTGGTCAAGAAAGGGCGCGACCTGGAGAAGATAGTCCTCTCGCGCGCAGTCGAGAAGCATATCCAGCGCAAGCTCCTGACCTACAACAACAAAACCATCGTCTTTATCTGACGGTGCCCCGCCACCCGTGCGGGGATCCATACTGCGTGCAGAGGCTGTAAAATAAGGTCAATCTCACCAGCCGCAGCGCGGCGATATGTGGAAAGCCCCACATCGAGCCGTGTGACGGGATAGCCCGTAAGGGCATTCCGCACATGGCGATGGTGTGGGGTTTGTATATCGGCATAAAGCCGGGCCTCGAAGAGGTCCATTAATCAGATAAGTTTTGCATCCCCAACACCGCATGAGGGGAGATGACATGACAAAGCCCCCGGTCTCTGTTGCAGAGGCCGGGGGCCGGTTTTATGAGGTGATGGAGTAATCTATCACTCGGCTACGGGAGCGGGCTCTGTGCCCCACTGCTGGTGCGACAGACGCAGGTAGTTGTTGTAGCGCCACTGGGCGTTGGCCTTGGCGGCGGCAAACAGCTCGGCTGCCTCTGCGGGATACTGCTTGGCTACGGAAGCGTAGCGTACCTCGCCCTTGAGGAAGTCCTCGAACTTGTCCCAATCGGGAGCCTTCGAGTCGAGCGAGAAGGGATTCTTGCCTTCCATCTCGAGAGCGGGGTTGTAGCGCCACAGGTGCCAGTAGCCGCACTCAACGGCTGCAGCCTGCTCTTCCTGAGCGTGGCCCATGCCCTTGCGGATACCGTGGTTGATACAGGGCGAGTATGCGATGATCAGCGAAGGACCGTCGTATGCCTCAGCCTCGCGGATAGCCTTGAGGGTTTGTGCATTGTCGGCACCCATTGCGATCTGGGCAACGTAAACGTAGCCGTAGGTCGATGCGATGAGGCCGAGGTCTTTCTTGCGTACGCGCTTGCCGGCAGCGGCAAACTTGGCGATGGCGCCCAGAGGAGTAGCCTTGGACGACTGGCCGCCGGTGTTCGAGTAAACCTCGGTGTCGAGCACGAGCACGTTGACATTCTTGTCGGATGCGAGCACGTGGTCGAGACCGCCGAAGCCTATGTCGTATGCGGCGCCGTCACCGGCGATGATCCACTGCGAACGCTTGGCGATGTGCTCCTTGACGGTGAGCAGACCCTTGCATACGTCGCAGCCGCAAGCCTCGCAGAGAGGAACAATCTCGGCAGCAACCTCCTTGGTCACGGCGACATCGTTGCGGTTCTCGAGCCACTTGGTGGCCAGAGCCTTGATGGCGTCAGAGCAGGTGGGGCACTCGAGAGCCTTCTGCATGTAGTCGGCTACGCGGGCCTGGAGCTTCTCGTGAGCGAGCGACATACCGAGACCGAACTCGGCGAAATCCTCGAACAGCGAGTTTGCCCATGCCACACCTTCGCCCTTGGCGTTCTTGGTGTAGGGGGTAGAGGGTACGGAACCCGAGTAGATTGACGAGCAGCCGGTAGCGTTTGCCACAATCTCGTGGTCGCCGAAGAGCTGCGAGATGAGCTTGACATAAGGTGTCTCGCCGCAACCCGAGCAAGCGCCCGAGAACTCGAAGAGCGGGGTGGCGAACTGCGAGTTCTTGACGTTGGCCTTGATGTCGACGAGGTCCTGCTTCGAGGCAACGGATGCCACGCAGTAGTCCCACTCCTTCTGCACGTCGAGCTGGGTCTCGAGAGGCTTCATCACGAGAGCCTTCACGCCCTTCTTGCCGGGGCAGACAGCCACACAGTTGGTACAGCCGAGACAGTCGAGCACGTCGACGCTCTGGATGAAGCGCATGCCTGTGAAGGTCTTACCGATGGCGGGGATAGTCTTGTCCTCGCCGAAGGGAGCTGCCTCCATCTCCTTGGCATCGAGCACGAAGGGACGGATAGCGGCGTGGGGGCAGACATAGGCACACTTGTTACACTGGATACAGTTCTCTTCGAGCCATTCGGGAACGAAGGCGGCTACGCCACGCTTCTCGTAGGCAGCGGTGCCCTGCTCCCATGTGCCGTCCTCGCGGCCCTTGAATGCGCTGACCTTGAGCAGGTCACCATCCTGGGCATTGATGGGACGTACGACATCGTTGACGAAGGCGGGGTCGTTGTTGGCAGCCTTGGGCTCGGCCTCGAGTGCGCTCCATGCCTTATCGACGGGGAGTTCCTTGTACTCGCCGCCACGGTCAACGGCTGCATAGTTCTTGTCGACCACATCCTGACCCTTCTTGCCATAGCTCTTGACGATGAACTTCTTCATCTGCTCTACGGCGAGGTCTACGGGGATAACCTCGGTGATGCGGAAGAATGCGCTCTGGAGGATGGTGTTGGTGCGGTTGCCCAGACCGATCTCCTGTGCGATCTTGGTAGCGTTGATGTAGAATACGCGGATGTTGTGGTCTGCGAAATACTTCTTGACGCTGTTGGGGAGGTTCTTGGCCAGCTCCTCGCCTTCCCAGATAGTGTTGAGAAGGAATGTGCCGCCGTCACGCAGACCGCGGGTCACGTCGTACATGTGCAGGTAAGCCTGTACGTGGCAAGCCACGAAATTAGGTGTGGTCACCAGATATGTCGAACGGATGGGAGCGTCGCCGAAACGGAGGTGCGAGCAGGTAAAGCCGCCCGACTTCTTCGAGTCGTATGCGAAATATGCCTGGCAATACTTGTTGGTATTGTCACCGATGATCTTGACCGAGTTCTTGTTGGCACCTACAGTACCGTCAGCACCCAGGCCATAGAACTTGGCCTCGAATGTGCTCTCGTCGCCGAGGGCAATCTCCTCCTTCTGGGGGAGCGAGGTGAAGGTCACGTCGTCGACGATACCCACGGTGAAGTGATCCTTGGGCTCGGGGAGGGCGAGGTTCTCGAATACGGCGAGAATCTGGGCGGGAGTGGTATCCTTTGAAGCGAGACCATAGCGGCCACCGACGATGACGGGAGCGTCAGCCTGGCCATAGAAGCAGTCGCGTACGTCGAGATACAGGGGCTCGCCGTTTGCGCCGGGCTCCTTGGTGCGGTCGAGGACTGCGATGCGCTTTGCGGTCTTGGGCACTGCGGCAAGGAAATGCTTGGCCGAGAAAGGACGGTAGAGGTGAACGCTCACGAGACCGACCTTCTCACCCTTCTTGACGAGATAGTCGATAGCCTCCTGGGCAGCCTGGGTCACAGAACCCATGGCGATGATGACGCGCTCTGCGTCTTCGGCGCCATAATAGTTGAAGAGCTTGTACTCGCGGCCTGTTATGCGGGTTATCTCCTTCATGTACTCCTCGACGATCTCGGGCACACGGTCGTAGTACTCGTTGCACGACTCGCGGTGCTGGAAGAAGACGTCGCCGTTCTCAGCCATACCGCGTGCTACGGGCTTGGCGGGGTTGAGGGCGCGCTGACGGAAATCGGCGAGAGCCTGCTGGTCGATGAGCGGAGCAAGGTCGTCCTGATCCATAGCCTCGATCTTCTGAATCTCGTGCGAGGTACGGAAACCGTCGAAGAAATTGATGAAAGGAACGCGCGAGCGGATGGTGGCGAGATGTGCGACACCTGCGAGGTCCATCACCTCCTGCACTGAACCCTCGGCGAGCATGGCGAAGCCGGTCTGACGGCAGGACATAACATCCTGATGGTCGCCGAAAATCGACAGGGCGTGGCTTGCGAGCGTACGGGCCGAAACATGGAAGACGCAGGGGAGGAGCTCACCGGCAATCTTGTACATGTTGGGGATCATCAGCAGAAGACCCTGCGAGGCGGTATAGGTAGTGGTCAGCGCGCCAGCCTGGAGCGAGCCGTGAACTGCACCTGCGGCACCACCCTCGCTCTGCATTTCCTGCACGAGTACGGTCTCGCCGAAGATGTTTTTGCGCCCTGCGGCGGCCCATTCGTCAACATATTCAGCCATTGTCGACGACGGCGTGATGGGATAGATGGCCGCTACCTCGGAGAACATGTAGCTCACATGGGCTGCTGCCTGGTTACCATCACAAGTCAAGAATTTTTTTTCTTTGCTCATAGTGATATTAAAAAAGTATAGTCAGATGTTTCTGTTCAAGGTGAGAAATAAGGTTGGTTGGAGAGAGATAATATCCGATGCAAAAATACTAAAACTCCCCGACATCTGCAAAAACTTTTTTCATCCGCCGGAGACGAATCCACTTTATACCCGTAAATCGGTGTCCTCACGGACACCTAATTTATTCAGAGAGTTGCCCCGTACACCTCCGCTTTGCTACGGTGTACGGGGTTACGGATAAATCAACGTCCTGGCGGACGTTACAATTGCGCACTTCTACCTGACCGGGACAAAAATCAGTCCCAATCACTCTCCGCGGTCGGGAGAGGTGAGGGCGGCGGTGCGGAGGGCGACGGCTGCGGGGTCGAGCGGGGGCACGGAGGCGGGGATGTCGCCCGGCTTGATGAGCTCGTCGGCCTTGCGGGCTTCTTTGGCGGCGTCTTTGTCGAGATAGCTTATGTCGGTGATGAATATCTCGGTGGTCGAGCGGATGTCCACCTCCTCGCCTCCGAAGGCCATCCTGAACATCTTGCCGTGTCCCACTATGCGGATGCTTGCCGATGTGCTCACCAGCGAGGAGATGTCAAACGGGCGTGCGGCATCGGCCCTGTATGTCTGGGTAGACACCCACTCGGTGCAGTCGGCGGTGAACCCGAGCAGCTTGAGCAGCGCGGGGCTGTACTTATGCTCCTTGTGTTCTGACAACGGGTCTGTGGTGACGGTGATGACCTTCCCGCTGTTGCGCACGGAGCCGAGGGGGGAGTATTTTCCGGGAATCTCGGAATACGGCAACGACACATCGGTGGTAGAGAATTTCTTTGTCTCTATAAGCAGCGGCAGCGACAGCCCCTCGTCCATAATGTCGAGGATGCCACCCCCCTGTTTGCCGTTCTTGACGCGCAACGTGTCGAGCCCTTCCTTCTTGTGTGTGACATGCTCGTATATGACATAGCCGTAAGTCTTTCCGGAGTCCTTGGCCTTGCCTTTCTTGTCGGGCTTGAGATAGTAGACCACGGTACCCTCGGCGAAGGATGTGCCCATGCATTCCTCGTTGCCGAACGATGTGTATGACCGGCAGTAGCCCTCGACGCGGATATACTCGGGATTGGAGATAGCCTTGACCTCGGGGAGTGCGAATGTGCGCGGGATGAGGCGTATGACACCGCCACTGACAGTGTCGGCCATGACCTCGGCGGTCTCGAAGGCGACATGGCGCAGAGTGAGGTGCGACACCCCGGCAGCCTCCGGGGGCAGTGAGCCGTCAGTACCCGTGAGGCCCAGTCCATGCCCCGAGGCATCGAACACGGCCACAGCATCCACGGGCGAGCCGTCCTCGGCGTCTATGACACGGACAGCCGATATGGCCGTGACGGCACAGAGCATAGCCGTGGCGGCGAGTATTGTCCTGATAATTTGCATGATGGTGCAAAGTTAATGTTTTTCGGCCAACTGACAAAAAATATGTCCGGCACCACCCATCACGGGTGCGCCGGACATGAATTCAAGCGATATTCTCTTTTCCTGTATGTGTCATTTCTTGCCCTTGCGCCCCTTGGGTGCGTTCATGAACTGGATATGCACCTTGACACAGCGGTTCAGCTTGGCCGTGAGGCCGCGGGTCGAGGGGTCGTCGACCAGACCGATACCCGGAGTGAGCATCCCGCTCGGGTCAAACGTATGCACCTTGTATATCTTGGGGTCATGGCGGCTGAATGTCTCGAATCCCTTGAGCCAGTTGATGACGGTGAGGGCGCGGTTGGTCGAGAGGGCGGTATTGCGCTGCAGGCCGACGGCGGCGGCGTTCTGCCCTGTATAGTTGTCCTGGCTGGTGGCAAGACCCTCGACAAACACGTTTGTGATAGTGCCCGAACCGAGAATCCTGTTTATGTTCTCGACGGTGGCGGGGTCGGCGTGCTCGGCCACATGGCCCTCGTTACGGGTGAGCGCGGCATAGATGTCGGCCAGCGAGACAAGATACTCGTGGTCAGGCGCATCGAAATGCTCGCGTATCACCGGGAGACCGTCGTGTGCGTTGAGGCTGAATGTATTTGTCTCGAAATAGTTCTCCTCGCCTATCAGTTTCTGGTCGAGGGTGGCGTCGTCTATTCGGTAGTGCCAGAGGTGCTTGTCGCCATGTATCGGGGCGTAGAAATAGCCTGTGGCGGCGCGGAAATCGGTCAGCGGCTTCTCTTCGAGAGGGAGCGATATGGGGCCCTCGCCCATCTCATAGCCTCGGCAGATGCCGAGGGCGTCAATCTCGGGGATGTCGGTATAGGCCGGGACGGTGGGGATGTCCTCGGTGGCAAGACGCGAGATGTCGCGGCGTCCTATCAGGCCCGAGGCCACCTCGTAGTTCTCCTTATACTTTTTCTGGGTATTGATACCGCCCGTGAGATAGTCGATGGCATTGACGTTGCTGCCCGGGACGGTAGGAGCGTCGTTGCGCCCCGAATAGTTGTTGGGATAGAACACATAGAACGTGATCTCGCTGAAATCCTGGGGCTTGTCGACCGGCTTGACATACACCTCCCTGATGCGGCGCTCGGAGTAGTCGCGCGTATAGGTATGGGTAGTGGCGGTGCTCCAGCCGCGGTCACGCTTGCTGTCGAGATAGAATGTGAAACCGAGGTCGAGGCCGATGTTGCCGTCCCATTTCTTTGCGGCATGGTCTGCCTGTCCGTACTCAAGGTCAAAGTTGGTCTGATAGAATATGCCGCGCACCTTGAAATCGAGCGACCAGCGCTTGGCCTTGGTGAAGAAGCGCGAGTACTGGAGCTCGAGATGTCCGCTCCACTCGTTGTCCGAGCCGTACGAGTGGCCGTAGCCCATGTGATGGACGCCGCCGATGCCGGCGGCAAACATGAACTGGTTCATCAGCTTGGGCGAGTTGAAGCCCTCGTAGCCCAGGAAGAGGCGCGAGAGGTTGAATATCACCGAGCCCGAGATGTCCCACCAGTCGGTCTTCATCTTGCGGTATGGCGTGCCGTCTGCCTGCTGGCGTATGCCGCCATAGCCGTAGTGGCCCGACATATAGGCGGTATATCCGCGCGAGTTCGAGCGGATGAACTCGACCTTGACGGCGACACCAGGGGTGAACCATTTGCCGATGCCGACACCGAAATCCGGAGAGACGGTGCCCCAGAATTTGCCCATGCCTGAGTAGTCGCCCCTGAAGGTATGGGCTCCCGCTGTGGCAAACGCGAACCAGTTCTTGCCGAACTTGTTGGTCACTACCCTGTAGCGGTCAAGCTCGGTGTGCTCGGTATGGGTTCTCGTAGGTTCGACGTGATACGAGGAATCCTGATAAATCTTGGTGAACTCCTTCAGCTGTTCATCGACATTGTCATTGTTCAGGACAGGGATGTCGGGGGTATCCGCCTCAGGTGTGTCGGCGAGAGCAGGCGCCACGGCGAGAGCCATGGCAGCGAGCGAGGTAAAGAGTGTTCGCTTGAATCCCTTGAGTTGTAGCATGTTGGTGTTGACTGTGTCTCCAGGGGCACCTTCGTGCGCTCCCTGCAGGGTTGTGGTATGTCGGTTTGATATTTATGCGGTATCCTATCCCGTATGTTGTCTCCGCGTGAACAGTGGGGCGGAGTCAGTATCATCAGGGGGTCAGTAACGTGTCCGTATATAGATTTGCTGTGTCAGGTGCAGAGTATGGTATCAGGCAGTAGATTAGGCGTCTGTGTTGCGGTGTGTCGGTCTGCTTTACTTATGTTGTCTCGTTGTCTGCTTATGTTGCCTTGTGGTCTACTTCTTATGTTGTGGTCTGCATGTCAAGCTATCGTTGCTGCAGGCATCGGCTGATGTCTTGGCGGCGGAACGGGAGGAGCGGGGCGTGGTGGAGATGGATTGGCGCCGGCGGCAGGCGGCGGAGCCGGGTCGAGCAATGCGTATGGCGAATTGGGAGTGCTGCGGTATTCAGGTACCATCCATTTCATCATCCTTACGGTGCCTGTGACGTCATATCGCCTTGCCGTCGCGATGAGCTCGCCTATGTCGCGGTCTACCTCCTGTATGTCGAGGGGCCTTACCTTGGCGGCCTTTATCTTTGGATGAGGTGTCGGCACCACTCTCTCGGAGTCTGTCAGCACCTCCTCGTACAATTTCTCGCCGGGCCTCAGTCCCGTGAACTCTATGCCTACGTCGAGGCGTCCGCTCAGCAGTATCATGCGCCGTGCAAGGTCGACTATCCTGACCGGGCGCCCCATGTCGAAGGCGAATATCTCGCCCCCCTTGCCCAATGTGGCGGCCTGCAGCACAAGCGAGCATGCCTCGGAGATGAGCATGAAATATCTGATTATCTTGGGATGTGTCACCAGCACCGGGCCACCGCGCCTTATCTGCTCGCGGAAGGTGGGTATGACCGAGCCATTCGAGCCCAGCACGTTGCCAAACCGGGTGGTGATGAACTGCGTGCGGCATCCGGCACCCGAGAGTGCCTGACAATACATCTCGCAGATGCGCTTCGAGCAACCCATGACATTGGTGGGGTTTACAGCCTTGTCGGTGCTCACCATCACGAACTTACGCACACCGTGCTTCACGGCCAGGTCGGCAATCTTGCGTGTGCCGTCGATATTGTTGAGCACGCTCTCCACAGGGTTGTCCTCCATCATGGGCACATGCTTGTATGCGGCGGCATGGAAGACGAAATCGGGCCTGTGGGCCGAGAAGATGCGGTCCATCCTTGACGAGTGGCAGATGGAGGTGACGATGGTGTGGCACCTGATGCCGGGATAGAGGCGCGCCATATTGATGCGGACATCGTGAAGGGGCGACTCGGCCTGGTCTATCAGCACCAGCTCGGATGGCCCGACTGACGCCAGCAGATAGGCCAGCTCGGAGCCTATCGACCCCGCGGCACCTGTCACCATGACGCAATGTCCCGAGATGACGCCGCGCACCTCCTCCATATCGACCGTGATGGGCTCACGCGGCAACAGGTCGGACATCTCCATGGATATGAGGTCCTTGTGGGCATAGCCATATGCCCCGCCGCCGGTCGAATAGCGCAGATACAGGTCATAGAACAGCTTGGCCGTCATACGCAGCCCGCACATTCCTGTCGATGCAAGGAAGATGAGTGTGATGATGTC
This sequence comes from Bacteroidales bacterium H5, assembly GCA_001701225.1. GTDB lineage: Bacteria > Bacteroidota > Bacteroidia > Bacteroidales > Muribaculaceae > Duncaniella. The sequence goes on along the minus strand of DAAQ01000028.1, from coordinate 45,083 downwards.
GCGTATGCGATACGGACTCACCATCAGCGCGTCGACCGGGGTCAGCACTTTCATGACAACGGCCAGCAGTCCTCCCACCGAGAGCGCGGCGAATATGCGGGCAAGGTCGCCCGTGGTGGTCATGCGGATTATGCCCGAATATGTATGGAACAGCCTGAACCCTGCGACAAAGCACACCAGGAAGACAGCGACCGTAGCCATGAGTCCGTAGAGGTTGCCCACGGCCACTGACAGGGAATGGTTGAGCGCATAGGCCGCCACACCCGCCAGATAAACTGTCGCGCAATCCGTCAGACCTATCAGCCAGAACGGCAGAGAGGCCCGCGAGGTGTACCAGTTCAGGACTTTCTTGAGCATTGTCTGATTTCGTTGACTATGAGCCGCACGTCGTCGGGTGTTACCCACGGGCCCGAGGGGAGGCACAGGCCGCGGCTGAAGAGGTGAGAGGATACCCCGTTGACGTATGCCGGACAGGAGGCGAAGACGGGCTGCGAGTGCATCGGTTTCCACAGATGGCGTGTCTCTATCTCCATGGCGGCGAAATGTGTGCGCAGATCCTCGGGGGTGAGGCCCGTGACGACGGGGTCTATGGTGATGGTGGAGAGCCAGAAATTGGCATCGAAATCGGGCGACGGATTGCCGTGATACTCCACCCCCTCGACATCGGCAAAAAGCTCGGCATACAGGGCCGCGAGGGCACGGTGATGGGCGATGTGCTCTTCGAGTATGGTCATCTGCCCGCGTCCTATGCCGGCCGAGATGTTGCTCATGCGGTAGTTGTAGCCGATATGCTCGTGCTGATAGTAGGGATAGGGCTCACGGGCCTGTGTTGCAAAGAACACGGCGCGCTTCTTCGTCTCCTCGTCTGGACAGACAAGGGCGCCACCGCCCGAGGTGGTTATCATCTTGTTGCCGTTGAAGCTGAGCACGCCGAAACGTCCCAGCGTGCCGCATGCCTGCCCTTTGTATTCCGAGCCCAGCGCCTCGGCGGCATCCTCGACCACCGGAATCTCCCATTTGGAGGCTACAGACAGAATCTCGTCCATCTTGGCGGGCATGCCGTAGAGATGCACCGCAATGATTGCCTTGGGCTTGCGGCCCGTCTTCTGCACACGGTCGGCTATGGCCTTGTCAAGCAGGGCCGGATCCATGTTCCATGTCTCGGGCTCCGAGTCGACAAATACCGGGGTCGCACCCTGGTATGTCACGGGATTGGCCGAGGCGGCAAACGTGAAGCTCTGGCACATCACCTCGTCGCCGGGCTTGATGCCGAGCAGCACAAGGGCGAGATGCAGGGCTGCGGTACCTGCGCTGACGGCGGCAACCCTGAGGCTGTCGAGACCGGGGTGCCCTGCGGTGAGGAAACCGCGCAGTTCCTCCTCGAAGGCATCGACGTTGGGGCCGAGGGGCACAACCCAGTTGTCGGCGAAAGCCTCGTCGATGAAACGCATTTCGTTTCCGCTCATGTGTGCCAGGCAAAGATGTATCTTCATCGCTTAATTGACAGTTTTAAGATGAGGAGGGAGAGGTCTTTACATTATTTCAGTCAAACCGGTTTAGCAGCCGGAGCCGGGAACAGGCCCGGCAAAACGGTCTGCAATATTATATATATGTCTCCCGCGAATGTGCGGGAGTCAAGATACTCAAGGTTGATGCGCACCTTGTCGGGGAAGATGACCAGGTCGTTATATGCCACAGGGTCGTCGCACAGTGCCAGCAGCTCCTCCTCGTTGCGGTATTTTAGGGTCGCGGGGCCTGTGATGCCCGGCTTGAGCTCGAGCACACGGCGGTCATCGCCGGTGAGCATGTCGGCATAGCCGGGTACGTCGGGACGAGGTCCGACGAGGCTCATGTCGCCGCATGCCACATTCCACAGCTCGGGGAGCTCGTCGAGCTTGAGGCGCCGCAGTGTCGCGCCAAGAGGAGTGATGCGGCTCTCGCCCGCCACGCTGACCGACGAGCCCGAGTGGCCGACGGTCATGGTGCGGAACTTGACCATGGTGAAGAGCCGTCCGCCGCGCCCCACCCTCTGCTGACGGAAAATCACGGGACCGCCCGGCATCCTCACGGCTATGAGGAGCGCGACAACAGCCATCACAGGCCACAGCAAGAGTAGCCCGGCTATTGCGGATATGCGGTCAAAGATTTCTTTCAGCATGTGTTTCTGCGATTTGTATTCTATCTAAATAAACGTAGTCGTGAGGTCATGGCGTAAGCGGCGCGGCTAACGTAAGTGCTGCAAAATTACCTTTTTTTAATGAAAATTGCAAACATCGGGGGTAAATGTTTGATTCAGCAACAGTCAAAAATCATTTTTAACATTTAAAAGGCTAAAAAATACGTATCTTTGCCCCCGTAACAAAATTCCTAACCAATTCATACGGACACATGAACTTATCCAAAATCATTCCGTCGGCGCTCATCGCCGTCGCCGTCGTCATCCTGGGCCTGACACTCAAGGCCGGCATCGACAACATAGCATACCGCGACCGCGAGGTCACCGTGCGCGGCCTGGCCGAGCGTGAGGTAAAGGCCGACCTCGTGACATGGCCCATCACCTATTCGCTCGCGGGCAACGACCTGATGACCATCTACCAGAAAGTCAACACCAACAACGAGATTATCGTCAAGTTCCTGACCTCAAACGGCATACCCCGCGAGGAGATTTCGGTCAATCCACCCGACACATACGACCGAGCCTCAAACCGCTATGGCTCTGACTCGTTCAACTACAACTATGCCATCTCCTGCACCGTCACGGTGACCACCCGTCAGGTCGACAAGGTGCGCGAGCTGCTGGCACGCCAGAGCGACCTGCTCAAAGAGGGCATCCCCTTCTCCAACTCATACATCAACTATCAGTTCACCGGCCTCAACGACATCAAGCCCGAGATGATAGCCGAGGCCACCAAGAACGCGCGCGCCGCCGCACAGCAGTTTGCAGCCGACTCCGAGAGTCACGTGGGCAAGATCAAGACCGCCTCGCAAGGCCAGTTCTCAATCGACGACTCCGACTCCTCAACCCCCTTCATCAAGAAGGTACGCGTCGTATCGACCATCGTCTACTACCTCGAGGACTGACACGCAAGCACCCCACTTCCCGGAAACTAAAAAAATGTGCCCGGGCTTCCATGCGGAGGCCCGGGCACGCTCTCGTGATATTACTTACTTCATGATTGTCTTCCTGGCTGTGCCGTCGGTGTAGCGGACTATCACCACACCGCGGTACTCATGCCCTACCCTGCGGCCCGACAGGTCATAGCGCCCGGCCTCTGCTTTGGAGGAGGGAAGCGTGGTCTCGGCGATGGATGTGGGGATGGCGGGTGTGCGCGTGATGCGCACCTCGGTGCCCGGACCGGCGGCTATCTCGACAACCTCGCTGCCGTCGGCCGACCGGGCCTGTGCGGGCGAGGAGTAGAGCTGACCGTCGACATAGATATATCGCGTTCCGGCGAAATCACTGAGCATCCTCACGGGGCGTCCGCTCTCGGATGTTACCGTGATGTCATCGGCCTCGCCGTCGGCCCACACTATGTCGACACGGTGGTTGCCGATGGCACGAAGGCCGGATACCGACCCGTCGGGCCATCCCGAGGGGAGCGCGGGGAGGAAGTCGAGGTATCCGGCATGACTCTGCAGCAGCATCTCGGCCACACCTGCGGTCAGGCCCCAGTTCCCCTCCATCTGCATGCACTGGTTGAGCGAGGTGAGGTTATAATAAAGCCCGGTCCCTGCGGGGGAGTCTGTGAGATGGCCGATGGTAGACCTGTAGATGTCGTAGGCACGTGGCGAGTGGTCGCGGGCCCACAGACAGACCTTCCATGCGGTGGTCCAGACGGCGGCATCGACATCGCCGCATCTGTATCCGCGCGAGTGCATGGCGTTGACCACGCTCTCATACACATCGTCGGGGGCGGAGGCGGCAAGGTCAAGGGGATACATGCATACGAGATGCGACAGATGACGGTGGTTCTTCTCGCCGAACGCGTCGGCATATTTCCACTCGCGCAGATAGTTGACTCCACCGTCGGTCCAGTAGCTCATGCCGTTGTCGAGATGCTCGTATTTCTCGCGCAGGTCGGCAATTTTGTCGGGGGTAGCCTCAGCTATAGGACACCCGTCGAGCAGGTCGAGCGTGTGCTTGAAGAGGTAGGTCACGAGCTGCTGAGTGTGGGCGGTGGCGGGCTCGGTGGTGGGGTTGGACTGTTCGGGCGACGGCTCGAAGGGTATCTCGTAGACATAGCTTCCGTCTCCCAGCTCCCGGCGGTCCATGTTGCGGGTCCAGAAACGGCATGCCCGCCACAGCACCGGGAGGGCACGCTCGAGATAATCCGCATCAAGTGTATAGAGATAGTGCTGTATGAGGTGCGAGCATAGCCATGCCTGTGCGGCATTGTATCGGGGTGTCATCGAGGACATATCCATGTCGTATGAGGAGCCTCCGCCAAAGGGATTCATGGCCATTGGGCACGCCCACTCGTCGCCGTCGAGCTCCCCGGGAGCGACGCCACGCACCTTTGTGAGATAGTCGGAGGCAAGCTGGCGCCAGTAGGGTTTCTGCGAGAGGTTGATGAGCCAGTCGCACAGGGCCAGATGACTCTCGCCGAGACCTGTGACCTCGGCAGGCCAGTAATTCATCTGCACATTTATATTGGCGTGTATGTCGCAGTTCCACATCTTGGCGTCGTGCGCCCAGATGCCCTGGAGGTTCGATGGGCAGTCCATGCCGCGCCCGTTGTCGGCCGCGCGCGAGGCGGCTATCATCAGATAGCGTCCGTAGTTGAACACCATCGTCTCGTGCTGGCGCTGCTGCCCGGGGGTCGCGCTGCCGTCGGTATAGGCATCGAGAAGGCGGTCGGTGGGGAGCGAGGCGTCGCGTCCGGCCACATCGAGGGCCACGCGGCCATAGAGGGCCGAATGGTCGGCGACATGGCGTCCGTAGAGCTCGTTCCACCCCTTCGAGGCAGCCTCGGCCACACGTGTACGGGCCTCGGAACCGAGCGACGAGGTGCCCGAGAGGAATGTCTCTGATGCGGAGTCATAGTCGGTGAGGGCACCGATGATTACGGTAGCTGCCGAGGCTCCGCTCACCGTGACAGTGCTTCCCGAAGCGGTTACGGTGCCGTCGTCGGCGATTACGCGCACACGGGCCGCATAGCTGACAAGCTCGCCCGGGAGGGAGCTCGAGAAGGCGATGTCGGCCGTGCGTTCGTCAATCTGTGTCGAGGTCACGGTCCCGTCGGACTTGGCATCCCACCTCACGTCAAACCTGAGGTATCCGTCGGCCGAACAGCTGTAGCGGGCCGCGATGACACGGTCGGGATAGCTTGCAAACGCCTCGAGCGCACCCACAGGCTCGGGATTATAGGCTCCGTAGGTATTGGCATAGCTGATGTTTGAGTAGACGCCTGTCGAGTAGTCGAGCTGGTGCATGAAGCCGTTGCCGAATGTCGAGGAGGGGGCGATGACCACCGACCCGAGGTCCTGATATGATTTCCAGTCGTTGATTTCGGGACGTCCGGCAAAAAGGCCCTTCTCGTTGAGCTTGAAATGAATCCAGCCGTTACCGCTGATACATGCGCCCAGCGAGCCGTTGCCGATCAGGAACGCCGCCGAGGCCGAGCCTTCGGTGCCGAGAGATGTCTGGTTGTTGCTCCAGTCTGAGTAATACCACATGGTCTCGTTGTTTGCCGGCTCATAGCCGCTCCAGCGTGTGGCATAGTCGAGCATCGCGGGCGGGAGCGTGGGCGAGAGCGACGCGCTCATGGCAAGCGGCACCATGAGGGCGCCGATGAGTGTCTTGCAGTGTTTCATGGTCAGGTGTTGTAGGTTGTGTAGAATGTGATGATATAGTGCAAAAGTACGTTTTTTTCGGATAATCGCGGTCATGAAAGTAGCCGCAGCGTCAACAAAGTATCACAAGGGGATAAAAAAAGTCAACCCCGGCACTGCTGCCGGGATTGACCTGATATGGGGGGGGTGACAGGGAGGATTACTCCACGGTCACTGACTTGGCAAGGTTGCGGGGCTGGTCCACGTTCTTGCCCTTGCCCACAGCGATATAGTATGCCAGGAGCTGCAGGGGGATCGAGGCCACGATGGGCGTGAGGCACTCGGGTACCTCGGGAATCTCGATGCAGAAATCGGCGATGTCGTTCATGGCGGTGTTACCCTTGCTGACGATTGCGACCACGGCACCTCCACGGCTCTTGACCTGCTGCACGTTAGAGATAATCTTGTCATAGAGCGAGTCGCTCGGGGCGATGATGACGCTGGGCATCTCATGGTCTATCAGGGCGATGGGGCCATGCTTCATCTCGGCTGCAGGATAACCCTCGGCGTGGATATACGAGATTTCCTTGAGCTTGAGGGCACCTTCGAGGGCGGTGGGATAGTTGTAGCCGCGGCCAAGATAGAGGAAATTGTGGGCGTAAGTGAATATCCTCGAGAGCTTCTGCACCTCGGGGTCACACTTGAGGGTCTCCTCAAGAATCTCGGGCATCTTCTGCAGCGATGTGCAGATGTCCTTGACTGTCGCGGTGTCGATGGTGCCGCGGAGCTGGCCGATGGCAAGGGCGAGGAGGGTGAGCACGGTGACCTGACCGGTAAATGCCTTGGTCGAGGCCACACCAATCTCGGGACCGACGTGGATATATGTTCCGGCATCGGTATTGCGGGGGATGGATGCGCCCACGACGTTGCAGACGCCATAGACAAACGCGCCCTTCTCACGGGCAATCTGTATGGCGGCCAGGGTGTCGGCGGTCTCGCCAGACTGCGAGATGGAAATCACGATGTCACGCTCGCCCAGCACGGGATTGCCATAGCGGAACTCGGACGCATACTCAACCTCGACGGGGATGTGGCAGAAATCCTGGATGAGACGCTTGCCGATGAGGGCGGCGTGCCACGATGTGCCGCATGCCACGAGGGTGATGCGCTCGGCCTGCAGGAATTTCTCTTTGTTGAGCTCTACGCCCGACAGCACCACGCGCGAGCCGTCGTCGGCGATACGGCCACGCAGACAGTCGCGCAGGGTCGAGGGCTGCTCGAATATCTCCTTGAGCATGAAGGTATCATAGCCACCCTTCTCGAGCTGCGCCAGCGAGAGCTTGAGCTTCCGGACGTCAATCTTCGAGGGGGTGTTCGAGTCGATAGAGACAATCTTGAGGGGCTCGTTGCGGCTTATCTGTGCGAGCTCGTTGTCCTTGAGGTAGATAACCTTATCGGTATAGCCCACGATGGGAGTGGCGTCCGAGGCGATGAATGTCTCGCCGTCGCCCACGCCTATCACGAGGGGCGAGCTCTTGCGGGCCACGATGAGGGTATCGGGATTCCCCTTCTCGACAACGGCGATGGCATAGGCGCCCTCGACCTGGAGCAGGGCCTCGCGGACAGCCTCGAGCAGCGAGCACGAGGAGGTGAGCTTTATATATTCGATGAGCTGGACCAGCACCTCGGTATCGGTCTCCGACTTGAAGGTATAGCCGTGGTCGGAGAGCACTTTCTTGAGCACGGCATAGTTCTCGATTGTGCCGTTGTGGACGAGTGCGATGTCGCCGCTCTGGCTCACATGGGGATGGGCATTGACGTCGTTGGGTTCGCCGTGAGTAGCCCATCGGGTATGGGCGATGCCAAGCTGCCCGCGGGTATTGCCTGCGGCAGCGGTCTGCTCAAGGTTGGCGACCTTGCCCTGGGCCTTGTGCACGTTGAGGCAGCCGTCGGTGTCGATGAGTGCGACTCCGGCGCTGTCATAACCGCGATATTCGAGGCGCTTAAGGCCCTGTATCAATATATCATACGCTCCTTGTGAGCCGATGTAACCTACGATTCCACACATTTGTCAAATGGATATTGGTTTAATGATGTTGGGGATTAGAGATTATTATTGCCGGCCTGGATTATAGCCGATTATACACCAGAAGCATCACACTGACGCCATCATGGCATACCGATTAAGAAGGTCTTGTTCAAAATCACCGTACAAAATTAATGAAAATTCCCGTAAATACCTAATATTTACGGGAATTTTTCGAGAGTCAGTCGTGTCAGACGTGTCTGACACGTCAGTCGATTGTCACATCAATGCTGCGGGGTGTCACCGCAGACGAGGGTCCGACAAGGAGGGTATATGTGCCGGGGCGTGTGGTCATGCGCTCGGTGGCATGGTCAAAGGTGGCGAATGCCTCGGGGGTCATGGTGAAGCTGACCCGGGCGGTCTCACCCGCCGGAATGTTGACACGCCGGTATGCGCGCAGGGTCTTGACAGGACCCGAAGGGTCGGAGGGATTGACGAGATATACCTGCACCACCTCATCGCCGTCCATCGCGCCGGTATTGGTGACGGGGACGGTGAGCACCACATCCTTGCCCTCTTTCGATACGGCAGGTTCGCCATATCCGAAGGTCGTATAGCTGAGACCGTGACCGAAGGGATAGAGCGGCTCGCCACGGAAATAACGGTAGGTGCGGCCATCCATCGAATAGTCCTCGAAATCGGGGAGCTGCGAGTCATCGCGATAGAATGTCACAGGGAGGCGTCCCGCGGGGTTATAGTCGCCGAAAAGTACCTCGGCCACGGCCTGGCCTCCGGCCTGCCCGGGATACCATGCCTGGAGGACGGCAGAACATATCGAATCCTCGGGAGTCAGGGCCACGGCAGAGCCTGAGCAGTTGACGAAGACGACCTGCTTGCCGGCCTCGACGGCCTTGCGCACGAGGTCGCGCTGCACCGAGGGGAGCTCGATGGTCTCGCGGTCACCGCCACGGAATCCGGGCACCGAGACCTTCATCTCCTCGCCTTCGAGCTTGGGTGAGATGCCTCCGGCAAAGATGACCACATCGGCGTCGGCAAAGTCGATGACCTCGCGCGAGGGGGCAAGCACGTCGAACTGCAGGGTGGCGATGTCGTCGAAATGACGGTAATCGAGCGAGATGTTAACAGGGACGCCCTTGCGGCCATGGAACATATAGGACCCTGTATGGGCATTGCGTCCGCCGGGCTCACGGCGTATCACCTCCTTGCCGTCTACCCTGACGACCTCGCGTCCCTTGCCACCCTTGAGGTCGATGATATAGTCACCGTCCTCGGAAGGCACGAAGTTGCCGCTGTATGTGGCAGAGAAATCGGTGAGGTTGACGCCGGGTGCAAACACCGTGGCGCCACCCGTGTCAAAGCTGAGGGGAAGGGTATATGTAACCTCGGCAGCCGGAGCGGTGGCCGAGAGCTCGCCGTTCCAGTAGGTGCCCTTCATACCTCCGTCAAAAAGGTTGAACACCGACACCCTGTCGGCGCTGACCACATGGTCGCAGCCGCGCAGATAACGGGCGTCGGGATAATACTCGCGGATACCGTCGAGTATGGTGGTTGTGAAGGTGGGGAATCCGTTGTAGTTGCCCCACTGCATGGCCGAGTCGACGGCATTGGGGCCCATGACGAGGATTTTCTTTCCGCTCTTGGGCAGCGGGAGTATGCCGTCATTCTTGAGGAGGGTCATCGACTTGCGGGCCATGTCGAGGGCTATCCGGCGGTGCGAGGGGATGTCGACGGTGGTGGCTACCTCGAGCGTGTCCCAGGGCACCGGGGCACTGTCAATCTCGCCGAGGCGGAAACGCTCGGTGAGCACGCGCAGCACTGCGGCGTCAATCTTCTCCTCGGTGATGAGCCCCTGGTCGTATGCGGCGCGCAGGTTCTTGAACAGCGGGCCGCACTCGAGGTCGGTGCCCGAGGCCACGGCATCGGCTCCGGCCTCCGGCTCGGTGGCATGGGTGTGGTGTCCCCAGTCGACCACAAAGTCGCGCATGGCCCAGCAGTCGGTCACTATCACGCGGTCATAGCCCCACTCGCCGCGCAGTATCTGGGTGAGCAGACGCTTGTTCGAGCAGCACGGCTCACCCTCGAAGCGGTTGTAGGCGCACATCACCTGTGCCACCCCCGAGTCGACGAGGGCCTTGAACGATGGCAGATAGGTCTCCCACAGGTCGCGGCGGTCAATATCCTTGGCGTCGAATGTGTGGCGGTTCCACTCGGGGCCGCTGTGGACGGCAAAGTGCTTGGCTCCCGCAAGGGTCTTCATATAGGGCGCGTCCTTTGGCCCCTGCAGGCCGTCGACGACAGCCACGCCCATAGTCTGTGTGAGCCAGGGATCCTCGCCATATGTCTCCTGGCCGCGTCCCCAGCGCGGGTCGCGGAATATGTTGACATTGGGGGTCCAGAAGGCCAGCCCCTCATAGCGCCTGATGTCGCCGCGGCGGCGGAAACCGTTGAACTTGGCACGCGCCTCGTCGCTCACCATCGTGAACGCCTCGCGCACCGCCCCGTCGTCGAACGTGGCGGCCATACCTATGGCCTGTGGTAGCACTGTGGCATTTCCAGCGCGGGCAACCCCGTGCAGGGCCTCGCTCCACCAGTTGAACTGCGGGATGCCGAGGCGCGGAATGGCCGGAGAGGCATCCATCATAAGCGATATCTTCTCATCGAGTGTGAGGCGTCCCAGCATCTCCTCGGCTTTGGCACGATGAGGATCGGGAGCCGCACCAAAAGCCAATGCCGACATGGCGGCAGCAAGGACAAAAGCGGCGAATTTCTTCATGGTCTCAGGTTTAGTGTGATATGATTATGGCACAAAGATAGCTAAATTTTTCCGAAAGACAAATGGTTAATGTAAAAAGTACAATAAATATTGGATATTGCACATTGGAGTTTTTTTATTACTTTTGTCCGAGTTATCAGAAAACACTGCTTTTTTATGCAACGAACCATCACCCGCGTGCTGCTCGCCGTACTCACCGCCATAGTCTGGCCGGGCATCACCGCTCATGGCCAGATAGTCGACAAGGTCGGCAAGGAGGAGATAAAAGTCAATAGCGACAGCATACGCCGTGCGTTTGACTCAGGGCCCTATTTCGGGTTATACAAGGATAACTATTTCATATTCGGGCCGCCGATAGGGCAGCGCATCTCCAAGGACAACACCAACATCAAATTCCAGATATCGGTAGCCCAGCGCCTCACCCGAAGCACTTTGCCATGGGGCACATACCTGTTTCTGTTCTACACACAGAAATGTTTCTGGAACATATTGGAAAACTCGATGCCTATGACCGACCTCAACTTCAATCCCGGCATCGGACTGACTAAACCGCTGTTTGTAAAAAACCGCTATGTGGGCAAGGTGAGCCTCATCGCCGAGCATGAGTCAAACGGACGCGACGGCACCGAATCTCGCTCATGGAACCGCATATCGCTCGGCGGCAGCATCATCGTCGACCCGCAGCTGATGGTACACGGCAAGTTCTGGATACCCATCATCGACGGCATGGAGAACAAGGATATCCTCGACTATTGCGGCATCTATCAGGTCGGCTGCAGCTATACGTCACTCAACGAGCGTTTCGGTCTGGCCGTGACGCTGGTCAAGCGCAAGGGATGGAAACTGAACTACAACACAATCGTCGAGTTCAACTATCGCCTGTTCAAGCGCGACAACCAATATCTGTTCTTCCAGTATTACAATGGATACGGCGAGGGACTGCTGGCCTTCAAGGAGTTCCACTCGCAGCTCCGCGTGGGGCTCGTGATAAAGCCCCAGCTCTTCAGCGACTATTGACCCGACAGCGCCATGATAAGCTCACTTATCGTGGCGCATTTCTTTCCACCGGCCACATATCCCTCCGGCTCTATCACCACAAGGGGGCCTTCAGGGCCAGGGATAAACCCGGCACGACGCAGGGCGCGGTCGGCCAGCACGCGGCGCGCACCGTCACCCTCGAGGTGTACGGGGCTCCCCGCGCTCTCCATGGATATGCGGAACATCCCCTCGCCGAGGTCGAACTCTATGCCGGGGCGCTCGAAATACTGTCCGAGCGAGCCGTCGATGGCGAGGTCTTCGGGGGTGCCTGTGGTGACACCCAATGTCTTGTCGATGAGCCATACGGTGTCCGATGTGCGCAGCGCCAGCTCAAGGTCGTGGGTCGAGAGGAATATGGTCTTCCCCTCGGTGCGGGCCAGCGAGTGGAGCAGACGCATCATCTCGACCTTGCTTGGATAGTCGAGGAATGCGGTGGGCTCGTCGAGCAGTATCACGGGGGTCTGCTGGGCCAGTGCCTTGGCAATCATCACCTTCTGCCGCTCGCCGTCGCTGAGGGTCTGGATGGCGCGTCCGGCCATGTCAGCGACCCCGACGGCACGGAGCGCGTCGGCCACTATGCGGCGGTCGGCCACCGAGAGGCGTCCCCAGAATCCCGTATAGGGGGCACGTCCCATCCCCACAAGCTCCTCGACGGTCATCTCGCTCACCATGAGCCGTTCGGTCAGCACGACACCGACAAGGCGCGAGAGCTCGGAGGGTGAGTATGACGATATGTCGCGCCCCATCAGCATGACAGAGCCGGAGAGTGGTTTTGAGAAACCCGAGAGGGTACGGAGCAGGGTCGACTTGCCGGCCCCGTTCGGGCCGAGCAGGCAGGTAAGCTCGCCCGGACGCAGCGAGGCATTGATGTCGCGGCTCACAGGCCTGAGGCCGTGGCGCGTACGGTATCCTGTGGTGAGGTCGTGTAGCGAGATGGTCAGCATGACTGGCGGTTTTTCTGTTTCCTGAACAGCACCCACATCACCACCGGGGCGCCGATGAGGGCGGTTACCGAGTTGACGGGGAGTGCCCCCTCAAATCCCGGCAGACGCGCTATGAGGTTGCACAGCAGTGCCAGAGCGGCCCCGGCAAGAAGCGAGGCCGGGAGCAGTACGGCATGGTTGGAGGTGCGGAACAGTCCGCGGCACAGGTGCGGCACGGCAAGGCCGAGGAAGACAATCGGGCCGCAATAGGCAGTGACCACGGCCACAAGGACACCCGAACAGACTATGACGCGCAAACGCGCGCGGCGTATGTCGAGACCCAGATTGCGGGCATAGGCATCGCCGAGCAGCATCAGGTTGAGTGTCTTTATGAGAAGGAACGACAGGGGCAGCAGGCAGCACATGAGCACGATGAACACGGTGGTCTCGCCTCCCGACACACGGGCGAAGCTGCCGAGACCCCACACGACATAGGCGCGAATATCCTCCTCGGCGCTGAAGAACTTGAGCACACCGATGACGGCATTGGCTATATATCCTATCATCACGCCCATTATGAGCAGCGTGACGTTGCCCCTCACCCTTCGGGCCGTGAAGGCGATAAGGGCCATGACCAGCAGTGACCCGGCTATGGCCGAGAGGGTGATGGCGACACTGCCCACAGCGCCCAGACGGCTCAGGGCGACACCACCGATACTGCCCGAGAGGAGCACGACAAATGCCACACCGAGGCTTGCACCCGAGCTGATGCCGAGCACCGAGGGGCCCGCGAGGGGGTTGTGGAAGGCGGTCTGCATCAGAAGTCCGCTCACGGCAAGTCCCGCCCCGGCAACAATGGCCGTAAGGGCCTGGGGCAGACGCGAGCGCAGGATTATTGTCTCGGTGACATTCCCCGTCTCTGCTCCGCGCCCGGTGAGCACCTTGATCACATCACCGACAGGGATGTCGACACTCCCGAGCATCAGGTTGAGGGCCAGGAGTACCAGTATCGACCCTATGACAAGGAGGAGTCTGGCAGCGTTCACTTGTCAAGCAGATGATAGTAGACAGGCTCGCGCCCCGGAAGCAGCGAGGGATGGAACACGCTGACGAAATCGGCCAGAATCACGTCGGGCTCGACAGGCATCTTCTCGTAGAACGGCTTCTCGTTCATGTTGCAGTAGATGACCCCGTGGTCTTTCCAGGCCTTGAATCCGGCATAACGCTCGTCAGAGGCACGCAGCACGTCATAGGTGTATTCGCCGTCGTGGCTGTTGACTATGCGCCAGTAGTCGGCGTCAGAAGCCGCCGCAAAGACGGTCTCATAGTCCAGAGTCACGCCACCCGACTCGGTGTTGTCCTTGAGGAAATAGTCGGCTCCGGCGTCGCGGAACAGTTCGGCGAGGAAGCTGCGGCCACCCACCGCATACCAGTTGCCACCCCTCATCTCGCCGCTGAACACCTTGGGGCGTCGCCCGGAGGCCACTGCGGCAGAGTCGACACGCGCCTTGAGGCTGTTGTATCGGACGGCGATAGAGTCGAATGCGGCTGCGGCCTCGCGCTCATGGCCGGTGAGGAGCCCGGTCACCTTGAGCCACTCGGCCTGTCCGAGCGGAGTCAGCTCCTTGTATCCGAGGTGGGGCACTGTGGGGGCTCCCGCATCGCGCAGGGCCTCGAAGCCGCCGCGCTTGAAGGGGCTCACAAGTATGATGTCGGGGCTGAGGGCCATGATGACCTCGCGGTCGAAGTTACCCTCGATGCCGATTTTCTTAGTGTGCCCCGAGCGGAGCTGCGCATTGACTGTCGAGTCCTTGAGATGGCGGGTCGAGGTGATGCCCGTGACCAGGTCAGACAGCCCCAGACGGATGAAATTGGATAGCTGCAGCGAGGTCATGCACACCACCGAACGCACGGGTACCTCAATGGCCGTATATCCTTCGGGGGCTTCGAGCCCCGACCCGCGCGGGATGAGGGCATAATGGAATGTCTCGGCCTGAACTCCCTCGGGGTCGTGTATGTCGAGCAGACGCACCCCCGAGGGGAGCTCGCTGATCTTGAAGCCTTTGGCATATTCGTTGCCGGTCACATCTCCCTGAGGGGTCTCGGCAGCCCCCTGCCTCCGGCACGACCACACGGCCATCACCGAGAGAAAAACAAGTATATTTATCGCTATGGATTTCATTGTCATATCACGTCACTGTGGATTGTTGTTTCTGTAGTTGATTCTTGCCCGTGTCATCTGCTCCCTGATACCACCTTCGCGCAGAAACTCGTCCTTAGCGTTGTCGATGAGCTTTCTCAGAAGGATGTCTGTCTGATGAATCAACGTGATAGCTATGTTGGCGATAGCCTCGTCACTCCTCATCGGCAGCCGTTCGCGGTAGAATGCCGAGTCATTATGATCGCGGCATACATTACGCGCCCGACTCGATCTGGGGTCTGACAATGGCCACTGCACGAGCCCTCGTACCCGGAGGTAATCCTCATAATCAAGCAGAAGCTCCTGCAGAGATGCCCTGGCAACATTCAGCAGTTTGATTTCGGTCTCCCGTGAGGTTGTAGAGGCCGCACACCCCTCTGCGATATTCTGTTTGCCACTACGTGCTGCCTGCACCATCTGGTCTACGGTACGGTCACCGATAGAGAGAAAGCGCTTCGCGAAATGAAACGTGACATCATAGACACACTCCGATTTCTGAAAGGCAATCAAGTCTCTGTAATTGCCCCTCTGAGGGAGAAAGTCGCCGGGCATGGTCTGAGAATTAAAATTAGACGAAACAGGCAATTAGGTCTGATAGGTCAGATAAGTCCAATATTGGCCCTATCAGCCCTATATGTCCTAATTCCATGCAAAATTACAAATTTCTTTTGATAATCCGCGGTGATTGACTATATTTGCAGAAATTCCAATTCGTTTGACCAATGACTATCCGAGAGTTTGCCGAGAGCGTCAAGGGGGCGTTGCCATATACGCCCAACAGCCAGCAGTCGCAGCTCATCGACGCCCTGGCGCGGTTTTGCGGCGGACACTCGGAAATCGGCAGCGTGTTCATCGTCAACGGCTATGCCGGGACGGGCAAGACCTCGCTCACCGGGGCTTTGGTCAAGTGCCTCACCGCTGTGGGGCGCCCTGTGGTGCTGATGGCCCCTACGGGACGTGCCGCCAAGGTGTTTGCGGGACACGCCGGACACCCTGCCACCACTATACACCGCCGCATCTACCGCGGCCCTACGGGCGACCTCACGGGAGGCAATACATTCCTGCAGCACAACAGCCTGAGCAATGCGGTCTTCATTGTCGACGAGGCGTCGATGATAGGCGACGGCTCGGGTGAGGCCGGAGGGACAAACCTGCTCGAAGACCTGACCGAATATGTGTTCACTCCCGACAACAACCGCCTCATACTGCTCGGCGACGTTGCCCAGCTCCCTCCCGTGGGCTCGACCGAGTCGCCCGCCATGCAGGCCGCCTCGTTCAAGAAGCTGGGCCTCAGGGTGAGCCGCGCCACACTCACCGACACCGTACGCCAGGCCCGGGGGTCGGGTATCCTCCACAACGCCACATGGCTGCGCCGGGCCATGCTGGTAGACCCGCTTCCGGCGCCGCGCCTCACCGTCGACGGCTTTGACGATATGTTCGTGACCGACGGCAACGACGTGGCCGACATCGTGGGAGAGTGCTACCGCACGGACGGCCCCGGCGAGACAATCGTGGTGACACGCTCGAACAAGCGCGCCACGGCATTCAACCTCGGCATAAGGCAGCGCATCCTCGACCTCGAGGAGGAGCTGTGCAAGGGTGAGCGCCTCCTGGTGGCCAAGAACAACTACACCTGGGCCACCAAGGCCAAGGACCTCGATTTCATAGCCAACGGCGACGTGGCGGTGGTGTCGGCAATACATGCCACCGAGGAGCGATACGGATTCCGCTTCGCCATCGTCACCCTCAGCCTGCCCGACAGGGATGTCGAGGTGAGGTGCCGCATATTCCTTGACACACTCACCGACGAGAACGCCTCGCTGCCGCGCGAGCGGATGCAGGCGCTGGCCGAGGCCCGTATGGCCGACCCGGAGGTCAACGCCCCGACAGACACATACGAGACGCGCCTCAGACGACTGAGGCGCGACGAATATTTCAATGCCCTGCAGGTCAAGTATGCATACGCGGTGACCTGCCACAAGGCCCAGGGCGCGCAGTGGCGCAACGTGTTTGTGGATCTCGGGGGGATTCCGCCCGAATCGCAGGGGATAGACTTCTACCGCTGGCTATACACTGCCGTGTCGCGTGCCACGCGGCGGCTGTTCCTGCTCAATCCGGGCGATATGAGCGGCGACTGACCCCTCACTCGTCGGCGACCGACTCAAGCTCCTTCTTCTCGCTGTCAAAGCGTTCGTATGCCTCGACTATGCGCTGCACCAGACTGTGGCGCACGATATCCTTCTTGCCGAATTCTATACGTCCTATGCCGGGAACGTCGCGCAGCACGCGCAGAGCCTGGAGGAGTCCCGACTGCACGCTGCGCGGCAGGTCTATCTGGGTGGCGTCGCCGGTGATTATCATCTTGGCGTTCATGCCCAGACGTGTCAGGAACATCTTTATCTGATGCACGGTGGTGTTCTGTGCCTCGTCGAGCACGATGACGGCGTCGTTGAGCGTGCGCCCGCGCATGAAGGCGAGCGGAGCTATCTGTATGACGTTGGTCTCCATGTACTCCTTGAGCTTGACCGAGGGAATCATGTCCTCAAGTGCATCATACAGAGGCTGCAGGTACGGGTCAATCTTGTCTTTCATGTCGCCCGGGAGAAATCCGAGCTTCTCTCCGGCCTCGACAGCGGGGCGGGAGAGTATGATCTTGCGCACCTCGCGGTTCTTGAGCGCCTTGACGGCGAGGGCTATGGCGATATAGGTCTTGCCGGTTCCGGCGGGGCCGAGGGCAAATGTGAGGTCGTTCTCGTTGAAGGCCTTGACCAGCAGGGCCTGGTTGGTATTGCGGGGTGAGATGGGCTTGCCGTTGATGCCATAGATGATTACGTCGTCGTGATGGGGCTGCGCGGGAGCCTTCCCCTTCACGATGTCGAGTATGACATCCTCGGTGAGCTTGTTGAAGCGCGAGCAGTATTCCTCGAGCTCCTTTACCTTTGCCTCGAAATCGGCGGTCTCGGCATCGTCGCCGATGACCTTGATGACCGACCCCCTGGCTGCCATCCTCAACTTGGGATACAGGTTGCGGATGAGCTGCATATTGCTGTTGTTGACGCCGTAAAAGCTGACGGGGTCGACTTTGTCGATGATTACGATGCGTTCGATCATAGATGTGAAACGGTGAGGGTGAATGGAGTGTATCTATAACTTATCAACCTCGGGCGTGTTCTTTTTGTTTATCGGAATTGTATAGACAAGTGAGAAATTTCCGGTCACGGCTCCCTTGCGCATGCCGTAGCCGGGTATGTACATCGGCTGTCCGTGGGGCGACGAGCTGTCGTGGAGCACCGAATGGTAGATGATGTTCCACCCCGCCGAGAGCCATCGCCACAGCTTGACGCGGATGCCGAACACCACCTCTATATATCCTGTGGTGCTGTTGATGCCGTCGAGTTCGTAGTGGGCCGGGGTGCCCCAGTATCCCTCGTCGACGGTGACATCGGTGACACTCCAGCGCGTGAAGCCTATGCCGTAGCGCAGTCCCCCCATGAGCTTGTAGTCGGGATTGGAGTTGTAGAGGAAATTATACGAGGCTCCTATCTTGAAATATGGCGAGATTCCTGTCTTGAACGTATAGTTCTTGTTGGCGGGGGTGTCGTTGCAGTTGCCGACTCCGGCCACGAACAGGGGCATATAGCGGTTGTGCATGTTCAGTTCGACCCATACGTCCCCGAGGCCGTATTTCTGGCCGAATACACGCATCAGCGGATCCCAGAGGTTGACTCCGGCAGATGCCTGGTAGATGAGGGGGTACTCCATGGGAGGAGGGCCCTGGATGAGCGCCGAGTCGATAAACTCACGGCCCGTCACGGTGTCGACGGTGACTGTGTTGCCCTGCGCGTCAGTGGTGGTGACCAGGCGCGAGCGGTCGATAGGCTGCTCCTTGACCGGGGTCTGGACCTGACCGGGCTCGCGGGGCACCACGGGGGTGACGCGACGCTGGGCCGGGGCGCATACCGCGACCGACACGAGCAGCATCACGACGAGGGCGCGGAGCGATGTGATATGGCTATTGCTGTGTGTCATCGTCTGGCTCTGATGTGCGGAAATATATGCGCACCGTCTCGCGCTCGACATTGGTTATGGTCGAGTCGAGCAGCCCCACCGAGTCGATGAGGTGACGGGTGTACGAGAGGCGCGTGATGCGGTAGTGGAACATGGCGCCGCAGTCCTCGGAAGCGAAAAACGGGATGGCGGTATATGTGAACCGCAGCGTGTCGTTGAGCTCGGGACGGTCGAGCGCCTTCTGCCTGTACGAGATGCAGAACTCGGTCTCGGGCTGCGACGACCGCAGAGGCAGGTACACCTGCGAGCGGCGGTCGGAGGGTCCCTGGAGCAGCGAATCGCCGGGAGCCCCTACCCCGCCGATGGCGAGCGAGTCGAGCGATATGGACTCGAACGTGGCCATCGAGTAGAATCCGGCCAGAGGTATGGAATTCTGGTTGTCGGTACATCCCACAGAGTTACACCCCTCGAGGACAAGCGCGGCAAGCGGTATGAGCAGCAGACGTCTCATGCGGTTCAGAACTTGCCTTTGCGCACGATTTCGTCAAGGCTCTTGCGGGTCTTGGCCGGGACGGCATCGGGCTTGGCCGGATACCCTATCGGAATTATGGCCACAGGCTCGAGATGGTCGGGGAGGTTGAAGCGCTTGCGGATTACGGCGGGGTCGAAATTGCATACCCAGCAGGTGCCGAGGTCGAGGGCGGTGGCGGCAAGGCAGATATGCTCGACGGCTATCGAGACATCAACATCGGCATGGTCCTTGCCGTCCTCGGGACGGTGCCATGCGGCCGAGTGGTCGCCCAGGGCGATGATGAAACGCGGGGCAGAGCGTATCCAGTCGCGTTTATAGCTGTCAAGGATGGCCTGACGCTCGTCATCGCCGTCGGCAATGAGGAACATCCACGGCTGACGGTTGCAGGCCGAGGGGGCGAGACGCGCCATGTCGAGCACGGCCATCAGGGTCTCGTCGCTGACAGGGCGGTCTGAATACTCGCGGCACGAATAGCGGTTCCTGACCAGCGAGTAGAATTGGGGGAGTATGTCTGATGTCATAGTTTCTCTTTTATTTCATAATGGTTGCGGCCGGGGGCATTGCGCACTATCAGCTCGCCGAGGAATCCCGTGAGGAAGAGCATCGAGCCCAGCACCATCATGGTCAGTGACAGGTAGAAATAGGGTGAGTCGGTGACGAGCCTGTAGGCGTGTCCCGCATACATGGCATAGAGCTTGCCGAATCCCACCACCATGACGGCTATGAAGCCGATGAGGAACATGAGCGAGCCCAGGAGCCCGAAGAAATGCATCGGCTTTGCGCCGAACTTGCCAGTGAACCACAGGGTGGCCAGGTCAAGGTATCCGTTGATGAATCGGTCGAGGCCGAATTTGGTCACGCCGTATTTGCGGGCCTGGTGCTGCACGACCTTCTCACCTATCCTGTCGAATCCGGCATTCTTGGCCAGATAGGGTATGTAGCGGTGCATGTCGCCGTAGACCTCGATATGCTTCACCACCTCGAGGCGGTATGCCTTGAGGCCGCAGTTGAAGTCGTGGAGGTTGGTGATGCCGCTCACCTTGCGTGCGGTGGCGTTGAAGAGCTTGGTGGGGATAGTCTTCGACAGGGGGTCGTAGCGCTTCTTCTTCCATCCCGACACGAGGTCATAGCCGTCGCGCACTATCATGCGGTAGAGCTCGGGAATCTCGTCGGGCGAGTCCTGGAGGTCGGCGTCCATAGTTATGACGACATCCCCCTGCGCCATGCCGAATCCGGTATTGAGCGCGGGCGACTTGCCATAGTTGCGCCTGAAGCTCACCCCCTTCATAGAGGGGTTCGAGGCAGTGAGGGTGCGTATCACCTCCCACGAGCCGTCGGTCGAGCCGTCGTCGACAAAGATGACCTCATACGAGAAATCATGTTCCTTCATCACCCGTTCTATCCATGCGGCCAGCTCGGGGAGCGACTCGGCCTCGTTGTAGAGGGGTATGACTACTGAGATATCCATCCTGTTCAGTTTGCTTTTACAGTGTTTTCAGATTGGTCTTGCGCCTGCGCAGCGACATCAGGGCGCTGAGGCAGACGGTGAGGGCCGACCCGGTGACTATGGAGAGCATGATGAGCTCGACCACCACCGAGACTGCCGAGGGTATGAAGCGGGCCTCTATCATCTCTGCCGCCACGGATGCCGCCTCGTCGACAAAGGTGCCGGGCATGGTGCCTTCGAGAGCCGCCAGGGCCGCAAGCTGACCGGCCAGATAGCCGGGCTCGATCCACCGCATGTAGACGGTGAGGGCCGCTCCGGCCACAAGCATGCCGCAGAAGAAGATGACCACACCCTGCATCCACAGCATGGCAAACGAGGCTGCCGGACCAAGACTGCGCTCATAGCGGCGCATCATGGCATAGACCACTCCCGGCACAGCCACTATCATGGCCAGCGAGAGCAGCGAGAGGAGGGGGAAAGAGGTTGAGAAAATCGAGGCGAAGAACATCACCCCGAGATAGAGCCCGAAACGCAGGCCGTCATCGGCCCCGCGCCGGTAGGGAGATTCAATCATATCGTGTCTTGAGGAGTTATCTGACAAGGAATGTAAATTCAAATAGCAAAGTTAGTGAAAATTTGGCAGTTCGTCAAGAAAATCGTAATTTTGTGCTGATGAAAGCCTCATTTCTATTCCGCACCGTCATTGTGTCCCTCCTGTTGTGCCTCGGAGGATGCATACCGCGGTTCACTCTCAACGGCTCGGCCATCGACTATAACGTCTACCGCACCATACATATCTCGGAGTTTCCCATCCGGGCCGCGCTGGTGTACCCGCCGCTGCAACAGATGTTCGAGAACAAGCTGCTCGACTATGTGGATTCGAACACACGTCTGCGCACCGTCGACTCGGGCAGCGACCTGCAGCTCGAGGGGGAGATAACCGGCTACAGCCTGTCGCCACAGGCCGTGACCGAGGATGCATACGCCTCGCGTACGCGACTCACCATACAGGTGAGGGTGCGGTATACCGACAACAAGCAGGAGGGGAAGGATATAGACCAGACTTTCAGCGCATACCGCGATTTCGACTCGTCCGAAATGCTCTCCGACGTGCAGGACCAGCTCTGCGAGGAGATTACAGGCGAGCTCGTAGACCTAATATTCAACGCAACCCTCGGAAACTGGTAGACCGCACCATGACAGAACTGTTGGAACGCCTTATGTCGTCGCTCGCCGACCCCGCCGCCCCGCTGGCCGAGGAGGATGTCGCCGAGGCCGCGCGCCTGTATCCGTTCTTCACCCTCCCGGCGGTGGAGGCACTGCAGCGCGAGGGGTGTGTCACCAACCCGCAGACACGCCATATGCTGATGCGCCGGATAGCGCTCAACACTCCCGACCCGGCGTCATTGTTCCTGAGCGGGTCGCCCGAGGCCGACCGGCTCAGGGAGTTCTATCCCCCCGAGCAGACCACGGTGACCACCGACGACGCCATCACCAAATTCCTCGAGACCTACGGCAGCTCAGACCCGGCACAGGATGCTCTGCTGGAGCGGCTGATATTCAATCCTGTACCCCCCGACTACACATCGCTGCTCGAGCAGGAGGAGGGACAGGTGCCCGCCACTCCATCGCCCGGCGCCGCGAGCAAGAATCCGGGTCAGGATGCCCTCATTGACGCATTCCTGGCCGGAGGGCCCGACGAAGAGACCATCCCCCCCGCCGAACCGCTGCACGAGCCCGAGCCGGTGGTGCACGACACACCCCACAAGCCCGTCGCAGACGACTCGTCGCTCTCCGAGAGCCTGGCAAAGATATACATACGGCAGAAACGATATGACAAGGCTTTTGAAATTATTCACACTCTAAGTTTGAATAATCCAAAAAAAAGTGCTTACTTTGCAGACCAATTACGCTTTCTTGCCAAGCTCATGCTGGTCAAAGGCCATCAAAACCATTAATAATCAATCATCTATAACATAAATCATGTACGTTGTACTCATAATCCTGACCCTTATCTGCGCCGTGCTCCTCATCTGCGTGGTGCTCGTCCAGAAATCAAAGGGTGGCGGTCTCTCATCCTCGTTCGCAGGTTCAAACCAGATCATGGGTGTGCGCCGCACCAA
Source organism: Bacteroidales bacterium H5 (assembly GCA_001701225.1). GTDB lineage: Bacteria > Bacteroidota > Bacteroidia > Bacteroidales > Muribaculaceae > Duncaniella. The sequence continues at coordinate 22,220 of DAAQ01000028.1, read as the reverse complement.
TAGCTTTATCGAGAAACTCACCTGGGCTCTGGCCGGCATCATCTGCGTCCTCGCAGTGCTCTCGACCTTCTGCATGCCCCAGGCAATCACCGTAGGCTCGCGCGTCAAGGCCACCGCTCCCACAGAGCAGACAGTCCCCGGTGATTTCAATACACCTGCAGCCCCCGCCGCTCCCGCAGCCGAGACTCCGGCCCCCGCCGAGGCAGGCGAATAAGCCCCCGCGGTCAAGACAATATCCAAAGCCTGCACCGACCCCGTCGGCGTGGGCTTTTGAGGGTTGTAGCGGCCTATTGCATATGACGAGATTAATTTTATAAGTCTTATAAATCCTATAAGTTTTATAAGGCCCCATAACCTTATACCCCCCTCCACCTTGAAAGAACTCTGGCAACTGCTGGCGAGGTTTGTGCCCCCCTACAAGAAATACCTCGCGCTAAACATCATATTCAATTTCCTGGCGGCATTCCTGACGCTGTTCTCATTCGCCCTCATCATACCCATCCTGGAGATGCTGTTCAAGGTGCGCGAGGGTGTGTATGCCTATATGCCGTTGGGCAGCGCGTCGCTCAAGGACGTGTGCATCAACAACTTCTACTGGTTCACACAGGAGCGGATAGCCGAGTGGGGCCCTGTCGGGACCCTTACCGCTCTGGCCGCGCTGCTCGTGGTGATGACCGGACTGAAGACAGGCACCACATACCTGAGCAACTATTTCATCATCCCGATGAGGGCAGGCATCGTGCGCGACATACGCAACTATGTGTATGACAAGATTGTAAGGCTCCCCATCTCTTATTTCACCAACGAGCGCAAGGGCGACGTGATGGCCCGAATGACAGGCGATGTCGCCGAAATCGAGAACTCGATCATGGCGTCGCTCGACATGCTGTTCAAGAACCCCATCATGATAATAGTATGTCTGGTGATGATGATAATCATATCATGGAAACTCACCCTATTCGTGCTGATACTGCTCCCCGTCGCCGGAACCGTGATGGGCCGCGTGGGCAAGAAGCTGAAACGCGCCTCGCTCGAGGGACAGCAGCAATGGGGCACCCTCATGAGCCTGATAGAAGAGACTTTAGGTGGCCTGCGCATCATCAAGGCATTCAATGCCGAGCCTAAGGTGATGGACCGTTTTCACGAGGCCAACCAGCGATTCTACCGCATCACCTGCTCGGTGCAGCGCCGCCAGTCGCTGGCACATCCCATGAGCGAGTTCCTCGGCACCGCCACCATAGCCATCGTGCTCTCATTCGGCGGCACGCTTATACTCTCGGGTACCTCGTCGATGAACGCCGCATCGTTCATCTACTATCTTGTGGTGTTCTACTCAATCATCAACCCCGCCAAGGACCTTTCCAAAGCCATGTACTCGATACAGAAAGGCCTCGCCTCGATGGAGCGTGTCGACGCCATCCTATCGGCCACCAATCCTATACAGGATCCCGAGCATCCCCGCCGACTACCCGAGCTGAGGGGCGAGATAGAGTATCACGATGTGACATTCGGCTACACACCCGACCAGAAGGTCGTCGAGGACATATCGCTCTGCATAGAGCCCGGCGCCACCGTGGCCCTTGTGGGACAGAGCGGCTCGGGCAAATCGACCCTGGCAGACCTGCTCCCGAGGTTCTATGACGTCGACAAAGGCAAGATAACCATCGACGGCATAGATGTGCGCGACCTCAAGGTGCATGACCTGCGCTCGATAATGGGCAACGTCAATCAGGAGGCCATACTCTTCAACGACACCATATTCAACAATATAGCCTTCGGTGTGCCGTCGGCCACGATGGAGGAGGTCGTCGAGGCTGCCAAGATAGCGAATGCCCACGATTTCATCACCGCGACCGAGGACGGCTACGACACCGTAATCGGTGACCGCGGATGCCGCCTGTCGGGAGGACAGCGCCAGCGCATCTCGATAGCACGCGCCATACTCAAGAATCCCCCCGTGCTGATACTCGACGAGGCCACCTCGGCCCTCGACTCGGAGAGCGAGAAACTGGTACAGGAGGCGCTGGAGACCCTGATGCGCGACCGTACCACCCTGGTCATCGCCCACCGTCTCTCCACCATCAAGAATGCCTCGATGATATGCGTGCTCCACGAGGGGCGCATCGTCGAGCGCGGCACCCACGACGAGCTCCTCGCCCGCAACGGCTACTACACCCGCCTCGTCGAAATGCAATCGATGAAATAAAACCACCAGCCGCTTCGCGGCTGGTGATGGTGGTCGGGGCACCCGGTGTGGCGGGGGGTCAGCGGATGGTCTTGAGGAGGCCGTCTTCGAAGAGGAGGTAGCGGCCATTCTCATAGCTCCATGTCTCGCGGAGGTAGCTCTGTGTGGCACCGCGGTTGACCTCCTTGGGATTGCCGAGGGCAAGGCGACACTCGAGGGTGGTCATACCCTGCGTGACACGCCCGCGGGTTATAAGCTCCCAGTTCTCGTCTGAGATGGAGGGATAGCGCTTGCGCGGGTCGCCGAACGAGAACACAGAACCGAATGTGCGGGGTGCCGAATCCTTGGCGCCCGGATAGATGAACAGGCATCCGATATGGCCGTTGGCGTCCGTGAAGGCAACCTTGAGCGGGAACAGGGCGTTGCCTGTCGACACAGAGTCGATGGTGACAGGGACAAATTTGAGTCCGCGGACGGGATTGTCGGCCGGGTCACGCCATACCCCGGTGAGGGTATAGACCTTGAGCCCCCTCATCGCCCTGTCGGCAGCCTCGGCCATATCACGCTGGATAGTAAAGGGGACGGAGAGGGATTTCTCGTCGGCCAGACGCGCCAACGGACGGTTGACACGGTAGACCAGCGCCTCGCCCGAGGGCGACGTGAAGAGTATGTCGGTGACCCCGGACCCGGTCACTCCGGCAGACTCGGACATCCCGGCAAACCTGATGGTGCGTCCTGCCAGGGCCTCGCCCGCGGCATCGTCGATGTCGAACACACGCGATATGCGCGGATCGGTCACCACAAACTCCTTGCCCGGGCGCCATGTGGCCGGAGGGGCATCGGCAACCGATGTCAGGAAGGTGTCCTCGCGGGTGAGGGGTGTCTCCTCACGGCGCACGTCACCCGCCGTAATCTTGGGGGTAGACTCTACGCCTGTGAAGAAACACCCCTGCAACAGGAGCGAGAGTGCCGCGGCAAGCGGCAATAGGATGCGGTTCAACTTTACTTGTCCTCCTCGGGGAACTCCGGCGTGATGCCGAGATTGTAGAACATGAACGAATAGATGTCGGTGTACTCGTCAATCACCTTGGCGACAGGTTTTCCGGCACCGTGTCCGGCCTTCGAGTCGATGCGTATCAGCTTGGGAGCGTCGCCCGTATCGGCTGCCTGAAGTGTGGCGGCATATTTGAACGAGTGGGCCGGAACCACACGGTCGTCATGGTCGGCTGTAGTGACCATGATGGCGGGATAGGGTGTGCCGTCGTTGCTGATGTTGTGTAGCGGCGAATAGTCGAGCAGATAGCGTGCCATCTCGGGCGAGTCTGCCGAGGTGCCGTAGTCCGACGCCCAGTTCCAGCCGATGGTGAAGAGGTGATAGCGCATCATGTCCATCACGCCGACGCGGGGGAAGGCGACCTTGAACAGGTCGGGACGCATGTTGACGGTGGCGCCGACGAGCAGACCGCCGTTGCTGCCACCCTCGATGGTGATGAGCCCGGGATTGGTCCAGTTCTCCTTGACAAGCCACTCGGCTGCGGCGATGAAATCGTTGAACACGTTGAGTTTGTTCATCTTTGTACCGGCCTGGTGCCACTCCTCGCCATACTCAGAGCCGCCGCGCAGGTTGGTCTGCGCATAGATGACGCCGTTGTCGAGCATGAACATACGATAGGGGGAGAAGCCCGGTGTAAGCGAGATATTGAAGCCACCGTAGCCGTAGAGGTAGACGGGATTGTTGCCGTCGCGCTTCAGGCCCTTCTTGTATGTCAGGAACATGGGTATCTTTGTGCCGTCGGCCGAAGGATAGAACACCTGCTCGGTGACATAGTCGTCGAGATTGATGCCCTTGACCTCGGGCTCGAATATCCTGACGCTCTCGCCGGTGGCGGGATTATACGAGTAGATGGCCGAGGGTGAGTTGAACGAGGTGAAGGCATAGAAGACATCCTCGGGATGCTTGCGCGAGAGCGACAAGCTCACGTCGCCATAGCCGGGGAGGGCGATGTCCGAGAGCTTCTTGCCGTCGCGGCTCCATATCTCTATCTTCGATGCGGCATCCTTCTCGTAGGTCAGGTAGAGGTTGTCGCCCGAGAACTGCGCCCCGGTCAGCACAGCGTCGGCCTCGGGCACAAGCTCGATCCATGCCTCGCGCGAGGGATTGCCGTTGATGTCGGCCACCATTATGCGATTCTTGGGTGCGCCGTACGAGGTGAGTATGTATGCCTTGCCGCCGATGACGTCGATGACACCGTTGGTGTAGTCCTGGTCCTTGACCATATCCACCCATACGCCGTTTTTCTTGACCTTCAGGGCCTCGCCTATCCCCTCGCCACCTATCGAGACGAAGGTCACGGGCTCGCTCTCGGCAACCCCGGCCGTATGGAAATGCAGCGGCTGCGAGGGGTCTGAGAACGCTATCACGTCGGCGCTCTGCGGAGTGCCTAACTTGTGATAATAGACGATATGGTTCTCGTTGGCATGAGAGTATTCCTTGCCGGCCTCGGGACGGGGATATGCGCTGTAATAGAATCCGTCGCCGTCCCACGAGGCACCCGTGAACTTGGCCCACTCGATGTGGTCGCCCGTCAGCTCGCCGGTCTCGGTGTCCATCACGTAGATCTCGGTCCAGTCCGAGCCCGAGCGCGAGATGGTATATGCAGTGTGGCGTCCGTCCTTGGACTGATATACGCCTGTCAGGGCCACCGTGCCGTCATCGCTGAGGGTGTTGGGGTCGAGGAACACCTCACGGTCAGTGCCCGCGGCATCCTTGGCGCGATACAGCACCGACTGGTTGCGCAGGCCGTCGTTCTCGAAGAAATACCAGCGTCCGTCCTCGCCACGCCAGGGGAGACCGCGCTTCACATAGTCGCTCAGTCCGGTGAGGCGCTCGCGTATCCTGTCGCGGTAAGGAATCTTTGAGAGATACTCCTGAGTCAGGGCATTCTCGGCCTCGACCCAGCGCGCCGTCTCTGCCGACGTGTCGTTCTCGAGGGGACGGTAAGTGTCGATGACCTCCATCCCGAACACTGTGTCGACAGTGCCGTCCTGCGGAGCTGCGGGATAGCTGAGTTTTTCTGAATGTGAGCCGCAACCGGCAAATATGGATGTTGTCATAATGGCGCCGAGGGCTAATAAGTTAGTCGGTTTCATGTGATTGTGATTGGCAATTATGAATGCAAAGTTAATGAAAATCGGGTTAATCCGAGGAAAAGGGGATGCTTTTTCCGTTTATATTAAGGATATTTATTAATTTTGTCACTTTCAACACGCCAATATATGAATTACGTCATACTTGCCGCGGGTCTTGGCTCGCGGTTCGCCAAAGAGGGCATCGACACGCCCAAGCCACTGGTGCCCGTGATGGGGAGGCCGATGATAGGGCGTCTCATAGAGGTGCTCACGGCCACCGGTGACTGCGAGAGCATCCACATCGTGGCCAACTCGCGCATGGAGGGCCTGGTGTCCTATCTCGAGGAGCTCCGCAAGGGGGGCGCCCCACTTGTGATAAAGCCTATAGTGTCAGACAACTCATATACCTCCCTGCGGCTTGCCGCAGAGGGGATAGAGGGGCGGTTTATCGCCATGACCGTCGACGCCATATTCCCGACCGCCGAATTCGGCAAATTCATCAAGACCGTAAAAGAGATGCCCGACGGCGAGGTGTGCATGGCCCTGACACGATATATCGACGACGAGAGCCCGCTGTATGCAAGGCTCGGTGAGGACGGCACCGAGGTGACAGACTACCGCTATGGCGGCGAGCCGTTTGCCGAGGGAGCCATCGTCTCGGCCGGAATCTACGGACTCACATCCGAAGCCATGCGCACGGTGGCAGCGCGCGAGGAATACCCGAAATCATTGAGCGATTTCCAGCGCATACTCGCCGCCGAGACCCCGCTGAGAGTCAAGGTATTCGAGATGAGCAAGGCTCTCGATGTCGACTGCACCCACGACCGCAGTGAGGCCGAAGCATTCCTCAGGGAGGTAAACGGCGAAAAGCCCGCACGGCGGTCGCTGCGCCAGCAGTATCGCGACTCGCTCAAGAGCCTCGACACCGAGGAGCATATCGACCTGGCCTTCTACCGTCCCATCGGCTTTGCCTGGGCCTGTCTGTTCAGGCGGCTCGGCATCAGCCCCAATGCCGTGACCATCGCTTCTATATTCATAGGCGTTGGGGCCGGAATCTGCTTCTATCCAACCGCACTGTGGGTCAATATCATAGGTATGTTGCTGCTGATGTGGGCCAACTCGTTCGACAGCGCGGACGGCCAGCTCGCACGCCTCACAGGCCAGTATTCGCGTCTGGGCCGCATACTCGACGGCGTGTCGGGCGATTTCTGGTTTGCCGCCATCTACATAGCCATCTGTCTGCGCACAGTGCACGGCGGAGGGGTGGTGGGTCTGCATCCGTGGATCATCTGGGCCCTCGCGGTGACTGCCGGAATCTGTCACGGCAAGCAGGCCGCCCTCGCCGACTATTACCGCCAGATGCACCTGTTCTTCCTCAAGGGACGCGCCGGGAGCGAGCTCGACTCGTCAGACCAGCTCGAGGAGAAAGACAAGTCACTGACCTGGAGCGGGAATTTCTTCCGCAAGCTCGTCGCGGTGTGCTATCTCGGCTACACCCGCAGCCAGGAGGCCGAGACCCCGGCCATGCAGCGCCTGCGCCGCGAGGTGGCCCGGCGGTGGCCCGACGGCATCCCGGCCGAGTTCCGACGGAAATTCCTGGACGCAAGCCGCCCGCTGTGCAAATGGGAGAACTTCCTCACCTTCAACTGGCGTACCATATTCCTGTTCGTCACCCTTCTCATAGGACAGCCCTGGATATATTTCGTCATCGAGCTCACCCTGTTCAATGGCGTGATGATATGGCTCAACCGCCGCCACGAGCGCATCTGCACGCGCCTGCTCAGAGAAATGGAGAGATAAACACATGCGACACCGCCACGGATTCAATCTGCCGCTCACAGTGCTCATCCTGTTCGTCATCACGACAGGGATATGCTATCTCCTCATGTACGGCACACGCCCCTACATGGGTGACGACCTGAATTATTATGTCAGCAACGGAGAATGGATAGAGACCCACAGCCCGGCCCTGCTGAGGCTGCCGACGCATATAGCGGGATGCTGGCTCAGCATCAACGGACGCGCGGCCGACAGCCTCAACATCCTCTTCATGAACTTCATGCCACGCTGGCTGCTGGCCTTCCTTTGCGGAGCGGCTGTCTCGGCCCTCTATCTGCTGGCCATAGCCTGGACGCGGGTGTGGTGTCACGGCAGGGGATGGGCATCCCTCGCCGCGATATTGCTTTTTGCGTTGCTGCCGTGGTGGGACAGCAATATGTTACTGGTGGTTCAGTTCAACTATGTGTGGCCGTCGGCACTGATGCTCGGTGCGCTGTGGATTGTCTTCAGGACACCGCTCGCCTCACGGTGGTGGCTGCTGACGGCACCCGTGATGTTCTTCATCGGACAGGGGCACGAAGGCTGCGGCCTCCCCGTGGCGCTCGGGCTTGCGCTCTGGTGCCTGACGTGTCGCGACGCCCTCAGGACAATGCCGCACATTAACCGCGCACTGATGTCCTACATGATGGCCGGAGGCGTGTTCACCGTCAGCCCTGCCATATTGCACCGGGCCACGGCCTCTGCCATCCCCGACGACCCGCTGTGGCTGCTGTTGCTGAAATCCGACTTGCTCGCCCTGGTGCTTTGCGCGGCTCTTGTATGGATGCTCGCGAAGAACCGCCGCGGACTGCTGGCCCTGTGCCGCACGCCGTGGATTGTATTCGCCTCGGCATCACTCATATCCATGTCGATAAGCGGTTATTCGGGCATCGTCGGACGCTCCGGGTGGTTTGCGCAGGTATTCGCGCTCGTGGCGCTTGCGGGTATCGCGAGCGAGACGTTTCCCCGGCGGGACATGGGCAGGCCACTGCTCTCGGCCCTGGGTGCGTTGTTGCTGCTGATGACAGCACAGACCGTGGGAGTATGCGCGCTGCAGTTGCGCGCCAATCGCGAGGCGGCACAGATTCTCACACTCTATGAGAAGAGCCCGGACGGGATGGTGCGCTACGACGTCACCCCGCGTTCGCGGTTGCCATGGTGGACGTTCGGGCGCGTCAAAGGTCTCTTCCCGGCCTACGACCGCTGGAGCAACGAGGTCCTGTCGCGCCTCGACCCGAAGGGAAGGATGCTGCTCGTCGTGCCTGCCGGGTTCCCTGAAATCCCGGTCTTCGGGGAAGGTACCTGTATCGACCTCGGCAACGGGATATTCCTGACAGCGCGTCCCATGCATAATACAGTCACCCGCATCGAGGGCAAAACATACACCGTGCGCAGGCTCCCCGCCTCATATCCCGGCCTCTATATCTGCGCGCCTTTTGCCCCCCTGCCCGGCGACCGCATCACCTCGGCCTCCGGCCCCGTTTTCTAAGCACATACGCCTGACATAAACAGACATTTTTCAACTTTTTCACATCATAAAGCCGCTTATTGCCTCTCTCGGGGCAATTTGACAGGGGGGATAGGGGGCGCGGTCGGGAAATTTTTTGTAACTTTGCGCGTTAAACGTATATCAGGCTCTTTTACCGACCAATTAGACATATCACATCCATTATATGAACGATAAAGAGATTGTGCTTTCGGGCATACGCGCCACAGGCAATCTGCACCTGGGCAATTATTATGGCGCCCTCAGCAAATTCGTTAAGATGCAGGACGATTATGACTGCCTCTATTTCATAGCCGACCTCCACGCGCTCACGACAGCGCCCGACCCCAAGGCGCTGCACGAAAACGTGCGCAACATACTGGCCGAGTATCTGGCCGCAGGCGTAGATCCCGAGAAGGCTACCATATTCGTGCAAAGTGATGTCCCCGAAATCCCGGAGATGTACCTGCTCCTCAACATGCATGTGGGCATCGGCGAGCTGATGCGCACGGCCTCGTTCAAGGACAAGGCACGCAAGCAGCTCGGCATCACCGACGACTCGGCCGACATCGAACGCCAGATTATCGGTGCCGAGACAAACAAGCGTGTCAACGCCGGACTTCTCACCTACCCCACCCTGATGGCAGTCGACATCCTCATACAGAAGGCCCATAAAGTGCCTGTCGGCAAGGACCAGGAGCAGCATCTCGAGCTGACACGCCGCTTTGCGCGCAGATTCAACTCGTTCTACGGCGTAGACCTGTTCCCCGAGCCGGAGAATTTCAATTTCGGTGGCGCACCCGTCAAGGTGCCCGGTCTGGACGGTTCCGGCAAGATGGGTAAGAGCGAGGGAAACTGCATCTATCTTGTCGACGACGAGAAGACCCTGCGCAAGAAGGTGATGCGTGCCGTGACTGACGAGGGCCCCAAGGAACCCAACCAGCCCGTGTCACAGCCTGTCGAGAACCTGCTCACACTGATGGCCCTCACATCGGGCCCCGAACTGGTGCAGCAGTATCGCGACGCATACGCAGACTGCTCGATACGCTATGGCGACCTCAAGAAGCAGCTTGCCGAGGATATACTCAAGGTGACCACCCCGATACGCGAGCGGTATCTTGACATCCGCAATGACGACGAATACCTGGGCCGCGTGGTACGCCGTGGTGCCGAGCGTGCGCGCGAGCGCGCCTCCGCAACACTGGCCGAGGTACGCAAGGCAATGGGTATCATCAAGTTCTACTAAAAATCTCGAGTATAGTTGTTCTAGTTGAACTAGAACAACTACATCTATCCCTCCCAATGAAAAAATACAATCTCTACAACAATATCCTCGGCTGGGTGTGTTTTGTGGTCGCTGCAGTGACCTACCTGCTCACCCTCGAGCCGACAGCGAGCTTCTGGGACTGCCCGGAGTTCATATCACAGGGCTACAAACTTGAGGTCGGCCATCCGCCGGGCAACCCTATCTTCATGCTTGCCGCGAGATTCTTTGTCAATTTCGCTTTCGGCGACATATCCAAGGTAGCGCTGATGGTCAATATCATGTCGGCGTTGCTGTCGGCGGCAACCATACTCCTGCTTTTCTGGACGGTGACCCATCTGGTCAGACGTCTAATAGTCAGGGATGACGCCACCGAGATACCCCTCGTCAAGATGCTCGTCATCTTCGGTTCGGGCCTCTGCGGCGCGCTTGCATACACATGGAGCGACACATTCTGGTTTTCGGCTGTCGAGGGCGAGGTATATGCCTTCTCGTCGTTCTGTACGGCTCTGGTGTTCTGGCTCATCCTCAAGTGGGAGAACCGTGCCGACCAGCCCCACTCGGACAAGTACCTGATACTCATAGCCTATGTGATAGGCATCTCTATCGCCGTGCACCTGCTGAACCTGCTGTGTATCCCCGCGATAGGTCTTGTCATCTACTACCGCCTGACCAAGAACTCAACCGCGACCGGCTCGCTCATCACACTCGGTGTGTCGGCTGTCGTGGTCGGCCTCATCCTCTATGGCCTCGTGCCGGGATTTATCGAGGTAGCACAGTATTTCGAGCTGTTCTGCGTCAACACCCTGCACATGCCATACAACGGCGGCGTGCTCGTATATGCCATCCTTGCGGTAGCCACATTCATCTGGGCCATGAGGGAGCTGTATCTGCAGCGCTCTGTCAGGGCCATACGCTGGAGTGTGCTGCTGACCATACTCTTCTCGGGCATCCCCTTCATCGGCGACAGCCTCATCATCCCTGTGGTGATACTCACCGCCGTGGCCTGTTACCTGTGGCTGGGCGCCAGACTGCCTGTGCGCATCCTCAACCTGGTGGTGACAAGCATCCTTGTCATCTTCGTGGGATATTCGAGCTACGCGCTGCTGCTGATCCGCTCGTCGGCCAATCCACCGATGAACCAGAACGCCCCCGACAATGTATTCTCGCTGGCGTCATACCTCAACCGCGAGCAGTATGGCGAGCGGCCCCTCTTCTACGGCCAGACTAACAATTCGACCGTAGTCTATGAGGCAGACATGAACACCGGCACCACATCACCTGTCTATGAAGAGGGCAAGGCCATCTACGCCAAGGAGGTCAAGACATCGCCCGACGACCCGGACAGATATAAGCTGACCGGATATAAGAAGGAATACAAGATGACCCCCGAGCTCAACATGCTCTTCCCGCGCATATACAGCGGCACACATACACAGTCTTATTCAGACTGGATAGGAGGTCTGCAAGGCAAGCCGGTGCGTGCCACACAATATGTCACACCCGACGGCGAGGTGCTGCAATACACCGACCGCATCATCCCGACACAGGGCGAGAACATGAGGTTCTTCCTCATCTACCAGCTCAACCACATGTACTGGAGATATTTCATGTGGAACTTTGCCGGACGCCAGAATGACATCCAGGGCAACGGCGAGGTCAACCACGGCAACTGGATATCGGGAATCCCGTTCATAGACAATCCCCGCCTGGGCGACCAGTCGCTGATGCCATGGAGCGAGGGAGAGGGTAATCCGGGACACAATGTGTTCTATATGCTCCCGCTGATACTCGGTGTCATCGGTCTGCTGTGGCAGGCTCTGGCCAAGAGGGACATCAATCCGCAGAGGGGTATAGAGCAGTTCTGGGTAGTGTTCTTCCTCTTCTTCATGACCGGCATCGCCATCGTGCTCTATCTCAACCAGACTCCGGGGCAGCCCCGCGAGAGGGACTATGCCTTTGCTGGTTCATTCTATGCCTTCGCCATCTGGATCGGTATCGGTGTGGCCGCGCTGTGGAGCATCATCAGCGCATGGATGGCCCCCAAGGCAAAGAAGGGCCCCAAGGGTGCCTCCGAGGCTGAGAAGCCCGAGGCCAAGGGAGCAGCCAAGTGGGTGCCCGTGGCCATCGCCCTCATAGTCGGTATCGCCGTCCCACTGCAGATGGTGTCGCAGACATGGGATGACCATGACCGCTCGGGCCGATACACCACCCGTGACTTCGGCATGAACTACCTCGATTCGCTCGACGAGAACGCCATCATATTCACCAACGGCGACAACGACACCTTCCCCCTGTGGTATGCACAGGAGGTCGAGGGACACCGTACCGACGTGCGTGTGGTCAACCTGAGCTACCTCACCACCGACTGGTATGCCAACCAGATGCGCCATCCGTCATACGAGGCAGCAGGTATAGATATGCAGGCCAAGCCCGAGGACTATGCCTACGACCGCATGAACTTCAGCTATTTCGCAACCGACGCGGACACCATCCCGACCGAGGTGTCGGCCTCGCTGCGACAGCTCTATGACCCCTCGTCGAGCAACAACCGCTGGGGCGCGCCGATGATGGCCCATCCGAACATGTTCATCCCCGTCGACCTGCAGCAGGCTGTCAAGGCCGGACGCATCACCGAGGCCGAGGCCGCTGTGGCCGACCCCGTGATTGTGGCCAACATGGAGAACGACCCCGGGGCAATGGCACATCAGGGCATGACCCTGAGCCAGGTGCTCTCGCTCGATATGCTCGCCACCAGCATCCGCAACGGCTGGAACCGACCGGTCTACATAGCCGGGACAGTGCCCTCAGAGTATTATCTCGGCCTGCAGCCATATATGCGCTCGACAGGCATGGCATACGAGATTACCCCGGTGGTCAACCCCGAGAACTCTGACAGGGATATCGCCGCTGTAAACACCGACAAGGCATACCGCAACATCACCGAGAAATTCCGCTGGGGCGGACTTGACAAAGTGACGGAGCCGGGTCAGATATATCTCGACGAGACCGTCAGGCGCATGGTCACCACCACACGCTCGTATATCCTCGACGCGGCCACAGCCCTCATCAACGAGGCGGTCATGGCCGAGAGGGCCGACTCGGCAGGTGTCTCGGACCAGGACAGGGAGGCCCTCGCAGCCTTCAAGGCCGACCGCTATGCCAAGGCGCTCAATCTGGTGACACTCATGGAAGAGAAGCTCCCCGAGGCCGCATCGCCGTATGCCGTGCAGATACCTCAGCAGATGGCTCAGGTCTATGACCGCATAGCCATCGCCACAGGCAACAAAGCCGCCGGCGAGAAGGCCCGCAAGCTGCTGCGCGACGAGATACGCCGCTATGCGCAGAATGTGATCTATTATCAGAGCCTCTCACCCCAGCTCCACCAGACCCTCCAGGTCAACGACCGCTTCATAGAGGTCTACTATATGGTCTACCTGCTGCAGGACTATGCCGACGCAGGGGGTGATCCCGAACCCCTGATACAGGAGCTCGAGGCCATGGGCGTGAATTTCGACCGCATCGCGGCGGCGATTCAGAAATAAACCCGCAATACGCACAATGGAAAACAGAAAACTCCGCGTGGGCATAACCCACGGCGACATAAACGGAATAAGCTACGAGGTGCTGCTCAAGGCATTGGAGAATCCCGGCATGGCCGAGATGTGTACTCCGGTGGTCTACGGGTCGGCCAAGATAGCCTCGTTCTACCGCAAGAATGTCAAGGATATGCCCGAGGTGAAGCTGACCGTAATCGAGTCGGCAGCCGACGCAGACCCTGCACAGGCGCGCAACTACATAATCAACGTGGTGCCTGAGGACACCGCCGTCACCCCCGGCGACGCCACCAAGGCCGGAGGCAATGCCGCCCTGGCCGCTCTCGAGCGGGCCACGGCCGACCTGCGCGAGGGACTCATCGACGTGCTCGTCACCTGCCCCATCAACAAGAATGCCATCCATGGCGACGATTTCGAGTTTCCCGGACATACCGAGTACCTTCAGGCGCGTCTCGGGGGCGAGAATGACAAGGCCATGATGATAATGGCCTCCGAAGACCTGCGCGTGGCCCTCGTGACCATCCACAGCCCGATTGCCGCCGTCAGCGGAGGCATCACCAAGGATGCCGTGCGCGACTCCATCGAAGCGTTCGGCAGGTCGCTTGTGGCCGATTTCGGCATCCATTCTCCCCGCATCGCCGTACTCGGCCTCAACCCCCACGCAGGCGACGGAGGCGTAATCGGCTCGGAAGAGACCGAGATAATAGCTCCGGCAATAGCCGAAGCCAACAAGAAGCGGCTTGTGGCCTTCGGGCCATATCCCGCAGACGGTTTCTTTGCCGGAGGCGCATACAAGAAGTTTGACGGCATCCTGGCCATGTATCACGACCAGGGTCTGACCCCCTTCAAGCTCCTCGCGGGCGAGAGGGGCATCAACTATACCGCCGGGCTCCCCTATGTGCGCACGTCGCCCGACCACGGCACCGCCTACGACATCGTGTGCCGGGGCGAGGCCGACCCGCAGTCGCTGCGCGAGGCCATATATGCCGCCATCGACATATACCGCAACCGTCAGCGCGAGGCCGAGGCCACGGCAAACCCTCTGCGCAAGCAGAACTTTGACCGTGGCAGCGACCGTGTGCCCAAGGAGAAGAAAGAGAAGGACACCAAGGAGAAGCCCCGCAAGGAGCCGAAAGAGCCCAGGGAGCCCAAGCCCCGCAAGGAGGAGGCGCCCAAGGCACCCGATGCCACCGAGACCACGGCAGCTCCGGCAGACCCCTCACAGGAATAGACTGAAACCCTAATGCCATGGCCTCGATAAAGATAGCTGCGATAATGAGGGCGGCAATGTACTCGCCCAACCACATAGGCAACGATGCCGCCATACTCAACCTCACATGCGAGCAACTGCGCAAGCGCGGCTGCGAGGTGAAGGTGTACTCTGAGGAACAGCTTATCGCCGGGGCCGTGAACGAGGAGAACATTATCGACATGTGCCGCGACCGCCGTTCGCTGCAGATATTGCAGCGCATGGAGGACAACGGCAGGCTGGTGATAAACTCGGCCTATGGCATCGAGAACTGCATCCGCGAGCGCATGGCACGCATACTGATAGGGTCGGGCATCCCCTACCCCGACAGCATCATGGTAGACACCAACCAGTCTGTCACAAGCCGGCTCGACGCCATGGGCATTTCGAGGGCATGGATAAAGAAGGGTGAGATGTTTGCCAGCCACAAGGAGGATGTGACATACGTACGTCACTCGGCCGAGGCTCAGGAGATGCTTCAGGAATACTTTCTGCGCGGCATACGGCGTGCGGTCATCAACCGCCATCTCGACGGCGTGAAACTCAAGTTCTACGGTGTGGCCGGGACACAGTATTTCTACCACTCCTTCCCGCTGCTCTCCCCCCCCGAGGGTCCCGGGCCTGAGGGATTCGACCTGGACGGGTTCAGGCGCACATGCAACCATGCCGCCGAGACCCTCGACATAGTGGTCTATGGAGGAGATGCGCTGGTGGGCGCCGACGGTTCATTCACCATCATAGATTTCAACGACTGGCCCACCTTTGCTCCCTGCCGCAACGAGGCATCGGCAGTGATAGCCCGCGAGGTGCTGACCCGCATCAAGAACCGCCATTGACCCCTCTTTAATCTTTCCTCTTTAATCTCTAAACTTTCCTCTTTAAACTTTAAACTCTAATCTCTAAACTCCCCGCCGGAAACGCAATGCTAACAAAATTCATGAGGCTCAAAAACCGGTTCGTCAACGGTGGCGACATCGTAACCACCTTCCTGCGCTCGTCTGTGTCATCGCAGATAGCGTCGTGGATAGACATGGGCACCGGTTTCCTGCTGTTTGCGTTCTGCCACCTCGCCCCCTGGCTCTCGACGGCCATCGGCGCTGTGGCCGGAGGTGTGGTGAACTGCTGCATCAACTACCGCTTCACATTCCACGCATCATCAGTCCCCGTCAAGGCTGTGGCCGTAAAGTATATGATAATATGGATGGGGTCGCTCGGCCTCAATGTCTACGGCACACAGATAGTCTACACGCTGCTGCAGCATCTCCCCTTTCTCGAGGAGATGGGATTCCGCCCCAACGGCTATTATGCGGCCGCCCGACTCAGCGTCTCGCTCATAGTCTCGATATTCTGGAATTTCCTGCTGCAGAAGAATTTCGTCTATCAGAACACAAAATTCGACCCTTACGCCATAAGGCTGGTCAACTCCATAATACGTACCAAGAAACCATCTGAAGATTAAGTAACTGCAAAATACAATGGCACAATCCAATATGGCAATGGACACCGCAACGCCCTCGACATTCAAGAAAATGCGCGATGCGCTACAGCAGGGCATATACTGCGTCATCAACCCCTTTGTGCGTCTGCTGATACGCATAGGCATCACACCCAACATGGTCACGACCATAGGTCTGCTCGGCAATATCGCCGCAGCCGCCGTCTTTGTATGGGCCGGATATACCGGCTCCCCCTCCGAGCTCAACTATCCGCTGGTCACGTTGGCCGGGACACTCATCATACTGTTCTCGCTCTTCGATATGCTCGACGGCCAGGTGGCACGTCTCGGCAACATGGCCTCGACATTCGGCGCCATGTATGACTCGGTGCTCGACCGCTATTGCGAGCTGTTCACTCTCGGCGGCATAGCCTTCTATTTCATCCAGACAGGCCATGTGGGAGCAGCCCTCATCACATTCATCGCTCTGGTGGGCTCGATTATGGTGAGCTACGTGCGCGCCCGTGCCGAGGGCCTCGGCCTGGAGTGTAAGATCGGATTCATGCAGCGTCCCGAGCGTGTGGTGGTCACCGCCCTCGGAGCCATCGCAACAGGCATCGTAGGCCAGAATGTGGATGCCGCCGAATTTGACGCCCAATGGATACTGATTGCAGCCATGGGCGTCATAGCCCTGTTTGCCAATATAACCGCATTTGCCCGCGTAGGTCATGCAAAGAGCCAGCTCGACCACACAAACCGTTGACAGGCGCAGACACCTCCCCTCACCCCGCGAGGGAGTGGTGATAGCCTTGAGCCTGTGCGTATGGCTCGCGGTCACGGCACTATTTGTCGGCTTCAGGCCCGAGCATCTCTACATAGCCCTGTTCCTCGGGGCGATGCTCTTCGCCACATCAGTGACCCGGCGTCTCGTCGTGGCGCTGCTCCCCTTCATAGTCTTTGGAATCTCGTACGACTGGATGAACATCCTCCCCAACTATGAGGTCAATCCGGTGGACATACGTGGGCTCTACGAGGCTGAGAAGGGCGCGTTCGGCATCATGGTGCAGGGCGTGGCGCTGACCCCCAACGAGTGGTGGGCGTTACATCAGAATACGGTGCTCGATTTCATGGCCGGATGCTTCTATCTGTGCTGGGTGCCCGTGCCGATACTGTTTGGCGTGTGGCTCTATTTCGACCGCCAGTATGATGTGTACCTGCGTTTCTCGCTGGTGTTCCTCCTGGTCAACCTCATAGGATTCGCGCTCTACTATGTGCATCCCGCCGCACCACCGTGGTATGTGGCCGGACACGGATTCGATTTCATCCCCGGAACGCACGGAGAGACAGCCGGACTCGGACGCTGGGACGCAATGACGGGCCTCTCGATATTCGACGGCCTCTACTCGCGCAACTCCAACGTGTTTGCCGCCTTCCCATCGCTCCATGCGGCCTATATGCTTGTGGCGTTCATCTACTCGCTCCGCGCGCGCTGCGGATGGTGGCTCAGGGGGCTTTTCGCCTTCATATGCCTCGGCATCTGGTTTACGGCAGTCTACACCTTCCACCACTATATCATTGATGTTCTGGCCGGAATCACCGTCACCATCGTCGGATGGCTCCTCTTCGAGCAGGGCTTCATGCGCATCCCCGCCTTCAGACAGTTCCTCAAAGCATACGAAAGATATATAGCCTGAGATTCCTTTTATAGCCAAGTAGCCGGACAATTTTAAAGTTGAACTTTAAAATTGTCCGGAAATTTTTTATAATTAATTACGGCATCCTTGGGACGTATCATCTCCACATCTCCGGTATATACCACCCCCGTACGCCCGAGACGGTCGCCGAGTATGCCCTGTAGGTATGCGATATGACGGAAATAATCCTGATGATAGGTCATACCGGCCTTCATCTCGAAAGCCTCGATAATTCCGTCAGTCTCACGTATCAGGTCAATTTCGCGTCCTGTCTTGTCGCGATAGAAACTGAGTATCTCCTTTATGCCGCGGTTATAGCCGAACTTGAGCACATTATTTATTACAAGATTCTCAAACATGGCTCCACGCGACGGATGGCCGACGAGCTGTGTAGCCTCATTTATCCCAAGAAGGTTGGAGGCCACGCCCGTATCACAGAAATAGAGTTTTGGTGACTTGACAAGCCGCTTTCCGATATTGGCGAACCAGGGAGGCAGAAGATATATGACAAATGATGCCTCGAGGACACTCAGCCAGCTCTCTACCGTAGGCACGGATACACCGACCTCTACAGCAAGGGATGACTTATTCAGCTCTGTCCCAATACGAGATGCGCAAAGGCGTATGAAGGTTGAGAACTTGTGCAGATCCTTGACTTCCATGAGACGGCGCACATCACGCTCTACATAGGTGTCTATGTAACTCTCAATAATCTGGCGGCGCTGTGCCTGACCGCGCGTCCAAACGCCGGGATAACCTCCTGCCACAATCACGTCCTCGACAGAAGGCAGATCATACCCTCCCTCCAGAAGTTCTGATGTTGATAGCGGAAGGAGCGTGAAAATGCCTGTACGTCCCGCAAGCGATTGCCTGAGGTCGGGATGGTGGGCAAAGTTGCTACTTCCCGTCAGGATGAATTTCCGTCCGTCATTGCCGCTGAAACGGTCTTCGTCTACAATAACCTGAATCTGTCCGAAAAGCGACGGCACAAGCTGAGCCTCGTCAATAATGGCACCTCCTCCGTATTGCAAGAGGAATCCCTTGGGATCTTCTGTCGCAAACTGACGTGTAGTGAAATCCTCGAGATTCACATATGGCAATGACGGAAACTCAGTGCGGCAGAGGGTTGTCTTTCCCGATTGGCGTGGTCCGCAGAGGGTTATGACCGGGAACGAGTCAAAAGCCTCGCGTATCGCGGTCTGCATCTTACGGGGAATCAAGTTGAGAGGAGCCATACCCGGACAATTTTAAGGTTGAACTTTAAATTTGTCCAAAATTAGCATATTCTTTCCGTTCTGCCAAATTTATCCCCGTAAAATAACCCTGTCACTCCTCGGTGGGGAGGGGCATCTGGTAGGCGCCGGGGGTCGGAAGGGGAAGACGCGCGTAGCCGTAAGGGTCGGTGGCGGCTTCGGGGAGGGTCAGCTCGGGATTGGCCATACCCGCGACGGGCGAGTCGGGCTTTAGGCGGTAGTCGAAGAGATACTCCTGACGCACGGTGCCATAGAGGGGGTCGGTGTCCCAGATGCACCCGATGAAATTATCGTCATCGCTTCCTTCGCTCTTCAGGACTGTGGAGCGGAAAAAGACATTGGTGCCGGTGAAATCCCCCTCGCCCAGATCAAGGCCGTTGCCATAGACAATGCAGTTCGAGAAATCGGCTTGCAGATAGGGAGCCTCCGCGCCGGTGGAGCTCTCCTCGTCATAGTGTCCGAACTGCAGGGAGGCCCCTCCGAGAGCCGAGAAGAGATAGTAGTTGGCAAAGGTGCAGTGATTGGCGGTGACATTGCCCCCGGTCATGGCAAAGAGTCCGGCCGAGCCCTCGGCGACCTCGGTGCCGATGAGAGTGATGTCTGCATAGCGGCTCTCGAGGGGATATGTGGCCGAATTGCGCAGACGGCAGTTGACGAAGGTGGCCTGCGAGAGCGAGTCGGCCACGAGGCCGTTGACGGTATTGCGCACCACTGTGTGGACGAATCTGTTGCCACGGCTTCCGGGACGCAGCACAAGGCCGTCCCATTGCGAGGCCATAAGGTCAAACGATATATCGCCCACAACATTGTCCGTGCGGTCGCCGCACATGTTGACGGGGAGTTCCATCGTCCCCTCGGAGATAAGCGTACCGTAGACGCGCAGCGATGCCTTGTCGTGGAAATGCAGTGTGACACCGGGATCGAGCGTGAGCGTGGCATCCTTGGCCACCACGAGCGAATCGAATATCTGATAGGGGTATGTGGCGTCCCACCGCTCATCCTGCGAGACTACATATCCGCGGCGCCGCTCCACATCCTGGCCGTGAAGAAGGAGGACGACACTGCTCGTGACACCGTTTGTGGTGAAATCAAGATGCCCCTCCACATCCGTGAGCGCAGGGGTCGCGTTGGGAGGCAGCGTAGCCTCCACAAACACGAATATCGAATCGTTGGGACGTATCTCGACATCGGCGAATTCGCTTCCGGCAAATCCGTCGACATTGATTCTGAACCGCTCGCCATCATCGCCGCGCAACGCGATACGGCTTATGGAGATAAGCTTGGAATTGCGGTTATGCACCACAAAACGGTGTGTCGGCGTAGGCTGGTCAGTGAATGTCACGCCCATGTCGAGCGTGTCTACCGAGAAAACGGGCTGCGCCGAAGGCGACGTGTCAAAGCCATCCTCGATACACGACGGGAGGACAGCGCAACAGAGGGTAAGCAGGGATATAAGGGAGAGGATTTTCTTCATCAGGATATATGGATTGTCATCTATATATCAACGAAGAAAAGCACTTCTTATTGCTTCGCAGGCTTTATCTTGAGCTTGCCGGGACGGTCGGGCACCGCAGCTTCGGCAGTGGCGGCAGTAGCGGCAGGTGTGGCGGGTGTGGCGAGGGTATCTGCGTCAATCTCCTCGCGTGGAGTGGCCGGATGGCCTAACAGCCGTCGCACAAGGGTGTCCGCACGTGTCACCGACACACCGTCATAGACGATGAGGCCCGTGCTGTCCGTGAGGATATAATATGGTACCGCGGCCACCGCGAGCTCCGTGAGGCGTGGCGACGCTATGCCGCCCGGGAGCCATCCCTGTCTCCAGCGCGCCGAATCGCCCAGTATGTTGCCGCGCCATGTGCCAGAGTCGCGCGCCACGTTCAGCTCGATTATGTCGAAGCGTTTTGCTGGCATAGCCTTGTAGAGTTCACGCAGACGCCGTGCCACGCTGTCGGGCTTGCGCGACGAGTTGACCGCAATGAGGGTGTACGAGTGCTCGGAGGCAACGTATGTTATCGACGTATCGCGCCCCGCAGGCACAAGAAAGCGGTTCACCTTGCGGGTGCGTGTCAGGCCACGGCTCAGCGACGCCATAAATGACGCTGTGACGCTCGTAGGGCGTCCCTGGGCACTTATAAGGTTCATCACCGAATCGGCCATCAGCTCGTTTCCCTTGGCCCTGAAACGGGATGCCACGAGCAATCCCGAGGCCGGAGAATCGCGATGCTCCCCGGCATACTCGGCAATCATGCGGTTGACATCCCCGTCCGCTCCGTTGACAAGCAGCGAGTCGTTCGCGGCCAGCCACGCGCCATACTCGGCCCACGCTTCCGGGCCCTCGACCTTGAGCGACGGAGTGCCCTGCTCCATATCCATGCTCACCTTGAGCCTGTCACCGTCACTGACGACACATGTATAGAGCAGCGCCCCGCCGTCGAGGGTATAGAGTTCGACAAGTTCCGGCTCACGGCTGCTCCCCTCGGCACGGAATTTTCCGTCGCGTGGATGAAGCTGGCGGCGCATCACCGACTTTCCGTCAGAGGTGACCATCTCCACCCCGCGGTCGCCGAGACCATCGAAATCACATTCTATGACATACCCGTCACTGCCGCCACACGACACAGCAAGCAGCGTCATGGCGCCAAGGAACAATCTCGTGAACAAATGTCTCATCATGCCGCAAAGTTACGAAAATCCCCGTTGACCGACAAACCCGCGCGGCCATAAAAAATAGAGGTGTTGGGGAGCAGGTAAGCTTTAGGCGCTGGAGCCCCGCGGATGCGGGGCGTGGCCTCAATAGCCTCGGGGCTTGCCCCGAGGGACGGGATTATATGTTTTCTGCGGCCCCCGCAGGGGGTCGTGGCACCATAGCACGCGGTGCGATTTAGCCGTCTGATGCCACCAGCCGCGAAGCGGCGACATGTGGTAAGTCCCACATCGAGCCGTGTGTCGGGATAGCCCTTCAGGGCGTAACTCCCGCTCACGGCGAAGGTGTGGGGGGAAGTATACCGACATATAACAGGGCCTCGAAGAGGTCCTTTAATCATATACAGAGCCGGATAGCAAATGCTATCGCGTGCTTCATATGAATTAAAGGACCTCTTCGAGGCCCGGCGCCCATATGCATGACCTCCCCCACACCATCGCCCTGCG